>NZ_FNDQ01000004.1 GCF_900099675.1 Myroides phaeus
TCGCATTAATTTAAATGGAATGAGCCCGGTAGAATACCGAGCTCATTATATTAAAAAGATTGCATAACTTCGTCCAACTTTTTGGGGTCAGTCCATTCTCTCTTTTGTTTTAATCTGTATCGTCTATTCCTCCTACATCGGTGATTTCTCCGTTTGTAAATCTAAACTCTAAGCCGTGTTCATTATCTAAAGCATACCTGATAGGCAATATTATAATACCTCCTGCTAATAAACGGATATACAGCAATTCTCTGATATGTGGATTGTGTTTTTCTATCGCATCTATTCCTAAAGGGGGTTCTCCTGACTCTGCTTCGTCTTCATAATAATGTGCATAATAAGCACGATAATATTCGTATGCTCTCTCTTGTATCGCTTTTAAATACAAATCTATGTTTTCAACAAACAACTGATATGTTTGCGCCATTTCGGTCAATTCTACCTCTGTTGGAGGCACTTCTACTTCTTCTCCTTCCTCATCATACGCTGGTCCCAAAAAGATTGTTACTTCTTCTGAAAAGAAAGAGTGTGAAAACAAAACGGAAGTTGAATATCCTGCCCAATCTTGTTCTATTGTCTTAAAATAAACGTGTTCTACCATCGTCAAATTATGTTTCTTATTTGTTGTGTTCAATCCACAATAATCTACTTGTATCGTAGCCAGTACGCTCAGCTATTTTCAGGTATTCTTCTTTGATTGTATCAGGAATCGTTTTTGCGCGTGATAAAATCCACAAATAATCTAAATCTTTCCCCCCTATCAATGCAAACTGATAATTTTCATCCAACGCTAAAATGTTGTAACCTGAGTAAAAAGGACCAAAAAAAGACACTTTTAATTGTCCGATATTTTCTTCTCCAACAAACTTTGCCTTTCCTTCTGCTACTTTCCACTCTTCTGTAAAAGGATTATATCCCTTATTTACAACGCGTATTGTCCCATCTTCATTTAAACTATAATTCGCCGTTGTATTATTCAAGTCTTTTTCAAACTTAAAGTCAAAACGAGCTATTTCATACCAACTTCCCAAATAACGCTTAACTTCAAAGTTTTCAATTGGTTGAGCTTGTTCTGCTTTTTGTTGGCACGAACTAAACAACAATATAACTGCACTAAAAACTAATAATAAACTTAAATGTATTTTTTTCATAATGTCTACTTATTAAATGAACTAATCTCTTCGTATGTAACGGATTATCCGTAGTGATTTACAAGTAACACGTTTTTATTCTGTTTGTCGTAATACAAACAATTGTCGTTACCATCTGTAAAAAACTCACTACCTATTGTGTAACCAATGGCTTCAAACTGACCACTTGCCGTAGCAGCACAATGCGTGTCAAGACCTTCTAAATCAGTGTACACATAATCGCTTTCATCGGCCTTACCCCAACCGTCAATAACTTGTCTAAAACGACCAAACTTCCCACTGCGTTGATAGTCTGCTTTATTGATTGAATACTCGTAAAACGTTTGCAGGTAATACTCTACATCAAAGTCCCCAAGGTTTAAATCACACAACTTCGACAGTATTTCATCTATATACTCTCCTATTTTCTTCTTGCTGTTTAAATACGCAATGCCATTAGCTGTAAAATCGGCTGCTATAATCGGATATACTTGCTTTGCTACTTCATATCCCTTATAAACAGAGGTTTCTCCTGCAAATACATACTTGCCATCTTGTATGGAAAATCGGGTAAACTGCCTGTTATTTTCTTGTGAATTTACCTCCTCATCAATCCACATTCCGTTGTGAGATACAAAGTGTAGCTGCTCATTTAACGCAGTGGTGATTGTGCACAAAGGATAAAAGACTCCCTCTAATTCACTCGTAGCAAATACTTCTGAATAAGTGGGATATAGCGTTATTTCAAACATTGTTCTTCCTTTTGATTAATTGCAAATATATAATCTTAGCCTAAAAAGAGTCTATCATCGTTTGTTTTTATTTTAAAAACGAAATCTGTAATGTGTAATGTGTAAAACAAATGTCGATGTACGTGATGCGTGAAACATAATACGTAAAACGTGATGCGTGAAACGCTATTAGGAAAATACCTAACGCATAATTACAACCCTATCTATCAGTGGAGATACGAAGTATCGCGTCTAACATTTACACAGACACAAACGATAACGAACAAAAAACAACTGCTCTATCTTTGCAGAATTACTATAGAAAAACCACAGAAATAGTCTAATTTTGCAGCAAATAGTAAAATAATGAGAGACGCAAAGGCAACTAAAAAGAAATTACACGAACGAAATAAACACCAAGAGCTTTACAACTTTGACAAGCTAAAAAGCTATGTTCCTGAATTAGAGGCTTTCGTTATTAAAAACCCATCAGGGGTTGATACTATTGATTTTGCTAATCCGGAGGCAGTACGCTTGTTAAACAAGGCTATTTTAATGAAGGATTACAAGATAAAGTTTTGGGATATGCCTAAAACAAACCTATGTCCTCCTATTCCTGGTCGCGCTGACTATATTCACTACATCGCTGATTTGTTGGCAGAAGGGAATAATATGCAGATTCCGACCGGAAAAGCAGTGAAAATTTTAGACTTAGGTATTGGTGCTAATGCTATTTATCCAATTATTGGAGTGGCTGAATATGGTTGGCAATTCGTAGCTTCGGAATCTGAAAAACAGTCGATTGATACTGCTTTGCATATTATAGACAACAATCCGCATTTGAAAAAAAGCGTAAATATTCGCTTCCAACCGAGCAAACGCAACATCTTGAAAAACATTATTCAAGAGAAAGAGTACTTTGATGTGGTAATTTGTAATCCTCCGTTCTTTAAATCGCGCGAAGAGGTTATGGCTAAAACTACTCAAAAACTAAAAAATATTGGTAAAGAAGTTATCGGGCGACCTGTACAGAACTTCAGTGGACAAAACAATGAATTGTGGTGTGACGGTGGTGAAAAAGCTTTTATTACAAACTATATTTACGAGAGTAAACATTTTAAACGACAGGCTATTTGGTTTACAACATTGGTGTCTAATAAAGACCACTTAAAACCATTGCAAAACCTATTGAAAAAGGCAGAAGCTAAAGAGGTTCGCGTAATTACAATGGAACAAGGAAATAAAGTTAGCCGTATCTTGGCTTGGAAATATTAAAATATAAAAGCTCATTTGAACTAACTAATGAGCTTTTTTTATATCTATAACAATCTATTTTTACATAATTAATTTCCTACTTAGACCATTGTTTTAAAGTTCCTTTAAAATACATAAGAGACATACAAAAATCAAAAGCTTCTATTTTATTCTTTTTTAATAACTTTAAAACAGAGTTTTTAACAGCTGATTTGTAGGTATAATCTTTAAATAGTTCTATTCCACGTTTAGGTAAACTATTTAACATACTGATGCGCTCTTTTTTAGAATATCCACTTTTATAAAATGTTGAAAGCATCGTTCTTAGCAAACCATTTGTGTAATCTTTAAAACAAACTAAATCCTCACTGTTTTGATTTAGCTTAGCAATATCAATACAATGAAAATAGTACTTTAAAAAAGCTATATAAACAGCTTTAATCGATGTATAACGTTGTTTTTTTCTTGACAATGAATTTGGATGATATACATAATAATATTCTTTTTTATTATTAAAAAACACCTCTTTACAATGCTCTAAATAACTTAAAATAAACACAGTATCCTCATGAAGCACTATATTCTTATCAAAGAATATAGCCTGCTCTTTTAAAATCGATGCCTTAAATAACTTTCCAAATAAAAAACCAGTTTTATGTAACTTATACTCGTCAAATAAAGTTTTAAAGTCAGTTATAGAAACAATTTGAGGAGCCATTTCTTTTGCTACATCATAATCAAAACCAACTGTATTAAATCCATGAATAATTAAATCTACATTTGTCTGTTCATAGTCTGTTATAAGACTACTTAAGTAATTTTCAGAAACATAATCATCACTATCCGCAAACACTATAAAGTCGCCTTTACAAACTTCTAATCCTCTATTTCTTGCCATTGAAACTCCTCTATTCTCTGTATTAATAACAACAATACGAGAATCCTTTAAAGCATAAGCCTCACATATTTCTTTCGTCTTATCTATAGAACCATCATTAATAATTATTAATTCAAAATCAATAAAAGTTTGATTCAATAAAGTATCAATACATTTCTCTATTGTTTTTTCTACATTATAAGCAGGTATAATTACGGATATTATCGACATTACTTTTCTTTTCTGATGATTATACTAAGATTTTCACTTAGTATCTCTTTTGGATTATTTTATTGCAAACATATTTATTATTTTCTTATTTAGTAGCATACATTTTCAGTAAAATATAGTCTTAAAAAAAAAGCTGTGAGAATATCACAGCTTTTATTGTCTATATATCTTACCAGAATCCTAAGAATTTCCACCAAGCTCCACCGATAATAATCCAGATAAGCAGGTTGACAACACTCATAACAAATCCTGTTTTCCACCACTCACCCAGTGTAGTATATCCTGATCCAAAGATAATTGGAGCAGTACCTGTTCCGTAGTGAGTTAATGACATCATTAAAGATGATGAGAAACCTAATGCTAAAGCTAACAACATTGGAGGTGCTCCTAATGCGATACCTGCTGCGAAAAACGCCCCAAACATCGCTGTAATGTGTGCTGTTGTACTTGCAAAGAAGTAGTGTGAGTACACATAAACTAATAACAAGATAATCACACCTACAATCCAGCTTACTCCTAAGTGGTCAATACCTGTTCCAACTGTAGTTGCTAACCAAGATACCAAACCTAATTTACCTAAGAAACTCGCCATCATTACTAAAGCAGCAAACCATACTACTGTATCCCAAGCTCCTTTGTTTTTCAAGATATCATCCCAACTTAACACTCCTGTTATGATTAAAATAGCTAATCCCACAAAAGCTGCTGTAGTTGGTTGTATCACAAAGGCACTACCAAATATCATCGCTGGTACACCTGCCCACATAATTAACAACAAGATAAATACACTTAATGTAATTTTCTCAGCCAATGAAAAAGGTCCTAAATCTTTAATCTGCGCTTTTGCAAACTCTGGTGCGTCTGGTGTCTTTTTAATTTCTGGTGGGTAAAGGAAAAAGATAACCAACGGCATCACGATTAATGATACAATTGCGGGTACAAACGCTGCAGCTGCCCAAGTCATCCATGAAATGTGTTGATTTGGGGATGTCCCATCATAAATCAAGCTTACAATTAACGGGTTTGGTGCTGTTGCTGTAATAAACATCGCTGATGTAATTGGGTTAGTGTTGTAGTTTACTAACGCTAAATACCTACCGATTTTCTCTGTAGAACCACGCTCTGGTTTAGAACCAAAACTTGAAGCAATTGAACGCATAATAGGGTGAATAATTCCTCCTCCACGCGCTGTGTTACTTGGTGTTACAGGAGCTAAGATAGTCTCTGCAAAAGCCATTGAATAGGCAATACCTAATGTCTTTTTACCAAATAATGATATTAAAAAATAACCAATACGTGCTCCTAATCCTGTTTTACTCAAACTGATGGAAATCATAATTGATATACCAATTAACCAAATAAGGTCGTTTGAGAAACCACTCAACGCATCTGCTAATGCTGCTTTTGAGTTGCCAGGATTAGTAACTCCTGTTATGGCTACTAATGCAATAGCTACAATGGAAACCCCTCCAATAGGTAGGGCTTTTCCAATAATCGCTGCAATTGTTCCTACAAATAATGCCAACAAATGCCAAGCATTTGGACTTACTCCTTCAGGAACTGGAACTAAAAACCAAATAATTAATGTTAACGCGACAGCGACTAACGCTGGTACTGGTTTAATGGGGTCTAATTTACTTGCCATCTTACTCTCAATTTTTGTCTTAAATACAATCTTTTAAATAGAAAGAAACTGTTGTCTATTTTAAACAACAAGAATCTAATTAACCAAAACATTGCATTAAACAACAATCGCATTTCAGAGGAAATGGAAACACCTTGTACGTACTCTTTTGCTAACAAAGGTTGTACTAAAGGCAATAGGGACTTTATGAAGTCTTAATCACAAATAGGCTTTGGCAATAGGTTCTTACTTCTATCTTTTTACCTTTTTTCATTATATAGCAACAAACAAGCCAAACATATTTATCCTTAACAGATTTTTATATTTTTTTATTCGTTTGCTTAAAATAATTGAATTACAACTCAAAAAAACGCTGATATCAAGCCTTTTTTGACCGTAATTACTCAAATGAGTTTGATGTAAAAAAACAGAAATAATTCTATGCAAAAACATTAAAGATTATAATTTTCAACACACTGAAAAACAAACATTTAAAACCAAACCCATCCTTAATTATTTCATTATTAAAATTACAAAAAAACAATGAAACCAAGGGTACAATATGCGAAAAATATTATGTCTTATATAATAAAATAAACTATATTGAAAATTATAAGAAAAACACTCCTTTTTAACTACCTTGCTACTAAAGGCTTATAAATAGAATAGAAGTTAAAGGTATTATTTAGAATTGTTGTTTTTTTACATTTATTACCTTTTTTTATACTAAAACAACTCTATTTTGTGGTTTTTTAAGCTCATTATGACGTAGAATGGCACAAAAAAGACTATTCAAAAAAGATATTTATGCGTAAACGCAAGCCTACACCCTCTTATTTCTCTCAAATAGCATCTAATACACTTCCTTTATTTGTACTCACAAAGGTATATAAACACAAAACCCTTGTAAAATTACAAGGGTTTTGCGTTTATAAAACGTATGTTCAGGAGTACATCTCTCCTAAGAAATTATATTTTCGTTAAAGTCAAACTCTCGTTCAACACTTTAAACCATTCGTCACGATCGTTTACTACAAACTTAAACTCATGACCATTTATTGTACGTACCAATAAACTATTATTTATAATAAACATCGTCTTTCGTTTTTCTATACTTTCAATTCTATCTAAAGTCAGTTTAGTAGTTCCTGTTTTTAGATTTTCTTGAAATAATTTAAAAACAAGCTGTTTATTGGTCAAAAACAACTTCCCCTCTAAATTACGAAACAAGTTAGCAACTCCATAGGCTATTAGCTCTTCACCTTCTTCTAAATCAAGTTCTATTTCTTTGTCAACCTTTTTAGAAAACTTGTTCATTGTAAAATCAAATAATAGAAACCAAAAAATACCAAAAGAAACAGATTGTATGGCATAAGACCTAAACGTACCTAATTCGTCAAAAATTAAATCTATAACCACTAATGCTATAGCATAAGCCACTATAGTCATAACAATAGAAATAGTCTTTGCTAGGAGACTTACCTCAATCTTATCTTTTCCGATCTTCATCTTGTTGTGCTTTAGATTTCTTTAACAAATATAAAGAAATACAACTATTTAATTTATAATAAAATAGCAAAAAAGAGAAGGGATATTCGACATTTCGAACACCCCTTCTCAAACTTAAAAAACTCAACGTTTTCGGTGGTTTAAGATATAACCACCGTGATATTTTATACTACAATCAGTAATCCTTGTTTTATAATTTACTCTATTTTTTGGAAAATTGACGCATTGTAAATGTCGTCTAATCCATAAAAAAGCACTTCTTTGTATTGTAAAGTTGGTCGAATCACTGTCGAATCCAGCGCTTTATTAATACTCATAGCAACTAATTCTGAACAATACAACTTATCGTCATTCGCACTGTCAAACTCTAAATCAAATGCTACTTTAGCTTTGTAATACGCTGTAGCTTGACTTACCACTGCTTGTTGTTGTGAAGCGGATAGCATATTCGCATAAAAAGCATATGCATCTATATCCTTTAAAAATGCTGTAATTGATTCTCTTAGTACTTCCCCTTGACCAGTGAGTTCGCTTGCTTCAATGTGAATAACAAATAAACTATCACCTACTTTATCAATCAACCCAATGTGAGAATACTTCTTCTCGTGTGAACCGAGTTTCCTAAAAAAACTGGAAAAATACCCATTGCCTTGACGAACAACAATATCTCCTTTATTCAACGTTGCTGGTAGTCGTAAACTATCATCTACTTTCTTAGAAGAAGTACATCCTATGGAAAGCACAATAAAAAGCAAATAAAGCCCTTTTAAGCAATTTATTTCTTGCTGTCTATATGTACCAACCATTTACCATCAATCTTCACTACTTGCATCTCCTCTTCTTTCCCTTCTTGGTTTTTAAATTTTACCCACGCTTTGTTATCAACGATAGAATCTTTTATAAACTCAAATTTATAATTAGGCTCAATAGGCGTACCTCCTACTGAAGCTGCAAAGTCAACTAATTTCCCTGTTGATTCTGTAGCGTATTTCTTAGCTTCATCCACTTTCCCTTTAGCCATATTCTCAGTAAAGTTCTGCACTGTATTTTTGGGACCATTTGAACACGACACAAATAAAAGTGCTGCTCCTGCAATTGCAATTATTTTTTTCATTTTAGCATTTTTTAAAATCTCTTTAAAGATATAATTTTTTGTTAAAACAATAAAACAGAAAAAGCCATCTTTTCAGATAGCTCTTTCTTAACACTTACTTTAATCTACTTCCTTTTCAATACTATTATAATTCAATTACACACATATTGAAAATGAAAACAAAAACAATAATTAAATATTTTCTTGTTCCTTACTAAGGCGAATTTAACACACATAATGCGAACCTCTTTACGGAAAACCTCATCCTACTAACTTTCTATCTAAATTTATTTTAAAAAAACTGTTAGCATTCACATTAAATACTAATCATCAAACACTTACATTTATTTTCCAAAAAAAAACTTCTTAAAAATATTTTTTTTAAAAGTGAAAAATATTAAGAGTACACTCCTGAGGTCATACCTATTCTACTATAAAACTTGCATTGATTTGCTTTAACGCTGGTGGAATATAGCCAAGAAACATAGCTATTATTGAAAGTTTAAAGAGTATGTGAAAATTTACTCCAAAAAAAAATCCCCGATTAGAATTGGAAGCCTAATCAGGGAAAAAATCAGCAGTTATAACAGTAGCTGCTAACGGTTGCAATATTACGCATAAATCCCGTCTGCACAAGCGTTTCTAACAAGTATTTTTAAATTATTTTTTAATGTTTTAACTATCAACTATATAAGAATAAAAAAAAAGTAATATTAAGCACGACTTTCTTACTTTTCAGCAATAAATACAATGTTTTAGTAGGGTTAACGTGTCTGAAAAAAGCGCATTTTATCTATTGACTACTATAAAAGTATCTAAACACACGCTTATTTTTGTCCCCCAATAGCATATTTTACACGCTCGCCAAAGCCAGGAGTAGCATAACCGACTACTTTTTCCTCTATGACAGCCCCTTCTTTTTCGTAGATAATACTTACAGAGCAGTCATTATTTACATCCACCCAAATCGTCTTACTTTGTCCTTTTGCTAAAGAAGGTATTGTAAAGTCTTCACATCCTGTCATTTTTATATTAGTTAAAGGAACTCCAGTTTTGTTTGTAAACGTAATACGTAAATTGCTTTTAATCACAAATCCTACAAACATAAATGACAATAAAAATGGTATGTTTATCAACATAACCATACAAGTATTATACAGTTTCTTACGGTCTCCTCTACTCTTAATTATCTTAAAAACTAACCTTCCTAAATAAATAACATTCACTAAAATCAGTGCCCCAATAATGCCATAGAGGAAGTCTAAAAATTCCGCAAGCCATTGCGGACTAATATATATTAATACTAATGTTACTAATGAAGTAACAAATAATAGCATAGCTAATTTACGCCCTATTCTACTGTCTTTTTTAGTTTTCATAATCTTGTTTTTGGTAAGTTTAAGGTACTAATTAATTTATAATACTTATCTACATTTTATCACATTTAACCTTTTTTATTTCTAAAAAATCTAAATATTGTAAATTCTTATTGCAGAAATAAATCAATAGTTATTCCTTTATTTATACTATTAGTGCTCTTTTGTTTTTTTAAATTAACATTTGATATATTAAAACTTTCAAAAACTACAGCCTACTCGTATATTTTATCTGTATCTTTAACTTTGTAAGTTTGTATGATACAAAGCTTTAACCACTTAAAAAAACCACTATGAGAATAAAACCTATAAGAACTGAAGAAGATTATCACATTGCACTGATTAGAACTAAACTCCTACAAGGCGCTGAAGTTAATAGCCCTGAAGCAGACGAGTTAGAGGTTCTGAATATACTAATAGAACATTATGAACGTGACAACGCTCCAATGGGTATGCCAGATCCTATTGAAAGTATAAAAATATATAACGAGTTTTTCAACGAAAATACTGACTACAAAAACAAGGATACGGAGTAATTAACTAACCTTCTGTTAGCCCATCGCTATAAACCTTGTGAGCATTAAACAATAGGCATAAAAAAACACTGACGAAAAATACGTCAGTGTTTTTTTTTATCATAGATTATCTTATTTTTTGCTTTACGTACAAAGACCTATACCCCCTTTTAATTGATTGTCCTTCGTTTTTAATTAAAACAAAGGAATCATCCATCGTACACCAAGTGCTATTTGATGCTCATTTTTATCTGCTGGCTTTATATCGTATTTCTTGTAATCGTAATTATAGAAGTTATAAGCAGCATATAAGCGTAAGGCTTGAAATGGTGCTTTTTCAAACGGATAGTATTCTACTGCTGCTGATACTCCTGACAATGCATAGGACACGTTATTGTCTAAATCACTTCTGTAGTTATACATCGCTTTAACAATTGGGGTTAGCTTCTTTGTTTTATACTTAAACGTGGCACTGGTTACGTTATCTCGTACGTAGGCTAAACCTGTATCTGGATTATGACTATTTAATTGTACGTCGTTCAAGTTGTAACTTCCATACACCCAATCCATCTCTACCATCAACTTGTCAAACGTCAATCGGTTTCCAATTGTAATCCAACTGTAGTATTTCTTGGCATCGTGTTGCATCAACCCATAGCCATAACGGGTTTTCAAGTGCTTGTTAAACAACTCTCCTTCCCATAAAAACAATCCTCCGTAAGCTTTGTTTTTATACTCCTCTGCAACGAATTGCTCTCCTTGTGAGACCACTTGCAATTTATAAGATTGCCCTGCACGTTTATAAGTTACACTCGCTCCGGGACTAAACAACTGAGATGAGGCGATGATATTGGTAAACATATACAGCTCAGCACTGTTGTATGATAGCTCGGTTGACCCCCAAGCGATGAATTGTTTACCCGCACTTACGGTCCAATTGTCGTTGATATTATACTCCAAAAAGGCAAACTCCAAAGCCTTTGATGCAACACTCTCATTTAAACGGTAACGCAATGAATAGGTCAACTTATCGTCGTAAGTTCCCTTTACGTAAACACGCGATTGCACAGTTCGAAACTTGCTGTCTGAGGTGTTTTGACTGGTGAATTTAGTGTAGTTCTCAAATTTACTGTCTAAAAACACGTCTATTTTATTTTTTCCTTTACCACCAGAAACTGTTGTAGTGGGGGTTATAGACCCGAATAGCTTTTCTTCTTCTTTCTCAGTTTCTTGTGCGAAAACAGATAGGGAATTAAATATGAAAAAGCAAAATAAATACTTAATTCTCATAAATAGGTTAGTTTTAAAAAGTTTAATATACGAAATACCTTGATAGTATTAACATATTTTTATGTTTCTAAAGTACAGTTTTCACAAATTATAAAGCGCACAAAAGCAAGAGCACTGCAAATACAATGCTTTCGTATGATTACTAAAATTCGTACTACTGTAAAATTAAAGAGGGTAACAATACGAGATTCGTATCTACCTCTTGTGTAGAAGCTTGTTGTATGGGCTTACTACAGGAACCGTGCGCTTGGGTAGAACGCTTACAGATTCCCAGGGGGTTTAGCTAATTGCGCCATTGTAAAGTTGGGTAAAATAACAGACTCTATGCATCGCATAGTGGGTATAGCCTGCGTAATCTATGTGGCGCAAAGCTACAAATTAAATAGTTTTCTCACAATAGAATTGACATTTTGTAACAAAACACCTTTGCTAAGCATACATAAATTGCTCCTAACAAAACAACCTTACCTTTTACAACCCCCACGTCCAAAAAATAAACAACGTTTATTAGAGCGCATTTATCTCGCTTTTTCTAAAATTATAGTCGCTACTTCATTTAATCCTCCTCTTTAAGGCTATCGTTCTTACTTGTCGTTCTACAACGCAATGCTCTCAATACACAGGCGTAGATTACCTAAATCAAGCGAAGTTCAACATTAATCGCAATACACCGCTTCTTATGTTTAAATAGCCAACTCCTCTAATAAATAACATAAACATTATCAATCCGTATGAAGTGACACAGCGCAATAGCAACACATCTACTTTGAAAGAATATGCCCTTGATTTTTTCGCTTGTGGAAAATATTCAATATTTTTAAACGAAAATAGACAATATGCAACGAATAGTATATATCACACTTTTTGCCTTGTTTACTTCTCTCTCTTTTGGTCAAACAACAGAGGAAGAAGATGGAGTATCTACTGCTTATGAAATCATTTATGTCAACCAAGTGAAATTAGACAAGAAGGTCTTTTTACAAAATGCTAATCTGTACTATTACGAAGAAGAACACGCCTTTTTATTGGAGGGATTAACAGATAAGCAGACTGTTGGTAAGTGTTTATTTGAGTACTCACACACTGAAAACGGAAAAGACTACTATGAGTTTTACGACAATGATTATGAGTATATCGACGATGTAGAAAATGGTGTACTTCTATTCAGAAGTCTCCCTAAAAAAATCAAGAACAGTGAAAATACAATGTATAGAGAGATACGATTAGAAGCAGACAAGACTAAGTAAGACTTTTATATCGCTTCATAAACAATGCTTTTTTACACCCAATTTCTAAAATAATACCGAAAAGGTATGTTTTATAAATATTTATGTGTATCTTTAAAATGTTGTGTATTAGTATGAATTTTAATGAGGAATCACTTTTTATATTTCGATATATTAAGTGATTTTTTTTATGTTTATACTTTTGTATTTATGCCTGAATGATTAACAATACAGCACATCAACTACTCAGACTATTTATTTTAGGTCTTATCACTAAAATACTCTTCTTCTTTCAACATACTTATTGCATTGCAAACAAGAATACCTGCTCACAAAGTAAGTTGTACTAAATCCGAAAACATACAAATCCTATTGCCATTTCCCTATTTTCATTATAGCGAATAGAAAGCATACCAGTTGGATAGAGTACTGTTCACTTGCTACTTGGCAGATAGCAATAAATGCTGCCAGACTTTATAATTATTGTACACAGCACACTTCTTCTGTTTCCAAATTAAACAACTGCCGATTACAACATCTATCAATCTTTACTTCAACTTAATACAAACAAAAAAGCCTTAAAAAGGTTTACACACTTTCTAAGGCTTTTATTTGGTTGTACAACAAGTTGCACTTATTTCTTTTATCTATTTACGTTCTGTTTGAAGTAAATCTGCGTTGCTCCTAAACCATACTTTTGGTAATTTGCATCTTCAGCAACTACTTCTGGATAGCGACTAAACAAAAACTCTAACTCCGTTTTCAAAACTCCCTCACCTACACCGTGAATAAACACAATACGAGGTATCCGATTGCGAATTGCAAACTCTACTTGCCCCCTTGCGGTTTCTAATTGCAGTGTGAGCATATCGTACTTCTCCATACGTTTATGGTCTTTTGTCAATTTCTCAATATGCAAATCAACTTCCATAATAAACTCATCTTTACGAGAGCGCTTTTCCTTTGTAAACGAGCGTTTGATTGGATCAACCTTATCTTGTAAAGCAGCGTTAATAGAACTACGCGTACTTGCCGAGCGCATATCTACTTCATCTTCTTTCGCTATTTTCAACAACTCATTCGCTTGATAATTCAAGATAAAGCCGTCTTTTGTTTCAATCGTTATATCATTACCAGACACTTTAGTAACCACTCCCTCTTCATCTTCGTCAAGTACCTGTACAAAATCTCCTTTATTTAGCATCTTCTTTCTTGTCTAATGTTTCTGATTCATCTATTTCTTCTCCATTTAGATCTCTTTCTTCAAACGGATGTTGTCTATTGTGTGTGTTACTTGGTGTTTTTTGCATCAAGCGCATCATTGAATAGAAAAACAATCCCACTCCAATTACCTGTACCCATACTTTTGGATGCTCTTCGTATTGTTCCACCAAAGCCCATCCCATAAAGAATAAGGTAACGATAGATAATAATATTTTTACTTTTTTCATATCTTTTTTATGGAGCTAAACGTTCTATTTTCCAGTCTAATTGGTCTTCTGTTAATGTATATCGAATACGGTCGTGTAGTCGATTTGGACGTCCTTGCCAGAACTCCATTGATACAGGACTTATCACAAAACCTCCCCAGTTTTCAGGGCGTTTTACTTCTTTTCCTTCTGCTTCTTTTTCTAACGTTGCTATCGCTTGTTCTAACACATCGTGCGAGGGAATAACCTCACTCTGATTAGATACAATTGCCCCTAACTGACTCCCCAAAGGGCGTGAGTAGAAATAATTATCTGACTGTACATCTGTTGCTTTCGTAGCTATCCCTTTGATAATTACCTGACGCTCCATTGATGCCCAGAAAAACGATAAACATATGTGTGGGTTCGCCAATATAGCCTTCCCTTTTTCTGAGTCGTAATTAGTATAAAACACAAAACCGTTCTCGTCATACGATTTCAACAGTACCACTCTCGACTTCGGAAAGCCATCAAGTCCTATTGTAGAAACGGTCATTGCATTCACCTCATCTACTCCTCCAAAATCCTCTACTTCGTAAAACCATTTTCTAAACTGCATCATTGGATTCTCATCCACATCACTTTCCAACAATACGTTCTTCTCATACGATTTTCTGTAATCACCTAAATCGCTCATACTTATCTCTTTTATAGGTCAAACTCCTTACCGTCATCAGCTAATAATATCTGACCAGAGTAAACAGTTTCCGCCTCTTTTTTAAACAATTTAATATCGTTATATCTCGTAGAATAATGTCCCATAACCAATGTTCCCGCATTGGCTAATGTTGCAATTCTACCCGCCTCTTTAGCCGTACAATGCTTTGTTCGCTCTGTATAATGTTCTTCTGAATCTAAAAACGTACTCTCGTGATACAACACTTTTACGTTTTTAATAATCGGAACTACAGCCTCAGAGTACTTTGTATCTGAACAAAAAGCATAACTCTCTGTCGGATCTGGATCATACGAAATATCCTTATTTTTAATCACCTCACC
Source organism: Myroides phaeus (assembly GCF_900099675.1). Lineage (GTDB taxonomy): Bacteria > Bacteroidota > Bacteroidia > Flavobacteriales > Flavobacteriaceae > Flavobacterium > Flavobacterium phaeum. The sequence continues at coordinate 15,325 of NZ_FNDQ01000004.1, forward strand.
ACTGTCAAGTGTAATATCTCCACCGTTTTTAATCTTTTGGTAATAACAACGGTCAATTCCCAAGTCCTCAATTGCCCCAATGCGCAACTTGCGTTCTCCTGGTACACTTTCAAACAAATATCCGTTTGTATAAACACGGTGGTCTAACGGAATAGTACGTACAATAACCTTATCATCTTGAAAGATTACTTTACTTTCCTTACTTGTTTGTTCGTGAAAGTACAAATTATATCCGGTAAATGAATTAGATAATCGAAGTTGTAGTAAAATAACCTCCTTAATCCCTTTAGGACCGTAAACGTGTAAGTCCGCCTTGCGGTTTAGCAACATAAACGTAGAGATTAAACCGATTAACCCATAAAAGTGATCTCCGTGTAAATGAGAGATAAAAATGTGGTTAATACGTTGGAATTTCAGCTTCTTTTTTCTCAACTGCACTTGCGTTCCTTCACCTGCGTCAATTAAAAACATATGTCCATTCATCTCTAAAACTTGAGAAGTTGGGTTTGTAATAGTTCGGGGTGTAGCGGCATAACAGCCTAATATGGTAAGTTTCAATGTACTGCTTATTTCAAATTTCAGGTTGTAATTTACAAAAAACAGCAACAGCACACAAAAAGAAAAGGGCCTAAATTACTTTAAGCCCTTTTTATATATTTAAAATCCTAAATCTCTTTGGATTTCGTCCATTTCAATCAAATCGTGCGCCTCTTGTAAGGTTGGCACTACAATTAAGTCGCCATCAAACTCGTTAAAGTCAATGGCTGATACTACAATAACAAAAGATTTATTAGCCTCTTCCATATGGCTGATAGCTAACTCTTCAAACAACTCAATATCTTCTTCGGCTATTTTAGCCCCCAAATGTGTCAAGTCAATGATAAGGTTATGTGCTGTAAAATTACTTTCGTATTGCTGACTAAGCTTTTCTAAAAAAGCAGCTACCTCAGCTTCATTACTACTAACAACAATGGTATGTCCCTTTTCTTTTATTTTCATTGTATTCAACTTACTTTATTAATCTAACAAAAAGCTAAATTAACGAATTTATTTAATTTTTGAAGCCAAAAGGTAAATAACTGCCATACGTACAGCTACTCCGTTTTCAACTTGGTCTAAGATAACTGATTGTTGCGAATCTGCAACGTCTGAAGTAATCTCAACCCCTCTATTAATTGGACCAGGGTGCATTACTACAATTTCTTTATTTAATGAATCTAACAACGCTTTGTCTAATCCAAATTGTTGAGAATACTCTCTTGTTGTAGGGAAATAACTAAAATCTAAACGCTCGTTTTGTACACGTAACATATTTGCAACATCACACCACTCTAACGCTTTTCTCAAGTTTGACTCTACCTTAACCCCTAAACTTTCAATATGTTTCGGAATTAATGTTTTAGGCCCACATACTCTAACCTCAGCTCCTTGCATTTGCAAAGCAAAGATATTAGACAAGGCAACTCTCGAGTGAAGAATATCTCCTACAATAACCACTTTCTTTCCTGCTACATCTCCTAATTTCTCGCGAATAGAATAACTATCTAACAACGCTTGTGTTGGGTGTTCGTGTGCTCCATCACCCGCATTAATAATACTCGCCTTCACGTTTTTAGATAAGAAGTGTGCTGCTCCAGCATTGTTATGACGCATAACAACCATATCTACTTTCATTGCCAAGATATTATTAACCGTATCAATAAGTGTTTCTCCTTTCTTCACAGACGACTGTGCGGCAGAGAAACTGATAACATCAGCAGATAAACGTTTTTGGGCTAATTCAAAAGATAATTTAGTACGAGTACTGTTTTCAAAAAAGATATTAGCGATAGTAATATCTCGAAGGGAAGGAACTTTTTTAATCGGACGATTGATTACTTCTTTAAAGTGATCCGCTGTTTCGAATATTAAATCAATGTCGTTTTTGTTAATATATTTAATTCCTAAAAGGTGGTTTACGCTTAGTTCTTTCATTTTACTTTAATCAGTAGTTTAGGTAGTTAGTTTTTTTCGCTTTCTTGTAAGAATACATTATCATTCAGTCCATCTTCAGACCAATGTACGCGTACAGTTTCGTCGTCAAAAGCATCCACCTGTCTTCCTCTATAATCAGGTTGAATAGGTAAATGACGGCTAAATCTACGGTCTATCAATACAAGTAATTCAATGTCTAAAGGACGACCAAAAGACTGAATAGCCGTGAGTGCGGCACGAATACTACGCCCTGTATAAAGTACGTCATCAATAAATACCACTTTCTTGTCCTCGACTAAGAAATCTATTTGTGTTTTATTCGCTTCTAAAGGTTTTTCATTTCTTCTAAAATCGTCACGGAAAAACGTGATATCTAAGAACCCTAACGGAATATCTGCAATACCATATTCATTCTTTAAAATATTTTTAATGCGTTCTGCTAAATATTTTCCACGTGGCTGAATACCAATAAGAAGAGTGTTCGAAAAATCAAGATGTTTTTCTACCAATTGACAAGCCAAACGATGTAGAATAATGTCAATCTCTTTTGAAGTAAGTAATACTTTTGGAGTCATATAAAAAAGAGTTGTGTTTGGGGGGTAAAAATACAATTAAATATGGTTTACCACTAACTTTATTAAAAAAACTATCGTAAATAATGCTTTTTTTAATCTTCTTAATTGTTTTAAAAAACCTACTTTTGAGTAAATGCGTTAGGTAATCTATTATAAATAAATTGAATACCGTATTATTTGAAATTTATCCGCTATGAAAAAAATATTGTTATTTTTATTGTTCGTTTTTACAAGCCAACTTGGCGTGGCACAAACACAGCAAAACAACAAAAGAATATCTTTTGACGACATCTCTAAAAAACAATGGGTTGTACAAGACAAGGAAAAGGATCTACAATTAAAGTTTAACGGAAGTAAAATTATCTTGACAAGAGTTAGTGAACCTGTTATTGTGGGACAAGAGAAAACAATTGTTGCTCTTATTCCTGTTCCTAAAATAAATATAATCAACGGCAATATTCGTATTAAGACAGGTAAACCATGTATTCCTTCAAACCAGAATAATAAACCTCTTTCTCCAATTGAAAAGGATGTGTTGAAATTATTAACTAAACGCAAACTATACCTAAATGCGAGCAACGAGAGTCTGTTCTTTATTGAGAATATTGAGCACTTTCAAGAGTTTTATAGTGAACACAAATATCGAATGACGCAGTTCTTATCTAAATTTATGTGGCAACTTATTCAACTTGATGGCAATACTGACGTAAACACTACTATTACTGTTGCTTTTGACTTTGCTCAACAGCTGCTTACAGGTACGATAGATGGTGTTCCTTTTGAAAGTAGGTTGCAAATCAATGCTACAGATAGTACGTTTTACTTTGAACCTATACAGTTCACAACTAACTTCACTAAACCATATACAGCTCCACAGAAAGCGTTTATCAGTAAATTTGACAATACCTTCTTTCACTTTGACATTGCAGAACAAACAGTAAACTTTTACAAACACAACCAACTGGTTATGATGTTTGGTTTAGTAAAAAAAGAAGATTGATAACTGACTATAAACAAAGACAATAAAAAGAGAACACAGTAGTCTAATCACAATAAGCAGATAGGACAACCGTGTTCTGTCGAATAAATGTTTTAACTTAGTGCGCAAATATTCAAGATAGTTTTATGAAAGCTTTAATTTTTAATGGTTCTTTAGACGAAGAAGCATTCCGCACATCGCGACGTATTGCACAGTATTACGCTGATCAATTCACAAAGGCTAACGTAGAAGTACGACAAGTTCACTTATCAGATTTTCAAATCCCTATATTTCAAGCTAAATTAATGGATAACGTACCACAGACGGTACACAATTTCGCAGACGCTTTTAGAGAAGCTGATGTAATGATTTGGTTGACCCCACTATATCACGGGGGAATGACAGGGGTTATGAAAAATGCTATTGACTGGCTTGAAATTACAGCAAAAGATCAACCTGCTTACCTAACGAATAAAGTCGTGGGATTTACTTGTTGGTCTGCTGGAAACCAAGCGATGCAAGGTATTCAAGCGTTAGATAATATTGCTAAGGCATTGCGCGCTTGGTCATTGCCGTACTCTATCCCAATGAGTAATTCGGACTTATACGAAAACAACGACATTGCGGATGCCTACAAGAAGAAAATGAGTATGATGGCAAACTTACTAATAGAAAGCCAACAGCGATAAAAAACAAAGCCCCTATTTGTACAAATAGGGGCTTTGTTTTATCAAAAAAAGAGAAGCATCTCCTCTTCTCTTTTGTGAACAATGTAAAATTATATTGGAATTCTTTCCAATTTTAAAACAAGCATTTTTACTTTAATTAGGCACTCTTTCTTGATTTCAGCTTGTTAGCTTTTGTTTTATACAATTAAACAAACCAAAGAAAGGATCTCATTACTGTAATTAGCTCTTTAACACAGAGTTATTAAGTCTATTATAAAGAGCTATTACAAAACAGAATATAATTATTCTGGTTCTCTGATGTTGTATAATGTTCATTACAATAAAAAGGAACTACATTTCTTTTACACTGGCTATGTGCTGAAAAATAATTGTAATAATCATAACTACAAGCTAATCTTTATTTTTTAATTCTTGGGTTGTTTTGTCGTACCTATTTTGTACTTACCAAATGTATTATAGATTTACATCACAAACAAATTCAACAACTTACACTAAAAACAAAGCCTTTGCATATCGCGATTTATCAGCCCTTTTAAATTCGCTTTTTTTACTATTCATTATTGTTTTATTTGCACTTAAAAATAACTTTATAAAAGAGTTATTATACCAGAGTTATAAATGACCTAATTTTTATGCTATAGATAACCTATTTATACTATATAAAATATAATTTATTCCTGCATACTATGTTAATCTATTTCATTCACAATTTATGATTATAAAAATAATATTTAACAATAATTTAACTTAAATATATTGTATTAAAACCATTACTACTCCTAAAAAAACCTTTAAAGTGATCTATTAACATAAAAATCACAATTCAAAGACAATACATTGTTTACAAAAAGCGATGCTCAACTCCTTTTTAAAAGCATTTGTTTTCAAAAAATACGCTTCTAAAAGATAAACATATAAACTACTTTATGAATATTTGTGTACGCTACCTTTTAAAAAAAGGAGAGCTAAAAACACCCAAAAAGAAAAGAGGGTGACCTTTTGGAACACCCTCTTTTTACTATATTTCACACAGCTTATTTACTCAAAATAATAAACTCTGATCTTCTGTTTTGTGCATTCTCCCACTCCGAACAAGGCTCACAAATCACTTTCAACTCTTGTGATCCATAACCTTGATACTCTAAGCGGTCTGCTTCTATGCCTTGCGAAATCAAATATTCTACTGTTGATTTTGCTCTGGCTTGAGATAACTTTAAGTTGTACTCTGCTTTCCCTTTGCTGTCTGAATGTGAATTAACCTTAATACGCATATTTGGATAGCGCTTCATCACCTTAACTAACTTATTCAACTCCTCCTTACTTTCTTCTGTAATATCTACTTGGTCAAAAGCAAACTGAATATCTGCTAAGCTAATCTTATCTTCTTCAATCATCAACTCATCTAACGGCCTTAGCATTACTTCAATGCTTTGTACTCCTTCGGTATCATTTCCTACGACTTCAATTACCTCATCTAAGTAATCTGGATGAGACACCTTAATTTTATATTTCCCCTTACAGGTTATAAATTCACGTGCTACCCCATTCTTTCGCGTGTAAACCTTCCCTTCTACATTGCGTCTATCATTGATAAACTCTACTTGTACATCGGCTACGGGTTTGTTAAACTGCTTGTTTTTTGCCAATACAGAAAACTCGATATTACACACAGGTAACGCTTTGTAAACGTCTTTACGACCAATGCGATCTGACGAAAATAGCCCTACTTCTTTTGACGGATAGTATGAAAAAGCAAAGTCATTCTTAACTGTATTAATTGGCGCACCCACATTGACTGGCTTACTACCTGGCGTATTCATATCAACCACATAGATGTCCATTCCTCCATAACCACCCCAACGGTCTGATGTAAAGTAAAGCTTGTTGTCTTCTGCCAAGAAAGGATAATCATTTCGAGTACCTGAGTTAATAGCCGGACCTAAGTTTTCGGGTTGTCCAAACTCATCATCTTCTAACAATGCTACTCGCCACAAGTCTAACTCACCCAAACTGCCTGGCATATTGGAAGCGAAGTACAAATATTTACCGTCACTGCTTATGGTTGGATTAGTGTACATATATCCTGCTTTTGTAAAAGGCAACGGCTTAATCTTTTTCCACTGTTTTCCTTTCAACTTCGCATAGAACAAACTCATTAGTCTGTCGCGGTGTTTTACTTCTTTATTGCTTCTAAACTTTCTATTTCTATACGCCTCAGACGCAAAGTAAAAACGCTGCCCGTCTGGCGAACTTACCGCCATTCCATCGTGAAAGCGTTTATTTACTCTTCCTTTCACGTGGTTCACTTCAAAAGTAGGCTCTGCCTTCCCTTTAAAACTTGCAAAGTAAATATCTGTATTGGGTTTTCCCTCCCATTTTTCGCGTACTTCAAATAGTTTACGCGGAATCTTCTTTTCGTGTTTGGTGCGATTAGAAACCATATAAATGGTATCTCCTGCATTCATCCACGCACCGTATGTATCGTAAACACGGTCGTTCATTCCCGACTCAGCAAACGAATACCTCGGTTCTAAGTCCGCCAACAAATCGTGTGCATTTGGATTAGCTAAGAAATCCTTTGCTCTTGAATCGCCTGCTGCCTTTGCTGCAAATTGTTGCATCACTTCTTTTGCAACAACATATCGCCCATTTCTCTCCAAAACCTTAGCATACTTATAATATACCTCAGCAGGAACGTCAGGATCCTTTACAATCGCCTTGCCGTAATAACGAGACGCTTCAATGTCTTTAGACAATCGGTCATAACAATCCGCTAATTGCAAAAAGATGTAATTATCAGTTCTCACACCTCTCACCAATCGCCTATATTCCTCCGCTGCCTTTGTATACTCCGTATTCTTATAGTACTTGTCTGCCTTTTTCAAACTGGGTTTCCCCTTGGCTTGAACAGACATACTGAAAGCACATAATAGTGTTATCAATAAAATTCTCATATACACATCTTAATTTTCACAACAAAGATTTTACCCTTCGCTACTTTTTATGATTTCTAATCAAAAATACTATTTATAATTCGCTTAACCTTATATATGCTAACGTCTTTTTTTAAAATTAGTTGCGTTATTTCTTAGCAAATCGTTTTTAATGGCTCTTTTAAGTAGTTTTGAAGAACCCCTAATTTCTTATAAAGGCTTTTTTAGGTAGAAAGACTCTTTACAGTAAAGCACATTAACCTACCTCAGCATAAGCCACAAAAAAAGGCGTGATAAACTCACACCTTTTTTACTATAATTTTCTTCCGTTAATACTGATAGTCAGACGGAATCTGGTCTTCCATATACTCGCCTAAAACCTTGAAAAAACGGGTTGCTTGACGTACTTTTTCCAAGGCTTGGTAATACTTCTCGTAGTCGTTATTAACCAATACTACATTGGCGTGAAACGAATATTGAAACACGCTTCCTGTAAGTGGAACCGACTGTATCTTACTTAGGTTTAAATCGTGAGAGGCAAATATCTCTAAAACACGGTTTAGACTCCCCTTTTGGTGATCGGTATAGAAATACAAACTTGCCTTGTTAAACCCTTCTACTTGCTTTGGTTGCTTGCTCAGCAGATAAAAGCGAGTATAATTGTCATATACATCGTGAATGTTTTCTGCTAACACTTCTAAGCCATACATCTCTGCCGCCAACATTGACCCAATAGATGCCACACCTTTATATTGGTTATTCTTGATATTACGCGCACACGTAGCTGTATCGTCCATTGCTAATCGCTTCCACGTTTCATATTGATCAAGAAAGTTTTCACATTGTAACAACGCCATTGGGTGCGTACGTACCTCTGAAATATCGGCTAACGATTGCCCTTCTAAAGCCAGTAAATTGTGCTTTATAGGCAACTTAACCTCTCCCCAGATATACAGGTCGTTCTTCGTCATCAAGGAATAATTTGGCAAAATAGACCCCGCTATGGAGTTTTCAATCGCCATCATACCATAATTTGCTTGTTCGCTAACTACTTGTTTAACAAGTGAGTTAAACGTAGGACTGTCCACAATCTCTACTGCTTCTTCTTTAAAAAATCGGTTCACTGCTTCATGGTGAAAAGACCCTTTAATCCCTTGAATGACAACTGATTTCATAATTAATTCTTTTTTCTGGTTAAATCAAGTTACCAAAGTTAAAAGATTCACAGAAAAAACAGCTTTTTATATAACTTATTTTTACTATTAATTAAAGGCTACTCATTTTAACGTTTTATCCTCATTTTCAAGTGATAGCAATCCTCCTCTTTTTCTTTGTAAAAAGAGTTGTTATTTTATCCTTTCTTTTATAAATCCGTTAAATTCTACGCCTATATCAAAATCAATTCGTAATTTGGAACCTTATTAAAACTAATAATTTTATGAAAAAACTAATGTTAATAGCGGCTCTTGCCTTTGCTGTTCCAACGTTTGCCTATACTGACCTTACCAATTTAAAAACAACTATAAACATGAAAGAAACGCCTAAAGACAAGAAAACAATTTACCAGTTTAAGGTAACAGACCTTTATGGAGAAGAGTTTGACTTTGCTTCTTTAAAAGGAAAAAAGATCTTAATCGTAAACACAGCTTCTGAATGTGGATTAACTCCGCAGTACAAACAACTTCAAAGCTTGTATAACGAATATGGTGGAGACAACTTCGTAATTGTTGGTTTCCCTGCTAATAACTTTGGGGCACAAGAGCCTGGAAGTAATGAAGAAATCGCTACTTTCTGTGAGCAAAACTACGGAGTTAGCTTTCCAATGATGTCTAAAATATCTGTAAAAGGTGCTGATATGGCTCCGATTTACGAGTTTTTGACTAAAAAATCAAAGAATGGTTATGCGGATAGTGAAGTAGAGTGGAATTTCCAAAAATACTTAATTGACGAAACAGGTCATTTAGTAAAAGTTGTAAACCCACGTATCTTGCCAACTGACCCTGAAATTAAAGATTGGGTAAGAGCAAAATAAGATTGCTTAACGACGGTTTTTGCCGTGTTTGTTCGTATATTTGGGTTTTAGTTTGTAATTATGACTTATCCAGAAATAGAATTAGCACAAAGCATTATTGAAATCTGTAAAGCAAAAAATATACAACGTATTATAATATCTCCAGGATCACGCAATGCCCCGCTTACAATCGGGTTTGCAAGTGATCCTTTTTTTACGTGTTATAGTATCGCTGACGAACGCTGTGCAGCTTTCTTTGGAATGGGAATAGCACAACAAGAGCAGTTTCCCATCGCTTTAGTATGTACTTCGGGTTCTGCCCTTTTAAACTACTACCCGGCTGTAGCAGAGGCTTTTTATAGCCAAATACCCTTGATTGTTATTTCTGCTGATAGGCCTACTCAAAAAATTGATATCGGAGACGGACAAACAATTCGCCAACGCAATGTATATGAAAACCACATCCTTTATAGCGCTAACCTTCACGAAGAGGCTAATGTAGAGAATGATATGCTGATCAACAATGCGATTAATACGGCAATTGCTAAAAAGGGTCCTGTTCACATCAACGCGCCTTTTGAAGAACCGTTGTACAACACTGTAGACGCTTTAACGGTTACGCCTACGATTATAGATATGGAGGAGCTTCCTCCTGCTTTTAAAGATTATACTCCTTATGTAGAGGATTGGAATAAATCTGCAAAGAAACTGGTACTTGTAGGTGTGAATACGCCACACGTACTGAGTGAGGCTATTGTCAATTGGTTAGCGAACGACCCTTCTGTGGTAGTGCTAACTGAAACGACGTCTAACCTACACCACCCTATGTTTATTGAGCATATCGACCGTATTATCACCACGTTTTCTCAAGAGGACTTTGAAAACTTGCAACCAGATATTTTGGTTACGTTTGGGGGAATGGTTGTTAGTAAACGCATCAAGGCTTTCTTGCGCAAATATAAACCAGGACAACACTGGCACATAGACACGCTACGCCATTACGACACGTACACCGCTTTAAATAGAACGGTATTCGAAACGCCTGAGGTATTCTTTGAAATGCTTCAAAACAATACGCAACCTCTTGCTTCTTCTTATCAGGCGTGGATGTTGGGTATTGCAACGCAGCGTTTGGCTAAACACAATGCTTTTTTAAAAACAATACCGTTCTCTGATTTAAAGGTGTTTGAGGTGTTGTTTGACCAATTGCCACAACATACCCAATTGCAAATAAGCAATAGTTCTGCTATTCGCTATGCGCAATTGCTTAAAATAGACTCATCTGTTGAAGTATTTTGCAACAGAGGAACGAGTGGCATAGACGGAAGTACTTCTACGGCTATTGGAGCTGCAGTTGCTTCTAACAAGCCAACGGTATTGATTACTGGAGATATCAGCTTCCTTTATGACAGCAACGGGTTGTGGAACAACTATATTCCGAGCAATTTTAAGATTGTATTGCTTAATAACCGCGGTGGTGGTATTTTTAGAATATTGCCAGGACATAAGGAGAATGAAATATTTAATACCTTTTTTGAGACTACTCACAATCATACCGCAGAGCATTTAGCGAAGATGTATGGCTTTAATTACCTTACGGCTGAGAATGAAGCACAGCTAAAGGAGGTGTCTCATCAATTTTGGAACACTAATAATCAACCTTGTATTTTAGAGGTATTCACGCCTACACAGATAAATAATGAGGTCTTAAGCAACTATTTTCGCAGTATGTAATTTTAACAATAATTAGTCTGTACATATTGTAATTTTCAGTACCTTGTAGTCGTTAAAAAAAAAGTTATATGAGTAAAAGAGCCGAACTTATTGAAAAGTATGCTGCAGATCTTAAAGAGAAATGTGGTGTAACTCCAAACATGGAATTATTAGAGAAAGTAACTATCGGATGTGGTCCTTCTATTTACAACAAGGATTCTTCTACAGTAGCAAGTTCTTCTGAATCAGAATTAGCAACAGTTAAAAACAACTTCTTAATCAAGAAATTAGGTTTAAAAGACGATGCTAAATTAGATGAAGCTATTGCTAAAGTTATGGACCAATATGGTCAATCTAACAGAAATAAATACAGAGCTGTAGTATATTACTTACTAACAGTTCACTTCAAAAAAGAAAGTGTTTATAATAAATAGTACTATTGTGTACCAAGAAAAGCCACTAATTTTAGTGGCTTTTTTTATGCTTTATTGTGAAGTTTATATGCTCTAATGAATTTATTTTATCTTTTTAAGCATACTTCTTGGGCTGTTTTTATTATTTTATTAAGCTGTCTTGTATTTTGCCAAGTAACTTAGCAGAATACAATGTATTGTTTTTCAGCACAATAAATATCTTGTTAGGAACTTCTTTCGGAACAGTTGCGGAATAATGCAAGACTTGTTCGGAAAACACCCCCTTTTTCCGAACAAGTTCCAATGCGTTCCCAAATCGTTCCCAAACAAAACACGTTTAAAAACAAAAAAGCCAACCCTATGAAGGATTGGCTTAGTTTAGAAATATAAATTTTAATAATTAAGATTCAAAACACACTAAATCAAGATGCTATTAAAAAATATTTCTAAGAACAAGAATTCGCCCGAGGGCTAACTCTTCGTTAATTAAAAAAATATAAAATTGGGCTATGAAAAAAAAATTCTCTGTTACTTAAATAGCTTACTCTCTTTTCAAGAGACAACTATTCTTTGATATAAACCATTTTCCCTTGGTTAAAGACTTGTTCTCGTTGTGGTAATCGCGCTACTGCTTCTGCAGAACAACTTGCTTTTACCAATACAAAACTCGCCTCATCTCCTACCTTGGGCCATTGACGCTCTCCTTTGTTTGAAAGGGGTAACACTTGGTCTTTTGTTGCTATTTGCAACGCTCTACTCAAGTGATAATCGTCTGTCCATCCGTATAATTCCGCACAGTACTTTGCTTTTTCAAGCATATCACAGCTTCCAAATGGTTGCCAGTGATCTATGATACTATCGGTTCCCGTCATCACTTTTACCTTGTGTTTGTACAAAGTCGGTATTGGCATTGTCATCCGCCCAATAGGCACACTTGTAATTACCCCAATACCAAAGTGATTGAACTGTTCGGCAATGCTTTCCAGTTTACTTTGTTCTATTTGTGCCAATGCAAAGCCGTGACTAATGTAGGTACGTCCTTGTAATGCTTTGTTTTCACTTACTCTTTTAATGATGTATTCAATAGCCGGAAGTCCCGTAGATGCTCCTTCGTGAAGGTGAATATCTACGCCTTTGTTGTAGTCTAAGGCAATTTGAAACATACTATCAAGTGATTTCTCCATATTCCCATCTACCGTGGTCGGATCTAATCCTCCAATGTAGTCAATGCCCATTTGAGCAGACTCACGCAACAATGCTTCTGAATCTGAATACAGAATACCGTGTTGTGGAAAGGCAACTATCTCTGCTTGAATGCCCTCTTTTTTGTTAGATAAGGCAACTTGTAGATGCTCCAAACTCTTCAACCCACTTGTAGGGTCTATATTTGTTTGACATCTTGTAAAATACGTTCCTTGACTATTCATCAGGTCAATTGCCATTTCGGCTTTTTCAACTGATTTCTCTAATAATCCCGGTAATATTCGCTGTTCAAGTGCTATCATATCCTTGACAGAATTACCCGGTCTGGGTTCTCCGTACCAACGTTCACCAAAAAACGTCTTGTCAATATGGATATGCATATCCCTTAATCCTGGCAACATTAACAATTCGCCTGCGTCTATTGTAGCTATAGAAAACGTCTTTACTCCTGCTTTGTCAATTGACTTTATAAGGCCATCAACAATATACAAGTCATACAACTCCGTTTGAGTTCCATTTACTTGACCATTGTCATTGTAAACAAAGTTGTTTTCTAAGCGAACATTCAACAAGGCGAATTCATTAACGTCTTCTAATTTTTGTTGTTGTTTCTTTTGAGAATAGCCATTTGAAGGGACAAACAATCCTCCCATAGCGGCAGTCGTAATCCCTAAAAATTGTTTCCTATTCATCGTCTTTTGAATTTATAGATTGTGGTGGTGGTCTAAAGTAACTTGTTCAAAACCTGGTTATTTATTCCATTGCAACAATCACAAAGATAAAAGCCAACGCCCAAGCCATATTGAGGTTTTATTCCTCTTTATTGTAATTTTTATAATTTGTTCTGAACTCCCCTGGAGTCACTCCCATTTGTCGTCTAAAAAAGTTATTGAAATAGCTGGTATCATTGAAAGACAGAGAAAAAGCAATCTCTTTTACAGACACATTAGTCGTTGTTAAAAGTCGCTTTGCTTCTAATAAGATACGGTCCATAATAAGTGAACTTGCCGTAATTCCCAAGTATTTCTTACACAGTATATTTAAATAATTTGCTGTAATTTTTAATTCCTCCGCGTAGAAAGCAACGTTGCTGTGTACTCTAAAGTTTTGCTCAATTAGCTTCTCAAAAGCCAAGATACTCTTGTCCATTGTATTCCAATCGATATTTGAATAAGAGCTTAAGTAATCTTTTTGTAAGTATTTTAACAACAAGTGAAAACTCAATAAAGAAATCTCTTTATCTAACACTTTCTTTCCTTTCAAGCTCTTTTCTAACGCTTCTAATTGTGCTTTATACTTTTCGTAACTATCCTTCTTCAATTGTAAGCAGTTTGGTGCACCTAATTGAAAAAATGGCAAGGCACTATAAGTAGCATTAAGCGTTTTTAAGATCATTGAAGAAAACATCATTTGATACCCAACCGTATGTTCTTCTAACATCCAATAGTGTACTTGTTGTGGTCTTAAAAAATAAACTTGATAGTCATTCACATTATGCGTTTTAAAGTCAATATCGTGAACTCCTCCTCCTTTTTCAACAAAGAAAACAAGGTAAAAATCATGTTTATGTGGCGTTATCAAATCATTTCGCCCTTTCTCCGTGTGTTTAAATAATGTAATGTCCCAAGTAGCTTCTCCCAAAATATTTGAAGCTGACAAGGTCTCTATTTTTGTAGTATTAGCCAATTGTAGTAAGATTTAAAAAATAAAGTAAATATGTTTCGAATAAAAGTATATAAAATCAAATATCTAATGAACAATATTTAGTTAAATATAACAAACATTCTCATAATGAGAATTTATATGAAGTAAAAACACATTAATAACCCTAAAAAAGTGCTTCCGGTTATTCGTGTTGAAAGTAAAAAGCTCATTCCGAAGAATGAGCTTTAAAGTGATATTAATTTAGTAAATGAATTAATTATTCGTTTCTAAGTGGAGTAAATAAATGCTTTTCTTTTTTGTTTTTCTTCTCCTCATCCTTTGCTATTACTGGGGTACCAGCTTTTCAGAAACAAAAAAACAAGCTTTTTTGTGAACTTTACTCTTGACAAATAAAACGCTTTTTTTGTTAAAACACAAATTGTTAGCGCAATTTTGTTCTTTTTTTATGTTATCGCACAATTTCTAATGCTAATCATTTTCATTAGATTATTGTTTCCTTTTACATACTGTAAACAAAAAAGTGTAAAAGCAACCACAGCGTATTAGGAGTTCATTATGATATATTCTCTATTTTCTTTCTTTCATATCTTCATAAATAATTTGCTAACTATTTGTGAGGTTAATCTCCCATTACTTTATAGGTAGGGTCTTTGGCAATATTTACTTCCACCATATCTTTTGCGTTGTCTAACAAGTGATAACAGTCGTAACTCAAATGACGTAGGATTACTTTTTTATGGTGTGAGGCGTACAGTTTTGTCAATTTATTCACTGCCTCAATAGCCGACATATCAGCAATGCGCGACTCCTTAAAGTCAATGATTACTTCTTCTGGGTCTTCTAATGGGTTAAACTTTTCTGAGAAAGTAGTTGTTGATCCAAAAAATAACGGTCCGTAGATAGCATATACCTTCGCTCCGTTTTCATCAATAGATACACGTGCACGAATGCGTTTAGCGTTGTCCCAAGCGAATACTAAGGCAGAAATGATTACTCCTACAAACACTGCTAAAGCCAGATTGTGTAGTATAATTGTGATAGCTGCTACGGTTATTCCGACAATAACATCGGCTTTAGGCATTTTAGTAATGAGTTTAAACGAAAACCACTTAAATGTTGTAATAGCCACAATCATCATTACTCCCACTAATGCTGCCATTGGTATTTGCTCAATAACGGGGGCTCCGACTAAAATAACCAGTAAAATGGTAACGGCACTTAAGATAGCTGATATACGTGTACGACCACCTGAATTAAGGTTAACTAACGTTTGGGCTACCATAGCACATCCTCCCATTCCGCCAAAGAACCCGTTGATTACATTAGCATAACCTTGTGCTCTGGCTTCTTTATTGGTGTCTCCTTTGGTATAAGTGATTTCATCTACCATATTTAACGTCAATAGGGACTCTATCAAACCAACGGCTGCCATAACCACAGAGTACGGCAGGATAATCTTAAGTGTGTCTAAAGTAAAGGGAACACTTGGCAAGTGAAATTGGGGTAACGAACCGCTTACAGATGCAATGTCTGCTACGCGTTTGGTGTCGATTTGCAAAAAGAAAACGACTGCGGTTAGTACTAATATTGCTACTAATGACGAGGGAACTGCTTTTGTAATTTTAGGTAATCCCAGTACAATTCCAATGGTAAGCAAGGTTAGTCCACCCATAATAAATAATGGCATTCCTGACAACCATTGCGTTTGTCCGTCCACAACAACGGAAAATTGCTTCACCTGTGCCATAAAGATAATAACGGCTAATCCGTTTAAGAATCCATACATAACTGGTTGTGGAATAAGGCGCACAAACTTGCCGAGCTTGAATACTCCCACTAAAAACTGTATAATTCCGGCTAATATAACTGCGGCTAACAAATATTGTACTCCTTCTGTACTGATTAACGCCATCATTACGACGATAGTTGCCCCTGCTCCACCGGCAATCATTCCGGGTCTTCCGCCAAAGAAAGCGGTTACTATTCCCATTAAGAAAGCGGCATATAATCCCATTAAAGGCGACAATCCTGCTAAAATGGCAAAAGATAGCGACTCCGGAATCATTGTCATTGCAGAGGTTAATCCGGCAAATATCTCGTTTTTATATCCGTATTTTCGAAGTGACTGAACTTCAGCCCACAATTCTTTCATAGTGTTCTATTGTTTAAAAAAGACTGCAAAAATACAGCAATACTCCCCTTTTCTCCTGTTATTTAACATTGGTATAAGTGTTATTTCAATGTGAAAACAGGTATTAAAGTTAGTGATTAAGACGAAACATCGAGAAGCCTTTGGTTTGATGGCTTGCAGTTTTTAGATTTATCGATGTGTAAGTATATTTTTTGCTGTTAGACCAATTGCCTATATATCAAGGGTAACCTCGCTTGAAAAGAAAACACAAGTTGTATTATCTGCTAAAAACGCTTGTAAGAAAAGTTACTGTAAGGACTTGAATTTTTCTTGCTTTTTATGTTTATTGTAGTTTAATCAACTGACAAATAAACCTTAAACGTAATAACACTATGAAAGACATTCAGATTGGACAACTTATTTTTACTAAAAAAGCGGTATTACTCATTGCTTTTCGCTTCTTTTTGTTGGGAATGGCAATTGGGGTAAGTGTTGCCTTAAAAGATGAACACGCAAATTGGGCTTTGCCTATTATTTTCTCTGGCGTAATCTTGTCTTTGCTTACTTTTAGAAAAACTACCGCAGAGAATATTATTGATGTAACTAAATAACGTTTGTAGAATGCCTACTTTTTTCTTATTCTAACTTGTCTATTGCCTGAAAACAGAATACTTTTGACAAAATAAAAAAGTAAACGCATGAAAAGAATGTTAATGATAGTTGGTGCTTTGACAATGATAAGCACTGCAATGGTAGGGTGTAAAGATTCTGCTAAAAAAACGGCACAACAACAAGCTGAAACTGTGGTTGTAGATGAAAAGGTGTTGATGGTAGATGGGGCTTATGTTTCTGAAGGATATACACAACGCGAAGAAGGATATGACTGGGTAAAAGTGATGGTTACTTCTACTGCTGCTGACGAGATTACAATTGCTATTCGCTCTCGTGAGGATATCAAAAAACCAACTTGTACTCTTGATGCGGTTGCAAAAAAAATTGGCGACCAAACGTACTTAGCGGAGTTAGAGGGTAAAAAAGTAACGTTTACTTTTACTGATAAATCGCTTGCTATTGAGGCTAAAGATGAAGCAGATAACAGTATCTTGTACTACTTCTGTTCGGGTGGTGCTTCTTTAAGAGGTACATATGAAAAAGTAAACGAGTAATTATCTTATGATACAAAAGCACTTCTTTATGAGGTGCTTTTTTTATACTCTTTGGTGAGCTTGTGTAAATAGCACATCTTTCTTGCTGTATTATCGTGTTAAATATATCTAAAAACAACAATGCCTTACTATAACAACAAAAAAGAATACCTACTTTAGAGAAAATACCTGATTATAAAGAATATGAAATTCGTTTTCAATACTATAAGCTTACTGATTACAGTAGCGACATTCTCTCAAAATAACGTAAATGACTTAAAAAAATCTCCTCTCTTTGCTTATGAAGTAATGGACTTAGATAATATGGAATATGCTAATGGGGACTTGCTTTGGCGTACGTTTGAGAAGGATACTATCATCAATAATAAATCTTTTAAAAAGTATAACCTTACTAGTATAAAAAACTTCGAGAAAGACTTAACGCGCAAGGAACTTTTCTATTATGAGTCGTTTGACAAGAATATGTATGAGAAGTTAAATGACAACTTGACTAAGTTGCATTCGTTTAAAACTAATGTGGATACGCAACAGGGGTTGTTGTTTGGTCAAAAGACGACGATTAAAGTAACCTTATCTTCTGCAATTGACGATTTAACGTTGGGAAACAATGCGGTGAGTACTTATTCCGACTTGGCTAATCCTACAGCATCTGTAAAATTGTCTGTTCCTCATCAATGGGCTATTGAGGAGGATAATGATAATGCGAATATCAAGCAGTTGTTTGGTGATTTCTTTACTAAACTCGCTGAGGGTATTCGCACCAACAAACAAACGTCTAATAAGCAGTTAAACAAGGTTGGCGATGAGTTACAAGTGGTGTACAACGCAATAGCTTATGATGCTATAACGGGTAAAGCTACGCGCAAGGATACGTATATCAACGATTTTAAGGTAGTTAAAGAAGTGGAGAGCAACGGTAAAAAGGGGATTGTTATTGAGTTGAGAAACTCTAAGTCTGCTGTTGTAACAAAGCAAACTGTTTTCTTGGATAACAACTTGTTTGTGTTTGACAACAATACGTCTATTCCTGCTAAAACCTACACTCGTAAAAAAGCGTTTAACGATAATGAGGGGCTTATTCTTGAAGGGGTTACGGATATAAAGGTGGGGGGTAGAACATTTCCTACTATTCACAAATATACTACAAACGGATTGTTTTATACTAAAACATTGAGCTTTTTCCCTGTTTACTTATCTGAAAAATATGGGGTTGAGAGTAGAATCAGCTATGCGAAGATTAACAATGTTGTTTATGGTAAAAAGATTAGTTTGTAGTTTGTAAGTTGTAACAGGTGGTATATATTTACTGCGTTATCACCTATCACACTTCACGTATTCCACACCACCGATGTAGGGGTGAATTACTATTCACCCGCAATGTTGTTTATTTATAAACAAACCTGCGTAATCCTTATCCACAAAGACGTTTTACGCTTCACGTTTCCCACACCACCGATGTAGGGGTGAATTACTATTCACCCGCAATGTTGTTTATTTATAAACAAACCTGCGTAATCCTTATCCAAAAAGACGTTTTACGCTTCACACATCACGTATCACGCTTCACGTATTCCACACCACCGATGTAGGGGTCAATTACTATTCACCCGCAATATTGTTTATTTATAAACAAACCTGCGTAATCCTTATCCACAAAGACGTTTTACGCTTCACACATAACGTTTTACGTTTCCCCAAAAAAAAGGGACACTCTATTGAGCATCCCTTTCGGTATATCTATTGGCCTTTAACTGCCTTTTCGTATAATTCTTCGTACAGTGGCAACACTTTATCTATGCTGAATTTCTTAGCCACCTCACGTGCGTTCTTTTTAAAACTACATAAAGTATCCTTGTCTTTCAATATCTTCAACGCGTTTTTCACCATATTATCCACATCTCTAACATCGCTCAAGTATCCTGAGACCCCGTCTTCATTAACCTCTGGTAGTCCTCCTGTATTACTCGAAATCACAGGTACACCCATTGCCATTGCCTCCAAAGCTGCAAGTCCGAAACTCTCCGTTTCCGATGGTAACAAAAATAAATCAGAATAAGATAAGATTGACTCAATCTCATTGCTATTTCCAAAGAAGATGATTTTGTCATAAATACCTAACTCCAATGCCATACGTTCTGCTGTTTCCTTTTCTGGTCCATCACCCACCAACATCAACTTAGCTGGTATTTCCTTTTGGATTCCGTAAAAAATAGACACAACATCATCAATGCGTTTTACCTTTCTAAAGTTACTGATATGGGTAATGATAAACTCGTCTTTACTTGCCATAGCACTACGCTTACACGGTGTATCGCCAGGGTCAAACTCTTTTACTTCAATGAAGTTTGGAATAACGTGAATCTCCTTTTTTGTACCAAATAACGAATGTGTTGATTGCTTAAGCGACTCAGAAACAGACGTTACAAAGTCTGAATTATTGATGCTAAAGCTCACCGCAGTTTTGTAATTCGGGTGATTTCCCACAAGCGTAATATCCGTACCGTGTAATGTTGTAATCATAGGTAAGTTAATTCCCTCTGCCATCAACATTTGCTTAGCCATAAAACCAGCATAAGCGTGAGGAATAGCGTAATGCACGTGTAAAACGTCTATTTTAAACAACTTAACCATATCTACCAATTTACTTGTCAAGGCAAGTTCATACGGTTGATAGTGAAACAAAGGATATTCTGGTACGTTTACTTCGTGGTAATATATATTGGGATTTAGCAATGCCAAACGAACGGGTTGACTATAAGTGATAAAGTGCACTTCGTGATCTCTTTTTGCTAACTCCAATCCTAATTCAGTAGCGACTACTCCACTACCTCCAAATGTTGGATAGCATACGATTGCTATTTTCATAAATATTTAAAACATGTTTTTGAACTCTAAATATAAATCTATTATTCAAAAGGAATGCCGAATTATAGAAGTTCTTTAATTTTTATACTCACATTTAACATTATCACTCCTTATTGTAAGCGCTTTTATTTAAACTTACAGGCTTATTTAGAACGCTCTACGCCTGTGATAGGCTGTCTTTCTTATTCTGATGGTATTTCACACAATACATACTTTTTTTTAACACTAAATAGTTGTCAATACCCCTATTTACCCTAAATATCGTTGAACGTTTTATCTTGTAAACTCTCCTATTCATCGCTATTAAAGCCTTTTTTTAGGTTATTTCAAGAAAAAGACACTTTTTTTCAATGAGCAAAACTTAACAGGTGCATAAACTTTCTACAATAAAAGTCAATAAATTATTGAGTAAATAAAAATTTATTAAAAAATTTCAAAACCAAAAGAATCAACAAACAAAAAATGCAATAAAAAACACAATTATTACACTAATATTTAAGTTCTATTTTTGATAAAAATTCATAATATGAACAAGTACATAACAACATCATTAGTTGCATTAGCTGCTATTGGAACACAAGCACAAGACATCAACATTAAAAAAAATGTGATAAATGTAAACAAGACTCCTGTTGCAAAGATTGAACGTGAGAAATTCCGCTACAAGATTAGTAGTTTAGACGGGCAAATGTATTTTTGGGCAGAAATAGTAAATAATGCTGATTCTGACAAATTCTGGTTACAATTAACTGGTGAAAATGGTAATATTCACGATTTTGAAAACTTGAATAAGTCTGTTTCTTTGAGTAGAGAGAAGACTTTTGTTAATGCCGTTTTTCACAGTACACAAGGCTTAATTCCTGAAACTGGTTTTAATAAAGAGAATGTTGAAGCGCTATTTAAAACTGCTAATACAGAAATATCTGATAAGTGGAAAGAAATAGACAATACACGTCGTCAGCAAAAAACAGAGGAACAAAACCTTATTAAAGAAGATAAAATTACAATTACTGTTGCTGGTAATGTACTACGTGGTGATGAGAAAATTGGTACGATTAAAACGTTATCTGAAACACAAGTTTACACGAAGCATACGGCTACAATCTTTGATATTAAAGGAAATGAGATTGCTACAGTTAAGTATGATGAAGGTATGATAACTAATGCTCGAAACGGTGTAAAAATTAATACGTTTGACTCTAAAGCAATTGATTTATATGACCTTAACTACTTTATGGATAAGGCTGAACCTGCAAAAGCTAACCAAGCTATTATTGCAAGACTTTATGCTAATGGATATAAGTTAGGTGATATGACGCAGCAAATTAGCAATTACAAGAATGCTGAATATGCTGAGAGACAAGAAAAACACGAACAAAAAGTAGAGGAAAACAAGCAAAACTCATTAAATATCTATGATGTTGAAGGGTATGTAATTGATAAAAAAGGTGTTAAACACGAAGGTTTGGTTACTATTGAGTTCGAGTCTGTACAAAATAAAAGCAAGAACTCAGGAATTGCAGACCTTACAAGTTATGGAAACTCTGTTTCTATTAAAGTAGGGAATAAAAAGATGTCGTTTAAAGCGAAGGATAATGTTGAATTTGGAGTACATAAGGATCGTTTCCTTGGTTTAAGTACTTCAAGTGATGGTGGACTTAACAATTCGAATGGAGAGTTAGATCTTTTTGGTGGTTCAAATAAATTCTTACTTGTTGATTTTGAAAAGGATGGCAACTATGTGTTACACCATATTAAGACTCCTAATGATTATTACTTGTTTATCAAAGGTCAGAAAAGTGCTATCTACTTAGGAGATAAGGCTACTTTCGGTACGAGAAAACCAGAGGATGCTAAAAAACTTTTTGACAAGTATATGAATTGTAGTGCATTAAAATATGAAGATCATAATACTGTTTCTAAAGATGGATTAATACAACTTATTGAAGCATATATTAAGGCTTGTAAGTAATAATACAAATGAAAAAGCATAACCATTTCGGTTATGCTTTTTTGTTTATATACGGTCATTGAAGATGTAATACTTACTCTTTGTCCCCTTCATTTAGCAAGGAAACATTAGACTCTGCTAAATTGTAATCATCCGCTATAGGTGGAATATGAAACAAAGCTATTCCTAACACTTCTCCTAAATGAAGCAATGTTTCAATTCTGAAATTCTCTTTTCCTTTTACCCATTTACTAACTTGTTGTGGACTAACATTCATTCGTTCAGCCAAGTCTTTTTGCTTCCAATTCAAATCTGACAATCGCTTTAGAATCAATAACGCTATCTTTTGAGATGTCCGATGCAATTCACGATTAGCTTGACGCTCAGTAATCCACGCTGCAGTATTTCCTTCATCAGGAGATACAAGTGTTAAAAACTTTTCTTTATTTGTCATGCTTGTTTAAATATTTAAAAATTCATAAAAAGAGTCTTCATCAAATATGCCATTGTCTTCTAAAAACAATTTAACCTGCTGTAGTTTATACAGTTCAATACTTGTATATTCTCTATCTTGCATTAGATGTTGCAAAGGCAACTTAACTGCTCCTCCTGTTATTACGTATGTTGATGAGTCTATCCTGACGGCATAGAGTCTTAGATAACGTGTTTTACCTTTCCTTAAGGACAAGTGTACAATGCGAAATTCACGATTATCTAATTGTCTAAAAAACTTATCTAAACAAACAGGTTCTAAATTCACTATAGCAAGTAAACTCCTTTCTATTTGATAACTTTCCTCTGCAATTGAATATGCAATAGCATAAATATTACTCTTAGGATTGATGTCTTGTCTATTCTCTTTTAAAAATTGTAATATCTTTTCTTGGTCAGTCCAAGTTTCCATTAAACTTCTATAGGCATTTATACTTGTTGTTGAATAGTTCACTGTATAAATGTATGGTGCAAAGATAGGTATTATTTTCATATAATCAACTTATAAGTTTATTTTAAAGACACTTAACTTAATACAATATACTACTATCTTATTACACAAAACACCACAAATCAAAGCATTATGGTTTCACACAGAGTACTTATCCTATTTATACAGCTTTCTTTACTACTACTATTAAATCTATAACATTGTGACTAATTGTCAAATAAACACAAATCAACTCTTGCGTCATATTTCCCATATTTACCTTTACATCAGAAATATTCTGAAATATGGAAGTTTCTATTTTTTCCTTTTTTTAATGTCTAACCGATTGACCAACTACGCCAATAAACACAAATCAACTCTTGCGTCATAATTCCCATATTTACCTTTACTTCAGAAATATTCTGAAATATGGAAATTTCACAAACAACTACCACAATCCCTTAAGACCACAAAAAAAGAGGAGCTATTACTAACTCCTCTTTTCTCTATAATCTTGTAAATAACTATTTCACGATTGACTCGTAAATAACAGTCTGAATATTTTCTCTAACGTTTTCTTTAGACAGCCTATTTGTTGTTGCATCCGGATAAGTACGGTTGGCCAAGAAGATATAAACTAAATCTTTCTCTGGATCTGCCCACGCCATTGTTCCTGTAAACCCAGTATGTCCAAAACTTGTCATAGACACACAACCACATGTTGGTCCTGGTTTACCTGCTGGTTGTGGTTTGTCAAAACCAATTCCTCTTCTACTTCCTGCTTCACAATAAACACAGTCGTTAAACGTGTCAAATGTTGATTTAGAAAAGAAACGCTCTCCTCCATATTCTCCTTCATTCAAGTACATCTGCATTACCTTTGCCACATCCAACGCTGAACCAAACAATCCTGCGTGTCCTGCTACTCCTCCTTGCATTGCCGCTCCCATATCGTGAACGTATCCTTGTACTGTTGTATAGCGATAGTAATTGTCAACTTCCGTTGGTGGGATTGACTCAATATCAAACTTTTGCAATGGTAAGTAAGTCAAATGTGTAATTCCCATTTTTAAGAAAAACTCGTCTTGAATTACCTTGTCTAACGGACTATTGTACTTCGATTCGATAAATTCTTTCAACGAAATAAACCCTAAGTCACTGTACTTATAGTCTTTCTTCTTTGCTAAGGGCGACTCTGCTATTTGCTTTAAGATTTCGTTGGTGTACCCTTTTTTAATGAATAAATTCTCTGATACTTGCGTAGGATAATCTGGCGTATAAAAATAACTGTACAAACTAACGTCTGGTTTTTTATTCTCATCTAACGTACGTTTGTAAAACGGAATCCACGCTGGTAACCCAGATTGGTGAGTCAACAAATCTCTGAATGTTATATTCGCTTTGTCTGTACCTTTAAACGCAGGTACCATATTACCCAACTTTGACTCCATCGTAACCTTGTGTTGGTCGTACATCTTAATTAAAATAGGTAAACTACCCAATATCTTCGTTAAGGATGCTAAATCATACAAGTCGGTGTCCTTTACTGCTGTTGTTTTATCATACGTATGGTAACCAAACGACTTTTGATAAACAACGTTTCCGTGTCTGGCAACCAATATCTGCATCCCTGGTGTTAGCTCTCTTTCGATAGCACGCAAGGCAATACTATCAATCTTTGCCAACACAGCTGGGTCCATCCCTTCATTTGCCGGACTTGAAAACCCCAAGCGTTGGATTGGCTTAGTCTTAATACCTGTTTCTACTTCATACTGACTATTAATAGACACAGGCAACTTCCCTTTTGATCCAATTGCTCCAAATACCACTTGTGCAGCAGCTTTGTGTGCAAATGCGTTGTTCTGATAACCAATCACAACTGTTTTTATACCGTTAAACGTAGGCAAACCAGATAAAGCATATGGTTTTGCAAAAGACACCAATACCGTATTTGTTTTCTTAGCTATAGCTGCAATCTGTTGTTTCTCCTCATTTGAGAAGTTGTGATTACGCCAAGGGTTGTCTACTTTATGGTAACCAATCACGATAGTCGAAAACTTACTGATTTCATCTAAATCTGTTGGATCAACTTTACGCACATCTGCATAGTTCTTCAACATCTCTAAAAATGTACTACCATCGTCATCTCCTAACTTCACATACCCGATACGTTGTTTTTCTAAGTGTTTAAATGGGATTAACTTATCGTCATTCTTAACAACAGTTATCGCCTCGTTATACAACTTTTGGTTTAAATCATCATATTCAGCCCCGTTTAAGTCTGCCACTAAAGTTGTTGTATCAATGGGTTCAAACTTAGTCATATTCGACTTAAACTTGTATTCTAATATCTTCTTAACTGAATAGGCTAAACGCTGTTCAGTGATTTCTCCTTTACTATATGCCTCTTTAATTTTTGTCAACGCAGTAGGTACGTCTTCAGAAAACAACAGTAAATCATTTCCTGCATTAAACGCAGCTAAGTCTACTTCCCCTGGTTTCAGATAGTTTGATGCCCCTTTCATATTCAAAGCATCAGTAAAAATCAACCCTTCAAAGCCCATTTCTTCTCTTAACAACTTGGTTACGATATTATAAGAAAGTGAACTTGGTACATTGCTATCTGGTTCGTACGCAGGAATATTCAAGTGAGCAACCATAACACTTGACAAGTCGTTGTCAAACATCTTCTTATATGGCCACAACTCTACTTTGTTTAATCTACCTTTATCGTGGTTGATTACAGGTAGTTTGTGATGTGAGTCAGTCGATGTATCTCCGTGTCCAGGAAAGTGTTTACCTGTTGCAAATACATTCTGACTTTGGTATCCTTTCGTAAAAGCAATCGCTCTATCCGTAACTATCTCACGTGTTTCTCCGTAAGAACGCACACCAATAATTGGGTTTTGCGGATTGATATTAATGTCTAATACCGGACCAAAGTTAAACTGCAAACCTAAGCGTTTTGCTTGTTTTGCCATAGCAACACCTAACTCTTCTATCAGATCCATATTTTGCACTGCTCCCAATGTCATATTGTACGGAAACTTGTATGTCGAATCTAAACGCATACTTAATCCCCATTCACCATCAATACCAATTAGCATAGGCAGTGTACTCATACTTTGTAAGCGATTAGTCATATTCGCTTGTCGCACTGGACCACCTTGAAAAAAGATAAGTCCCCCTATATGTTGCTCTGTTACTAACTTTTCTAAACTTTGTGTGTGTGCTTCATTCTTGTTTGAATAAGCCGCCACCATAAACAATTGGCCAATGCGCTGCTCTAAACTAAGCGTATTATAAACGCTGTCAACCCATTGCGTTTGCCTAACCTTATCAACGGTTTTCTGTCCCATAGCAGTTGACGCTGCCATAAGTAGTAATAATGTGAGTTTTTTCATTAGCTGTTTTATTATGTCAAAAAAAAATCACCATCAAAAAACAATTTGATGATGATTTTGATATTGTAAATTTAGAGATTACAATCTACTTAAAAAAGCGTGAATGCCAACTTTCAGCTGCTGGTACTTCCCAGTATTCTCTGAATTCTCCTAAATCATTTACTAAATTATTGAAAACAATAGTGTTAGCAGAAACAGACTTAGATTTTACCATTGTTTTAAACTCTAATAAAGTTTTAAAAGCAATGAAATCTCCTGTTTTATACGTAACATTCATCTTATCTAATAAGTCAACACCGTATTTTTGTTCTAATGATTGAATCATTCCAACTGATGCGTCAATTGAACATCCAGATGCTGCGTGTACTTCTTGGTCCACTGCAAGGATGATAAATCGGTTATACTTAATAGTGTATGATGCTTGTAATGGTGTTGCGTGAGCAGCCCACTCTTGTGTAAAGTCTGCTAAAACTTTGTCTATTTCTTGAACCTCCTCATCTGAGAATTTGCGATTTGATTGATAAATCCAAACTCGAGAATGGTCAGGCATTTCTTCAAATGGTATGTACATAACTCTTATAAATCTTCTGCATTTGCAATTAACTCTGCCACGTCAAGTACTTTTACTTCGTGTTCTTTGTCTTTAAACTTAACACCATCTGTCAACATTGTATTACAAAACGGACACCCTGCAGCAATGATTTCAGCCTTAGTTCCTAACGCTTCTTCTGTACGCTCTACGTGAACTTCTTTGCTTCCGTGTTCTGGCTCTTTGAACAATTGTGCTCCTCCAGCTCCACAACAAAAACCATTCTGTCTTGAACGCTTCATTTCTACAAGCTCTGCGTCTAATTTTTCAATTAATTGACGTGGTGCTTCATAAACTTGATTCGCACGTCCTAAATAACAAGGGTCGTGGAATGTAATTCTCTTTCCTTTGAAGTTTCCTCCTTCAATTGTTAATCTTCCATCGTCTAAAAGCGATTTAAGAAACTCTGTGTGGTGTACTACTTCATATTTTCCTCCTAATCCAGGATACTCATTCTTTAATGTATTAAAGCAGTGCGGACAAGCAGTAACGATTTTCTTTACTTCATATCCGTCTAAAACTTGGATATTCATCATTGCTTGCATTTGAAATGCAAACTCGTTTCCTGCTCTCTTTGCTGGGTCTCCTGTACATCCTTCTTCTGTACCAAGAACTGCAAAAGGAACCTTTGCTTTATTTAATATCTTTACAAATGCTTTTGTAATTTTCTTTGCTCTATCGTCAAAACTCCCTGAACAACCAACCCAAAACAAAACTTCTGGTTGCTCGCCCTTTGCCATCATTTCAGCCATTGTAGGCACTACTAAATTTTCTGACATAATATTTGAATGTATTGTGATAATCTCCCTAAGGGATTATGATTGTTAGTTAATTAGTTTTCGTCTTTCCAGTTTAATCGATCCATTTGGTTATACTGCCAAGGTGCTCCATTGTTCTCAATATTTTGCATCATATTGTTTAACTCTGTTGGCGCAGCACTTTGCTCCATTACCAAATAACGTCTCATATCCATAATAATAGACAACGGACTAATGTCAATCGGACACTCTTCCACACATGCATTACAAGTATTACAAGCCCAAAGCTCTTCTGCTGTAATATAATCATTTAACAACGTTTTACCGTCGTCTACAAACTGACCATTATTAGCGTCCATAATTTTACTTACGTCTTCTAAACGATCGCGTGTAGACATCATAATCTTACGTGGAGATAATTTCTTCCCTGTAATATTTTGCGGACAAGATGATGTACAACGACCACACTCTGTACAAGAGTATGCGTTCATCAACTGAACCCAGTTTAAATCCATTACGTCTTGCGCACCAAATTTCTCTGGCTCACCTTGCGGTTCTGCTGGAGCTGCAAATGGGTCTGCATTCGGATCCATCATCAACTGTACTTCTTTTTTAACAGACTCTAAGTTGTCGAATTCTCCTTGTGGTTCTAAGTTCGCATAATACGTGTTTGGGAACGCCAAGAAAATGTGTAGGTGTTTTGAATAATAAAGGTAGTTCATAAAGAACATCACCCCTATAATATGTGCCCACCAACAAAAACGCTCTATAAAAGCTACTGTTCCAAGGTTCATTCCGTCAAAAATAGGACTAATAAATCCTGAGATTGGGAATGCTCCTGCTTCGTTATAGTGTGTATACGATTGCGTTTGTAAGAAGTAATCTGCTGCATTCATTATTAAAAAGAAACACATTAAAATTGTTTCAATATAAATAATATTATTAGCATCACGCTTAGCCCACCCTTCCATTTCTGGTTGGTTAAAACGCTTAAGCTTGATTACATTTCTTCTAATCCAAAATACCACAACTCCAAATATTACAAGGAATGCAAGTATTTCAAAGAATCCTATTAAGAAGTTATATCCTGAACCTAAGAACGAGAACGCTCTGTGGGTACCAAATAAACCGTCTATAATGATTTCTAACATCTCAATGTTTATAATCACAAAACCTACATATACAAAGATGTGTAGAATTGCTGGGATAGGTCTTTTAACCATTTTCGATTGCCCTAAAGCAACGCGAATCATATTTTTCCAGCGTTCTTTTGGGTTATCAGAACGATCAATATCACGTCCTAATTTAATGTTGCGGATTAGCTTCTTTATATTTTTAATGAAAAAGCCAAAACCAACAACTAATAGAAGTAAAAATAATACTTGGCCTAAATACTGCATAGTAGTAATAATTGTTTCAAAAAATTGTTAGTTGATCTTTGTTGGTTTGTTTGGTTTAGTTATTCTCTTTATTCTCTTCCACTACAATTACTGTTTCTCCTTCTTTTCCTTGGTAAGGTGTCGCCTTTTTACCAAATAATGAGAAATGAACATAACGTTTTGGATTGTTTTTCAAATCACCTAATAGCAATTCTAATTCTTTTGATGCCCCTGTAAGATTAGCGTATAGTTCTTCATCTTTCAACAATTTACCAACTGACCCTTTACCGCTTTGGATATCTGCCATAATTTTATCCATATTGGTAGTTGCATTGTCTAATTTAGTAAACGTAGATTGAATATCCAAAGTTTTTAAATCTGAAGATAGTGCTGCAAAGTTAGTACTCATTGTATTCAAGTTGTTCAATGTACCGTCTAACTTAGGTCCTGATGTAGCAATCATCTTGTTTGCTCCAGCTAATGTTCCGTTTAATTCGTGAACTGCACCTTTTAAGTCTGCTTGCATTTTTTCATCCATAATGCTGTTTAAAGCAAGGATCATTTCGTTAGCATTAGCCAATACTGCCTCTACTTTGTCTTTTAAAGGTAATATTTCTTCTGTTAACTTGTCGGTCATATCTTTTTGCAAGTCTCCTTTAATAAAGTCTCCTGACTCAGCAAAATTTGAATCACCAAACTGTGGATTAATCATAATTGCTTTACCGCCAATTAATCCTGGTGAATAGATTGTAGCAACGCTGCTTTTAGCAATATCTACTTTTTGAGTCATTAATAACTCTACATTTAGTTTTCCTGTTTTGTTGTCTAAACTGATTTTAGAGACTTTACCAACTACTAAACCGTTGATTGTAACATTAGAAGATGTTGTTAAGCCTTCTACATTGTCATACTCCACATAGTATTTAGTACTGTTATCGAAAATGTTATTCCCTTTTAAGAAAGAATATCCCCAAATAAATAGTGCAATTGCCCCTAATACTAAAATAGCTGTCTTAATTTCTTTTGATATTTTCAAAACTTGTTCTTTTTAATACACGCAAAAATAAACTTTTATTCTTTACGCAATCGATATTATTTTAAAGCTTCTTCTACGCTTACAGACTTTCCGTTTTTATAAGCGACGATAAATGCTGATTTATGTCCTTTTGCTTTAGCTTCTTGCATTAGTTTTTTAGCTGTTGCATGATCGCTTGTGCTACCGTAGAAATACTTGTTTAACTTACCTGATTTCTGCATAGTAACCCCCTTTAGTCCACCAAAATTCTGTGGTTTTAGAGCTAATACCTTCGCACTCGCTGCAATTTGCACTTTAAATTCGACATTATTGTTATTTTTTGTTGTTGCTGTACTATTTTTAGAATTATTCTTAGTAGTAGTTGCTGTTGTAGTTGTCGTAGATTTACTTGGTGTTACTTCACTTTTATCTGCAACAATAACGCTTCCTCCTCCGTAATACGCTGCTTTATAAGCCATAATTCCTTTAGCAATTGAAGATGCTAACTCTTTTTGACCTTTTGATGACGAAAGGTAAGCTCCTTCTGCCGGGTTAGAGACAAATCCTAACTCAATAAGGATACTTGGCATAAACGCGCCGTGTAATACCCAAAACGGTCCTTGCTTCACTCCTCTGTTCTTTCTCTTTAGGTCGTTTGTAAAACCGTCTTGTACTCTTCCTGCTAAATCAATACTTTGGTGGATGTAGTCTTCTTGGATCAACGTCAATCCAATAATAGACTCTGGAGACGATGGGTCAAACCCTGCGTACTTCGTTTTATAGTCGTCCTCCATCATAATAACCGAGTTCTCCGTTTTTGCTACGTCAAGGTTAGATTTGTTTTTACTTAAACCCATTACGAAAGTCTCTGTTCCTGATGCTGCTTCTGAGTTTACTCCATTACAGTGTATTGATACGAATACATTACCGTTATTTTTATTA
This sequence comes from Myroides phaeus, assembly GCF_900099675.1. Taxonomy (GTDB): domain Bacteria; phylum Bacteroidota; class Bacteroidia; order Flavobacteriales; family Flavobacteriaceae; genus Flavobacterium; species Flavobacterium phaeum. Next base: position 46,602 of record NZ_FNDQ01000004.1, read on the forward strand.
GCCAATACAGATCTTTCTCTTACTGGTACAAAAACGTCTGTTTTACGTGTGTAATACACTTCAATATCTGATTGTTTTTCTAAAATCTTCCCTACTTCTAACGCCACAGCAAGAACGATGTCTTTCTCAACATTTTTCTTGTGATTAGTACCTGTATCTTGCCCCCCGTGTCCCGGGTCTAATACAACTTTAAACTTTTGGCTTTTCTGTGCTGATACAGAAAAACAAACCAATAAAAATGCTAGTAATGCGAACAGTTTAGAACGACTGCAATTCATAAAAATGATATTTATAATGTTTTATAATTTGAATAAAAATTACATTTTTCAGAAAAAATATATGTAAGTTTGACACGTTTTAAAAAACGAGCTTAGTTTTACAAAAATAGCATATATATAGGTTTGCGAACAAATATTTTTAATATCGTTTTTATTTTATTCACTTTTAGTGCCATTTTCTCTCAAAAAAGCACTGCACAAGAATTTAATAAAAAATACGTACCGGTTAATTCCTCTACTCCAAAAGACTCTGTAGCAACAACTAAGAACGCTACAGCAACTACGTCTGTGCCTAAAAATGAGGCAAAAAAAGATCCGAAAAAAGATGTCAAAACTGACACTTTAACGCCTAAAGAGAAGCCTCTTTTAGAGGATATGGTTTATAGAAAGGCGAAGGACTACGAAAAACTTGACTTAAAGAAGAAAGAAATCACTTTATATAACGAGGCGGAAGTAAAATACCAAGACTTCGAACTTACAGCGGGTAAAATTGTTTTTAACTACGAAACAAATGAAATATCTGCTGGGGGTATTAAAGATAGTGTGGGTAATATGCACCAATTTCCTGTGTTTAAGCAAGGGGAACAGATTGTTGAGCCTGACTCTATCCGATTTAACTCTAAAACAAAGAAAGCTTTGGTGTGGAAGTCGCGTACTTCTCAAGGGGAATTTAGAATTAAGTCTGAATTGACTAAGAAAGAAAACGACTCTGTTTACTTTATGAAGGACGTAATCTTTACTACGGCTAAAGACCTTGACGATCCTGAATATTACTTCAAAACAAGAAAGATTAAACTTGTACCTGGTAAAAAGGTTATTACAGGGGTAACGAATATGGTGATTGCTGATGTACCTACTCCTCTTGGATTGCCGTTTGCCTTTTTCCCTATGTCAGAGAAGGCTGAATCTGGGTTTATATTCCCAAGTTTTGGGGACACTAACCAACAAGGATACTACATTCAAAACGGAGGATACTACTTTGCTATTAGTGATAAAGTGGACTTAAACGTTTTAGGAGATTACTACACCAACGGAAGCTGGGGATTGCGTTTAAATAGTTCGTACGCTCAACGATATAAGTACAATGGGCGTGTGTTAGTGAGGTATGAAAACAATATCTTCTCTGAAAAAGGACTACCTGATTATTCGTCAAGTAAAATGTACAATATTCAGTGGAATCACAACCAGGATAGTAAAGCTAATCCAAGTTCGCGTTTCTCTGCATCGGTAAACTTAGGTAGTAGCCAATACTTTAGACAGACTAACAACACGTATAACGTGGGGGCTTCTATGAATAATACGATGAGTTCTTCTATCAGCTACCAACGTACGTTTGAAGGAGTGCCACAAGTGAATATGTCTTTAACGGCTACGCACTCACAATCGACAAATACTAAGGAGATTAATATGACCTTGCCAACTTTACAAGTGAACGTGGACCGTGTGTTCCCTTTTGCACCGAAGTTTGGAGCTAAGAAAGGTCTTATTAAGAACTTAAACCTTACCTACTCTGTTCGCGGAGAAAACCGCGTTAGAACTCACGAAGATTTCTTCTTTAAAAGAGAAATGTTTGACAGTTTAAACACCGGATTTCAACATAGTATTCCTATTTCTACAAACTTTAAGTTGTTTAAATATTTCTCTGTTACAGCAGGGGGAGCTTTCAACGAGGTTTGGTATTTCAACACAATTAAAAAGGAGTACAATCCTGAAAAGAACAAGGTTGAAGATATACGCGTTAATGGTTTTGACAGTTATAGAACATATAACTTTAACGCAAGCATCGGAACTACAATCTACGGTACTTTCAACTTCAGCAAAGACGCAAAACTTCAGGCTATTCGCCACGTAATGCGCCCAAGTGTTGGATACTCATACACACCGAGCTTTGAAAAATATTACGACACTTACGCAATTGATGCAACCGGACAGACAATGCAAGAGTACACCCGATTCCAAGGAGGTATATTTGGCGCGCCAGGTAAGACAATGTCTAATATGATGAACTTCGGATTGAGTAACACCTTTGAAGCGAAAGTTAGAGATGACGAAAACGAAAAAGGAGAAGCAAAGAAAGTAATGTTGTTAAACAGCTTAAACTTCTCTACAAGTTATAATATGTCTGCCGACTCATTAAAATGGTCTCCAATGCGTGTTAGCGCTGGTACTTCTCTTTTCAAAGAGAAAATGCAGATTAACTTCGGAGCAACGTTAGACCCGTATGCACTTGACAACAATAACCGTCGTATTGACACATATAACATCAACAACGGAGGTAGTTTATTCCGATTAACAAGTGCAAACGTAACTGTTAACTGGTCAATGTCAAGTCAAGATGCAATGTTTGGTGGTGCTGCAAAAGACAACCAAAACTCTGTTGACAACGGTGGACGTCCGGATGATTTATTTGGTCGCTCAATGGAGTTAGGAGACAACAGAAAGAGTATGCTTGGCAATCAAGATGAAGAAAGAGATTTTGAAGGCTTCTTCAACGCTAAACTACCGTGGGACTTAACATTCGCTTATTCGTTAACCTACAACAACTCGTCTCGTCAAAATGAAATCGTAAACAATTCAGTGATGGTTTCTGGAAACGTAGAATTAACACCTAAGTGGAGAGTTGGGGTTTCAACAGGTTATGACTTCGTACAACAAGGAGTAACGTTTACACAGTTGCGATTTGAAAGAGACTTGATGAGCTGGCGTATGGACTTCTCTTGGGTTCCAATTGGACCTTACCAAAGTTGGGGATTCTTCATCGGTATTCGTTCTTCAATGTTGAGCGATATCAAGTGGGAAAAGAGAAAAGCACCAGACAAGATTTATAGATAATTAACCAAATAAGAAAATATTTACAAGATGAAAAAGATTATAAACTCAGACAAAGCTCCAGCTCCAATCGGACCATACAACCACTCGGTAATGGTAGGTGATTTACTTTTTATCTCTGGTCAAATTCCTTTTAACCAAGCAACAGAAACACTGGTTACAACAGGAATTGAAGACGAAGCAAAACAAGTAATGGCAAACTTAGAAGCAATTCTTGAAGCTGCTGGATTAACTTTTGAAAACGTTGTAAAGTCAACTATTTTCTTAACTGATATGAATGACTTTGCTAAAGTAAACGAGATTTACGGAAGCTTCTTCACTATCGAAACTGCTCCAGCAAGAGAGTGTATTCAAGTAGTAAAATTGCCTCGTAATGTAAACGTAGAGATTTCAATGATTGCAAGTAAATAAGCAGTCAACACATTATACTAAAAGCCCTTAAATTAAGTTTTAAGGGCTTTTCTTTTTAAATACACCTTCAGTTAACTTATTTTCCTAAAAAACCAACAGCTCCTCCCTATACAAGTCTGAACGACAATTCATCTCCTGTTAAAACAAATACAGTAATAATCGCCTTTGCATCTTGCTTTAACCGTATCAAATACCACACTCCTACCACACTTCTACCACACACCTTCGGTAAAAAGGCTTATTTTCGAGAGTGTGTGGGACAAATGTGGTAGAAGTGTCGAACATGGTACTATCAAAACACGTGTTAAACTACTGCTATATTCGATATACAGAGGTATTCAAAACATTGTCTCTATTCAAAAAACTTGTTGTAAACTAAAATAACACCTAAAAAATAAGCACAAAAAAACGCTATGAAAAGCATTCACAGCGTTTATATATTCAAGTAAATAGCACCTATTTACTTATCGCATTTAAAAGTAACTGAGCCGAAGCCTCATTCGTAGCTAAAGGCACATTATGTACGTCACAAACACGCAACAACATATTGATATCTGGTTCGTGCGGGTGTTTTCCAAGTGGATCTTTAAAGAAAAGTACCATACCTGTTTTACCTTCAGCAACGCGACCAGCGATCTGCGCATCACCTCCCATTGGACCAGAAAGCATTCGTCTAACTTCAAAACCAGCATCCTGAGCCATACTACCAGTTGTACCAGTACCAATCAAAGAAATGCCCTCTGCTGTTAGTATATCGCGATTTTTCTTGATAAAATCCAACAACTCTTTTTTCTTAGCATCGTGTGCTACAATTGCTATTTCCATAACCTACGTTTTTTATTTGTGATACAATATTAAACCATCTAACGGTTTCTGTATAATCTTCCCTACTTTGATATTGTGATCTGCTAACACCTGTCTAAATTCATCTTGCAAAAAGTAAGCAACTGAACCAACAAAATGCACAGGAACATCAACGTATTCTGGGTTATTTTTGATGTAATTAGTAACAAAGAAATCTACTTGTTCGCGTATCATTTCCTGAAAATAAGGATGATCTTTATACTCAATCAAAAACGGCAAAAAAGACGCCATATAAGCATTTGGATTCTCCTTTTTATAGAAGTTGTACTTTACAACGTCTGCATCAATATCATACTTTGCCGAGAACGCAATAGCCAAATCAATTGGCAACATTCGCAGAAAATAACTTTTCAAAAGCAAGCGTCCAAAAGAACTACCACTACAATCATCCATCGCCATAAAACCAAGCGACTGTATGCGTTGGTGTACTTTCACTCCATCAAAATATGAAACATTTGACCCCGTACCATTAATACACACAATTCCACTTTCCCCACGATCTACCGTAGCATAAATAGCCGCATACGTATCTTCGTGAACGTGAATTGCTGTACAATTCGTAAAATACCCTTCAAAAAAGTTCCTAACAATACTATTCGTACGATCAGATCCACACCCTGCACCATAAAAATAAAGTTCTTTAACCGCGTCTTTGTTCTTTGAAATATCAGGAACAGTATTTACGCGAGTAAAGAACTCATCTAAAGAAACAACTTCAGGATTAAGCCCTAAGCTTGTTACTGAAGTTGTTACATTATTATTCTGGTCAAAGAAGATCCAATCGGCTTTAGTAGAACCACTATCAACGATTATCTTCATTCAATCTCTTTAATTACTTAACAGTATTCATTAAAATAGCCATTTCAATCATCTTAGCAGAGTATCCGTACTCGTTATCATACCAAGCGATAAATTTATAGAAAGTACTATTTAATGCGATACCCGCTTTAGAGTCAACGATACAAGTATGTGGATCAGAAACGAAGTCTTGAGACACAACATCATCCTCAACATAAGCCATAATACCTTTTAACTCGTTCTCACTTGCTTTTTTCAATACAGCCATAATCTCTTCATAAGAAGTTTCTTTCGCTACTTTTACAGTTAAATCAACTGCAGAAACGTCAGCTGTAGGAACACGCATTGACATACCTGTTAATTTCCCTTTTAATTCAGGAATAACCTTTCCAACCGCTTTAGCAGCACCTGTTGAAGCAGGAATCATATTTACTAATGCAGAACGACCACCTCTAAAGTCTTTTTTAGACGGCCCATCAACTGTGTACTGAGTTGCAGTAGCAGCGTGGATAGTAGTCATTAACCCTTCAACAATACCAAAGTTATCATTGATAACTTTAGCAATCGGAGCTAAACAGTTAGTAGTACAAGACGCGTTAGAAACAATAGTATCAGTCGCTTTTAATTCTTTATGGTTAACCCCCATAACATACATAGGAGCATCAGGAGACGGAGCAGAAATCAATACTTTTTTTGCACCAGCATCAATGTGTTTTTGAGCACCAGCCAAATCTTTGAAAATACCTGTACAATCAGCAACAATATCAACGTTCACCTCGTCCCATTTCAATAAAGAAGGGTCTTTCTCAGCAGTAACGCGGATAGTTTGTCCATTAACAACTAAATTTCCATCTTTAACCTCAACAGTACCGTCAAAACGTCCGTGAACAGAGTCAAACTTAATTAAGTAAGCTAATTGCTCTACAGTCATTAAATCATTAACCGCTACGATTTCAACATTATTATATTTTACTGCTTCTCTCAACATTAAACGTCCAATACGTCCAAAACCATTAATACCAATTCTAGTTTTCATCTTCAAAATTTTTTAATTATTAAATACTAATTATATCAGATACCCTAAGTAACTCAGCATCTATTTGTGAGTGTCCTTTTACAGCTTGCTCTAAAGGAGTTAAAGCAACTTGGTCGTTAATTAAACCAACCATATAATTGCGTTTACCCTCCAGCAAAGTTTCCACTGCCTTTACGCTCAATCTACTTGCTAACACCCTGTCAAAACAAGATGGAGCTCCACCTCTTTGCATATGGCCTAACACAGACACACGTACGTCATACTCAGGTAAATTTTCTTCTACATATGCACCAAGTTCAAAAACATTCTTACCAAGTCTTTCACCCTCAGCTACAAGTACAATACTTGACGATTTTCCTGTTAACTTACTTTTCTGAAGCGACTCTAACAAGCGCTCAAGTCCCATATTTTCTTCAGGAATGATAATCTCTTCTGCTCCAGCACCAATACCCGCATTTAAAGCGATGTGCCCAGCATCACGTCCCATAACCTCAACGAAGAAAAGACGCTTGTGTGAACTCGCCGTATCTCTAATCTTATCCACCGCATCAACAACTGTGTTTAACGCCGTATCAAAACCGATTGTATGGCTTGTTCCGTGAATATCATTATCAATTGTACCTGGTATTCCCATTACAGGAATATCAAATTCTTTACTAAGCACCATTGCCCCAGTGAAACTACCGTCTCCACCAATCACAATTAAAGCATCAAGCTGTGCATTCTTTATATTTTCATAAGCTGTTTTACGACCTTCTTCTGTTTTAAAAGCAGAACAACGAGCTGTTTTCAAGATTGTACCACCTTTGTTAATGATGTAATTTACATCACGAGGCCCTAATACCTCAAAATCCCCTTCCACAAGTCCTTGAAACCCTCTAAAGATTCCAACACACATAACATCGTGAAAAGCACAAGTACGTACAATAGCTCTAATAGCAGCGTTCATACCTGGAGCATCACCTCCAGATGTCAAAACACCAATCTTTCTAATCCCCTTAGTCATATTTTATCGTTTTGAGTAAATTTAGTGATTAATTGCGATTTTAACAATTAAATTGTTTCTTAAAAAAGCTACTATTTTGTTAAAGGGTAAGTGCTTGATTCATTTGACGTAGGCTTGCGTCTTGATTCATAAAACTTAATGAAATCACGGTTAAAATCTGAATCAGGAAGCTCCTCAGAGCGATTATTATCTTGTTTTTTATCTGATTTCTTCTCGCGTTCCTTTTTATCCGCTCTATGTAAGATTTTTGACAGCAATTCCTTAAACGTATCAAAGTCCACCTCATACGTTAGCCCCACACCTTGTGTATAACCAATCCCTTCACCGATGTAGTTAATATCATTCTCTCTATTAAAGAAACGCGCACTTAGAGAACCTGCTTCATTCAAGCGCAATAACACCTCAACATCACCAACAATCACCGACTGCTCTACTCCTCCAACAGGTACACCTAACTTACCGTTTACAGAAATACGGTCGTTTACTTTTGTAGAGAATGTTACTCCAACACGTCCTTCTGTTGTTGTGTACGGATTACGCTCTCCTTGTGCATAGTTAAGTCCCACTTTAAACTTATCGTCTTCATCAGAGAAAATATCGTCAAAAATACTACTTGCACGTTCAAACAAACTACCCGCTAACGTTGACGATGAGTTGTCTGAAGAGAAGAACGAACCTGTTGCCAACAGCGCCATCGCTTGTCTTTCACGCGTATCTCTATCGCTCAACTTATAATCTAACTCCGATTTTACCACCGAACTAACATTAGGGAAGTTAATCTCAAAGTCAACCTCCGGATTACTCAAACTACCGTTTAACACAATAGCCACATCCGTTGGAACTTTTCTATTGATAATTGAGTTGTCTATAATCACACTTGGGTTAGCATCTGTGTGGTAAATCGCCTGTAAATCCAGTATTGCATTCAACGGATCCCCGTCCCATCTGATAGTACCATACTTTTTAACCACAAACTTCTTGTCGATTAACCCTCCGTATTTGAAGTTGTATTCTCCCTCATACGCTTGGAAATCTCCCCACATATTGAACTTCCCAAGGGTATTAATCTCCATCGTGATAAATCCTGCCCCTTTTCCTTTCATAGCGTGACCAGACTCTCTATCTAAGATAATCTCAATCTCCGCATCAGGCGTAACGATGAACTCGAAATCAAGTTCTATGCCACTATTGCGGTATTTATACAAGTCTTGGTCTTTTCCAATTAAACGCAGATGCTTTTCCTTAGGCGACAAGAAGTGAATAAAGTTGTTTTCACCCGTATTCTGAGCTTCTTTAAGCGGAATCTTAATAGCCGTTCCCTTGTTTGACGTAGCGTTAATGTTAATCGCCAACATCTCAACAGGACCACTCAACTTAGCCGACCCGTTAATAAACGCCTGTCCGTAGTACAAACTCCCCTCTTCAAACTTCGTATCCAATGCCAACAAGTTAGTAGATGTAAGCCCCAAGTTAAGCGACCAATCGTTAAACATCTTATGCGATATTTCTCCGTCCACAAACCCTTCGGTCTTGTACTTACTGTCTATAATCTTCACCTTGCGCAAAATAAACTGTCGCTCTGTCAAGTCCAGTGCTGCATCCTCCTCAAAGTTGTAATCCACACCAGTAAACTTAGACGTCATTCCGGCATTGTTCAAATGCAAACGCCCATTCACATCAGGCTTACTCACCGTACCTTGAATAGTAATCTTACCTGAAGTCGTTCCTCGCACATCAGACACAATCGTCTGCAATAGCGGTTCTATCGCCTTCACTCTAAACCCTCTAAACCCAGATTCCAAGTTCAGATACGTCTGTTTATTCAATATATCCACGTTTCCGTTTAAATAAAAACGCTCTTCATCTTTATCAACGATACTTGACTCTACCGTAAACTTCTCTAAACGATCATCCCCATCTACGTTAAACTTCAAATCCCCCGTATAAACTTTATTGATAAATAGGGAATCAATACCGATATTAGCTCTCGGCTGGAACACGTCCTTCTTCTGAGAGAAGTGAATATCCCCATTTAAGTTACCAGCAAACTCAATATTGCTAATATCCGGAGTAATCTTAGCCAAGTCCACATTGGTAAACACTAAATCAAAGTTCTTATACGTCGAATCACGTACCACCCCGTTTAAGTTTACCTCCTGTCCTTTGTGTGAAAGCGTTAATCCGTCTATAATAAAGTCTGTCAGCTTCTTGTTGAAAACCAACTTATTCTCTTTGTTCTCTTTTTCGTTAATACTCCACAAGAAATCCTTAAAGAACACTTCCGACTTTTTAAACCCAACCACAGACAAGTTTTCCTCGTTAATCGTGTGGAATAAGTTCAAGTTAAACTTATCCTTGTTATTCGCCCCCCCTTTAAACTCTGAACGCACAAAAAGCGTATCGTTATACGTAAGGTTAATCAAGTTAAAGTCTGTAATCTTATACACGTTTGACTTCACACTATCAATCGACACATACGCATTATAAAGCGGGTTAGAATTGTTTACATCCAACAGAATATTGAAAAACGAAAACTTGTCGATACCAATGCTTGGCGAATTAAAGTTTAACTTAAACTCATTGTTATCGTTATCAATCACCCCTTCCACGTGAGTCAAAGCACTCACCGTTAATTGTGGCAAGAACACCTCAATCAACCTATTGTGAACCGTAATATCAAAATCAAGATACTGTCCCTCCTTAATCTTATAAGGCGAGTAATTCGTGTACAAACTACCCAAGGCATTAGTAAACAGCGACTTTAAGTCTGCAAAAGAGAACTTCCCTTTCACATACCCGTCAATCGCTTCTTTAGAGCTCATAGAAATCAAGCGCTCTCTTTGCTCATTAAACGAAGAAGTCAACGTAAAGTTGTCAAAAATGTAAATATCCTTACTATTCTCGTAATGCGCTTGGTGAATTGTAAACTCTCCTGCTAAATCATCCAGCGTATTCCCGGCTGCCTTAAACTCAAACGCCCCACTAAACTTAGCCAACGTATCATTTACCAAGCGAAGTGCGTGCAAATCAGCATAATCGATATCTGCTTCAAAGTCGTAGTTCTTCACCTCCGCACTCAAGTCAATCACCCCATTAAAGTCCAGCTTCAAGTTAGGATCCTGACTATGTACTAATCCGCGGTAATACGGCATTTTCATAAAACCATCCACCGCCAAGCCAGTGTACTTATACTTGTTGAACACAAAAGAGAACACGTCTCCCTTTACAGAAGTATTCAGTGATTTTTGGTTAAACCCAACCCCGTCAATATCTAAGTTCAACGACGTTACCCCAAAATTGTGGTTATTGATAAACTCCCCTAAGTCAAACTGATCCAAGATCACGTTCCCTTTATAAGCAGCCTTATCCGGATTATCTAAATTATCTATTTCAACAATAGCAATACCCTTACCGATAGACGTCAGAATATGCACATTTGTATCCAACGTACGCTTGGTCAACTCTACATCCCCCTGTAAGTTCACATTACCTAAAGCAGACAATTGCTCAGGCAGTAAACTACCCAATATCTCCGGCATCAAGCCCACCAAATTATTACGCGTAACGTACAATCTATCCACATTTGCCTTCATCCAGAACGGCTTGTCTTTATCAAACACGTTTTTAAAGTGGAACAACCCACGTACATTAGACGTATTCTCATCCACCAAGTTCACGTTCTTCATAAAGAAGTCGTTCATCACACCATCGATATGTCCACGTACAAACACGTTTTTATTCTCAGAAAACACCCCCGTAAACACATTCAAATCAGACGTATTCAAAGACGCATTTCTAATCTCAAAGTTCCAATTCACTTTATCTGCGAAATACTTCATATCCCCAAGGGCGTAAGTAAACTCTAAGTCCCCTTCAATCGCCGACTTATTCGTAACGATATTCAAGTCCTTCACCCCGATACTTGTCTTCGTATGAGAAAAATCACCCGATAGGTTTTTCAACCCCATTCCCCAGTGATCATCAAACTTTGCGTGTAAAATATTCCCATAAATATCCGGTCCTTTAATAAAGAAGTCCTTCACTTGTCCCTCAATATCCTTAAAGTCCACTGCTACTTCCGTCTCCGCAGTTTCATCCGAAATAATCAGGTGTGTTCCTTTCAACGTAACCAAAGGCGACTTCAATCTGAACTTACCCTGTCCCGGTTGTCCATCGTCAAAAGCGTTGATAAAGTGATCCAACGTCGTTTCCTCTTCCCCTTTATACTTGTGAATGCGCAAATACAGACTATCGATGTACGCATTGCCAAAAAACAAACGTCCCTGCGTCAACTCCTTAAAATCAAGGATACGCGTTTTAAAACTCTTAATATAAAGGAAGTCGTTACCTTTAATATCTTTTGCCTCTACCCCTTTCAGGTTAATGCCACCAAAGATGTCTAAAGCCAACTTATCTATGTGAATATCAGTACCGAATTTTGAATTGATCGAGTTCATCGCCTGTTTAGCCAAGTACGTTTGTACAGGTGGTAATAGCAATGCCCCTGCTGTAAGTATAAGCAGTGCAAACAGCCCTAAAATCAAGCGAAAAACTATTTTTTTAAATTTTTTGATAACGTATAATGTTTTAAATTTGCACCAATCTACCGCAGTTTAGTTAAAAAACTAACAACTCACAAATTTAATTATTTTTCGATAGGGTTCGGTAGAAATAACCTTATTAAATTATCAAAAGATAAAACAGTAAAATGTCTTCAAAACCTACCTATATTTTAGCCATCGAAAGCTCTTGTGACGACACATCAGCAGCGATTATGGCAGACAACAAAGTACTATCAAACATCGTAGCCAGACAGGAAATTCACGAGGAATACGGAGGTGTAGTTCCAGAGTTAGCCTCTCGCGCGCACCAACAAAACATCGTGCCAGTAGTTGACGTAGCTATCAAAAAAGCAGGTATAACCAAAGAAGATTTAAGCGGAATTGCCTTTACACAAGGACCTGGACTTATGGGTTCTTTATTAGTAGGAGGATCATTTGCCAAGTCGCTATCATTAGCACTTGACATTCCTCTTGTAGCTGTAAACCATATGCACGCGCATATCCTATGTCACTTTATAGACGAAGAAGGATTTGACAAACCAGAATTCCCTTTCTTAGCCCTAACTATCTCAGGAGGACACACACAAATCGTGCGTGTAAACAGCTTCTTTGACTTAGAAATATTAGGAGAAACAACAGATGACGCCGTAGGTGAAGCATTTGACAAGTCTGCTAAAGTATTAGGCTTCCCTTACCCAGGTGGTCCTTTAATTGACAAATATGCAAAACAAGGAAACCCTAAAGCCTTTCAATTTACCAAACCTAAAGTAGACGGACTTAACTTCAGCTTCAGTGGATTGAAAACGCAAATCCTGTATTTTATCCAAAAAAACGTAGCTGCTAATCCAAACTTCATAGAAGAAAACATCGCTGATATCTGTGCGTCTATCCAACAGACAATCATCAATATCTTGATGGACAAACTAAAGTTAGCCGTAGCAGAAACAGGCATTAAGCAAATCGCTATCGGAGGAGGTGTATCTGCAAACTCTGGTATCCGCCAAGCGTTAAAAGACGCAGAGAAGAAATACAAATGGAAAACCTTTGTGCCTAAGTTTGAATACACAACAGATAACGCAGCTATGATTGGAATCGTAGGATACTACCGTTTCCTTGAATCTAAATTTGCCGACTCATCAGTTGTATCAAAAGCGCGTATCGAATTTTAAGACCACCACTATGCAATTATTCTATTCTCCTGAAATTGAAAAAGGACAAACAACTTTCACTTTTGACAAAGATGAAAGCAAACATATTATCCGTGTATTAAGACGTAAAATGGGCGATACCCTTTATGTAACAAACGGAAAAGGAACGTTGTTTACAACGCAAATCTCCCTTGACTCAGACAAGAAGTGTATCACAGAAATCATATCACACGAAGACCAAGCCCACACGCCTTTCCGCTTACACCTTGCTGTAGCGCCAACAAAGATGAATGAGCGTTACGAGTGGTTCTTAGAAAAAGCAACAGAAATCGGTATCCACGAGATTACGCCAATTATCTGTGATCACTCAGAGCGAAAAGTAGTAAAAACAGAACGTTTTGAGAAGATTATTCAATCAGCTATGAAACAGTCTTTACAATATCATATGCCTATATTAAACGAGCCTATCACCCTAAAAGAGTTCATGGCAAAAGAACACGAAGGCGAGAAATATATTGCACATTGCGAAGACACAGAGAAAGTTTTATTGAAAAACAGTATTCCACTTCACAAAAATTATTTACTTTTAGTTGGTCCAGAAGGCGACTTTTCTACGAGTGAAATAGAAACAGCCTTAGCTAAAGGGTACAAACCAGTCTCTTTAGGACACACGAGATTGCGAACAGAAACTGCCGCATTAGTAGCAGTACACAGTTTCGTATTTGCCAATGAATAACATATAAACACGATGATTGATTCTAAGACAATATCAAAAGGAATAGTACGCGCTGTACTAATACTAACAGCAATTACCCTATTAGGTCTTTTCCTATTAGAAATCAGCCCTTTATTTATCTATATCGGTTTCGCCTTTGTCTTAGCCCTAATCGGCAAGCCACTTGTTGAGTTTATGCGTAGAAGACTGCGCATCAAACGCATCATAGCCGTATCAATTACCATTACCATATTCTTGGCTTTTTTCGTCGGGTTTATCTTTATGTTTGTGCCCCTATTTACAACACAAGCACAGAATCTATCTGTCTTGAGTACAATGCACTTACAAGAAGATTTCAACGGATTAATCAGTAAAATAGACTATTATTTAGACGCTAAAGGGTTTAGCCTTGACAAGATTATAGCTGAGTCTAACCTAAAGTCGCAGATGAAGCTTGACTTTGTCCCTAACCTATTAAACTCCATACTAAGCCTATTGAGCGAATTCGGAATGGGATTATTTGCTATTCTATTCATTGCTTTTTTCTTTCTAAAAGACCAAGCAGTCTTAGAATACCAATTCAAAAAGATATTCCCTCCCAGACAAGAAAACAGAGTTTTAAACTCGATAGACAAGATTAACAACCTATTGTCGCGTTATTTCCTTGGTTTAGTAGCCCAAACCTTTATCATCTTTATCCTGAGTTTCATCCTATTGGTATCAGTAGGTACAAAAGGAGCCTTGATGATTGCCTTTTTATGTGCTATTTTAAACATCATTCCTTATATCGGACCCTTAATTGGAAACATATTAGCTGTGATGTTTACAATGCTTAGTTTCATAGGCGACAATTTCACAGAAGTTACCCTACCTAAAGCATTAACCGTGTTTATCGGATTCCTAACAATACAGTTAATCGACAACGTAGTAAACCAACCGTTAATCTTTTCAAACAGCGTAAAGTCACATCCCTTAGAAATATTCATTGTTATTCTGGCAAGCGGAATGTTCTCTGGAATCTTTGGTATGATTGCCGCAGTGCCAATCTACACTTGTTTAAAAGTAATCGGAAAAGAGTTTTTACCAAACGTCAGATTTATACAAATCCTTACAAAAAAATTATAATTGAAAAACCATCTTTTAGCAGAAGACGTTCAGCAATATATACAAGAACAGCTACACAGTGATATCAAATCGTTAGCCTTTAAAAAGAGTCCGTTTACTCATATAGAGATGAGCGAACTACTAACGCAAATCGAGTCCAAACAAAAGTCCAAAGACAAACTACCAACGTGGTACGCCACAGATAATATCCTATTTCCAAAGAAGCTATCCATAGAACAGACCTCCTCAGAAGAGTGTGCCAAATACAAAGCGTCTTTGGTGCAAGGCGATAGCTTGATTGACTTAACCGGTGGTTTTGGAATTGACTGTTACTACTTTGCCAAACAGGTTAAAGCAGTACAGCACTGTGAAATGCAAGAAGACCTAAGCGCAATTGTTGCTCATAATTACGCTGCCTTAGGCGTTGATAACATCACTTGCCATTGCGGAGATAGTCTTGTTTTCCTAAAAGAGAACAACAAACAGAGGGACTATATATACGTAGATCCAGCGCGTCGTAATTCTGCCAAGGAGAAAGTATTCTTCTTAAGCGATTGTACACCAAACGTACCAGAGCATTTAAGCGACCTGTTTACCCATACGAATACCATTCTAATCAAAACCTCACCCCTATTGGACATACACGCCGGTATCAGTGAGTTAAACCACGTAAAAGCTGTCCATATTGTTGCCCTAAACAACGATGTGAAGGAATTGCTGTGGATCTTAGAAAAAGGCTATGAAGGAGAAATAGCCTTAGTAGCAGTTAATCTTACCAAAGACGAACCACAATTATTTCACACCAGTCTAACCGATCAAGCGGTGGCGAGCTTTCACGCCCCACAACAATATTTGTACGAACCCAACAGTGCCATCCTAAAAACAGGAAAGTTCGACGCGGTAAGTCAGCAATACAAGATCAACAAACTACACCCCCATAGCCAACTGTACACAAGTGAAGAGTTGGTCAACTTCCCAGGGCGTAGTTTCAAAATACAAGAAGTAATTCCCTTCAACAAGCAAAACGCCAAAACACACCTTAGCAATATCAAGGCAAACGTAACCGTGCGTAACTTCCCGTTGAAAGTAGAAGAAATCAGAAAAAAGTGGAAAATAAAAGACGGAGGAGATAGCTATATTTTTTTCACAACAAACTTGAAAAATGAAAAAATTATCATAATTTGTTACAAAACAACATAGTTATGAAAAATCCCTTATTCCTAATTTTATTCTTGTGTAGCAGTGTATTTGTCCACGCACAAAAAAAGTGTACAATAGACTATGAAATTGTAAACGACAGTACCAATGTTAGAAAGACCAATGACGTATTAGTTTATGAAGAAATAAAAGAGCGAGGCAGTAATACCCTTTTCTTTTCATTAATCAAATCAGACGACAACCACTTTCTACACGTACAATTAATTCAAAAGAGTCAGGACTTTATTCCAATCACTTGCGTTAACTATCGCAGTATAATCTCCTTTAAACTAAACAACGGTCGCGTACTTTCAACCTACTATATAGGAGATGAAAAGTGCGATACCTATATATATGACAAAGAGAACAAGAACAACATTCGTATTTTGTCCACATCATTCCTATTAAAAACAGAAGACTTACAGTATTTAAAAGAATCCCCTATAGAAAAAGTACAAGTTAGATATGCTAACCAAGCAATCCCATACACTATTAAAAAAGAACTTGAATCCACTCAATTAGAAGTAAACTCGCAACCATCTGCCTTTTTTATTGACAACATCCCATGTTTACTTCAATAAGAAAAAAGTAAAAATTTATATTAATCTCCATTAATCAATTATAAAATGAATAGCTTTTACAACAGTAGAAGCTATTTTTTTATTTTGAAACGTCACGAAATGTCATTACAAACCTTTTAAAACTAATAGTTTACAAATAAAGTAGTACAAAATAAGAACTTAAACAACTAAAATATTTAATTATTCTAAAAATTGTCCTTGGATAACTTAAATGATTTACATATTTTTAAGAAAACAAATCCTTAAAAACCACAATGATTTAAAACCTTAAAAACAACCACACTATGAAGCGCTTACTAACACTCTATGTCGCTCTAATTGCAGTCTTCGGACTACTTTTTCTGCAAAGCTGTTCAGCAGAGAGCGAAATCACCACTTTCGACCAAGCAAGAACAATGGAATTCAATCGTGTAAATCTTGAGAAGAAATGGCTCACCACATTTTATGCCTTCACTCCAGATTGCCCTGCTCGTATTCGTACAAGCTTACAATTATCATCTGTTGAAATCAACTTAAAAGACTCGCACTTTTCTTTACTTGATCGCTACAGCCTAATTGAAGACAAAGGAACTTACAAATTTGATGGAGATGAGATTACATTACACTCATCAAGCGATGAAGTCTTAAAACTTTTAATCAAAACTTTTAATTCTGAAGAATTAATCCTTGAAGTTTTAGATCATCCTTATTTAAAAGAAATTGAGTTAATCAATATCAAATAAGAGAAAATTATAATTGAGACCCCAAAAAGGGGTCTTTTTTTTGGACAAACTTCGTTTATCAATGCTTTTAAAAAAGAGGCAGTTCCCTATTTTCAGCCCCCTTATTCACAAATTTACCCCACAAAAAAAGCTTAAAAAAGAAATTAAAGTCATTTTATTTATATATTTTTAAAAATAAAAACCAATATTTAACACTAATAAATGTTTTTTTCATTATATTCGTTTTACATAAATGATACCTCTTAATTAAATTACAAGTAGAATGAACAAAAAACTAAAATATAGTAGTTTCTTCATAATTTCCATCTCGTTACTTTTATTTGTATACCAATTATACAATATAACAAGCCAAGAAGGTACCCAAACAGAGATAGGCGCAAACAATCAACTTACAGACTCTAATGTTACAGAGATAATAGTTAGTTTAAGTTTACTAACAAGTGGTATATTATTATTTAAGCGATCAAAACGTCACTTATTATAGCAAAAACGGAAATATACAGTTATTATAAACAAAAAGCCCCTCACAATAATATTGCAAGGGGCTTTTAAATTTACCGTGATTAAATCACTATTTTTTCGTAAGAACGTAGTGAGCAGCTAATTCACCTTCTACTTCAGTTCCATCTTGGCTTAATTGTTTTAAGCTACCTTCTTGTACTTTAAATACAGAAAGCACCTCACCTTTAGCGTCTTTTAAAGTAATAACAGACCCTTTGTCATCCCAAGAAAAAGAACCTGTTTCTTCAAACGTACCCTCTTTTTTCTCTTGATAAACATAAGTTGCTTTAAACGTATTATCATCGTTTAAAACAATCGTAGTTTCAATACCAGGACAATCAGCACAAGGTGTAACCCCAGCATAAGTACCAGCCCAATCTAAAGAATTTTGAGAAGTATGCTCAGCTTCCATTGCCTCTTGTTCAGTTTGCTCTGTTTGCTCTGTTGTAGGAGTTTCCTCTACTTTCTTGTTGTCTTTACATCCTACAAATGCGATTCCAGCTACCATAGCAGTCATCGCTAATGTCATTTTAATTTTTTTCATTTCCCATTTTTTATGAAGCATAAAATTACAAATAAAAATTTCAAAAAATCAAAAGCAGCTAAAAATTTTAAATGTTAATTAACTGTTTCCCTATCACCGCTTACAGTCCCTATTTTGCATATAAAAAGCAAAAGCCCCCTTTGCAAACACAAAGAGGGCTTTAAAATCACACTTTAATTTAACGATATTATCTTTTAATAATTCTTACTTTCTTTTTAAACTTACCTGTTTTTACTTCAACGAAATAAGAACCTACAGTTAAGCTTGCCATATTAACTGTTAGTTTACCATCAGCACCAACAAAACCTTTAAAATCACGTACCATTCTACCATCAATATCAAACACTCTAACGCGGGCTACTTCATCAATATATCTTGAGTTCATATTGATATACATTTGATCAGCTACCGGGTTTGGCCAAATACCAAAAGAATCACTTTCAATTACAGGGTTTTCACCATCTTTATCCTCTGGTTTTTCACCTTCTCTATCTTCAGGTTTAACCTCTTCTTTTTCTTCAACTTTCTTAAGATCTTTAAAGTCACCAATACTCGTAATTAAAGAATAATCTTGTTTACCTCCTTCCAAAGAACCTTTATGAGAAAGCACTATTTCATAAGTTCCAACTTCAGAAGCAGTAAATTCAATCTTTTCAATATTATCAACATTATTATTACCTTTCACTGCCTTAAGATCTATATGATTTTTTGTCAATTTCCAAGGTAAATATGATTTATCACCTTTAACAATAATAATATCCAAATCATTCACTAAAGTAGGATTATCAATCATTGTTTTTTCATTATAACCATAACTTGAAGCATACTTCTTATAAGCAGGATCATTCCAAGCAAGGGTTACAACTACCTTTTTATTTTTTTCTTTTATTTCGATAGTCTTCTTATACTCTTCCCCTTGTTGTAACGTACCTTCTTCAAGAGTTGCATCAACACCAGCCATAGCCCCTTCCATTACATGAACACCATTCTTTGCATTTAATACTCCCCATCCAAATAAGTGATCAGGACCAGGTGCAGCTCCCGCTTCATCCGCCGTATGTGCCATTAGAGCACGAATTGTTGCAGCTGTAAATGGCATTTTACTTTTACTATGCTTTATTGCCCATTCTTGCCATAGAGCAAAAACAGCAGCAACAGCAGGTGAAGCCATAGATGTACCATCCATTTTTTGATATCTGTTAATATCTAAAGCATCAGTCGGTAATTCAGGTGCATAATACGTTGTACTATAAACAGCAACTCCCTTTGCAGAAATATCTGGCTTAATTCTAAAGTCATCAGCAGGACCTTGGCTACTAAAATAAGCTAACTTCACATCTTGAGGTCCAGTATAATAAGGCACCTCATGAATTGCCGCAACTACAACAACGTTCTTTGAAACAGCCGTTCCATTAAGCATATCTACATTTTTCTTATTCGGAAAATTCAAATAAGTTTTCACTTGCTCTCCCCCATCATTTCCTGCTGCAGTAACAGGTAAATAATAAGGATATTTATTAGCTATCTGATCAAAACGATAACTACTTAAGTCATAAGCACCTAATAAGTTTCGGTGCATATCACTTAATATTTCTCCATAATCATCAAAGAATTTTGCTCCATAAGAGTGATTACTTACCAATATACCATCAACAGCCATTGCAGTCATTTTAGACGTATCAGATCCCCAATTATAACTTAATACTTTAGCCTTAGGAACAATTCCTTTTGCCTCACCACCAACATAGAATCCACCAGCAGCAATAATTCCTGAAACGTGTGTAGCATGTGCTCTTGAACTTTCATATTTTCTTTTACTTTCAATATCACTTGGAACCCTACTAACAGCATCCTTTTCAACAAGGCGAGTAGTTCTATCAAGAGCAGAAACAATAAATTCACGATGTGCGCTTAAAGCAGACATCGCATCAATCACTCCCACAGTCATATCTTCTCCTTCTAACAATACTCCTTTTTTAGCAACAGAAACATTCTCAGCATTCAGTGTCGCCCTTGACCCCATACCTAAAGTTGTTCTGTACAATAACAAACCTCCTTCATCTACACGTACTAATTCGTAATAATTTCCTTTCGGACTAATACCACTTGTTTCTATACCCAGCTTCTCAGCAACTTCAAAAGCCTTTTCTTTTTCTTGTTGAAGTTCTAATTCTATATTCTCCATTTCCATCTTTGCAGAAACGAGATCATAAGTAGCCAATACCTTATTTCTTGTCTGTAAATCTTGCCCTCTCATCTGCAAAGAAAATAGAGGAACTGCTAAAAAAGCAAAAAGTGTAATTTTTTTCATATCGTTAAATTATTCAAAAACTAAATGTAATAAAAATTAACAAATTACAAACCTTTAAAAAAGAAATAATCAGATTAAAACATAAAAAAACCAATTTTTATAAATAAATAATACTATAAATAAGCATTAATACACTTTTAATAATAAGCCTACCACAACAAGAATAGTTAATATTAAATTAAATTTAAGAAAACTTTTTAATATTTAATAAATCGAACTACAGTCAAATTTATTTTAAAAAAGAAAGGTAGAATTTCTTCTACCTTCCCCACTTACAAATGAATTAATTGTATTAAACCATTACAATTTTATTTTACTCAAGTATGAACTTTAATTGTTTCTTGCTTTAAACGCTTTACTCTCCTTTTCAATACTCTCTGTAAAATGAATATCTCCAGAATAGCTAAATGCAATAATATTCTCATCACTTTTCAAATCAAAAGAAATATCTATTTGTCCATCCACTCCTTGATCACCAGCACCAAGTCCTTTATTAAGAACATCTAACCTATTAAAGTTTAATACAAAACTATCAACAGTTAAAAAATTCTCCATAATAAATTCCTCTCCTCCTACTACAAAAAAATGAGCAAAAACAATATCTGATTTTTTACTAACCTCAGTAGGTAAAATACGTTTCCCATAATCAACAATTACCCCGTCTTTTTTCACAATTGAGTTATTTACCACCCACAAAGTCAAAAAAGTATAATTATTTTGCTCCAAAGGCATTAATACATACTCGTTAGCTAATCTACCATCCTCAAGCTCAATAACCTTATCTACTACAATAGCTTTACCATTTACATCTATCGTATCAACTTGAATTACATCTAAAATAACCAGCTCAATTTCCTTTTCAAAACCATTAACATTATATCCATTCACCTTTCCCTTAGCTTTTACATTCACGGTAATCACAGCACTATCCTTAAAACCATCTTTCTTAGCAACAATGCTAAACTTACCTGCTTGATCAAACTTCACTGGATTAGTCACTTTTTTGTTATCCACATAAATACCAGCATCAACCTTCTTACCTGCCTTATCCTTTACAGTAAACACAAGTTCCTCTCCAACAATTACATTAACCTTAGTAGTACTTATCACTAACTCCTGTTTAACAACAACAGGAACCTCACTGTTGTTATCATCACTACTACAACCAATAAAAGCAGTAGTAACTAATAATAGAAATAATAACTTTTTCATATTCTTTTTTCGTATTTAATTAATTGTCAAACAAATAACATAAAAAACAATTAAAAAAAATACAACAAATCAAACATTACACAAAAAATACACTATTAACCTATTATTTTTACATTTAACTCATACTCTTCTCTTATTTATATAAATAAAACACAATAACCACTCTTTAAAAAACTAAATATTAACAAAAAAAGCATAATTAAATAACCTTTCTAAACAAAAAATACTACTTTAAAACATAACAAATCAAACATTTAGTTATCTCTACTAACATTATTACCAAAAAAAAGGGAGAACTCAAAAGCTCTCCCTCTACTAAATAATAATTAAAAAAATGATATTCAAACTATTCTGATCTTTCTCTTAAAATAGATTTACCATTAAATTCTAAATCCAAATTAAAATTCACATCACCTGCTTTATACTTTATTCCTACAGCTAATTCTCCATTATAACTTCCAGTTCTATAAGGCGTAGTATCATAAGTTATTTTTTCAAACACAGTAATAGCATCTTTCATAGAAGACCCTAAATTATTTACTTTATAATTATCATTACTTGACCAAATAGCCTTCCATTTTATCTTAGAATTACTAGTAGGTAATACACGTTTACCAAAATCTGTAACCTTTCCAGCTGCATCTACTTTAATAGTAGGGTTTTCAACTAAAAAATCAAGGAAAATAAACCCTGAATTATTTTTATCGTCTTGATTAAGGTAAATTGTAAAAGAGTACTCATTTCCATAAACACCATTCCCCATATCAATAGGCTTAGCTTTGGTTACATCATCTTTTGTCATTTTAAGTTCCATATTAACAGAAGAAAGAACATGTGAAATTCCATTAATAGTAACTTTAGTACCCAACGTCTTCACAGCTTCTTTCACTTTAACAGTAACCTTCTCACTATCAGCAAACCCCTCACCTTTCGCTAAAAACTCAAACTCACCAGCAGCAGTTGCTACGAATTCCATTCCTGCTAATTCTTTATTTGCTTTCAAATCAAAAATCTTCACACCTTCTTTCACAGCAGCATCCTTGCTCATCACTTCAAAAGTAACTTTTTGTCCCACCTCAACTTCAACAGCACTTGCCTTTAATGTCAACGGAGCCAATTCTTTTTCAGACACAGTAATAGTAACCTCATTACTTGCATTAAATCCTTTTTTAGCACCAACAACCTTAAACACCCCAACTTTATCAAAAACGTACTTTTTAGAAATCTCTTTACCATCAAGCATCACCGCACCATCAACTTCTTTCCCCGCGTCATCTAAAAGGGCGAAAGTCACTTCACCACCAACAACAACAGTAGTAGTCGATGCCTGTAATTTTAAAGTTTTTAATACACCTTCCTCTGTTTTTGGTCCCTCAACACTATTATCATCACTACTACATGCAGCAATCATAGCCGCCAACATTAATGCATAACCGATTTTTTTCATAATTATAGATCTATTTGTTAGTTAACTGTTAAACGATTTAAAAAGTTAATATTTACTTAATATTAACTTTACAACGCCACGAATATAAAATTAAAATACATATCAACAAATAAAATAAATCAATATTTGAAAAATTAATAACAAAACAACCTAAAAACATACAAATAAAACAATGAGGAAATTATATCAGCCCTTTTAAACATTAACAAATCATCTAAAAAAAGACATCAAATAAGTAAAAACGATCTTTAAAAATATTAATCTGAAAAGCAATAAAATACACAATAATATATATAATTATACCCATTGACGTTAAAGTTCTGTTTTTTCAATGTTTACAAGGGTTTACGAAGCTTTTCAATTATTAAAATTAAATAAAACATTGTTAATTTGCGCCAGAAATTAATTAACCAATATTTATGAAAAAATTAATAATGTGCCTTTTCATAGCAGGGCTAACAGTATTAGGCACATCATGTAGTAGTGATGACAATGCAAAAGAAGTTGTATCAGTAGAACAAGCATTAGAAGTACAAGCAACAAAAACCAATGTAGTCAGAGGTGAATCTGTACGCTTTATGATTACGTTTAACGGAGAAAGAGAAAGTCAAGCAGAATTATTCATTGGCGATCAACAAATCTACACACCCCACCAATTCAATAAATCAGGTGTTTATGAAGTTATCGCTAAAAAAGCTGGAGTTAAAACAAGTAAGCCAATAATTATTACTGTTGAAAAAGGGGCAGGAGAACAAGACGAAATCAAAACTTTAGCTATTACTGCAAACTATACATCAGTAGAAGTTGGAGATATAGTTAAATTCTCTGTTACAGATGGAGTAAAACAAGTAGCTGATGCTATTATAAAAGATGCAGACGGAAAAGTAGTTACAAACGGAACTTGGACTACAACTAAAGAAGGTACTTTTAAATTTACAGCATCAAAAGAAGGATACAACAATAGTTCTGAAATAGAAATTAAGGTTGTCGCTAAAAAAGTACCAGCAGAATTCTTTATTGAAATTAATGGTGTTAGTCACGAAATCGACCCAAATTCAGTAAGAATGCTTGTAGAATCAGAAACTGTTGATGGCGTTAAAAAACCTAAAATATTTTCTGTAAAAGCTGGTTTCACAACTCTTTACTATGCAAACTTTGTAATATCTGCAACTACTACTGATTTCGGAAGAGTTAACGGTGAAGCACAAGGAGCAATGATGAGAATAACAAAAAGAGTATTACAAGACATCAAATTACCACTACAATTACCAGGTGAAAATCCAGAGCGTGAACTTAATATTGGTGGATGGGTATCTAAAAATGTTCAGTTTTATGACATAAAAGAGAGCCACTTCAAAACTTTTGACGCAAAATTAAAAGGGTTTAACGATGGAGGAAATACTAAAATTCTTATTGAAGCGCCAGGTATAAAAATCAACTACAACGGAAGTTTCCGTTCAATGGATTTTACCACTCCTTCTAAATAACAACTAAAATATCACAATGAGATTACAGCATTTTAAGCTTACAATCAACTTGTAAATACACAAAAAAGGACTATCGCATTGATAGTCCTTTTTTTGTTGAATATACTCTACATCGTTTTCGGTTCACACATTGCGTTTTACATTTCACGCTTCCCCATTTTCAAAACTAATTCTCTGAAAAAATAACATTTCCATTAAACGCAAACTTCAATTCATGCTCATCACTAACCAAAGAAAACGCCACATCAATCTCAGCATTAATCCCATTATTTCCAACACCTACACCATTTTTGTCCACTATCAACTTTTCAAAAACAAGCTCAAACCCCTTCAAAGAAGACTTATCCACTTCCGCATTCTGCTCCCCCATCAAAAAGAAATCTTCAAACACAATTTCACTATTTTTATTAGGCAACACACGCTTACCATAATCCACTATCTCCCCATCTTTTTGCACGATAGACTCATTCACCACATAAAACGTCAAGAAAGCAGCATTATCATCACCAGCAGGTCCAAGCTCATACACATTTGCCAACTTACCATTCTCAAGCTCCACAACCTTATCAACCTTCACATTCTTTCCATCTATCACAACAATCTCCGTCGCAATTCCAAGCATCACAATTTCAAAATCAACATCCTCTCCATCCAGCGTAAAAAAGATAGGCTTATCATTTGGTATTTCCTCAACAGCTTCCTCGTGCACAAACACCTTCAACACATTACTATCCTTAAACCCCTCTTTCTTTGCAACCACATAAAAAACACCTAACCTATCAAACTTCACAGGATTTTTCACTTCTCTATCCTCAATATAAAAAGCAGCATCAACTACCTTACCCTCACTATCCACAGCAGAAAACACAAGCTCATCACCAACAGTAATCTTGGTCTTTTCAGCACCCAATATTAACTCTTGCTTAACCAACACTTCCTTATTGTTATCATCACTACTACAACCAACAAAAGCAACAACAAGCAATACCAAAAACAATATCTTTTTCATAATAATATAATTTTAATTTATTAACATATACAAATAAACTAAAAAATATATTAAAAAAACACTAAAATTAAAATATTAATAAAAACAACACAAAACACCCCAGATATTTACAGATAATTGAATTACACTTTCCTTCAACCAAAAAATCAGCAATAAAAACCAACATACCACCCAATTATTCGGATATAAAAGTTTCAATATTTACAATTCACACATCACGTTTTACGCATATCGGTTTTCGGTTCACGCATTACATTTCACGCATCACACATATCGGTTCCCCGTTCCCAGCTTTCTGTTCCCAATTAACGCATCACGAATGTATATCACGCCCCGCGCTCCGTACGGGCGAACCCACGTGTTCGCCCCCCGTTGTTTATTTATAAACAAACCTGCATAATACATACCCACAAAAACACATCACGTTTCACGCATATCGGTTTTCGGTTCCTGGTTTTCGGTTCACGCATTACATTTCACGCATCACGCATATCGGTTCCCCGTTCCCAGTTCCCGATTAACGCAATACAAATGTGATATACAAATGTTAGACGCAAAGTATTGCCTACCGATAAACTATCTGTCAAATTATATCCATAAAAAAAGGACCATCATCTCTGACAGTCCTTTATATATTTTAGATTAACGGTTCCCGTATCACATTTCACACAGCACGGTTTTCGGTTCTCGGTTTTCGGTTCTCGCCTTACGCCTTACGCACCTTCTGTTCCCACGCCCACGCACTACGCAACGACTCCTCCAGCGATTGTTCAGCCTTCCAGCCCAGCACCTCGTTCGCACGTTTCGTACACGCATACGCCTCAGTAATATCACCCTCACGTCTATCCACGATCTTATACGGCAAATTCACACCAGTCACAGCCTCAAACGTATTCACGATCTCCATCACCGACGTACCCTTACCAGTACCCACATTAAACGTCTCCACCTTATCCACATTCTCACCCTTCACCAATCTATCCAAAGCAGCCACGTGTGCCTTAGCCAAATCCACCACGTGAATATAATCGCGCACACACGTACCATCAGGCGTATTGTAATCATCACCAAACACAGACAACTCCTTTCGAATACCAATAGCCGTTTGCGTAATAAACGGAATCAAGTTTTGAGGAACCCCCAACGGCAACTCCCCAATCAATCCAGACTCGTGCGCCCCAATCGGGTTAAAATAACGCAATAAAATCGCATCAATATTACTCACCTTAGTCACATCCGCAATAATCTCCTCCCCAATCTGCTTTGTATTTCCATACGGAGACAACGCCACTTGAACAGGAGCCTCTTCAGTAATCGGCATTTGCGCCGCCTGCCCATACACCGTACAAGACGAACTAAAGATAAAATGACTCTTCTCTTTTTGTTCCAATTGTTTCAAAACATATAACAACGGACAAATATTATTTTCATAGTACAACAGCGGTTTCTCCACACTCTCCCCCACAGCCTTAGACGCCGCAAAGTGAATTACCCCAGTAATATCCGTATGAGCAGCAAAAAGTTTCTCAACCCCAGCCTCCTTTCTCAAATCCAACTCCACAAAAGTCGGGCGTTTCCCAGTAATCCCTTCAATACCATCCAACACATCCACAGACGAATTAGACAAATCATCCACAATTACTACCTCATAACCTTTACTTTGCAATTCCACCACAGTATGAGAACCAATAAATCCCAAACCACCAGTAACTAATATTTTCACGTATCTATATTTTTAAATGATCAATTTCTTCTTCAAACCCAAAGGTATTCTTTTATCACAAACCGTTCAATAGAAATTAGCCAAAATGTCTTTTTTATTAGTTTACAATTAACGGGTTGACGGTTTACGCATATCGGTTTTCAGTTCCCAGTTTTCAGTTCCCAGTTTTCGGTTCACGGTTCACGAATGCATATCACGCCCCGCGCTCCGTACGGGCGAACCCACGTGTTCGCCCCCTATTGTTTATTTATAAACAAACCTGCATAATACATACCCACAAAGACGCATCACGCATCACGTTTCACGATTTTACGGTTCCCAGTTTTCAGTTCCCAGTTTTCGGTTCCCCGTTTTCGGTTCCCAGTTTTCGGTTCCCCGTTTTCGGTTCCCAGTTTTCGGTTTCCAGTTCACGAATGCATATCACGCCCCGCGCTCCGTACGGGCGAACCCACGTGTTCGCCCCCTATTGTTTATTTATAAACAAACCTGCATAATACATCCCCACAAAGACGCATCACGATTCACGATTCACGCATCTCAATTCACACCAAAAAAAAGGACCATCATCTCTGACAGTCCTATATATTTTAACTAACGTATTTCGATTTACGCATCACGGTTCCCCGTTCCCCGTTCCCCGTTCCCAGTTCCCGGTTCCCTGTTCCCCGTTCCCGGTTCCCCGTTTTCGGTTTACGCTTTACGTTTCACACATCATGGTTTCACATTTCACCCCTTGCGAAGCAACGAAGCCGCCTCTTCATCCAAGATATACTCAATATTCTGAAGCTTCTGTAAAAACGTAGCCGGCACCTCCGCAGAAACAACCCCTTCAATCGCCTTTTGAATAATCTCCGCCTTGCGCTTACTCAACGCCAGCAAGATCACCTCCTTCGCATCCGTAATCGTCTTAATCCCCATCGTAATCGCCTGTGTCGGTACCTTCTCCTTACCCCCAAAATCAGCAGACGCATCCTCACGAGTCAAGTCATTCAACGTCACCAAACGCGTTTTAGACAAATCTCCAGAACCAGGCTCATTAAACCCAATATGTCCCGTACGACCAATCCCCAACAACTGAATATCTAATCCACCAAAATCTGCAATCTTCTGCTCATATAACTCACAATACTCCTGAATTCCCTCAATAGATAACGTCCCATCTGGAATATGAATATTACCCTTCACAATATCAATATGATCAAACAAATTACTCTTCATAAACGACACATAACTCTGCTCCTCAATCGGCATCATCGGATAATACTCGTCCAAGTTAAACGTAATCATATTTCTAAAACTCAACCCCTCATACTTATGCAAGCGAATCAACTCCTGGTACACCCCTTTCGGCGTAGAACCCGTTGCCAATCCCATAATCGCATTCTCTCCCTTCGCTTGCTTTTCTTTTACAATCGCAGCAATACGATTAGCCGTATATTGAGAAGCCTCTTCCTGACTCGCATATACCTTAACCACATCCTCTTTAGTAGATTTTATATTCGATGGTTTATAAAAATCCTTCATTTACTTACTTTAAATTTTAAAAACTGGGCTTACCCCTCCCGTAGCACTCAAATCACTCCTCTTCATCAAACATCACCCACAATACAAGTTACAATTTACATGCCACGCAATTCTTAAAATAAAGTCAATATTCGACAATCTCCTATTCCACAGATAGAAAAAACAAAGAAAACTGCAATAAGTGCGATATGTATTTTGATTTAAGTTCTCAAAAATACAAAATTATTCCACAATACGAGTAATTCATTCACAACTAAACAATGTTAAAACAGCCGAACCCCCCTTTTTCTTGAGTAAAGCAACCCATTAGGCCGTTACCACTTCCCGCTTCCCCGCCTTCCCTCACTAAAAACGGGGGTTTACCCATTTTAACACCCTGTCACCCCCCATTAAAACTACTTTTGCCCTTCCTTACAAAACACCATATAATGAACTACAAAACACAAACCCTATTTATCCTATTACTATTACCCTTCTTTACAATCTATGCCCAGTTTAACTTAAGCAGAGAAATAAAAAGCAACGTACGCCTAACAACCGTAGAACTACCCAATGCCATTACCAACTATTACGAAGGGCTAATAGACAATAAACACCCTATTAGTATCAGCATAACCCATTTAGACAATCAGATTACCGCTGTATATACTGACTATTACCAAAAAGAAGCCATCAACTTATACGGACAATACGATTACAACAGCACGTATAACTACAACACCAAAGCGTTTAACCCGCCTTACTTTACGTTCTTCGCATCCGGACTGCGCAACGCAACAAAGGCACATACTTCCTTTTTTATGATGCAAGTTGAGCCCTATGACGCAGAAACCTTAGTTATAACAGAACACTACCTTAACAAAGCTGTCAATACCAAATTGTATTTAACAAAACAGCCCACCAACCATACCTATATCAAAAAGTTCAACACAGCCGAGTTTATAGAACAAGCACAGGTTAAAACAGCCTTAGAAGGAGCATACAACCTACAAGACCTACACAAAACCCAATGGCTTTATCCGACTATTGCACATACCAATGCGGCTATAGAAAAAGAGATCAATCGAAAAATAGAAGCACTTGTTGTTAATTCTGTAGCAGACTTCACAACCGTAGAAGACGAATTAGTTTATCATTTACAAAACAATCGCCAAACCATCTTAGACCAACCAATTACCTATTCAACCCCCAACCTACAAGCGTGGGATATTCTAATCAATTCCCTACCGCCAGATTCGTTACACTATGCTATACACAACGTCAAAGTAGCCTATAACGCCAATAACATCATACAGCTAAACAGCCATTCGGTACACTGGTCAGGGGACACTGTTCCCATTGCGTATGAAACCAAGTTAATAAACACCAACACAGGAAACTATATCACATTTGACGAATGTTTTCTCCCTCAAGCAAAAGAAGTAATCTACAATTACCTACTTCAACACCATTGGGAACCAACAACGATAGACAGGGATATAACCGATAAAATGTTTGGCATAAACAACTACGGAATCTCTTACCAGTTTTACGAAGCCCCCCTATTACACGTTAGCTTAAAGCAGCAAAACATTACCGTTCCCTTTAAGCTCTTAAACAAATACATTAAAGCCAACGGACCTCTTGGCGTATTTAAGCGAAAGAAGTAAAAAGTAGGCACGCTCAATAAAGAATGTCAACCACACAGCAATTTTGCTATATTTGCCCAAAATCAACAAAACAATGAAAGTAGGAATCACCTTTAGCCCTTTTTACAGCTTAGATGCTCAGTACTTAGCTATGTTGCAAGACGCTAAACAACACTGTGATTATTTAATCGTTGGACTACAAACCAATCCGGCAAAAGATCACAACTACACAGAACCCGCTACCCTGAGTTTAACAGAGCGTTTTGTACAATTAAACAATTGTGAACTAATTGATGAAATCATTCCTTATATAACAGAACAAGACGTAGAAGACATTATGCGTTCTTTCTATATCAATATCCGTTTTGTACACAAACGTTATAAAGACGCATTTGTAGCGAAAGACTATTGTGAAGCAAAAAATATAGCAATAGAATATTTTTCTTTATAATTGCGATTGCTTCTTTTACAGAGCAATACTCTAAAATTACTTTTAAAACAACACATTCTCACAATGAAAATAGGTATCACATTTGTTGCATTTAGTCACTTGAATGCAGGCTATATCCAAATGTTAGAAGAAGCCCGGAAACAATGCGACTATTTAATCGTTGGCTTAAACACCACACCCAAAAAACAAATAGAAGCAGTACATAACAATAATCTAACAAACCGCTATATACAGCTAAACGGCTGTAAGTATGTCAGTGAAGTTATTCCTTATGAAACTGAAGTTGATGTAGAAAATATATTACGCACTTTTAAAATTGATGTCCGAATTATTGGAGAAGAATACAAATTAAAAAGCTTTACAGCAAAAGAATATTGCACACAAAACAATATTGAAATATACTACAACAAAAGAAACTTAAAGCCTTATTTAAGTTATAAAAGAAAACATTCATAATAGATATAAGAACACGAAGAATACCTTCGTGTTTTTTTATTCCTACCGCACCCCTATAAAAAGAACACCCCTGTAAACAGAGGTGCTCGATATAAAAATAAAGAATGTAATAATAAGGTAATATACATTACCTCTTAATTTAAAACTTACTTCACCATTCACGGTAAAGAACATTTGAAAAAATCAAAAAGTAAATAACGTTCTATAACGTTAGCACTTTTTAATATCTTGAAAAATAATTAACTCTATAATACACCGTTTCCGAGTGTAGGCATCATAGAGCATTCACGAAAGAAATAAAAGGTAGAGTAGCTTATTTTTTGAGTAAGTACTATCTTTTGACTTATAAACTCAATAGCACAGCGTAGTATAAAAGGAAAAAGAGAAAGCTAATTAGAAATTTTGTATAATAATGTGTGTGCATTGAATACAACACTCTCTCTTATCCTTTAGCAAGCAAACATAAGCCTTATTTATTTTATAAACCACAAAAAAAGGCGAACCATATCAGTTCACCTTTTTACTATCTTGAAAAGAGATATGGTTATATCTCAATTAATTTATAAATCTATAGAAACCTACTACGCAAAAAATGCTTTAACAGCCTCTGCAATTCTTGCTCTATCCTCATCCGATAAATTAGAACCCGAAGGCAAACACAATCCACAATCAAATAATTGCTCTGCTACCTTATTAGCTCCATAGTATGGGGCATCAGCAAATACCGGTTGTAAGTGCATTGGTTTCCACAACGGACGTGTTTCAATGTTTTCTTCTAACAAGGCTAAACGCAATTGTTCTCTGTTTTTTCCTGCTACTTTTTCATCAATTGTAATACAAGATAACCAGTGGTTAGAAAAGAAATCTTCTGTTGGCTCTACAAATACAGTAACTCCATCAATAGTAGCGAATAACTCTTGGTAGAACTTATTGTTTGCTCTACGAGCGGCAATACGGTCGTTTAACACTTCCATTTGTCCTCTACCAATTCCTGCACTAATATTACTCATACGGTAGTTATACCCAATGTGTGAGTGTTGGTAGTGAGGCGCGTTATCTCTTGCTTGTGTAGATAAAAATACCGTGTGGTCTTTCTGTTCTTTCGTAGAACAAACTAAAGCACCACCACCTGAAGTAGTAATGATTTTATTTCCATTAAAACTCAAAGCAGCCATTTCACCAAATGTACCACATTGTTGTCCTTTGAATGTACTACCTAACCCTTCAGCCGCATCTTCTAATACTGGAATTTCATATTTATTAGCAACAGCCATAATCTCATCCATCTTAGCAGGCATACCATATAAGTGAACAGGGATAATTGCTTTTGGTTTTTTACCTGTTGCTAACATTCTACTTTTAATCGCATCCTCTAAAGCAATCGGACACATATTCCAAGTATCTGATTCACTATCTACAAATACAGGCTTAGCTCCTAAATAAGCGATAGGATTAGCAGAAGCAGAAAACGTCATAGTCTGACAGATCACTTCATCTCCAGGTTTAACACCAAGATTAATTAATCCAATGTGTAAAGCAGCAGTACCTGCACTTAAAGCAGCCACTTGTACATCTTGTTTTAAGAAAGCCTCTAAGTCTGCTTCAAATCCGTTTACGTTTGGTCCTAAGGGTGCAACCCAGTTTTGATCAAAAGCTTCGTGAATGTAGTTTAATTCCTGCCCTCCCATATGAGGTGAAGACAACCAGATTTTTGATTTCATTATATTGTAATGTTTTTGTTCTATTTTGGAATGTCAAATGTACGAATAATGCTAATTATATTAAGTTAAAATCAGCAAAGTAGTGGTTTTTATTAGGCAATAAAAAAACCTTTCATCGGGTGATGAAAGGTTTTGTGTATTATTGATTTGTATATTTTATTATTTTACCAGGATTACCTACGACAACAGCGTAGTCAGGCACATCTCTAATGATTACAGTTCCTGCTCCAATAGTACACCATTTTCCTATTTTTACTCCTTGTATAACTGAAGCACCAATACCGATATGAGTCCCCTCACCTACTTCAACATTACCTGCCAAAGCAACATTAGGAGAAATATGCACAAAGTCTGCAATAATACAATCGTGATCTACAGAAGCGTTTGTATTAATAATACAATGCTCTCCTATAACTACCTCACTGTTAATTGTACTTCCCATCATCACTACCGTACCCATACCAATTTTAGCGCGTTTACTAATATTAGCTTTAGGAGATAATAGTGCTATATATTCTAAATGATTATCTCTGTTTGCAATCAACTTGCGCACTTTATTATTTCCTATACTTATACAGGCTTTCCCCTCTATATTTTCTGCTGTTTCAGCAACAATTGGATAATTTAAAAGAAACTTTAATTCAGGATTGCCATCAATAAATCCATCGATCACTATATCTAACTCTTCAGCAATTTCAGCAATTACCTTTCCATGTCCGCTTGCTCCGTATAAATACATAATATAAATTAATTATTTCCATTAAATGCTTCAGCAGTAGCTTGTCCTTCTTGTGAAATCCCCTCTCTTACAAAAACCTTCTTAATTGTTAAAAAGAAAATCTTTACATCTAAAGCAAAACTAATATGATCCACATAGTAAACATCTAACTCAAACTTACGTTTCCACGAAATGGCATTACGTCCATTTACTTGCGCCCAACCAGTAATACCCGGTTTTACTTCGTGACGTCTTGCTTGTTCAGCATTATACAAAGGTAAATATTGAGGCAATAAAGGACGAGGCCCTATTAAACTCATATCTCCTTTTAATATATTTATTAATTGTGGCATTTCATCCAAAGAAGTTTTACGAACAAAAGAACCAATGGATGTTAAACGATCAGCATCTGATAGCAAATTACCATCTACATCCTTTTTATCATTCATCGTTTTAAATTTCACAATTTTAAATATCTTACCTCCCTTACCAGGTCGTGCTTGAAAGAAAAAAGGTTTACCATCATTAGCAATTACCAAACCAATCATTACAATAATAAATATTGGACTAAATATTAACAGACCAAAGAAAGCTGCTAAGAAATCAAATATTCTCTTAAAAAAATGTTTATACATATTACTAATTCTTTGAACCCTCGTATTCCTTTATTAATCTATTATATTCTTCTAATAAGGCATTCCAAACTACCTGCTGTTCGTAACGCTCTGTAATCATTCGTCGACTATTTTCTTTTAACTGCTTATAGTACTCTTTATCATTTACAAATTTAAGCATCTCAAACTCTATAGCTTCCGTATTTTTTACTGGAATAATACTACCATTTTTATCCTGCACTATAATTTCATTACAGCCATTTATATTAGATACAATACTTGGTAATCCCATCGCACCTGCTTGCATTACTACATTCGGAAACCCTTCTCTATAACTTGGAAAAACTAACGCATCCGAAATTGCAAAATATGGCCGTACATCCTTTTGAAAACCAACAGAAATAATATATTTATTAATTTCTATTTCCTCTAAAGTACTATTACGCAAAGGATCTAATTCACTTTCTAATGGACCCACTAATAGTAATTTTACATTTGAGCTCTTTTTACAAATATTTTTAAAAGCATGAACTAATTCATTTATACCTTTATCTCCTACTAAACGCCCTACAAATACAAATACAAAATCTTCTTGTTTTATATCTAGGGATTCTTTTAATTTTACTAACTCTTCTTTATTAAGTACATCTCTATTAAAAAATGAAGTATTAATACCGTTAGAACTACCATCAGCAATTACATCAAGCTTAGAAACAGAAGTAAATTTTTCTGACACTATAAAATTATACAATCCTTTTGAATTAGGATATACTTTAGTAGCCGAAGAATAAGTCAGTTTTTCTACAAAATTTAGAATACTACGTTTAATTCCTGTTGCTTCCATTAAAGGCAATCCTGCAACTGTGTGTAAACGAATTGGAACCCTCGCTAATTTAGCCCCTAACATCCCGACAATACCTGCCTTCGGTGTATGAGAATGCACTATTAAAGGCTTTTCTACTTTACATAGTTTATAAAAATTCCATAAGGATTTTAAATCTTTAATAGGAGAAATTGTACGAGTCATTTCAAGTGGCACAACTCGTATTCTTTCTTCATTATGTACATCATTTAACTCTTTTCCTTCAGATGAAACTCCTACTACATTAAACCCCTTTTCAGACATAAACTTATGTTGCCCTTTCAATAGAGTTTTTAAAGATATTGGAACTGTTGTAATCCTAATGATTTTACTCTTATGCATTATGATATTAGATGCTTTATATTATTTTTTACAATTCTAAACTTTCCACTCTTTTCTACAGGAATTTCTTTTACATAAGATATATTCAAATTCATACTATTTCCAATTCTATCACGCCAATTTCGTACAAATCGACTTTCAATTTCCTTAGAGTAAATTTTAGTATCTATTTCCAATAAAATATCAATACTATCTAGTTTATTCTGAATTACTTGAAACCTTATAATCCCTTTTGTATCTTTCAAAGTATTTGAAACGTTCCCTAAATTTATTTTTCCATTCTCAGGAGAAAAAACAAAATCATCAATCCTACCTAAGATTTCTTTTACCAATGGATTATTATTTCCACAAGAACACTTCTTTAACTTATCCTCCAAAGTAATAGAATCACCAATGTCATAGCGTATCAAAGGAGTAGCTTCTGTTGTAAAAGAAGTTATCACTAACCTACCTGTATGTGAAGGTTCATTATTATCATCTAAAACCTCAAAAACACCACTTTGTAATTCTAAATGTAAATTCCCTTCACTACATTCAAATATAAATGGAGCCCCCTCAGATGAAGCATATTGATTATAAATTTTACATTTAAAAAAACTTTCTATACATTCTCTCATCTCGTCTGTAATCGTCTCTGCTGTAGGAAAAATAGCTTTAGTAACCCCTACCGGATAACTGTACCTATGCTTTAAACCATATTTAGCTATTTCTAAGATAGTAGAAGGAAAACCAACAAAATACTCAGGTTGAAATTTTATTAAATCCTCTACGTAATACCTTAAATACTCCTCCTTAATATGAAAAGTTGAATAATAACGTACTTTATATAAATAATCTGTTTTCCAAAACCTATTTTTACTTAAATCTCTTACGTTTAATAAGTCTTTACCTGAAAACCACGCTGTTCTTTTCCCTAATTTATAACCAAACCTATTTCTAAAATCATCTAACATAGCGAAACGCTCTTGCATATTATTTCGACTATAAATTACCTCAAGTGACTTGCCAGTTGTACCACCTGTTTTAGAGACGATACCCTTACTTACATCAATCGTATAAAATTCTTTAATATTATTACGTAAAACTTCTTTGCTAATTATAGGCAATCTAGAAATATCTTTTAAATCAACAATATTGTACTTCGAATAATAATTAGAATTGGCTATTGCCTCTTTCAAAAAAGTACTAAACCTAATAGCTTGATAATTCCTTAAAACTTCGACTGATAAATCTCTATTATTCTCAAATTTTTTAAAATAATTTCTATACTCTCCACCATAACGTTGTCTATAAGCCAAAAAATTAAATATTGAAATTAAACAATTTTGAAAAAAATCAGGTAATAACTTATAAAATTTTTCTTTCATTTGATAAATGATTTGAGATTATTAGAATAGAAAGGACCCAAATCCAAAACTGAATCTGAGAAAACGAATGCGTCCCCATAAGCAATAAAAAAAAATAAAATATTACACCAACATTTGTCCTAAAAGACACTAACAGAAAGAATAAAACCAATAAAAAAACTCCACCTAATAAATAACCTTGTTCAATAAATAAAGCAGAATAAGTAGATCCTTTATCATCATTTACATCCATATTTGCGTATCCAATACCAAATATCATTTGCGAGTCTGTCAAATCACTTAAAACTTTCTCTGTATTACCAACTCTATATTGATAAGAACTACTTTCTTTATAATTTAATGCTTTATTAAAAATATATTCAAAATCTACAATATTAGTACTCCATACAAAAAAACCAATAAATATAGAAGAAAACACAGCGATTACCTTATGCCACAAATGTGATTTGGAATAATAAAAAAAGAAAACTCCAATAAAAAACAATAAATAAATCAATCCAGAAGCAGACATTGACAATAACACACTACATAAAATTACAACATCAAAAAAAACAATTCTACGTTTATAATACACATATATACTCATAAATGTTAGAATAAACAAAGAATAGGAAGCTGGTTCTGAATACAAACCAGAAGCTCTAATCGAAGTATCAATACTAAACTGCCCCCCTGTATTTCTAGATTCATTACCTGTGATTGGTTTTATAAGATCAATATATATTCCTGCTACCCTAAACATTAAAAACTGCAAATAAAAAAACAACGCATGTAAATAGATCGTATATTTAACACCTACAATCAAACCAGAAACGTTACGTATAAAGAAAGCAAAAAACAGTATTGAATACAATACAGCAATATATGTACCAAGAATACGAGGTACATGAATAGCTGTTGAATTATTTAAAATACTTATAACAAAAGATATAGTAACATAACAGACAAAAAAAACAAAAAAAACACCCAATTCTTTAATATCTGTAAAGTCAATTTTTTGATTTCTACAACACCTAATCAAAATAAAAAGACTTACAAAGTCAAAAATTCTTATTCCTCCTAAAGATGGAAAATAGAAACTTAATAAAGAACCTAAAAAAACAATCAGAATCTCATTTCTATTTTCTTTGATTTCAGCAAAATTAAACATCATTTAAAACAGTCCTTAATTCATTATATATATTATCCAAAGAATAATGATCTGCTCTTTCCAAACTTTTACTTGACAGCTCTAAAAACAATTCTTTATTCGTACATAATTCTTTTATAGCTAATGATAGCCCTATACTATCATCAGTATTTATTAAAATTCCATACTTTCCAATATAAAATTCCCCTCTAGGTATAATCATACTTCTATTTTCATTTAAAATTTCTAAAGGACCTGACATACAATTTGTTGCTATCACAGGTAATCCTGCAGCCATAGCTTCCACTAAAACATTTGGAAAGCCTTCAGAATTAGAAGTTAATACAAAAAAAGATGCTCTACTCATAAACTCACTAACATTTTTAACGACGCCTTTAAAAAAAACATTATTCAAATTATTAACTACAACATACTCTTCAAGCATCTGTCTTAACGTACCATCTCCTAAAAAAGTTACTTTTAAATTACTAATATTAACTACTTTTAAAGCTTTCAATAAAAGTAATGGGTTTTTAATATTTGCTAGTTTTCCAACATAAATAATATCTATTACTTCTGGCACTTTAAAACTTTCGGTATTAATTCCCAATAATTCAACAGGATTAAAGATAACTTTCATCGGTATTTTAACACCAAAATTTCTTTTTAAATCATAATTGATGTGCTCTGAATTAGAAAACAATAAATCTGCTTTATTATATACTATTGGAAATAAAATTTTATATAACCTAAACCTAATAATATTAGACTTATAAGCAATAGAAGGATAACATCTTTCACTAATAACGACCTTAATATTAGAATTAAAAAACTTCATAAATCCATTAATTAGATTAGGTC
Source organism: Myroides phaeus (assembly GCF_900099675.1). Classification (GTDB taxonomy): domain Bacteria; phylum Bacteroidota; class Bacteroidia; order Flavobacteriales; family Flavobacteriaceae; genus Flavobacterium; species Flavobacterium phaeum. Next base: position 85,760 of record NZ_FNDQ01000004.1, read on the forward strand.
GTGTTAAAAAAGACAAACTAATATCTATATCGTTTTTCTTTAAAAAAAAAGCATATTTAAAAATTATCTTTAAAAAATTAAAACTTTTTAAAAAAGAGCTTCCTTCGTTCTTTCCTAAGACAATAACTTTAACTCCTCCTGGGATATTAAAATGAATATTATCATTCATTAATACCAAATAAACATTATACTCTAAATACAATTTTTTAAGTAGTAAACTAATAACCTTCTCTGCTCCTCCTGATGACAAATTAATTGCAAAAACAGCAATATTTCTTTTACCCATAACTACAATTTCTAACTAACCATTACAAACTACTAATTAAATTACAACTTACCGAATATCCAATCAAGTCCATTAAATTTAATGTTTCTATGATATATACCATCGGAAGTCCAATAACCATAATCAAATTCATCATCATCAACACCATAACAATAAGAGTTCTCAATAACATAAAGTTTTCCGTCTCTATTGTCTCTCACAATATCCAAAGCACAAGCTTGTAACTGTAATTTCTCCGCTACATCAAAAGCAAATAAAATAACTTCTTTATTTAACAAAGGTGTATTATGCTCGATATTATTACTCCCAGAGGCTCTAAAATCATTCTCACGCGTATGACGAATCATTGCAACTGCCTTATCACCAGTTATCTCAATTCTAATATCATAACCATCATTAGGAATAAATTCTTGAAAATAGATATATCCTTTTTGATCTGGCAACAAATGAGCATTAAACTTTTTAGGAATTAAAAATAATCCGCAATACTTAGCTACATCATAAAAAGAAGCTTTGTTTCTTAAAAATAATTTAAACTTATCTTTTGCTAAACCAAAGTAATCAAATGCTTTAAAGCCTTTTCCAAAAGCTTTTTTTACTAAGCGTTTGGCTTCTGCTTCACTTTTTACCATTTTAACATTAGAACTTCCTGCCCCTCCTCTTAACTTAAAAATCTTAGGAAAGCTTGTCTTATTAATCCAATCAAAAGCACTTTCTTTATCATAAAACACAAATGCCTCTGCAGCTGGTATATTATGAGCCTCAAATAAATACTTTTGTCCCAATTTATCATCAAAATGCCATGCTGTATTAAAATTAGGAAAGACTTTTTTACCCGATTGCTCTAAGGCAAAAAGCAATTGTTTAGCAAAATTTACATCTCTATAGTTTCCATGATTATGATGCCACATAAAAACATCACAATCAAATAATTGTTCTATAATGTCATTATCATAAGCATTAACTTCTTTGAATTCTACATTATTCTCTTTACAATATTTTATCCATCTTTTTGAATATTCTGAAGACGTACTTTTATGTATAGCTATTTTCAATTTATTTTTTTTTATATTAAATTTTAACTATTTTTTACTTAAGTAATCAAACAACAAATCACGATGTGACTCACAACGTGCTAAATTCAAAAACACCTTTTTTTTCTTATCTGAAAAAAAACTTGGTAATAGTCCTCTACGATAAAGACCTCTCAAAATCCTATTACTATAAGGTTGCATATAAACTTCATATTCAATCTGTCTGCTATTTGACAATTTAGCAAATTCTTCAACTAATAAATCATCACAGTCTATGATTGTATTTAAAAAATTGATTTTTTCATTAAAAATTACCCTCTCAGTTTCCTCTAATAATTCAATACCAGGATTGTCTTTCATTCCTTGTTTATAGGGTATAATCTCAAAATCTATTTTCTTACCTAAACCAACTTTCAAAAATACTCCATAACCATAGTTCCACTCATTATCATTCAATCCTACCCAATCAAATGAAAAGTTTCCTAAACCATAAAAAATAGGAGCTCCATTATAATTTTCAAACCCACTAAAACAATGTGAATGATGACAAATAATACTATCAACTCCACAATCAACAAAATAATGAAAAAGCCTTTTCATTCTTGGACTTGGCAATTGGTATCCTTCATGACCTCCGTGATAAACTATTATAACTAAATCCGCTTCTTTTTTAGCTTCTTTTATAACATATGTATTATCTATAATATCTAAACCATAAGCCCCATATTCCTCATTTACTGTGGTTGAAAACTCATTTTCAGTAATATTTATAATACCTATTTTTCCAACTTCACTTTCAATATAAAAAATCTTTCTCGCCTCATTAATTCCAAAACCAGCGCCAACATAATCAAGTGCATTTTTTTTAATACAATTAATTGTGGAAGAAACACCTTCTTCTCCAAAATCCTTAATATGATTATTCGCTAATGTTAATAAATTAAAACCCGCTTCCTTTAGAACTCGAATCGCTTTTTCATTTGTTGATAAAGCAGGTCCAACCTTATTTATTGCGATCTTATTTTCTGGCTCAATTGGACATTCCAAATTTACAACTGAATAATCTACAGAATCCAAAACTTCTTTTAAATTACCGAAAATTTGACTAACATCTTCATTATTAATCAAATCTCTCACACGATTATTCGGACAAAAATCACCACTAAAAAATATCTTCATATTAAATCTTCCTTTTTGCATAATACATAGTTAATAATCCTCTCAATGCCCATATTGAAGTTATAGCTATAGCAGCTCCTATAAAAGAATACTTCTTAACCAAGATCCAAGAAAGTCCTAAACCAAGAATAGAACAAACTAACACAATATTCCTTAAAACATGTTCCCTGCCTTTTAAAACCAAATAATTTGTACCATAAGCATTCATCATAAAAATAAATATCGGTGAAATCGACATAATTCTAATTACTATAACTGCATCTACAAAATCATTATTATAGAAAACACTTACAATCAAAGGTGCTAAAAAATAAAGTCCAACTGAAATAATTAAACTTAATATTAGACTTATTCTTTCAAAAATAGAATGCTTTTCAAGTTTTCTTGCTAAATATGGATAAAATGCTCTTGATAAAACATTTGTAAACTGTTGGCTTAATCCGATAAACTTATTCCCTGCATCAAAGATACCTGTCGAAACTCTTCCCCAATAATTTCCTAAAAAAATTGTAGACATATTTGTATATAAATTCGGAAGTATTAAAGAAATAAACATATCAGTACTCCCTTTTAAAGATATAATAATTTCTTTTACTGAAACACGAACTAAAGAATATCCTAACCTTTTTATAAAAAAAAATGCTAAAATACCAACAATAAGAAAGCCAGCACCATTAATTAACGGAATATAAACATAATCATTCCCTGATTTCACTACTATAAAAATTAGCAATGTAAAAATTAATTTAATTATTGTTGATAATATAGCACTATATTTCATTTTCTCTAAACCTTGAAAAAGCCATTCTGGATACAAAATATATCCTGGAATAATTGAAAAAGTAAATAATAGTATCTTTCTATTACGTTCAAACTCAGGTATCATAAAAATTAATAATACTAAAATTATAAAACCTAAAACCATTAAAATCAACTTTGAAAAAAAAATAGTTGAATATACTTTAGATACTTCTTCTTTATTTTCACGAATTCTAGAAATATCTCTAACACCAGTATAATTATATCCATAATCAACTAATGTCTGAAAAAAGACAATTACTGCAGAAGCAAATGCAATCTCTCCGAAATATGCTACACCAATTACTTTTGCTATATAAGGTAAAGTTAATAAGGGTAAAATATACCCAACAACTTGTAATAAAGACAAAGAAAGAAAGTTTTCCAATAAAACTTTCACATCCTTATTCTTTAACTGTTGTTTTATTTTTTTTAAAATACTCACTACAATCTACAATCTACACCTTCAGTTAAAGCTCCTTTTACATCATAAACCACAGACACCTCTTTTTTCAAAGGTTCTAAGTCTAATGCTACTAATTCATTATGAGATACACCTAAAACAATAGCATCATAACGTTTATTAGCAGTTGGGTAACGGTGATCATCTGATTGATCTACTTTTGGTGTAACTTCTTCTAATGTAGTATGGCTCACTACACCATATTCGTGCATAACCTCTGCTGGGTTAGCCCACGGGTCATAAGTTGTTACTTTTACGCCATAATCTTCCAATGCAGCAATTACATCTACAATCTTCGTATTACGAACGTCTGGACAGTTTTCCTTAAATGTTACTCCTAACATTAATACTTCTGCTTTGCTAACATTGATTCCTTTTTTAATCATTGTTTTTACAACTTGAGAAGCTACATACTCTCCCATTGAATCGTTTAAACGACGTCCTGCTAAGATGATTTCTGGGTGGTACCCTTTTTCCATCGCTTTTTGAGCTAAGTAATATGGGTCAACTCCAATACAGTGTCCTCCTACTAATCCTGGTTTGAATGGTAAGAAGTTCCACTTCGTTCCTGCTGCTTCTAATACAGCGTGTGTATCTATATCTAATAGATTAAATATTTTTGCTAATTCGTTTACAAAAGCAATATTGATATCACGTTGCGAGTTCTCAATTACTTTTGCCGCTTCTGCTACCTTAATTGTTGGTGCTAAATGCGTTCCTGCTGTAATAACAGCTTTGTAAATATCATTTACTACTACCCCAATCTCTGGTGTAGAACCTGATGTTACTTTTAATATTTTTTCTACCGTATGTTGCTTATCTCCAGGGTTGATACGCTCTGGCGAGTATCCTCCATAAAAATCTTCATTGAATTTCAATCCTGAAACTCTTTCTAATACAGGCACACACTCTTCTTCTGTTACACCAGGATATACAGTTGATTCGTAAATTACGATATCTCCTTTTTTTAACACTTTACCTACTGTTTCAGACGCTTTGTATAAAGGTGTTAAGTCAGGGCGATTGTGTTTATCTACTGGCGTAGGTACTGTTACAATATATACGTTACAATCTGCAATATCTCCTAAGTCATAACTACAAAATAAACCATTAGTAACTTCTCCAATTGTTGGATTACTTTCTACTAAAGCAGCTTTTAAAATATCATCAGCTACTTCTAACGTACTGTCTTTTCCTTCTCTTAATTCAGCAATACGCCCTTTGTTGATGTCAAATCCTACTGTAGGAAATTTTGTACCAAATAATCTCGCTAATGGTAATCCTACATATCCTAATCCTATTACAGCTATTTTATGTTGTGTGCTCATACGGCTATTGTATATTTTGTTATTCTATTTTTATTATTTTCTTAATTGTACACTTTCCTTAAAGCATTTCTTTATGACTCCAATACCACTTTACAGCTTCTCTTAATCCTTCTTTAATTACGTGCGTTGGCTCATATCCTAATAAAGTTCTTGCTTTATCTACAGAAGCTAATGAGTGAGGAATATCTCCTACTCTATTTGGTCCGTGTTTAATCTCTACGTTTGCAATTTCTGCATCGTAATCTATTAAAAACTCTTTTAAATAACCTACTAATTGGTTTAAGGTAGTTCTATCTCCTACTGCTGTGTTATACACAGTATTTACAGCTTCTGGATTTGTAGTAAGCATTGCACGTTCATTCATCTGAATTACGTTATCAATGTAAGTGAAGTCACGAGAATAATCCCCTGTTCCGTTGATTGTTGGGCTTTCGTGTTGTATAAATTGCTTTACAAACAATGGAATAACTGCCGCATAAGCGCCTCTTGTATTTTGACGACGTCCGAATACGTTGAAGTAACGCAATCCTATGATTTCCATTCCATAGGTTTTAGCAAAAACATCTGCATATAACTCGTTTACATACTTTGTAACAGCATAAGGAGAAAGTGGTTTTCCAATTACATCCTCTACTTTTGGTAAAGCGGCAGAATCTCCATAAGTTGAAGAACTTGCTGCATATACAAAACGCTTAATCTTAGCGTCTCTTGCTGCTACTAACATATTTAAAAACCCTGATACATTCACATCATTACTTGTGATTGGATCATTTACAGAGCGTGGTACTGAACCTAATGCTGCTTGGTGCAACACATAGTCCATTCCTTCTACTGCTTTGCGACAAGTTTCTAAATCACGAATATCTCCTTCAAGCAGTTCATAATTTTCATTGCTCATAAAAGATTCGATATTGTGTTTGTATCCTGTAGCGAAGTTGTCTAAACAACGTACAAAATATCCTTTATTCAAAAAGTACTCCGTTAAATTGGAACCTATGAATCCAGCTCCACCTGTGATTAAAATCTTAGTCATTTTCTTTTTTTTATATAACGTATTTCCGTGATAAATAGTCTAACAAATGCTGTTAAATTGCCAATTATAGGCATCGTTCACATCTTGTCAAGCTACAAATGTACACTTTTTAAAAACTTTTTCTCAATTAAAAACACCCTTTTTCAGTGAAGTAGTACTTTTCTTGAGGGAGTATATTTAAGACATGAATTCCTTGAAATGACACATCATTCAATACCTTTTAACAGGTTTAAAATGTTTATTTTTTGTTTTTAAGCTTATTAAAGTGTTTTAATGTATTTTTTAAGATAAATATTAAGTGAAACGTGAAAACGGGAACCGAGAACCGATGACCGAAAACCGATGACCGAAAACCGAAAACCGATATGCGTGATACGTGATACGTAATGCGTGATACGTAATGCAGGAACGGGAAACAAAAAAGAAGGTTCACCACATAAGGTGAACCTTCTCAATTAAACAATCAAACTACTATGGGCTATTGACTACACAATACCTACGTACATACTTGTACTACACTGATCGCCTTTTGTAACAACAAGCCATACTTCATTTTCATTTGCTTTCCACTCCTCTGCTAAAACAACTGTCATATTACCCTCATCGCGACTTGCAGAGATCTGCTCTGGTAAAAACATCTTGTGAACTTTGTTGTAAACAATAGCGGTAACTCTGTCGTCTCCTTTGCTTAGGTTATTGCTTACGCCGCTTGTCCACTCAATGGTAAGATTACGGTTTTCTAATTCGTAGTTGCTTACACGAACATTGTCTAATACTCCTTTTGTAATTACTACCTTAGAATAGTTGATCTCAAATTCTCCGCTTTGTGATTCTTCAATCGTTTCTAACAAGTGATACGACATCGCTAAGTTGGTTCTCGATTTAACGCCTTGGTATTGTCCAAAATACTTGCTTGTTAGGGCAAATAACGGGCTCAAAAAGTTGGCTACTAATTTGAACTTGGTACGCTGAACTAATTGTTTGGCACTTGGTGCTTTTCTGCTTTTTCGAGGTACTGATCTCAAAATGTTTTTACCTCTCCAGTTTGCTCCTACAACTGTTCCTACTTTTCCTCTTACAGGTCCTAAAATTCCTTTTTCTGATTCTGCCATGATAATGGTTTTTTTAAAAATTAATAAATAATAATTGCGTCCTTATCTAGTAGCTACTCTTTGATTCTGAACTCATTGCAAACCTACGGCGACTTTTTAAAACTTTTTTATCGCCCTTCCGCGTTTGTCCTTTTTCTTCCGTTCTTTTCCCTTTTTTTCCGTTCTTTTCCTTTTTTTTCCGTTCTCGTCTCGAACTTTATATTGCATTGCTTTTTGTAAGGCGTACAAATTGTGTTAAACGTAACTGATAGGTAACATTCTTCGCTAAAATTCAAGATTTAATCGGGAAGCCTGCCCCTTTTCCGAACGACTTGCGAACAAGTCTAAATTCGTTCTCGACTAAAACCACTTTTAATCTCCTTTTTGTTACCTCAATCGATCTAATACTTCTGACTCGTCTAAATTCATATAGGCACAAAATTCAACATAGGTGATGATGGCTTTTTGGGGCTTGCCATAAAACTCGCGAATGTCTCTTAATATGCGTAAAGAGGTTTTGTAACTACGCCCTGTTATTAGGGATACATCGTTTGCAAATACACATAATCTCTCTGTTGGATTTTTTTTCATATCATTTGTTTTTGAATTCTGACCACTAATTTAAGTGTTTAATTAACAGCTTTTTACTTGTCTCGTTCTAATCCATATACGAGACCAGAAGGGCAAAAAATGGAAATTTTGGGAAGTTTTAGGAAAAGAATGGAACTTATTTCCCTTGCCTAAAAATTGCTCAAAAAACCGTTGCACTTTTGTGCTGTACCTGATCGTTATGCCGCCTTGTTCTAAGGTTAATAACGGTTGCTAAAAACTATTTTTTATGAAAATAAATATTCGCTTGTACCGCGTTTACTTAAACAAGGCTACGCACGGACTTTTGCAAATTAATGGAAGGTCTATTTGCCTGACTATTGAACTGCCTTGGGCGGCTAACCAAAGGTCTATCTCTTGTATTCCAGAGGGTAGATATATACTTAAAAATCGCTTTAGCCCACGGTTTAAAGAGCATATTGAGGTGCTGAATGTGCCCGACCGATCGTTTATTTTGTTTCACCCTGCTAATAATGCGATGCGCGACTTAAGGGGGTGTATTGCTCCGGTGAGTGAGATTGCAAATGAGGGGTGGGGAGTGAATTCCAGAATTGCAATGAGTAAATTATTGAATAAGCTGAAGGCGAATTTGCCTTCCGGAAATGTGACCCTTACCGTGCTTGAAGCTACGGATGAAAAAATTGTAAAAATTATTAAAAAAGGAAAATTATGAGTGAAATTGTTGATCGTGCGATTGCACCTACGCCAAAGTTTTTTAAAACCTTGCGTACTATTGGATTAAGTCTTGTTGCAGTTAGTGGGGGTATTTTAGCCGCTCCGGTAGCATTACCTGCTGCATTAACCACACTTGCTACATACCTCGCGGTGGCCGGGGGTATTGCTTCTGCTGTTAGTCAAGTAACAGTAGAAGACGGTAGTGTCAAGTCAAAAAAAAGACTCGATGAAAAATAGTTCTGGTTTAAAAAGTGGTATCCTAACGGGTATCACTTTTGCACTTATACCCAACCTACAATGGCACGATGTAGTAAAAACCATTGTTCTCGCCTGTATCGGAGCCGTAGTAAGTGCAATAGTATCATTTGCTATCCAGCAATTAAAATCATGGCTCAAAAAAAGCTGATTTTAAACCAACCCAATCCCCCCTCGTTCATTGACATATCGTTTTTTTTTGTTATCGGTTATCGGTTTCCCATTATCGGTTCCCGGTTTTCGGTTATCGGTTTTCGGTTTCCCATTATCGTTTCCCATTATCGGTTTCCCATTATCGGTTTCCCATTATCGGTTTCCGTTGTCGGTTATCGGTTATCGGTTACCCATTATCGGTTTCCCGTTGTCGGTTATCGGTTATCGGTTTCCCATTATCGGTTCCCGGTTTTCGGTTATCGGTTTTCGGTTTCCCATTATCGGTTTTCCATTATCGGTTTCCGTTGTCGGTTATCGGTTTTCCATTATCGGTTTCCGTTGTCGGTTATCGGTTATCCGTTGTCGGTTCCCCGTTGTCGGTTATCGGTTTCCATTATCGGTTACCCGTTTTCGGTTTTCGGTTATCGGTTACCCGTTTTCGGTTTTCGGTTATCGGTTTCCCATTATCGGTTTCCGTTGTCGGTTATCGGTTATCCGTTGTCGGTTCCCCATTATCGGTTCCCCATTATCGGTTTCCATTATCGGTTACCCGTTTTCGGTTTTCGGTTATCGGTTTCCCATTATCGGTTCCCCATTATCGGTTATCGGTTCCCGGTTTCCCATTATCGGTTTTCCATTATCGGTTTCCGTTGTCGGTTATCGGTTTCCCATTATCGGTTTCCGTTGTCGGTTATCGGTTATCGGTTCCCCATTATCGGTTTCCATTATCGGTTACCCGTTTTCGGTTTTCGGTTATCGGTTTCCCATTATCGGTTTCCGTTGTCGGTTATCGGTTATCCGTTGTCGGTTCCCCGTTGTCGATATTTTATTGGATTGCCCACCACCACCAATGTAGGGGCGAATTATTATTCGCCCGCACGGCATACGACACAACGTAAATCACGTATATCGGTTATCGGTTCCCGGTTTCCCATTAGCGGTTATCGGTTTCCGGTTTCCATTAATATACAAATACATCACAATTTAACCGATGCGTCAAACTGACGGAACATCATTAATGTACAAAAACGTCAAAAATCAGACGGAGCGTCTGGGCGGCCTTATTTGTTTAGCGAGCGTCAAACAGCATGCAGACACCGCAAAATGAAAAATGGCGTAACGCAGTGGAGCTCGTATTTTTTCATTTAGGTGTCAAATGCAAGTTTGACCGCTAAAGAAATAGAGCCTTGATTTTTTTGTTTCGTTTTTTTATCAAGAAAAAAATGAAAAGAGAAGAAAACAGAAAAGCGCAGCTTTTCAAAAGAAAGGTTGAAAGCACAGCTTTCAAAAAAGAAAAGAAAAGAAAAGAAATAGAAAAACGTAGTTTTTCAAAAAGAAAGAAAGATTGAAAGCGCAGCTTTCAAAAAACATTAAAAATCATTAACCTTTACCGTTAACTGTAACCTATCAAACAAAGTATCCTTCACCTCCTTGCGATTTTTAAAATTATAAACCAGCGAGCTAAGTTGTTTTTGAATTTTCATATTAAACATAACATCAAAAGCAGACACAACCTCACTCTTTGTGCAATTTCCCTTATTAATAAGCTTTAATTCAACCAAACCATTTATTAAAAGTGCGAGATCAGTATTAGAACCCGTCCACTTTAATGTAGTATTTAAATCATTAAAATTCTTAAACTTAAAAATAGTAGCATTAATATAAGGAATAATCACTTCATTAACTTCAAAATTCGCAATGATATAAGAGGGATTTGTAGGATCTAAACTTGCATAAGTACTAGGATCGTGATTAACATAATAGATCTCATCTCTGGTTGTTAATTCACAAACATAATACCCGTGTAAGTCCATATTATCACACTTAACTTGGTGACAAGTGCTGATTGCTTTCTTGTAAAATCCTATCGACTCTTCTAAAATAACAGGCTTATAATAAGTCATTTCGATGTATTTAACGAGTAAACAATAATGTTTTATCCATTTTACGAGCACTTTTTTGTAAAATTTGATTTCATTTTGAACAGAAGAGAAACTTTTAGTCTGAATTTGGAAATCTAAGTCTGCAAACTGCTTTTGATAACTTATTTTTAAAAGATTTATCTCTTTTTCATCAAGTTCAAAAAACATCTGACTTTCGTCTATTAACTTTTTAAATCGCTTCTTTGCTTTTCTTACATAAGCATCCATACTTCTTGTTATATATAAGATTTTAATGCAATAATATAAAAAAACATCTTTAATACAAAACAATTATTTCACTTGTTATTAGATAATTTAATAAACTAAAAATACATATTTAACTTTTAATACAATCTTACGTCAATGTTTATTCTAAAAACCTATTGCTACTTTTGAAGCAGAAATTAAATCTATAAATAATGAATTACATCAAACATTTGTCCCACTGGTTTGAGATAATGCGTATCAGTGAGGAGGTTAAACCTACGCATATTGCTATTTATATAGCGTTGTTCCGAATGTGGAACCAGAGTCGATTTGCACCGGTTTTTATCGTTAATCGGATGGAGTTAATGAACGTGAGTAAGATCGGCAATAAATCGGTTTATAGTGATTGTATGAAGGATCTACATCGCTGGGGATGGATAAAGTATGCGCCGAGCAACTCAAAGTATAGCAATAGTACGGTAACTATGGTCAATTTAACGGATGGTAAATTCTTGAAGTCGGATCAGAAAACGGAGCTTAAAAAGTGGTTGTCGCCTTCGGTTTTGTCTGCTGATACACTAGGTGAAACTAATGCTGATGTGACTGTTAATACCGAGACAAGTAGTGAGACGAGTACAGAGACCAGTAGCCAGACAAGTACAGAGACCAGTAATAATACGAGTAGTGAGACGAGTGTGGGAACGACTATGCAACAAGGTGTGGGACACAATTATAAAACATATAAACAGCAAACGGCTAAAGGAGAAACAAATCAATTAAATAATTTAAAAAGTAAATATGATGAGCAACTTTAATTTAAAATTTACGGATACGTTTACAATCGTGGATAATAAACGCCTTTTTTCTATCAATAAATGTTGGTTGTATCTGGAGCAACAGGGTAAAGCGATTTATGGTTCGCATTTTGTTATTAACAATCATCATAAAAAGGCGTTGTATAAATTGCTGATTTATGCGATTGAGGATCAGGTGGAAATGGATAGATTGGGGCTGAATCCGAATAAGGGTATTTTATTGATGGGCGAAAATTTCACTGGTAAAACGGCAATGATGCGTTTGACACAGGACTTTTACCGCAAAAAGAAAAGATACGACATCAAGTCGTGTCGCTTGTTATCACACAACTTCTTGCTTAACAACGGGTATGAGTCTTTAGTTCCCCTTTTGTCGCCAACAGCTAAGGTGCTGGTGCTTGATAATATGGGAACAGAAAACCCGGTGAAGCATTTCGGGAATACCTGCAATGTGGTGATGGATATTGTTGAGCATTTTTACGAACAACGGTTTGATTTGTCGTACCCTCGTTTGCACATCACAACAACGCTGTCACCTACGGAGATTAGCAAGAAATACGGCGACGGGTTTAGAGCAATGGTCAAAGAAATGTTTAATGTGGTGGTGGTTGCCAGCAACGCCGCTAATGCTGTTTGATTAATGATGTTTACTGCTTTTTCTTTTCACGCATCACGTTTTGTTCTTCTCCTTTCATTTTTGAAAGCTGCGTTTTTCTATTTCTTCTCTTTTCTTTTTGAAAGCTTCGCTTTCAACCTTTACGAAAAATTACATTTTTCTAATGTTCTCTTTTTCATTTTTTTCTTGATAAAAAAACGAAACAAAAAAATCAAGGCTCTATTTCTTTAGCGGTCAAACTTGCATTTGACACCTAAATGAAAAAATACGAGCTCCACTGCGTTACGCCATTTTTCATTTTGCGGTGTCTGCACGCTGTTTGACGCTCGCTAAACAAATAAGGCCGCCCAGACGCATCGTCAGATAAGTGACGTTTTTGTACATTAATGATATTTCCTCAATTAGACGCATCGGTTAAATTGTGTTGTCTTCTTTATAATGGTATTTCATCAATTAGACGCATCGGTTAAATTGTGTTGTCTTCTTTATAATGGTATTTCCTCAATTAGACTCATAGTCAGATAAGTGACGTTTTTGTAGATTAATGATATTTCATCAATTAGACGCATCGGTTAAATTGTGTTGTCTTCTTTATAATGGTATTTCATCAATTAGACACATCGGTTAAATTGTGTTGTCTTCTTTACAATGATATTTCATCAATTAGACGCATCGGTTAAATTGTGTTGTCTTCTTTACAATGATATTTCATCAATTAGACGCATCGGTTAAATTGTGTTGTCTTCTTTATAATGGTATTTCATCAATTTAGACGCATCGTTTTTCACGTTTTACTTTTCACGCATCACGTTTTACGTTTTACGTTTTACGTATATCGGTTCCCCGTTTTCGGTTTCCCGTTTTCAATTATCGGTTCCCAATTGTCGATATTTTACCAGATTGCCCTTAATTGTGTAATGTTGTTTTATTTTTCGTTTAAATTGCGTTTAAAAACGGTATTATTTCTAACATAGGTTCCTTTTTTCCCCATTTTATTGGGTAAAGCATTCCAAAATGTAATAAACGTGTCTGGTCTATATGTATATTCAATATGATCGATACTTGCTGGAAAATTCTCGCTTAACGGCATTGTTTCATTCATATTAATATAAATAGCTAATAGCGATTTATCTTTGTTAATTACAAAATAATCTACTACTGTTCGGTCCGCATTTTCAATGGTTCCAACGTTGTTCTCCCACTTAATCTTAAAGTGATACTCAGCTAACGTTTTCATCATAATAACGACTTCATCCCCTACTATGACAATTTTTTTAGGGGTGACATCCCATAATTTACGGTCAAACCTCTTGTCTAATACACTTCCGTGTGATCTGAAATATGTGCCCTGAAATGTATAGTTATCTAATAGCGATTTCCATTCAAAATAGTAAGTAAACTTTTCGTCTTTAGGCATTACAGGAAGGATTACTCCTGGATCTGGTTCGGGGGGGACTATTTCAGGTGGTGGTTTTGACGGTCCATCGTCACTTTTACTACATCCTATAGCAAACATAGCTAAAAAAGCTAAGGCTAATATTTTAATCTTATAGTACATAATCGCGAGTTTTATACTCAAATTTATTAGTTAAAAAAATACATTATACTAATCAATATCATAGATTAAATAAATAATATTTCATATATTAAATATTTTTAAGCTTATTTATAAAACATACGCCTTTACAATGGACTTTCGAATTTATTCTAAAACTAATGTAAATTACCTCTAAGTGGCTAAAAATTCCTAAGTTTTACAATACTTTGTTATGTCTTAAAAGTGTTGTTTTAAAGGGGGGATCATGTAAATTAGTACGACTATTCTGGCACAAAAGGGAAAAGAACAGCTAAAGAAAGGCAAAATTGACATAAATCTTCTTCTTATTCAACGTGTAGTTATAACAAAAATTTAAACTAATAAAACAGAATACTGCGTATATTTGCAGCTTACTCTACAAAGAGTGTTTCTTGCGTTATTGCGCCTTTTTTGTCTTTTGTTTCCACGGTTATGCCATTGGGTGTATGAAACTAAGAGAATCTTGGATTGCTGCGTACAGATTTTTTAACTTGTAAAAATGAATCATTATACTATGGAAGGTCAATTAACTAGCAGAGAACTGCGTATTCAAAAGAAAATCAAGGATTCTGAAACTCACGTATTTAAAGCGGTTTTCCCTGGGCAAACTAATCACCACAATACGATGTTTGGTGGAGCGGTTATGTATATCATGGATGAAATTGCTTTTATGACGGCTACGCGTTTTTGTCGTAAACCTATTGTTACGGTTTCTAGTGATAAGGTGGATTTTAATCACCCTATTCCAGCTGGTACATTGGTTGAACTGATTGGTACGGTTACGCGTGTGGGTAGAACGAGTTTGGATGTTCGCGTTGATGTGTTCGTAGAAAGTATGTATAGAGAAGGTCGCGAAAAAGCTATTACTGGTTCGTTTACGCTTGTAGCGATTAATGAAAGCAAAAGACCTGTTCCTGTTTTAGACGAGGTGGAGGAATAATCTTATGGCTTGATGCTAAAAATTGAATATATATTAGGGACTGTCAAAGATGATGGTCCTTTTTTTTTGAAAGTGTTGCTTTCAATGTTTCTTTTTTGAAAAACTACGTTTTTCTAATTTCTTTTTTTATGTTTTTACAGCGAGGATTTTATTTTTAACATCTTTGAACTGTGAATCTTTGATGTCAAGGCTCTATTTCTTTAACGGTCAAACTTGCATTTGACACCTAAATGAAAAAACACGCTCCACTGCGTTACGTCTTTTTCATTTTACAGTATCTTCAAACATTTAACGCTTGCTAAATAAATAAGGCCACCACAGACGTATCGGTTGATTTATGGAACTTTCTTTACAATGATGTTTTATCTTTTGACAATCCGGTTGGTATTGATATTTCGGTTTTCAGTTTTCAAAAAAAACTTACTCCTCATTCATCAACATTTCTACAAAAACTCGTACTGCCCTCTTCTGATAACTTCCTTTCATCTGAATAATTACGGCTTCACGTTGCATATTTGTATCAGTAATCGGAATTGCTGTTAAATTCTCTTCTCCGCGTACTGTGGCGTGGGTTAGTATGGTTTGAAATGCACCTACTTTTACCAGGTCAATCACCGTACTGGTGTGGTTTACTTCTACTGCTATGTGGGGGGTAATCTTGTATTTCTCAAACTGGCGGTCGATGAAGTTTCGGGTGCTGAATCCTTTGACTGGCATAGCGAGGTCCAGCTTCTCTATTTCCTTTAACTTGATGCCGGGTAACTGGGCTAAGGGTGAGTTACTTGCTACAATGAGTGCCATTTCTGAGGTAATTAATGGTTCATAATGAAGGTTTTCTGCGTGTTCTCCATCAAAAAACGTCAGGGCAAAGTCGATTTGTTGGTTCAACAGATAGTCGATCAATTCATTGGTGGTTCCAAAGGTTACCTCAATCTTTACGCCTGGATGGGCTTGGGCAAACATTTTTAAAGGGGTTAGCACCAACGATTTTAGTCCCCACGTTAATCCAATGCTCAATACCCCTGTTTTGAGCTCGGTTAAATCTTCTAATAATGTCATCCCATCTTGCGCGGCTTTGATACTGCGTTCTGCGTAAGTGGCAAACATCTCTCCTGCCTCGGTTAGTACAATTCGCTTGCCTATACGGTTAAATAAGGGTTGCCCCAACTCCTCCTCCAACTGCTTGATTTGCTGTGATAGTGTACTCTGAGTGATGTATAATCGCTTTGCCGCCTCTGTAAAGTTCAGCAACTCTTTGGCTTTGAGAAAATATCTTAGTTGTCGTAACTCCATTTGTTAATCGGTATTATCGATTGATATGATAGAAAAATTCCGTTTTACTAATATATAACTTACGCTTAACTTTACAAAAAAGAATTTTAGATGGCGACGACTACGTATACTAACGAGGTGTCAACGGACAGGGCTGTAAAGGGTTCGATCCGTTATAAAAGGATTAAATGGTGTATTTTTATGGTTGGGGTGTCGGTTTTTGCACAATTGTACAACTACCAACCACTGTTGTCGGATATCACGCACTTTTTTAGTGTTACCCCGGCACAGAGTAGTTACCTCGTTTCGGCTTCGACAATGGGAATGGCGTTTGGTTTACTGCTGTTTGCGTTTATTGCCGATAGTTATCCTCGCAAAGAGGTGATGTTGTTTTCACTGGTTACTTCTACGGTGCTTACGCTGGGTTCGGCGTGGGTGACAGATTTCTCGCTATTGGTAAACATCAACTTTATAAAGGGTATTTGTATTTCTGGGGTATCGGCTGTTACGCTGGCTTACCTTGCGGAAGAGATTGATCCTAAGAATATTGGTACGGCAATTAGCTTTTATTTGGCGGGAAATACGTTTGGTGGAATGTTTGGGCGAATTGTAGCGGCGCTAATCAGTGGTTGGTTTGGCTGGCAAGTGGCGGTATTTAGTATTGGACTAATTGCGATTATTATTGCTCTTGCGTTTTATGTTTTCTTTCCGGAATCAGCTTTCTTTAGTCCACAAAAGTTGAATTTACAGCATAAATTGGGGCAAATAAAGAGTATTTTTCGCAATGTGAAATTACTGGCAATGTACGTGGTGGCTATTTGCTTGATGGGTTCGTTTGTGAGTGTGTACAATTTTCTTGGTTTTAAGTTGGAAGCACCGCCTTATAACCTGCCGCATTACTTGATTGCAATGATCTTTTTGATGTATGCTTTTGGAATTTTCGGCAATATGGTGGCGGGGACGTTGTCTGATAAATATTCGCCTAAAAAGATCTTGTTGTCGGCATTGGCTTTGATGTTATTGGGAACAATTGCGATGTTTTTAGATAACCTGGTGGTGATTTTACTGGGTTTAACGTTTTTCACTATCTCTTTTTTCAGTGGACACACCATTGCGAGTCGCGTTGTAACTACTTTAGGACAGGAAGCGAAGAGTTCGGCAACGGCTTTTTACTGGTTCTTTTACTATATCGGATCGAGTGTAATTGGTAGTTCTACTGGGGTTTTCGTGAATAATGGTCATTGGAATGGCTTCTTCTTAACTTTGATGGCGTTGTCGGTGATTGCGCTTGTAACTACGTGGTATGCTACACGAAAGAGGTAATGTTTTGACGCTTTGGTTGGATATTGATGTGTTTGTTTATCGGTATGTTTCATCGGTACAGACGCGATACTCCACGTCTTTGCAATGCACGATTTTGAAGGCAAAAAAAAGAGATGTTTTGCAACATCTCTTATATGATTAAAACCAGCTTTTTTTATTAGCTTGATAAGTTTGGTAAAATTCTTCATCAGATTTAGTTAGGTAAATGATTCCTTCAATAAAGCCAATGATTCCTAATACACCGCAACTACATACACTAATTATTAATTGAATAATTCCTTCTTTAGTATATCCTAAATAGAATTTATGAATTCCCAAATAACCGAATATTATTCCTAAAATTCCAGCAAGTACCTTCTTATTTTCTTGTTGAGGCACATTGCTTCTTTGTGTGTTTTGTTCCATAATGTTTTATAGTTTTAATCAAAAATAACAAAACATCATTGACTAACAATGTATTACAAAACAATTTTTTCTTATCTAAAAATAATACGCGTGATAAATTGTCATTTTTTTAGCGGTACACCTCCTCTTCTTCCCTTGTAAATAAAGGGCTGACATAAAATTTCATTGCCTTGAAAAAAAAGTGTGATTTTTATAAAAAAGTTACCTTAAAAAATTTAGAACCATCCCTTTTTATTCACCTGATAGGTGTAATAAAATTCTTCGTCTGACTTTGTCAAATAAACAATTCCTTCAATAATTCCCAAAATCCCTAAAGTACCACACGAGAAAAGAGTGATTAATATCTGGATGATTCCCTCTGTTGAATAGCCTAAATAAAACTTGTGAACACCCCATGGACCAAGAAAAATACCTAACAATCCGGCAGCCATCTTCTTATTGTCAATTGGCTTCCCATTATTCCCGTAACCTTGGTAATTTCCGTATCCACCGTTGTTTTGATTACCTTCATTTTGATAGTTTTGACGGTATCCTGAATTTTGGTAACCTTGCTGTTGGCCAGTGTTTCCGTAGTTGTTTCCTTGCTCTTGATTCTCTTGAGAATACTGGCTTTTACGATTATTATCGTCTGATGGATTTATTAAATGCATATGTTCTTTTCATACAAATATACAATCTTAACAATTTTATGCAATTTTTTTAAAAAAAAGGAACTTGAGTGAGGTATGAAATGGATTGCGTCTTTGCGGAAGCCGATAGGTACAAAGTGATATTTCTTGTAAGTTGGGTTTTCAGAAAAACGTCCTAAAAACGTTCTTTTAAACAAATACACTTCCTATTTACTACATATGTCAATAGTGAGAAAACAACGTCTTAAAACCCCTTTATTTTGCGTTAAACGTTGTGTTGTCGGCTTACAAAGGAACGTGTTTTCTCGTGTTATATTTAATTCTTATAAACTCGCTAAGTAACAATGACCAAGTGCTTATTGATTGCTATGTATATAGTGAAATCTGTTTAGGGTACTTTTCCCTTTTTGTGTTTGCTCTGATCAAATTGAGAGGATTCAAAAACACACGCATGAAGAAAAAAACAGTAAAAACTTCACGGTATCCATAATTGATAAAAAGAAACAATTTGTCCGCAAACTACTAATTTGCCTTTGGGTACTCTTTGTGAAGACATCACTACAATAATTACTTTGGAAAGTGCGTACAATGCCATTTTAACAAGGCTTAAGGGATATATTTTCTGTTTGTGTTCTATTTGTATGTTTAAACTATTAAAAGTACTTAAATGGTCTTATTTGGGTTTATTTACTTAGAAGTATAGTACAAATAGCATATTTGTACATAATGTCCGTATTTTTTCTTTTAAAGGTTGTTTGTTGTACAAATGTGAACCGTGATACGTGATGCGTGATGCGTGATACCTGATGCGAAAACCGGGAACCGGGAACCGTGATGCGGAAACCGGGAACTGGGAACCGTGATGCGAAAACCGGGAACTGGGAACCGTGATGCGAAAACCGGGAACCGGGAACCGTGATGCGTCGTTGTGGAAATGGGTTATGCAGGTTTGTTTATAAATAAACAATAGGGGGCGAACACACGGGTTCGCCCGTACGGAGCGCGAGATGTGAGATGCGGGAACCGTGATGCGGAAACTGGGAACCGAGAACCGGGAACCGTGATACGTGATGCGTGAACCGAAAACCAGGAACTGGAAACCGAGAACTGGGATGCGTCGTTGTGGAAATGGGTTATGCAGGTTTGTTTATAAATAAACAATAGGGGGCGAACACACGGGTTCGCCCGTACGGAGCGCGAGATGTGAGATGCGTGAACCGTGATGCGGAAACTGGGAACCGAGAACCGGGAACCGGGAACCGTGATACGTGATGCGTCGTTGTGGAAATGGGTTATGCAGGTTTGTTTATAAATAAACAATAGGGGGCGAACACACGGGTTCGCCCGTACGGAGCGCGAGATGCGTGATGCGTGAACTGAAAACCGGGAACTGGGAACCGGGAAATAAAAAAAGCCTTTCAGTACGAAAGGCTTCTTTATTTTTTCAAGATTGGTGCGTTACCGCTATGTTTATTTGTCAAAAGACACTAATTCTATTTCAATTAAATCTTTATGATTGATCGGTTGAACGATTAATTCATTCTTTTTCAACTCTACAATTCTATATTCTTTTTCTCCTCCTTCATCTAAAATCGCTTTAATCACTTTTCCATTTAAATCCCAAGAACCTTTTTGTTCTTTCAAACTATATTGGTCAATTGCGTGGAATCTTTCTCCATCTATGCTAATTTCAATTGATGATTTTTGATATGCTGATCTCTTTGATGGTTGACATTCTTGAGAAAATGCGAAGTGTGCTGCAATCCATTTTCTTTCTAAATTAACATTGTTAATCTCCATTTTTGGGTTGACATCAACTATGTTGTTGTCATCTGCATTATTACATCCTACGAATAAGAAATTTACACTAACTAATAATACCCCTACTACCAAATTCATTAAGCTTTTCATAATCTTGCTTTTTAAATATTTATACAATTATTGCAAACACAATCTTTTCAATTTCTGTTTGCGTTTCCCCTTTATCTTTACATAAATTTAAGACAATTATTTTTAATAAGCTAATTTTAAGTAAAATAATAAAGATTAAAAGTTAATTGTATTAAAATATAAAGAATATGAACGTTATAATTAGAATCCTTTGTTGTTATTTCTCCTTCTAATTATACTTCAAATGTACTGCTGAATGCACCGAATTTATATGATAAAAATCATTGAATTTTTCAGTAAAATCATACAACTTAATTAGTGTGAAACCCCAGTAAAATAAGTGCCTTAAAGATAATTAGTTACACTGCGAAAAACGAGATAAAAACAGTTGAAAAAAATTGAAAAAATGTCTGAAATATCCATTTTTATGTACTCTGACATTTTATTTGAAAAAACATGAAAATATTTGGTGTTAAAATTCCCGCTTTTTTCTCTTTTAACTCATTTTAATCGCCCTAAAATTGATTGATTCAGTAGTTTTTATACTAATGAATTCTGGCTATTTTTTTGTTTTCTTCTTTTCTCTCTGCTTTCTTATTTTTTCTGCACTAAAATGCTGTGAAATAATCCCCTTTCAATACTCTTCTTTTCTAAATTTATTCTTTATTTTTCTTCTCTAAATAATTTTTTATAGCACTTCTCAACATAGAAATAATAGTTTGGCTTGGATTTTGCATATAGTCTTACAACGAAATTATCTTATTCATTGGCTTTATAACCGTAAAACAGTGGATTTAAAAAATATGAGAATCACTATGCTTCAAAAACTATTCAGCTTTTTTATTAACTTGACTATACTTCGTCAAAAATGCCTTGTTGTACCTTGTGCACAGGATCTTTACGTAGTGGCTGTTGGTAAAATTGCACATCTGATCAAGTTTTTGCATTTGAAACGCTGTCGTGTATTCAAAATCTACTTGACGAATATAACGCACCCTCTCGTTCGTAAACCTATTGCAACTTATACTTCTGACTTTTGTGTTACTCCGTATGAACGAAAGTTCTTTTGTAGATTGAGTGTTTACCGACTATAGTTTTTTTGATGTTGGTATGGCTATTTTGACTGGTCATTTGATATCATGGATTTATTCTCGCATAAAACTCTTGTAACTTGTGGTTAAATTGTCTTTTATCTAACAATAAACTGCTTGGTTATAGTAGCCTGAAATTGGTACATCGGCAAAGTATCTTTTTAAACGCCATATTTTCATGACCGTATTTGTTTTATAAGCTTTTCATAAACAAATCCCCTTTATCATACGGTACACTTGAGAAAAAGTCGTCGGGATGTTTTTCCATTGAAATTGATAGACAACGATGTAACCACTTTGGATCAAAGAGCACGAGTATCTCTAAATCCTGATAACTAATTACAGATAGCGTAACTGAATAATGTTTGCCTTTCATCGCCTACTTATGACGACGTTCCAAATAAACTGTCCCCCTTTGTTTTAGCAGAAGTCGATCTATGTTGTGTTTGTAAGTAAACTACTGTGCCTTGAATTAGCACATTCATAGGCTACCAAATTTGTTAGTGACCAATTGCCAACAATAATGGCTGGTGTTGCAAAGGTTATTTCATGATTTTTCATTTCCTTAAAAAGAAAACTGGAGTGTAAAATCAATTAGTTGAATTGTTCCCCCACGGAAATTTCCGTTCAATTCTCAAGAAACAACAACCCATTATTCCTATTTCTGATTATCTATGCAACAAGAATTTATAACTACTTCTTGTTTGCACAACTGCTGCTATAGTAAACCAAAGTTTTGGTTTGCTTAGCTGTAAATACAATAGGCACTTCTGTCAATAGGGTGCTATTGAAAAAATTTAGATAGGCTTGTTATTTTCTTGTGGATTATGAGTATTCATTTTTTACCAGAAGTACACTGCTATGGTTTGTTGGGTAGCATATCGAAATATGCCTATTGGTTTTCTGGTACCCTTAACTTTGCTTGTTTTGCTAATTGTTGTTTTTTGCAAAACACGAAGTGCTGTCTTTGTTTTTCCTCTTTTTTTTAGGGTGTTAATTTTGTCAAAGAAAATAAAACGAGTTTGTAATTATCCCCTGTTTTCTTTTACTTGTTTTCAGATACGATACTTTTTATTGGGAGTCGGCGTACTTTCCAAACGTACTTTTATTTGATGTGTTTTACTCCTTATATATATAGGTATAAATAGTGCATTTTACTCCTTATATATATACGTGTAAATAGTGCATTTTACTCCTTATATATATACGTGTAAATAGTGCTTTTTACTCCTTATATATATACGTGTAAATAATGATTTTTACTCCTTATATATATACGTGTAAATAGTGCTTTTTACTCCTTATATATATACGTGTAAATAGTGCTTTTTACTCCTTATATATAGATGTGTAAATACTACAAGCTACTCCTTATATATAGATGTGTAAATACTACAAGCTACTCCTTATATATAGACGTGTAAATACCGAAAGCCTCTCCTTATATATAGACGTGTAAATACCGCAAGCTACTCCTTATATATAGATGTGTAAATACCGCAAACTACTCCTTATATATAGACGTGTAACCATAATTATCTTGCGTTAGCATTTAGGTTTTTAGAACTATACTTTCACCTTTCTTATGGCTCGTTATATCCCCTATTATTTACCTATTATCCACCATTGATTTAACAAGTAAACCTCCTTAGAATTACTCTTATTTCCCTTACTCAAGCAAAAGAACTTGTTTCATCCTCTCTTTAATGTTTCATTATATTGGACAAACACATAACACATTAACTAACAGTTAATTATACTGATAAAAATTATATTGATTCACTTTATTGGATTTCAAAAAAACTTCTATTTTTATCACTAAAATTGTGATATTACACAGCAAAATACGTAATAATTGATGCGTTGTTTTTGGATAAATAAACCGATAAACTGGCAATCATATTACAAGGATATACAGACTGCAATACAAATAGAATTTGTGATGTAGCGATGAAAAGTATCCCCTCTGTAAGGATAAACTTACGATCGAATTACAAGGATAGACAGACTGCAATGCAAATGGAATTTATGATGTAGCGATGAAAAGTATCGCTTCTGTACGGATAACCTTACGATCGAATTACAAGGATAGACAGACTGCAATGCAAATGGAATTTGTGATGTAGCGATGAAAAATATCGCGTATGCACGGATAAAATGGGAGCCCAATTATATCAACAAAAAAAGGATCCTATCCCTTTTAAATATCCTCAATATTTAAAAGTATAAAATCCTTTTATAAAAACAACAGTGGCATCTGTTTCAATGCCCATACCCAAGAATCAGCTTGTGGTATGCCATAATAAATTCCCCATACGAAGTATAAAACTCCTACTACACCTCGTCCAAAGCTTGGAAAATAGTAGTATATATATGGTTTAATTCTTCATTTGTTACACAATAAGGAGGCAACAAATAAATGATATTTCCAAGTGGACGTAACAATATTCCCTTGTTTAAGAAATACGCATACAACCTGTCGTGAATATCATCAAAATAACTTGTGGTGTTGCCGGTTTTCCACTCTAAAGCGAGGATTGTACCGGTTTGTCGTACACATTTTACCTTCTCGTGCAGCTGCAACTTGTCGGCAAATGCTTTATGTTGTGCTACTATTCTGGCAATATCATCTTGCGTTTCTGGTCGTAATAACAAGTCTAAACTTGCCACTGCCGCTGTACACGCAAGGGGACTCGCTGTAAACGAGTGTCCGTGGAATAGAGCTTTATCTTTCTCCTCTGAGTAAAAAGCATCGTATATTTCATTGGTACAAGTGGTTAGCCCTAATGGCATTGTTCCTCCTGTTAGTCCTTTTGAAAAACACATTACATCTGGCTTTTCTGTCAAATGGTCTGCTGCAAACAACTTCCCTGTACGTCCGAAACCTACGAATATCTCGTCTTGTATCATCAATACATTCTTAGAACGACAGTAGGTCATCAGTTCACTCAAGCACTCACTCTCGTGCATCAACATTCCCGCCGCACCTTGTACTAAGGGTTCGTACACAAAACAAGCAATGTCGTCTGCGTGTTGATCAATGATGCGTTTGTTAGCTTCGAAGTTCTCCTTTGTTGGTACGTCGATGAAAATAACCTCAAACAACATAGCTCCAAATGGGTCTGTCCAGATTCCCCTTCCACTGACAGACATCGCTCCAAACGTGTCGCCGTGATAAGCGTTTTTAAAAGCCAACACCTTGCTGCGCTTTTGTTTTTTGTTGAACCAGTATTGAATACACATCTTCAGTCCGACTTCAATTGCCGTTGATCCGTTGTCTGTATAAAATACCTTTTGCTGATTATTAGGCAATAAAGCCAATAATCGCTCTGATAGTTCAATAGCAGGTTTGTGGGTAAACCCCGCAAAGATAACCTGTTCTAAAGTGGACAACTGCTCACTTACTTTTTGGGCAATGTACGGATGTGAATGTCCGTGAAGCGTTACCCACCAAGAAGAAACAGCGTCTATATAACTCTTGCCATCGCTGTCTGTTAGGTAAACTCCCTTTGCACTGACAATCGGAATGATGTGTTCCGCTGTTTTCATTTGTGTATAAGGATGCCAATTGACAGCTTTGTCTCTTAATCGTAATTCATTATTCATGGCACGCTTTTTTGCTGCTTACCATTGGTTTTAATCCAAATTTCTCCAATAGTGTTTTGTCTTTTGTCAAACTTGGGTTTGGCGTTACTAACAACGTCTCATTTTCTCCTGAAAACATTGAGTTTGCCCCTGCCATAAAGCACATCGCCTGTTCAAACTCGTCCATTTCAATACGACCTGCACTTAGACGTACCATTGTTTCTGGCATAATGATTCGCGCTGTAGCAATCATTCTAACCATATCTGTTGTATCTACCTTAGGCATATCTTCCATTGGCGTACCTTTTACACGTACTAAGGCGTTAATTGGCACTGATTCTGGGTGTTTCTCCATATTTGCCAACGTCATTAACATTGAAATACGGTCGCTATCGTTCTCCCCTAATCCGATAATTCCTCCTGAACAAACAGTAATTCCTGCTTTTCTCACGTTCTGAATTGTGTCGGTACGGTTGCTGAACTTACGCGTTGAAATGATGTTGTCATAGTTCTCACTTGACGTATCTATATTGTGATTATAAGCGTGTAATCCCGCTTCTTGAAGGCGAATTGCCTGTTCTTCTGTTAACATTCCAAGAGTACAACAAACTTCTAAGCCCATTTCATTTACTCCTTTTACCATGTCGATTACTTTGTCGAAGTCCTTATTATCTCTCACTTCACGCCACGCAGCTGCCATACAGAATCGAGATGATCCGTTGTCTTTTGCTTTTTGTGCGTGTGATAAAACGGTGTCTACTGGCAACAAGCGTTGTACTTTAATATCGGTTTGATATCTTGCTGCTTGTCCACAGTATGAACAGTCCTCTGGACAACCTCCCGTTTTGATTGACAATAGGGTACTTACTTGAACTTCGTTTTTTGGGTGGTACGCTCTGTGAACGGTTGCCGCTTGGTAAACTAATTCTAATAAAGGCGTGTCATATATGGCCTGAATCTCCTCTTTTGTCCAATCGTGACGGATAGTCGCTATAGTGTGGTTGTCTTTCATTGTCGCTGTTATTTAAACATTTGCAACAAAAATATTAGTTCAGCTTCTGACTTCGGTAGTCCGGTTTAGAAACAGCGACTAAGCCACTGATTAATTGACTTATCTATATCTTGTTCTATCAATTATCATATTTTACCGATATTTACACATTAATTAAAATAATTATAATAAAAATACTTATTTATAGCACAGTTTTTGCTTAAACAAAAACAAGTTGTATTTTAAATTAACAGAGTAACATATTTTAAAATAATTGTATGCTGTTATAATTATTTTTATACCAATAGATATCCCTATTTCTTAAAGTTATCTTATAATTGCACTCTTTTAAACAATAAATATAATTCATTGTAGTTTTATTATTTTTAAAAATAAATTTCACTTTACCATTTTTATAACTATGTTGAAAAACGCTTCGTTTTACAAACCTTTTAAATACTTGATTGGCTTATACTTGCTGATTAATTTTGTGTTGAGAATTGTTTTAATTGTTCACCCAATCACTTCGTCTTCTTTTAGTGTGGGCGAATTAATGTCTATTTTCTTGATTGGTGCAATTAGAGATATAGCGATTTTTATAATCGCTTACCTTATTTTTTGGTTGTATTTTATCTTTTTATCGAATGACAAATACAAAAAACCGTTTGGTTATATCCTGTTTTCTTTGCTTGTTGGGCTGTGGATATGGGTAACGTTTGGCAAGACAATTTTGAATGAATATGGAGGCGTACTACCTGAGATTGGAATTATTTTCCTATCAATCAAAACAGTGATGTTTGGTCTTTGCTTGTTTTTACCTCAACAGAGAACGGCAATTAGAAAGGTAAACTATGCTTTTGTTCTTTTCTTATTTGTACTGATTTTAGTGCAAAACTCTGTGAGCGAGTTCTTTTTCTGGAATGAGTTTGGTGTGCGATTTAACTTTATTGCGGTGGATTACTTGGTATATACTAATGAGGTGATTGGGAATATTATGGAGTCGTATCCTGTGGTTCCACTTTTTGCTGGGGTTGGTTTGATTACAGCTTTATGTACGTATTTCATCTACAAAAAGACAAATGATAGCGTGGTAAACATTGCTACATTCTCTCAAAAATTAAAGTATAGCGCAGTTTATATGGCTGTGGTTGCTTTGGCACTTTGGGCTACTCCGTCTATTATGAAACAACAACAAAAGGATAATATCTTCACGGCTGAATTGGCGAGCAACGGGGTGTATAAATTTTACAGTGCTTTTACAAATAGTATGTTAGACTACTTTCAGTTTTACAACACAGTGCCTGAGGAAACTGTGGTGAAGAATATGAAACAGTTTTACCCTTCTTATAACGGAGGGGAGTCTTTATTGCGCGAGATTAAAGGCGACTCTACTATGCAAAAGAAAAATGTGGTGTTGATTAGTATTGAGAGTTATAGTGCGGATTTCTTGTCGTTTTATGGTAATGATAAAAAGTTGACGCCTTTCTTAGATAGTCTGGCTACAAAGAGTTTGTTTTTTACTAATGTGTATGCAACAGGTAATAGAACGGTGCGTGGTTTGGAGGCGATGACGATGTGTATTCCGCCTTCGCCTGGTGAGAGTGTGGTGAAACGCGTGGACAACAAGGACAAGTTTACAACGGGTTCTGTGTTTGCTAAAAAGGGGTATGAGACAAAGTACTTGTATGGTGGTGATGCGTATTTTGACAATATGCGCGATTACTATGGGGGTAATGGGTATAATATTGTGGATAAGTCTGCTTTTAAACCAGAGGAGATTACGTTTGAAAACATCTGGGGGGTTTGTGATGAGGATATGTTTAACAAGGCGATTAAGGTGATGAATGAGGAACACGCTACTGGAAAGCCTTTCTTTAATCAGATTATGACGGTGAGTAACCACCGCCCATTTACCTATCCGGAGGGAGTGTTGGATGTGTCGGACTTGTCGAGTGGTCGTGATAAGGGGGTTCGTTATACTGATTATGCAATTGGACAGTTCTTCAAAATGGCAGCTAAGCAACCGTGGTTTGAGAATACGGTGTTTGTTATTATGGCTGACCACTGTGCGTCTAGTGCTGGTAAAACACAGTTACCGCTTGATAAATACCGTATTCCGGCTATGATATACGCGCCAAATGGGGTGCCTGCACAACAGTTTGATAAAGTGATGTCGCAGATTGATGTGATGCCAACATTGCTTGGTTTGCTTAACTTCAGTTATGAGTCTAAGTTTTTTGGCACGAATGTATTGGCAGAGGAGTATGTTCCGCGTGCTTTTATTGCTACTTACCAAGATTTAGGGTATATTAGAGACAATACGCTTACGATATTGAGTGCTAACAGAAATGTAAACCAGTTTGTGTTTACGCCTGGGGCAATTAACAATCCGGTTATTCCGCTGGTTAAGAGTCCGAAGTTGAATCAAAAGTATGTAGATGAGGCCGTTTCGTTTTATCAGTTTACAGCGAAACAGCTTGAAAAGAGTGCTTATAATAAGTTTTAAGTTAATATTTATTTATATAACCGGTTTGCAGTTTACCTACTGTGAGCCGGTTTTTTAATATGTGATGCGTGATACGTAAAACGATATGCGTAATGCGTCTTTGTGTATATGTATTATGCAGGTTTGTTTATAAATAAACAACAAGGGGCGAACACACAGGTTCGCCCGTACGAGCGCGATACGTGATATACGTTGTGTCGTATGCCGTGCGGGCGAATAATTCCCCTACCTTTTGGGATCAAGACAAAAAAGAAAAGAAGAAAACAGAAAAGCGCAGCTTTTCAAAAAAGAAAGAAAGATTGAAAGCATCGCTTTCAAGAAAAACAAAAACGGGAGACCGATATGTACTGCGATCTCCCGTTTCTTTAAACACACACTTTCATTTTTAACTAAAATGAAAAACAAAAATTACGTTTTCTTCGTTTCCAACGAAAACGGGAGAGCACCACTTACCTTGCTCTCCCGTTTTTTGTTTTGAAAAAAACACTTTATCACTTGTAATATAAATTGAAAAAAAAAAAATCAAAATTAGATAACTAAAACACAACATTAAATTATGAATATAACCTAAACACAAAATCCTCTAAAGCTTTCCAACTCTCGAGATATTTATCTAATTTTGACACTACAAAAGTCACAAAAATTACATCACTCACATAGGACATTTGTCCTTAATGCTATAAAAAAATGTTAAGAATAAATATTGATTTTTTATCGTACATCGAGTCGCTTGCTCAGACGGAAGTTTTCAATGATAAAATTCTCCTACATCCTTATAAACCAAAGGATATTATGCTGCACCAAGGGGATGCGGTTACCAAAGTTATCGTGATTAAAGACGGTATTACCAAGTGCTTTATTACAGAGGAAAATGGGAAGGAATATATTCCGGAGTTTTTGAGTACGGGTGAGATTATGGGTGAGATTGAATACTTGAGTAAAAGGAACTGCTTGTGCTCGGTGGAGGCAATTACACCTGTGAATGCGTATATTATTCCGCTGTCGGTTTTTGAGCATTTACTGAAAACAGATATCACGTTTAATAATACGATTTTAGAGGTTGAGGCGGTACGTGTGTATAACACCAGTCAACGTGCTTCTTTTCAACAGTTATATACGGTTGAACACGCTTTGGAGAAGTTGTTGGAACTACAACAAAAAGAGAATGTGGTCATTTCGAAAGAGGATATGGCGTCTTATCTTGGAATTACAACCCGTACGTTGAATAGGTCGTTGAAGAAAATTCACGAAGGCGAAGAGTAATCACTGTTGATCTGTAAACGGTTAAAACGCGTTTGCTACATCGTTTAACACGCTTTTGGAGAAGTTGTTAGAACTTAAAATATAAAAAGGGCGAAGTAATATTCGCCCTTTCTTAGTATGTATGTTTTCTTAAAACTTCGCTTTGTAATCTTCTATTTCAGCAACGGTTTTAATCAATTCTGGTCCTAAGTGTTGATAACCATCGGCTTGAATTAAGAAGTTATCCTCTATTCTGATTCCCCCGAAATGTTGGAACGCCTTAACTTTTTCATAGTTGATGAACTCCGCATTTTTCTTGTCTGCTTCCCACATTTCGATTAACTCTGGAATAAAGTAAATCCCTGGTTCTACTGTCAATACGTGGCCAGCTTTCAAGGCTTTTCCTAAACGGAGTGACTTTAAACCAAAAATGCTTGTTTCCTTTGGTTCGTCTGCCGTGTACCCTACGTATTGCTCTCCTAAGTCCTCCATATCGTGTACATCAAGCCCCATCATATGTCCTAATCCACATTGGAAGAACATCGTGTGTGCGTGTGCGGCTACTGCGTCTTGTGCGTTTCCTTTCATAAACCCTAAGTCGATCAACCCTTGCGACAATATTTCTGCTGCTTTTAAGTGAACGTTTTTAAACTTGGTTCCTTCTCTCAATTCTGCTTTCGCTCCTTCAAACGAAGCTAATACCACATTGTACAAATCGCGTTGTTCTGCTGTGAATTTCTTGTCCACTGGAAATGTACGTGTTAAGTCTGACGCGTATCCCATAGCTGTTTCACATCCTGAGTCGTTTAACAGTAATTGCCCCGACTGTAAGGTGTTCATCTTATAATGGTTGTGCAGAATTCCCCCGTTTATGGTTACGATAGACGGATATGCCAACTCACAATTATGGCTTCCGGCTACGTTCTGAATAGCACTGACAATCTCGTATTCTTTAACGCCTGCCTTGCTCATACGCATAGCCAATAAGTGCATTTCATTGGTTACCGTTAATGCCTTTTCAATCTCCACAATTTCCTGTGCTTCTTTGATTTCTCTTTGTGCTACAATAGCCTGAATCATTGGCACGGATGGCGATAATTGTTTGATTGGCACTTCTAACAAATCGCTCAACAATATTTTGTTTACCGACTGATATGGCGGTAGGTAATGCACTGGACGTTGTGCGCTTTGGGCTTTTTTAAGGTACGTGTATAAGTCTGCGAAAGGGCGAGTTTCCTCTACTCCTGCTTTTGCACATTTCTCTTTAAGTGTTTCTTGGCGCCCCATCCATACGATTGCGTCAATTGACATCTCATCTCCAAAGACAATTGTTTTGTTTTCGTCTAAGTCGATGATTGCTGCTAAATGGGGTTGTTGGATGCCAAAATAGTATAAAAACGAACTATCTTGTCTAAAGTGATAGGTGTTGTCTTCGAAGTTTACAGGGTTTTCAATGTTTCCCAAAAATAGTAAAAGACCTTTAGCTTGTACATTATCAGCTAATTTTGCTCTTCTGTTGTTATAAGTTGTCGTGTTAAACATAGCGTAAGTATTTAGACTTCTAATGTAGGTAGTTTGAAGGAGAATATCAAATGAATTGTTTTTTGAAAGCTATGCATTTCTTATTCATTCTTTTCATTTTTTTGAAAGCTGCGCTTTCACAACTTTTTGAAAAACTTCGTTTTTCTGATGTCTTCTCTTCATTTTTGTACAGCGAGTATTTTATTTTTAACATCAATGAACTGTGAATCTTCGATGTCTTGATAAAAAAACGAAGCAAAAAAATCAAGGCTCTATTTCTTTAGCGGTCAAATTAGTTTTCAATGCCTAAATGAAAAGAACTTGCTCCATTTCATTACGCTTCAAACACCTTTTCATTTTGCGGCATCTTCAAACATTTGACGCTCGCTAAACAAATAAGGCCGCCACAGACGCATCAGTTAATAAGTGACATTTTTGTACATTAATGATATTTCGTCAATTAGAGGTATCGGTTGAAAAGTGAAGTTAACGTTTACAATGGTAATTCGTTATTTAAACGTATCGGTTGGTATTGATATTCTGGTTTTCCGGTTTCCGGTTTTCCGTTTTTTCAATTTCCGTAATGTATATTACGTACCGCGCTCCGTACGGGCGAACCTGTGTGTTCGCCCCTTGTTGTTTATTTATAAACAAACCTGCATAATACATATACACAAAGACGCATTACGTTTTACGTCTTTCGTTATACGGTTCACGCATCACGTCTTTCGGTTCCCCGTTCCCGCATATCGGTTTTCGGTTCCCCGTTCCCGGTAATACTTATAGTATCTTTTTAATCTTATTTTTTACAGTAGCGGATT
Source organism: Myroides phaeus (assembly GCF_900099675.1). Lineage (GTDB taxonomy): Bacteria > Bacteroidota > Bacteroidia > Flavobacteriales > Flavobacteriaceae > Flavobacterium > Flavobacterium phaeum. The sequence continues at coordinate 118,016 of NZ_FNDQ01000004.1, forward strand.
GTTTAAAGCAGTCTATTACCTGTTGTAAAATACGATATTTCAGTTTACCTATCTTTTCATAATCTCTGCCTTCTTGTGGGTAATCATTATTAAAATCATCAACACTTTTTACTGTGATGTATTGACCATACAAATAAGTACGAACACTAAATGAGAAGTTAGTATTGGTTATTATTTCCCCGGCATTAAAAATAAAGGCAGTTTGATTAGCACTTGAAATCTCTACGCAATTTGATTGTGTTGATGGTACATAGTCTTTGCTGGAAGGTAAGCTGATTAACAATGCGTCTGAATCTCCAACTCTCTTTAGTATTAAAAAGAATTTGTCTTTCCTCTGACCATTGTCAAACATATAGTTTTTGATATATAACAACGTTCCTGCCTCCAACTGAATAGTTTTTAGAATGAGTAATTTGTAGTAAAACGTTGCATCTCTTCATACTCTTCTAAGAGGTGTTTTTTCAATTGATCTTCTTCTACTAATTTGTGAAAGTCAATTTTAAAATCACTCGTGTTCCTAACGCCATTCGTAAAGTCGTCAAGCAAGCCCTTTTCTACAACTAACGTATACCAAAGTCCTCCTTTGTGATGTGTCATTTCAACCAATTGTTCTGCATTTAACCCTTGTACTTGTGTCGTTAACTCTTGTAATAATGTAATGTCATTATCAGAAAACTCGTCATTGTTAAATGTGCTTATTGATTTAATGAAAGACCCTTTGCCTTGTTGTTTATCTATACTAATGTAACGCTTTAGTGAGGCTAAGGTTTCATTACTGTCTAATTGAGTGAAGATCTCTTGGTTTACAGGACCGAACTTCCAAGCTTCGTATGATAGGTTAAAAAAAGGAATACCACTGCGTTTTATTGACATCTCATCTAATAGATAAATTAATTTTAACGCTTTTGTTTTGGATAGATAAGGCATCTGATCTGCAAAGTAAATCAGAGTATTTCCAACTTTATCTATTATCTCCTCTTTTTTCATTATTTTTCTTCTTATTGTGATGCAAAGATATAATTTAAAATTACGCAATAACATCCTCTATTACAATTTTTTAACATTATAAATGTGTTTTAAAAAACATCTATATTAGTTACTTATTACTTGTTTATTTTACCCACCAACCACCAAGGTACGGGCGAACCTGTGTGTTCGCCCATTGTTGTTTATTTATAAACAAACCCGCATAATATATATCCACAAAGACGCATTACGCATATCGGTTTTCGGTTCACGTTATACATTATATATATATGATTAATTATAAATAATTAATTGGGGGTAAACACGGGGGTTTACCCCTACGGATGCCGCAATGCAAATGGAATATGCAAATGTTAGACGCGAAGTATCGCGTCTGCACCGATAAACTATGTGTCAAATCACACGGATATACATACCAAAATTATACGGCATATATCCACAAAGACGCATTACGTATTTCGGGAACGGGAAACCGGGAACCGAATTACCATTTTAAATAACCAGATTATCATCCACCACCAAGGTAGGGGCGAATTATTATTCGCCCGCACGGCATACGACACAATGTATATCACGTATCGCGCCCGTACGGGCGAACCTGTGTGTTCGCCACTTGTTGTTTATTTATAAACAAATCTGCATAATACATATACACAAAGACGCATCACGTTTTACGTATTACGCATATCGGTTTTCGGTTTCCCGTTCCCCGTTCCCCGTTTTCGGATTACCACCCACCACCAAGGTAGGGGCGAATTATTATTCGCCCGCACGGCATACGACACAATGTATATCACGTATCGCGCTCGTACGGGCGAACCTGTGTGTTCGCCCCTTGTTGTTTATTTATAAACAAACCTGCATAATACATATACACAAAGACGCATCACGTTTTACGTATATCGGTTCCCTGTTCCCCGTTTTCGGATTACCACCAACCACCAAGGTAGGGGCGAATTATTATTCGCCCGCACGGCATGCGACACAATGTATATCACGTATCGCGCTCAGTACGGGCGAACCCGTGTGTTCGTCCATTGTTGTTTATTTATAAACAAACATTATATATGATTAATTATAAATAATTAATTGGGGGTAAACACGAGGGTTTACCCCTACGGATACCGCAATGCAAATGGAATATGCAAATGTTAGACGCGAAGTATCGCATCTGTACCGATATACTATGTGTCAAATCACACGGATATACACACCAAAATTATACGGTATATATCCACAAAGACGTATTACGTATTTCGGGAACGGGAAACCGGGAACCGAATTACCATTTTAAATAACCAGATTATCATCCACCACCAAAGTAGGGGATTATTATTCGCCCGCACGGCATATATCCACAAAGACGCATCACGTCTTTCGTTTTACGCATACCGGTTCCCCGTTTTCGGTTCCCGCTTCTCAGTTCCAGATACAAAAAAAGCACCTAATCAATTGAAAAGGTGCTTTTGGGTTATATATGTTTTTTACTACAAAATAAACTTCTGTTTTCGATAATCGCTTGGCGAATATCCTGTTACTTTCTTGAATAAACGAGTAAAGTATGAAGCTGAACTATAGCCCAGTTCAAAGGCAATACCAGCGATATCTCTGGTCTTATCTTGTAATAAGATTTGACTGTGCAGAATACTAATTTCATTAATCCACTGCTTCGGGGGTTTATTTGTTGCTTCCTTGACGCATTTATTGAGATAGTTCTCTGAAATGTGGAGAAGGTTTGCGTAGAACAGAACATTTTTATGGTCGATATGAAATTTCTGTACCAACTCTCTGAATTTAAAGGCAATATCTAACTGCCTTGTCATTGGGGTCTTATTCTCAATATCTGTTCTAATGATCTTCTTTAAGACAGTTAGCAATAACGCTATACTGATTTCCATATCTTTAGTTTCGCCATTTACTTCCTCTTCCAGCAGCTCTAATACGCGTCTAACCCAATTAGCATTGGTGTCGTCTAAAACTACATAAGGGTTCATTGTAAAGAATTGTAAATCTGTACTACCTAAAGAAATATCGGTGATAACCTCACTCTCGTAAACAACAAAGAAGCCTTCTATGTCTGCCGATATAGACAACGTAGCTGTAATATTCCCTTGTTTTACGTTGATTACGTCTCCTGCAATTAAGGTGTACGCTCCACTTTCAAGGTGTTGCGTTAGGGTACCTGTAGTTACAAAAATCATAAAGTTAAACGTAGTACGGTACGGGATAACTGGCATTACGATGCCTCTCAAATAATCCTCAATACGATATATCTGTATCTTACTCTCATTAAAAAGGCTGTGCTCATTAATATCTGGCAAAAACAGCTTTTTGTACTGATAATTATTTAGAATTTGTATTGAAGGTTTGGACATATTGGATATAAAATTAAAGACCTTTTTTTTATTTATTAAGCAAAGCTAAATTAAGTAATACGAAGGTCTCAATGTGTTATAATTGTAATAAAAAAAGACTTTTCTATGCTATTTCTTGCTTTTTAGAAAAATATTTATCGACTAACCAGCCATCAAATCTTCTGATTGGATACATTAACCACATTGAAAATACAAATGGGAATGTTAAGGCTGTCCATCCATATTCTATCATTAAAGCGTCTATATACGTTGCAATAGTTACACTTACTAAAACGTATATTCCGTCCCTAACTTTATCTCCTCCCATAGCAATACCACAAAGTACAGCGTTGAAACTTAAAACTCCTTCTTTTACTAAATCGTCTGAGATATCAACGTAGTGAGAAATGAAAACACTAATCATTACTGCTACAAAAGCGTATAGCGCATTGATCGGCTTACTGATGAATACTCCTAAAAAGAAGATAACACCTGCTATGAAGCTTCCTTGGAAAATTACTTGTCCGAATGCGTGTCCTTCAATTAAGAAATCGTCTAATTCTTGAATGTCAACGAAGTGTTCTGGCACGGATGGAATAGCTAATTCTGGGATACTTAACACAAAAAGTGTAATCCACGTCATCCCTACAAATGGAAATGTATATGCTGGTAGTTTGTATTTCACAGCGTAACCCATAGCGATAGTAGCTAATACTGATGCTAAAACAATACCCAACCACACCCAAACATTAGATTGGAAGTAGAAAATTAGGGCTACCCCGATTAAACTTGCGTTAAACCCGTATAGTCCGTTTTCGATATCTTCATCATTGAACTTCATCAACTTTGCAGTTCCGATACCTACTAAGTTACTCACAATACCAGCTACTCCCATTAGTGCTGAATCGTAAAAAATAGCTGCAATAAATAAAATTCCTGTTATTGCGTTTCCCTGTAACATAATTTGTCCAAATCCTTTGAACAATGCATTGTAATAATGACTAACAATCGTTTTCATAAACGTACTTTAAAATATAAAATTTTTGAACTCTTTTTATAGGAATAGTTCACTCCACAATTTTTGTTGAATCTCCTGGAAGATGTTGTATAGTTGTTCTGCACCATAACCAAGTACCCTTACTACAAAGCCGTCTTGCTCTGTTTTACTAATTCCAAAAACGATGTTTTCAACGTCTTTGTACTGAGCGTGAAAGTAAGTGATGTATTCTTCTACTGCCACATTAGCTGTGTTACAGTAAATCAATGTTCCTTGGTGTGTAAAACCTTCTAAAATTCCCAATCCTTGGATAGGCATCAACTCAGGTTGTAACAACACATTGTCTTTTAAGACCATTTCATTGTCTACGAAAACTTCTGTTAAGTTTTGAAAGTGATTGTACTCAAACTGTTCTCCAGACATCTTACGTCCACAAGTAACAATATCACTTAATAAGAATTGGCAATCTTCTGCCAGATTAACGATGTTGTGACTAATGAATGTTGATGAATTCTGAGGTACAACAGGGTGAGGTACATACGCAAAGGCTGCTCCTTTTTCAAGGTTGATAGCCATTGTTTGTGTTGACTTGTCTCTCATATGGAATAAACGTTGGTACGCTTGCGTTTGCAATTGTAACTTCGAATGCTCTGCCACTTTCACTTCAAGTCTGTGGTCATCTCCGTCTAACAATCCCGGTGATGAACTCATAATCATCAGATAAGCTGCCTTATCACGACGATATTGTCCCACTGGAACAATTCTGAATGGTTGAGTAACGTATGCATCCTTTAAGAAGGATACACCGTCACGTTGCTCAACTTTAATATCTAAAGAACATATCATGCTTATCGTTTTAAATTTGGTTCTTCAACATCCTCTAATAGAGCATATTTTTTAATCCAACCGATAATAGCATCAAGTCCTTCTCCTGTTTTTAAGTTTGAGAATACAAATGGAGCTCCTTTACGCATTAAGCGTGCATCTGCTTCCATTACTTCTAATCTTGCTCCTACATAAGGCGCTAAGTCAATTTTATTGATCAACAATAAGTCTGATCTTGTAATAGCTGGTCCACCTTTACGAGGCATTTTTTCTCCTTCTGCTACGTCAAGTACAAAGATTGTGATATCAGCTAAATCCGGACTGTAAGTAGATGATAAGTTATCTCCTCCACTCTCGATTAAGATTAACTCTAAGTTTGGAAAACGGTGTGCTAATTCATCAACAGCTTCTAAGTTCATACTTGCGTCTTCTCTAATTGCTGTGTGAGGACATCCACCTGTTTCAACTCCGATGATACGGTCTGCTGGCAACAAACTGTTTTCTGCCATAAACTTCGCATCTTCTTTTGTATAAATATCGTTTGTGATTACAGCTAAGTCATACTCATTCATTAAACGACGACTTAAACTTTCTAATAAAGCAGTTTTACCAGAACCTACTGGTCCTCCTACTCCAATTTTAACATATTTTCTAGTTTCCATTTTTATGAGTTTTATTATGATAAATACAATCGAGAATAAAGGTTTTCGTGTTGCATACAACGAATATCAAAACCTACATTACACAATCCAATTAAGTTACGGTCAAGGTTTAGGGACTCTTGGCTCAACGTCCATAAATCATCGTGCAAATAGTATAGGATATCTTGTCCGTCTAACTGCCCCAGTGGCACAAGTTTTACGGCATTGGTTACCATACCTATTGCAGCATTGTAATAATAAGCGTGCATAGCCTCTACAATAGGAAGTTCCATTAAGTAAGCAAACATTCCGAATAGAACACAATAGTGGCTATAAGCTTTCTTTTCTCTGATAATTTGTCCCCATTGTTCTACTAACGGATTATCTACATATCTCGAGAATATTTTAAACAACCTCACTCCCAATTTTTGACTTCCTTGGCGTACTTCCATTGGGCTTTTTAGTGCGTTACACTCTTGATCAAGCTTGATTAATTCAGCTAAATCCCCTTTTGAAGCAGCGTCGTAAGCTAATTTCATGATAGCGGCATCATTATATCTAAGGTTATACCACAAGTTATGTCTAACATATTCTTCTGCAGTTACCTTACTATTTACAAGTCCTTCTTGTACATAAGTTTCTAACCCGTTTGAGTGAGTGTAACCACCTATGGGTAAAGTAGGATCTGATAAGTGTAATAATCTTCCTAAAAACTGACTCTGCATAGTAATTATTATTTTATTGACATTATAGTTTTTGACATTTGAAAAGAAAAGCGTTTATTATGGCTAGGATCTACATTAGCATTCAACTTGTGTAATAACACTTCTGATTGAACACTTGGTGCATATCCTTGTTGTTGTAGCCATAAATAAATTGGTCTTTCAAAAGGCATTAGCAGCTTATTCTCCTTTACAAAAAGAGCTAAATGTTTGTTTCCTACTTCATAAGCTACTAATCCTAAATTTAAAAGATCATCAAACTGCACTACGATTGAGTCACAAGGGAGAACGCGAACGACAACCATTCCTGTTTCATCGTCAACTAAAACATCTCCGTGTCTTAGTTCTTGACCTTTGTCCATAAACTTAATCGCCACTTCCCTTCCTGACGCTGTTCGCAATCGTTGTATTCTCTTCTGAGTTTGAAACCACTCAATAGACAATACATCGACTTCCGAATTGTCTAAGGCTGTGATATCATTGCGCAATGCTTTTGTTATAATCATGATAAATGAGAGACTTTTTTATATTCCTTTTCTACTTGCCTTGATGAAGCATTAGCTATTAGCAGTAACAGCTAATGCTTTAAAAAGGGCTAAAAGATCAAGGTGCAAAAGGTTTACACCTTGATTGTATTATTAAAATAAGAAGTAACGTTGCCCTAAAGACACTTCGTCAATTGGTTTACTTGTAATTTTCTTACCGTCAATTAACACTTCATAGTTTTCTGGATTTACAATGATCTCTGGTGTTGCGTCATTGTGAATCATATCTTTCTTAGAGATATTACGACAGTTAGCTACTGGTAATAAAGTTTTGTCTAATCCGTATTCTTCTTGAATTCCTTTTTCTAAAGAAGCTTGAGAAACGAAGTTGAAACAAGTGTTTTTAACTGCTTTTCCTAATCCACCAAACATTGTTCTGATGATGATTGGTTGTGGCGTAGGGATAGATGCGTTAGCGTCTCCCATTTTAGAAGCTACAATCATACCACCTTTGATAATCATCTCTGGTTTAGCTCCAAATAAAGCTGGTTTCCAAAGTACCATATCGGCAATTTTACCTGGTTCGATAGATCCGATGTAGTTAGAAATACCGTGAGCAATTGCAGGGTTGATAGTATATTTAGCAACGTATCTTTTTGCTCTGTAGTTATCGTTTTCAGCACTTTCATCTTCTGGTAAGAATCCAGTTTGTTTTTTCATCTTATCAGCAGTTTGCCATGTTCTTGTGATAACTTCACCAACACGACCCATTGCTTGAGAGTCAGAACTCATAATACTGAATACACCGTGATCTTGTAAGATATCCTCAGCTGCAATAGTTTCAGGACGGATACGAGAGTCAGCGAAAGCAACATCCTCTGGGATATTTTTGCTTAAGTGGTGACATACCATAAGCATATCTAAGTGCTCGTCAATTGTATTTTTTGTAAACGGACGAGTTGGGTTTGTAGAAGCAGGTAATACGTTAGGGTACATTGCTGCTTTGATGATATCAGGTGCGTGACCTCCACCAGCTCCTTCAGTGTGGAAAGTGTGAATAACACGTCCATTAATCGCTTGCATTGTGTCTTCTAAGAAACCAGCTTCGTTTAATGTATCTGTGTGGATAGCTACCTGAACATCGTATTTATCAGCAACTGATAACGCTCTGTCAATTGTAGCAGGAGTAGCTCCCCAGTCTTCGTGGATCTTAACTCCTAATGCTCCAGCTTCGATTTGCTCGATGATTGGTTGCTCTGCTCCTACGTTTCCTTTTCCAAAGAAACCAAAGTTCATTGGCAATCCATCAACTGCTTGTAACATACGTTTCATATTCCATTTACCTGGAGTAACAGTAGTTGCGTTAGTTCCATCTGCTGGTCCTGTACCACCACCGATCATTGTAGTTACACCACTGAAAAGCGCAGTTTCAATTTGTGTTGGGCTGATGTAGTGAATGTGAGTATCAATACCACCTGGAGTCATAATGTATCCTGCTCCTCCGTGAACTTCTGTAGATGCTCCGATGATCATATTTTCTGTTACACCGTCCATTGTGTCTGGGTTACCAGCTCTACCAACACCAACGATTTTTCCATTTTTGATACCGATATCTCCTTTTACAATTCCCCAGTGGTCAATGATAAGAACTCCTGTGATAACCATATCAAGTACACCTTCCTCAGCCATGTGATTAGATGACTGTAACATACCATCTCTTACCGTTTTACCTCCACCAAATTTTACTTCATCTCCGTAACTTGAGAAGTCTTTTTCAACTTCAATGATAATATCTGTGTCACCTAAACGCACTTTATCACCTACTGTAGGTCCGAATATAGCGCTGTAGTTTACTCTACTTACGTTTAAACTCATGATTTTTTGTTTTTAAAGTGATTTTTCTCCATTTTTTTAACCGCTGCAATTTTAGCTTCTTCTGAGATTGTCTCTCCGTTTGCTAAATCATTGTGTCCGTAGATTTTTCTTAATCCTGCATATGGCACAAGTGCAACTTCTTTTTCTTCTCCTGGTTCAAAACGAACAGCAGTACTTGCAATAATGTTTAAGCGTTTTCCGAAAGCAGCAGCTCTGTCAAACTCCATCATCTTATTCACTTCAAAAAAATGGTAGTGTGAACCAACTTGAATTGGTCTATCTCCTGTGTTTACTACAACGATTTTAGTAATCTCTCTACCTTCGTTGCATACAACATCTTCTTCTCTAATAAAATATTCTCCTGGAATCATTTTTACTAATTTTTAAATTAACGGATAGGATTGTGAACAGTTACTAATTTTGTTCCGTCTGGGAAAGTAGCTTCGATTTGAACATCGTGGATCATTTCTGGAATTCCTTCCATTACGTCATCACGTGTTAATAAAGTAGCTCCGAATTGCATTAATTCAGCAACTGATCTTCCATCACGTGCAGCTTCTAATAATTCGCTACTAATGAAGGCAATTGACTCAGGGTAGTTTAATTTCAACCCTCTTGCTTTACGCTTTTTAGCAAGTTCTCCTGCTAAATGCAATAACAATTTCTCTGTTTCTCTTGGTACTAAGTGCATACAGAATTTATTTAAAATTGAACAATAGTTATCTTAACCAACATCATAAACGATGCCGATTAGCTTAAAATTTTCATAGATAAGTATTCTTTAACACAATGAGTGTCAAAGACCTAAGGATCACTAAATAGTGATTATACGATAGGTAATTTAAAAGAATGGTACAGGATGTACTTGGCTCTATACTGCAGTAAGTGAGCACACTGTTCATTCTGTCCATTAGGAAGTCCTCTTGGAGAGTAATCTACATTGTTAAAAAAGAAATAAGCCAAAGCGTCCTCTATCAATAATCCGATAAATTCTGCTGTGTTAGTATCTTCACTTAATTCAAGCTCGATACCAACGTGGGGATGTTGGCTTACTTTATATATGTGTTCCGAAGAAACCTTTGTTGTCGAAAAGTGTACAGTAGAGTTTACTTCACCTCGTATGCCTCCTCTGTTTTGGTTAGTTGATGTCAAACCAAAACAAAGAAGAGAGAAACTTAAAACGATAAAATAAATTATCTCTTTCATACAAGATTTTGTTGTTGTTTATTCTACTGAAATTATAAGTACAAATATAAAACCGACAAGTACTATGCTGTTAGCACAAATCTTGACTATACTACCATAAAATAGGTTTTTATCACTTTTTTTTTGTTTTTTTTTGGGCTATTTTCTGTTTTAAAAAGCTTAATTCCCTTGATATACTTGACATTACGAGAAATATCACCTTTTTAAACTTTACAAAATGACTTTTTTTGACCAACAAGAAACGTGCTATTCCCTTTTTTTAGGTACATATTGGGAATTAATTATAAAAAATTAAGTAAAAATACTCCTTGTAAGAAGTTTATACAAAACCTTATAGCTCATTTTACCAAAAACGCATCTTTTAATACAATTAAATACTTTTAGTACAACACCATTATTTGTTTTTTTTAAAGTACCCTTCTCTTGTAATAAATATTCTTTTGCAGATACCTTTTTAAGCTCTTTTTATCAGTCAAATTGAACACTTACTCTTTTTTTAAATCGTCAATTTAATTCTATTGCCTATTGTACAATAAATTATGATAGCGCACTAATATTTGTTGTTTTAGTACCACTATTACCTAAAAGAATAGGCTTTAAAGCATTGTTATTACAGTCTTCTTTGATACTTATACCACATTACTACCACATTACTACCACACTCCTTCGGAAAAAAGGGCTTTTTTCGAAGGAGTGTGGTACTTGTGTGGTAGATGTCTCGAACATGGTCCGTTTAAAACTGGACTTTGATCTGTTCTTAATTACAATACAATACCTTTTAAAGCTTCATTTATCTTGCTTCTTTTAAAAAAGTGATGTTTATGCTTAGCTCCTAACTTTCTACTGTGTCTTTCTTACAAAAGATACCTCCTAAAAATAAAAAGCAGCAGCAGACAAACGTCCACCACTGCTTTTCATCTGCAATTAAAAATTAAAAATCTGTCTGACCTTTCGGCCAAGCTAACTAAAAGTTATATCCTAAAGAAACCATTACGTTTCTCGGTGCTCCTGCAAATACACGAGTGTAGTCAAATCCTCCTAAGAAGTAATATTTGTCAAATAAGTTATTTACATTCACAGCTACTTTAAATTTATTGATGTGATAGTACAAGGCTACGTTAGCTGTTGTGTATGATGGTAAATACCCCCAAACTGCTTCTCCTTGTGCGTTCTTTTCTGAACTATCACTTAATCTTCTTTGGTCAACGTAGTACACACCTGCTCCAAATCCTAATCCTTTTAACGCTGTGTCTGAGAAAACATATTTCATCCAAACGCTTGCCGAATTTCTTGGTGCTCCTGGTAGAGATTGTCCTACTTCTGACGGAATCTCAGAGTCTTTTACTTTTGTGTCGTTAAAGGTGTAGTTTGCCATTACCTGAAACTCTTTCGTAATTTGTCCGCGTACGTCTAACTCAACTCCTTGTGACACAACCTTTCCTGATTGTCTGTACACTGGTAATCCTGCATCGCTTACACGCCCTGTTCCAATCAACATATTTTGTCTTTCAATTCTAAACAAAGACAAGTCCATTTGCAATTGGTTATTTAAAAACCCTGCTTTTGCTCCTGTTTCTACTTGGAAACTACGCTCTGCTTTAAACGGAGTATCTGAACCGTAATCTTTGTGGTTCACTACAAAGTTTGCCGCTACTGGTACGTATCCTTGTGAGTAACTTGCAAAGTAGTTGATTTGCTCGTTAATCTTATACGTCATTCCAACTCTTGGCAACCACACATTTTGTGTTGCTGTGTAATCGTCTTTTAAGTTTGTACTTTCTGATCTGTAATTTTCGTGACGCAATCCTAATACCATTTTGAAACGCTCGCCAATACTCATCTGGTCTTGTACGTAAATTCCTGTACTTTTATACGGACTCATAAATGGGTACTGAGAGTTTGATCTCCACACATACGTACTTGTATCTGCCCCTTGGTAAACTGGGTTGTTTGTATCAAATGTCAACGGAACAATCTTTCCATCTTCCTCTTTTGATCTCGCTTCACGTTGCCAACTGTTCTTATCTCCCTTATACTGAGCGTAATCAACACCAAATACAATGTGGTTATCAAAGTTTTTACCGTAGATATCCCATTTTAAATAAGACACTAAGTTGTCTGTGTACTCTTTCCCGTGACGGTCAAAATAACGCAAGTTTACAATAGTCTGCGCCTCATCTGCAAAAGAGTTCAGCGTTCTATGCTCGTTCAAATCCTCTTGATAGATAGACTTTTGATAGTTTACATATAGGTTTAAATTATCAACAATGCGTTGTGATAAACGACCACTTAACGTAGTTGTTTTCGTTTTAAAGAAATCTGACGGTTGGCTCAACGTAAACGATTGAGGTAAAGCGTACAAGTCTTTTCCTTTGATACTCATTCCTCTATCCAAATACCCGTTAAACTGGTCAAAGATTAAATCTACATCAATCTGTGTTCCGTCAACTGGTTTGAAGGTAAACGATGGTGCTACAGCAAAGTTCTTGCGGTTATTAATATCTCTAAATGTTTTAGAATCCTCATAACCAGCATTCAAACGGTATAATATTCTCTTTTCTTTATCTAAAGGTCCACCTACGTCTAACGTTGTTCTCAATGTTTGAAAACTTCCGGCAGCTATTGTAACTAATCCTTTGTGTTCTTCTAATGGTTTTTTAGTAACCATATTGATTGTTCCACCAGGTGAAATATCTCCAAATAACGAAGCTCCAGGTCCTTTTAACACCTCAACACTTTCTAAGTTGATTGTCATCGGAGAACGGTAGTAACTCTCTCCAAATCCGTAAGCAGAACGAAGTCCGTTCATCAAACGCATCCCGTTGTCGTATCCTGTTTTAAACCCACGTACAACAAACTCATCATAAGATGAGGCTTGTGTTACACCCGCTAAATCTTGTACCACATCGGTTACTTGAAACGCTTGTTTATCTTCCATCAACTCACTTGAAACAACGGATACTGACTGTGCTAAGTCTTTCAACTTACCGCTAAACTTTCCTCCTAACACAGTACTATTTGTCAAGTACGAATTATCACGGCGAATTGTTACCAATACCTCATCTAATTGTTGTTTGTCGTCTTCTAAAGTGATACTCATCCCTTTATCCGCACTGTAAACTCCTTCTTTAAGTGTTACAACTTTTGTTTTGTAGCCAATTGCCGTTAATTCAATATCAATTGGCAACTCAACTTTATCTCCAAAGCGGAACTCCCCTTTGTCATTGCTTTCTGTCATTAGCGCTTTTTGTGGTGCTGCAACCAATACATCAGCAATAGGCTTACCCTTTCCGTTTAGAATTACTCCGAAAACAGTTTCGGAAACTTGGGCAATAGAAATCATGGGAAGAAATACCAATAGGATTGATAACTTCCAAAAAAGTGATTTTTGTTTCATCTATTTAGTGGTTTTGTAGTTTCTTTTTACAGTGGATGCTCCATATGAAGTGTAGAGAAACCTCCTTCTTCTGCATCCTTAATTAAGCGAAATCCTTGTTTTTGCCAGAACTCAAAAGCGCCAGTCAAAAACGGATGTGTGTGTAGGTACAACATATTGATGCCCTTGTCAATAGCAACTTTCTTCAGTTCGTCAACCAAGAGTTGTGCTATTTTTTTACGTCTATAAGCAGGCTCTACAAATAAGCGAGCTACTTCTACTGTAGTATATTGACTGTAATCTAAATACGGAAAACGGTGATCGTATTCCATCATTCCAATTACGCCAATTAAGTTTCCTTGTTCATCGCGAGCTTGTAAAAAAACACCCTTAGGGTTATTGATATACACCTCGTTAAAATTGGCTAAGTCACCCGGTACTTTAACAGGGTCAAGCATTGGAAACAACACTTTTCTAAATTCTATTACGTATTGTAATATCTCCTGGGCGTCTGCCAGCGTTACTTTGGTAACCTGTATTTTTTCCATCTTATTTCTTTCTTGAAGGAACATATAATGGTCGCCCATTATTCTGTAAATACGTCAACGGCAACTTATACGTCTTTTCAAGCAACTCGTGCAATTCTTCTTGTTCACACGTATTTACGTCTAAAAGGCGCTTGTTCTCCGTTAAGTAAAACTTATCACCATACATAAATGCCATATTGGGGTCGTGCATCACACAAAGTACCGTAGTCCCTTGATCTACCAAGGCGCGTACACACTCTAATACAGCCACTTGATAATGTAAGTCTAAGTGATTTGTTGGTTCATCTAACAACAATACATCTGGTTTTTGAACCAATACGCGGCACAGTAAAACCAATTGTCGCTCTCCCCCAGACAATGACGTATATGCCTTGTCTTTCAAGTGGGCTAAGTCAAATTGATTCAACACATCTTCTACCGCTTGGTGGTCCTCCTCACTGGGTGAAAACTTAGAAAAAGAAGCACGCCCCGTCAAAATCACGTCTTTCACTTTAAAAGGAAAAGTCGTTTGATGAAACTGCGTTAAAAACCCAAGGCGTATTCCTTGTTGTTGTCCCGGTTTAATCTTTCTTCTCTCCGTATCACCAATGATAATTTCACCAGTATATTTTTGTTCCAACCCTGCTAACACATTAAACAGCGTTGATTTACCACTACCATTTCTACCCAGAATAATAGAAAACTCCCCTTTTGCAAACTGAACATTCACCTTGTTCAACACTTGTTCTTTTCCGTACGAAAAACTCAAGTCTTTTATTGAAATTATACTGCTCATCCGTTCCAATTCATTAAACTTTTCTTCATTAAGTAGATAAAAATAGGAGCACCAATCAACATTGTAAATACACCTACAGGTATCTCAAACGGCATTATAGCCCTTGAAAAATCATCAATTACCAATAAGAATGCTCCCCCGATACTAATATTTGCCCAAACGCAAATACTGTTATCTGGTCCGAAAATCATTCTGCTGATATGAGGTACAATTAATCCAAACAAGCTAATTACACCTACTGCCGCTACAGACGAAGCTGTAATCATAGTAGATACGGCAATTAACACCAGCTTTAATACTTTTGGATTAACCCCTACCGCCAGTGCTTCGTTGTCTCCTAACGACAATAAGTTAAGCTTCCATCTTAAAAAGACGATCACCGCCAGTCCGATTACAATAGGATAAACAGCCATATTTACTTTTGACC
The DNA here is from genome assembly GCF_900099675.1 of Myroides phaeus. GTDB lineage: Bacteria > Bacteroidota > Bacteroidia > Flavobacteriales > Flavobacteriaceae > Flavobacterium > Flavobacterium phaeum. The sequence goes on from NZ_FNDQ01000004.1 coordinate 133,234, forward strand.
AAGAGGCCGTGTGTAAATTACCCATTGTCCATTGTATAATCGCTTGCAACTTATACGGATCACTTAAATATTGCAATAGCGTTAGCAAAGCTGTGAAAATTCCGGATATGATAATTCCTGACAACACCATACTTACAATTGAAGTACGACTACCAGCATAGGAAACACCATACGTCATTAAAACAGCACACACACCAAAGGCAAAAGCAGATAAGTTAATAGACATAAAGGGAAAAAGCATTGCCAACGCCGCTCCAAAAGCAGCCCCTGAGGAGATCCCTAACGTAAAAGGATCTACAATTGGGTTTCTAAAAATGGCTTGTAATACACCACCAGCAGACGCTAAAGAAGCCCCCACTAAAAAAGTCAAGATGATACGTGGCATTCTTACCTTCCATAAAATAGTCTCAATTGGACTTGTAGCTATATCCTGCCCTTGCCAACGTGCAAACATTCGCCCAGCATAGTGTAGCAACTCGCTTAGACTCAGGTTTTCTGTTGAACCTAACAACAGTGAACCTATGACTAAAACGATAGGAACTACCCACAATAACGCTACTTTTAGCTTATTCCCCATATTCTATTTATCTAACTAATTATTCGTTTTATATAGCTCTTTTAACACCGCTTGTATTTCAACATTCAGCTCATCTGCCGATTTCTCGTTGTAACACCAGTTGCGCACTTGCTTAGCAAACAATAAAAACTTAACTGTGTGGGGGTCGTAATAGAATGTTGGGTACATTTCATATACGTGTTTGTTTTTAACTGCTGGTAAGTTTTCTAATTCTTTCAAACTATACACATCATTTTGACTTGAGTCCCAAAGGATAATGATATCAGGATTCCATTTGTACAAAGTCTCTGCTCCTACATTTGGCGCCTCCATTTCTAAAGGACAAGCATTTACTGCTCCAGACAAATTAATTGCCAAATCCATTAAAGTACCCTTTCCTGAAGTTGATAACACACGCCCTTTAGACCAAGCATAATAAGCTGTTTTAGGATTTTCGAACTTAGCTGTTTGCATTTTTGCTACCTCTGCTCTGATATAAGTAACAATCTCTTCAGCACGTTCTTTTTTACCTAACAACGTCGCCATTCCTATCAATTCCTTATAAATAACCTCCTGACTCTTGCTTGATACCGTATATACTTTAATTCCCAATTGTTCTAACTGCTCTACTGTTTCAATGTCTTTGTCAAACGTAATCACCAAATCAGGCTGTAACCCGATAATTGACTCTATATTACTTGAACCACCACCAAAACTCGGTGTAGCAATCTCTTTATTGGCAATTCTCTTATCCAGTTTAGACAAGAAAGAAAACGTATCTTCTTTTTGATATACCTGTTGCGGAATACCCACTAATTTATCTTGAGCTCCTAACATATAGATATCATCTACAAGTGGGTCATAAAGAACAACAATACGTTGTGCCACAGCGTCAAGCGTAATCTCTTTATCTCTACAATCTAACGCAGTAACACTTGTTTGTTGCACTTGCTCTTTCTCTTCTACTTTAGACTTACACGCATTGGTAAAAACAGCGCTAATCATCACAAGTGCGAAGAATAGAAATTGTTTATTTTTCATTAGATAATTTTATTAGTTTTCTCACATTCTTCACTTCGTTTTGCATCAACAAAGTTTTTTCTTGTAAGCTGATTTTATCATTTAGTTTCGCAAGTAATTGCTCGTATAAATTCCCGTCATAAGGCACGGTAAACGATTTCTTGTCAGCATCGGTAAACAACGGTAAGTGCCTGTTGCCTATATAGTAACAAAAGTCTGCTACTTCGCGCTCTACATCAGAAGAGAAGACAATACACAAGGCAGGTTTTACAGCTATTTTAGCCAAGCAAACCCCATTTGCACATAGCAAATCTCCCTGTTGCCAATCTCTATTCACTGTTTTAGTAAGATGAAGTTCTACCCCCTGCTTAGTCTGTCTTTTAATCAATTGCTTTTGCGTTTCAAACCATTCAATCTCAAACACATCAGCAACTTCATTTGAACAACCTACTTCAGCAGACAGAACCTCATCTATTAGAATAACCTCTTGCATAAAGAAATTACTCTTCAGTATTTTTAGCTTTTTTCTCAGCTACTTTATCTTTCAACCATTGACACCATTGGTCCATTCCATCTCCTTTTAAAGTACTGATTGTAAGCACCTCAATATTAGGATTCACTTCTCTTGCATCTTTAGTAACGTTCTCAACTGTAAAAGGTACATAAGGTAATAAGTCAGCTTTAGAAACAACCATTAACTCACTTGTTAAGAACATTCTTGGGTATTTTTTAGGTTTGTCATCCCCTTCAGTAGTCGCCAATAAAGTAACGCGGTAATCCTCTCCTAAGTCAAAAGCAGACGGACATAATAAGTTACCTACGTTTTCTATAAACAACAAGTCAGTTTCACTTAAGTCGATATGGTCTAACGCTTGAAGAATCATTTGTGCTTCAATATGACACATACCACCTGTTACGATTTGCAAAGCATTAATCCCTACCTCTTGCATACGCACAGCATCTCTATCCGTTTCAGGGTCTCCCACTAATACCGAAATGTTTATATCATTGGCTAATCTCTTACCCGTTTCTTGCATCAAAGTAGTTTTACCAGATCCAGGAGAAGAACAAACATTAATCACACATACATTTTTCAATTTCTCACGAATAGCATTTGCTACATAGTCATTTGCTTTTAATAAGTGAAGAGTTGTATTATCACATTGAAGTGAACCTACGCGGTTTCCTAAACTTTTTGGATTGCTAGCCATAGTATTAATTTTTAAGCTTGTTTAAATATTACTTTTGATATAAATAAGTCATTTCCTTGTACAATATTTGACGAAGGTTGTCCACAAGGGCATACGAACTTGTGAAACTCGACTTTAAAATCCTTATTGCAGGAATCACAATGAGCAATGATATCTTGTACTACTACATCCAATTCCATATCCTTATACGTTTCGTTATCTGCTATAAAAGCATCAAAAGCATTCTGAATAAGAACAGGCTGTACATTTGACAATAAACCCGCTGTAATTTCTATTTTGACGATATCTTCACTTTTCGCTTGATAATGCTCTTCAAGTGTTGAAAAAATATCTTTTACGATTGTTAATTCGTGCATAACTTCAATACGTCTTTTAATTACAATAAAATATGAGTCAATCTATTCATCGCAAAATCCAGGCCTTTTTTAATTGCAAAATCATATTTTGCATAAAAAGCCTTATTTTTTGTCCAATAAATAGAATATATATAGTAGCTATAAAATGTCAGAAATGGCACTTACACTTTTCTTTACTAAAATGTGCCCAATAGCTAATGAATGTTTTAATCCTTTTCCTCTGTTAAGTCTAACTGAAGGCTTAATAATAATCACACTTTCGTTATTAAAACAGGACAAAATTACGAGGTATCTCAAGGCACAAATAGCACAAATCTTGACTATTCTACCATAAAATAGGGGTTCACAAAACTTTATGATTTCTATCTTCTTTTTTCATTACTTAAATATTTTCTTATATTTCTGAAAAATTGCATAACATCCACTAAAAAAATTAGAAAACAACCTAAAAATACAAGCCTAAATAAGAAAAAAAGTAACACACCTTATTTTTAATAGAAAAAACACAAAACAAATTCATTAGTATTCCCGCAAGAAAAAGAAGTTTAAAATAGTATTAAAAAAGTGCTTTAGCCCCCTTTTAAACCAAAAAAAATAGCACAAAAGAGGGATAATTTAGAGACCGTCACTTTATTTCATTTCGATATTTATCACTTGCCATAAAATAGCCTTCTGCTAAAAATCAAATCATTTTTCCCAAAAATCAAAATGGCACTTTTCTTGAATAAAAAACACAATTATTATGTATAGCATTAACACTTTCAAAGGTCAATCCCATCAATAAACAACTATCTTTGCCCTCGTTTAGTAGTTTTGGCACATCTGTTGTTTCTACACTAAATCTCAATTTGACTTATACGCATTAAAAAATAGGAAGATATATTCAATTAATGCCCAATACATTATATATGACAGAACCACAAAATAACGCTTTTACCAGCTATCAGAAATTCGCCATTTTTATACTTGCCATTACGCAGTTTACCGTAATCCTTGACTTTATGGTAATGGCTCCTTTAGGTGATTTGCTGTTAAAGAGTTTAGATATGAACACCAAAGACTTTAGTATTGCCGTATCTGCCTACGCCTTTAGTGCGGGTATAGCGGGATTACTAACGGCGGGCTTTGCAGACCGATTTGACCGCAAAAAGCTACTGCTGTTTTTTTACGTTGGGTTTATCATAGGAACCCTTTTTTGTGCCCTTGCTAATTCATACACTACGTTAGTACTGGCGCGTATAGTAACCGGATTATTTGGTGGAGTAATAGGCTCAATCTCTATGGCTATTATCACCGATTTGTTTAGCTTACAACAAAGAGGTCGCGTTATGGGCTACGTACAAATGGGCTTTGGAGCAAGTCAGGTATTAGGTATTCCGATTGGCTTGTATATTGCCAACAAATGGTATTGGGAAGCGCCGTTTTTTATGATTGTCGGTTTGTCTATCCTTATTGCCTTTGCCATTGCTATTTACTTTAAACCGGTAACCGAGCACTTAAAATTACAACAAAACAAGAAAGTGGTTGCCCACCTTTGGCATACCTTAAAACACAAAGATTACCGCATCGGCTTTTTGTCAATCTGTTTCTTATCAGTAGGGGGATTTATGCTAATGCCGTTTGGAACCATATTCGCAGTAAACAACTTAGGCGTACACCCAGACCAGTTGCCTATCTTATTTATGATATCAGGGATAAGCTCACTTGCCTTAATGCCATTCATCGGTAAACTAAGTGACCGTATGGACAAATACCGCTTGTTTACCCTTGCCAGTATTTGGTTAATGACCGTATCTGTTGTGTATACCAACCTATTTCAAATCCCGTTTTGGTTAGTCGTAACCACTAATATCTTAATGATGATCGGAATTATGAGTCGAATGGTACCCGCAACAGCTTTGAGCAGTGCCATTCCATACTCTAAAGACAGAGGGGCTTATATGAGTATTTCCTCGTCTATACAACAAATATCAGGAGGTATCGCAGCCACAATATCCGGATTAATCGTCTATCAAGAATCTGCTACCAGTCCGTTAATCAATTACGATAAAGTAGCATATATGGTGATTATTGTGTCTTGTATCAGTATTTTCTTAATGGGGCGCATCAACCGTTTGGTTCAACAAAATAGATAGTGTGGTTTTGTGTATTTTACAGAAAATGGTGTAAATTTGCAAGACAAAAGTGCCCCTTTATACATTCTGCTATAAAGCAGCACTATAAAATAAGATATTGACCTCAGAATTCGTTCTGAGGTTTTTTATTTATATACCTTCCTTTACTCACCCTCTCAATTAAATATCATAAACATAATTTGATTACTATTTTTATACATACAGCACAAAAAGAAAAACTCCCTTGTTAATCAAATTAAACAAGGGAGTTTTGAATTATATATAAAAAGCAATTTACTCTTTTACAAGCTGACCTTTCTCATCGTATTCCTCTACACCTACTATCTTTTTTTCATCAAACGGATAAACACTAAACGGCAGTAAATCAGCAAAGCTTTCAATTGCATTTAAGTCTTTCGCAATCACATCAAACTTGCTTATAACAGCACTTAGCAACTGCCCAAGGGAACCATCAAACACAACCGGAAACTGCAAAAATATAGGCGTTAAAAACTGATTAGCAAACTGATCCATATTTGAATCAAACGGCAAACGCTTAAAACTAAACTCCTGTTCTACCTCCTTTGCATCTTTGTAATACACAGTCATTGACAACGGAGAACCCTTTTTAACCACTTCAATAAACGGTTTAGCCGTAAACAAGTGTTGCCCCTTGATGAAATAATCAGCCACAAGCTTATTACCAGCCTTTTTAACCACTATTAAACTCTCACCGCTCATATCCTTAATTAACAGTTGATCGTCCGTTAATTCAAACGAAATACGGTTAAAATAATGCATCTCAAACAGATCTATGAACAGGCTCTTCTCTTCAAAGTCTTCATAATTGACAATTCCCACAGCATTCCCCTCTTCAACTTCCTTATACACTCGCCCACTCTTAACTTTTCCTCCTTCATACACCGTTTCTAAATCGTACATAAACGGAGCAGCAAACTGATCTCTTGCCAAGTAATCGTAAGAATACTGTGCTTTTCGCTCACCCTGTTCATAATAGTTAATCAAGTTAATCTCAGACAGTATTCTACCCTCTTTGAAATACCCCTCAAACGGTTTACCCTCTTTATAAACCCCTTTATACATCTTTTGAGGCTTACCATCAATCATAAAACCATTGTCTTCCACTTCAACCACCCTTCCTTTTTCATCCTTCAAAATACGCTTGTACAATCGCTTGTCATCTTCGTCATAAAACACCTTTTCTTCTTTCATATCACTCCTTTTTTCTTGAGCAAAAACAGTCCCAAAAGGCAGACAACACAGTGTCCCTAATACTATAATTCCTCTGATACTCTTCATAATTCACTCAATTTAGTTTGGTTTAATTTGTTTCTACACTTATCGTTAGTAAGCTGAAAGAGAACACAATATAGAAAAATAATTACTGGGATGTTAAAATATCTTTACAAATGGCGAAATAATTATTACGCCTATAATCAAGGTTAGCTGTTTGTCTATCAATTGTAAACTCCACTAAATGTGTAACCTACAAGTATAATATCAGTCATCTTACAACCCCACATTTATAAAGTTTACCCTATTGATAGATTACAAAAAATCCCCATACTTCAAGTGAAGTATGGGGATTCTCTTATGTTTTAAAGGCAATGCCTATTTATGTTGATCTATTAAATTGAGGATAAAAAAAATGCCCCGTTATAGTCGAGGCAAACTAAATGTTTTCACAACGGAATAATCCTTATTGTGAATTGCTTTCATTATTGTAAAACAAATATATGTGAATTTATTGATACTAAAAAATATAATTATCAAATATTTTATCGTAATATTATAAAACATTCACACCTTTTACTGACAAAAAATAACAATCATGAAGAAAATATTAGGTTTAGACTTAGGAACAACATCTATTGGATGGGCTTACGTTCATGAAGCTGAAAATGAAAACGAAGTATCTACTATAGAAAAAATAGGCGTACGTGTAAACCCACTTACTGTTGATGAACAAATAAACTTTGAAAAAGGGAAGCCTATTACAACAAACGCTACGAGAACCTTATCTCGATCTGCTCGTCGTAACTTACAGCGCTATAAACTTAGACGTGAGCATCTTATCAGTATTCTAAAAGAAAACAATTGGATTAAAGACAATACTCTTTTAGCTGAAAACGGCAATCAATCAACTTTTGAAACATTCCTTTTAAGAGATAAAGCAGCTACGCAACAAATCAGCTTAGAAGAATTATCTCGCGTGTTATTAATGATTAACAAAAAAAGAGGTTATAAAAGTAGCCGTAAAGTTAACAACACTGAAGAAGGACAATTGATTGATGGTATGGCAATTGCTAAAAGGTTATATCACGAACAACTAACACCAGGTCAATTATCATTACAGTTAATTAAACAAGGCACTAAGAAATTACCTGATTATTATCGTTCCGACTTAAACCAAGAACTTGACTTAATTTGGTCGTTTCAACAAAAATTCTATCCGGAAGTATTTACTCCTGTATTTAAAGAATTACTAAAAGGTAAAGGTCTTAGAGCAACTTCTACTCAATTCTGGACAAGTTACAGCTTTAACACGGCTGATAATAAAGGTACAAGGGACGAGAAAAGACTACAGAGCTACCAATGGCGCGCTGATGCCTTGACTAAACAATTAGACAAAGAAATCGTTGCTTTTGTGATTGCCGAAATAAACGGTCAAATACATAACTCATCTGGCTATTTAGGTGCTATTAGCGACAGAAGTAAGGAACTTTACTTTAATCAATGGACAGTAGGACAATATCTTTACAAACAATTAATTGACAATCCACATACGCGTCTAAAAAACCAAGTCTTTTACAGACAAGATTACTTAGATGAATTTGAAAAAATATGGGATACACAATCTAAATTTTATCCAAAAGAACTTACACCTATTTTAAAAGAGGAAATAAGAGATACTATAATTTTCTATCAGCGCAAATTAAAGTCACAAAAAGGACTTATTAGTTTCTGTGAATTTGAACAAGAACAGAAAGTTATTAATGGTAAAACAAAAACAATAGGACAACGCGTTACGCCTAAATCTTCTCCTCTATTTCAAGAGTTTAAGATTTGGCAACAACTACATAATGTTACTTTAAGAAATAAAGAAACTAATGAAATAATAAATTTAGCAGCTGAACAAAAAGAACATTTATTTGAAGAATTAAACTTAAAAGGCAAATTATCAAATGCCCAAGTTCTTAAACTAATTGAATACAAACCTAAAAAGTGGGAGCTAAATTATTCAGAATTAGAAGGAAACAATACTAACAAAGCATTATATAACGCTTACTTAGATATTATTGACATTGCTGGTTATGATATCCGCAATGAATTAAAAATAAAACTGAACAAAGACGATATTGAATTAAGTGATTTAGATGTAAACGCATCTGAAATCAAAGAAATGATATTCTCTATTTTTAAACATTTAGGAATCAATACAGAGATCTTAGAGTTTGATGCTACTTTAGAAGGTAAAGCTTTTGAAAAACAAGCTTCTTACCAATTATGGCATTTGTTGTATTCATATGAAGAGGATAACTCACCAACAGGACTTGATAGACTATATGATTTACTACAAAAGAAATTTAACTTCACACTTGAACAAGCAAAGTGTGTAGGTAATGTATTATTTCAAGATGACTATGGAAGCTTATCTTCAAAAGCTATAAGAAAAATCTTTCCTTTTATCAAAGAAAACAATTACAGTTCTGCTTGTGAATATGCTGGATATAACCACTCTAAACATTCTCTTACAAAAGAAGAAAATGAAAAGAGAGAACTAAAAAGTCGCTTAACTATCTTAACTAAAAATAGTTTAAGAAATCCTGTTGTTGAAAAGATTTTAAATCAAATGATTAATGTAATCAACACATTAATTGATGGAGAAAATGAGAAATTAGTTGCTCAAGGAAAAGAACCTAATTTTCAATTTGATGAAATCCGTATTGAGTTAGCACGTGAACTTAAGAAAAATGCTAAGGAACGTGAAGAACTAACAAAATCAATGACACAAGGAAAAACAGACCACGAGAAATTTATCAAAATACTACAAAAAGAAGATGGCATAAAGAACCCTACTCGAAATGATATTATAAGATTCAAATTATATAATGAACTTAAAAACAATGGTTATAAAGACTTATATACAAATGAATATATCAAGAGACAAGACATCTTTACTAAAGAGTATGATATAGAGCACATTATTCCACAATCTAAATTATTTGATGATAGTTTTTCAAATAAAACATTAGTGCGTCGTAATGTAAACCTTAAGAAAGGAAATCAGACTGCTTATGACTTTATTCTTTCGGAATATGGCCAAGAAAAAGCAAATGAATTTGAAACAAGAGTCACAGATTTATTCAGTTTAGGACAAACAGAAGGTATCTCTAAAGCAAAACACAAGAAGTTATTAATGCGTGAAAATGAAATTGGAGAAGGTTTCATTGAAAGAGATTTACGAGAAACACAATACATTGCTAAAAAAGCAAAGTCGATGTTATTTGAGATCACGCGTTTTGTTGTTTCTACTTCTGGAAAAATTACTGATCGTTTACGTGATGATTGGGGGCTTATCAATGTTATGAAAGAACTTAATCTTCAAAAATATAGAGATGCAGGACTGACAGAATTCATTGAAATGAAAGATGGTAATAAAAAAGAAGTTATAACTGATTGGACTAAACGTAATGACCACCGTCATCACGCTATGGATGCCTTAACTGTTGCTTTTACTAAACACAATCATATTCAATACCTAAATAATCTGAATGCGAGAAAAAATGAAAATGCTAAAAAACATAGTACTATTATTGCTATCGAAACAAAAGAAACTCATATTGAAAAAGATAATTTAGGTAATAGAAAAAGAGTGTTTAACGAACCTATTCCTAATTTCAGAAACATTGCAAAAGCCCATTTAGAAAATGTCTTAATTTCTCATAAAGCTAAAAATAAAGTTGTTACTAAAAACATCAATAAAATAAGTGGACAAAAAGTAGGACAACAAACATTAACACCAAGAGGACAATTACACAAAGAAACAGTCTATGGCAAAATACGCCAATACGTATCCAAAGAAGAAAAGGTAGGTCCTAAATTTACTGTTGACATAATTGAACAAGTTAGTAACCCAACATATCGCAACTTATTATTAAAGCGCTTAGAGGAAAACAATAATGATCCTAAAAAAGCATTTGGAGGAAAAAATGCATTAAACAAGACACCTATTTATATTAGTTTAGAAAAAGACACCAAAGTACCAGAAATAGTAAAATTAGTCTGGTTAGAAGATGATTATACAATACGTAAAGAAGTTTCACCTGATCTAAAAATTGATAAAGTAATTGATGAAGGGGTGAAACGAATTTTACAACAAAGGTTAAAAGACTATGACAACAATGCTAAAACAGCATTTTCTGACTTAGATAAAAACCCTATTTGGTTAAATGAAGAAAAGGGAATTGCAATCAAAAGGGTAACTATATCTGGTGTTAAAAATGCTTTACCATTGCACATTAAAAAAGACCATTTAGGACAACCTATTTTAGACAACAAAGGTCGTGAAATACCAGTTGATTTCATTAGTACAGGAAACAACCATCACGTAGCAATCTATGAAGATGAAAACGGTAAACTACAAGAAAGTGTTGTTTCTCTTTTTGAAGCAGTAGAACGCGTAAATCAACAGTTGCCAATTATAGATAAAACACTTAACCAACACTTAGGATGGAAGTTTTTGTTTACAATGAAACAAAATGAATTATTCTTGTTTCCAACAGATGATTTTAATCCCAAAGAAGTTGACTTATTTGATAAGAAAAACTATGCAGTTATAAGTAAACATCTATTTAGAGTACAAAAAATATCTACAAAAAACTATATGTTTACTCATCACTTAGAAACAAAAGCTATTGATGGTGAAACTTTAAAAAACAAAAAAACATTAGCTGAAAAAGTTTATTATTCAATAAGGACTCCTGAGAATTTAATAAACATAATAAAAGTAAGAACCAATCATTTGGGAGAAATAGTACATATAGGCGAGTATTAACTAATTAGCATCATTATGCTCAAACGAACTATCTACATTGGTAGTCCCTCCTATTTAAAGTTAGCGCATCGTCAATTAAAGATTGACGATGCACTCTCTGGAGAGACCAAAGGAACAGTGCCTATTGAAGATTTAGGATTTTTAGTATTAGATCATCCTCAAATCACCATATCACATCCTGTTATTCAATTTTTACAACAACACAATGTTGCCATTATTAGTTGTGATGAATCTCATTTACCAGTAGGACTTATGTTACCGATTAGTGGTCATATTGAGCATTCTGAACGCTTAAAACAACAAATAAACATATCAGAACCCTTGCGCAAGCAACTTTGGAAACAAACTGTTGAAGCTAAAATATATCAACAAAAAGAGGTACTTCGCAAACAAGGTTTAGTAGAGGAACCAATGACAAAATACCTTAATGAGGTTAAGTCTGGTGATAGTACGAATATGGAAGGCATTGCAGCGCAATATTATTGGGGGCAACTTTTTGACGACTTTACACGTTCCAGAGAAGGAGATTCGCCCAATAACTTTCTCAATTTTGGATACGCCATTCTTAGAAGTATGGTTGCAAGGGCCATTGTGTGTAGTGGCCTCCACCCTACTTTAGGAATCTTTCATCGCAATAAGTATAATGCGTATTGTTTAGCAGATGATTTAATGGAGCCCTATCGCCCTTATGTAGATGAATTGGTTTTAGAATGGATAAGCAATCCGCTTAATCCAGCAGAAATAACAAAAGAAGCCAAGGCACATTTATTAAAAATTGCTACAAAAGACGTTTACATTAATGGCTTAATCAGACCTTTAATGACAGCACTGAGCATTACCACAAGTTCACTGTATAAATGCTTTTCAGGAGAAAGTAGAGTAATTCACTATCCGATGATCAAATGAGTTTTAGCCGTTATAATGCATATCGAATTATGTGGGTATTAGTATTTTTTGATTTGCCAACAGATTCTAAGCGACAGCGAAGTGTTGCTTCTAAGTTTAGAAAAAACTTAATAGATGATGGTTTTAATATGTTCCAATTCTCTATCTATATCAGGCATTGTCCCAGTAGAGAAAATGCAGAAGTACATATCAAACGAGTAAAAAAACAACTTCCAGCAGAGGGAAAAATTGGAATACTCTGCATTACAGATAAACAATTTGGGCAAATGGAACTCTTTTTTGCTAAAAAAGAAACAGAGCTTCCCGTTATGCCACAGCAATTAGAACTCTTCTAATAGAAACAAAAAACGGCTATAAAACATTAAGTTTATAGCCGTTTTTTTGGTTTTTATTCATCCTATAATCTACCTCAATCCCTTGTTTTACAACGCTTTTCACGAGGCTGTGTGATTACACGATAAAAATACAATAATTTGAAAGCAATTCACAACCATCCTTCTTCTGGTCTTACAACTACTATAGCTGTGTGATTACACGATAAAAATACAATAATTTGAAAGCAATTCACAACTAAACATACTGTATCAATAAAGAAATGTTAGCTGTGTGATTACACGATAAAAATACAATAATTTGAAAGCAATTCACAACCAATCTTACATCTTAACGACTGCTAAATATGCTGTGTGATTACACGATAAAAATACAATAATTTGAAAGCAATTCACAACATATTGTCCGTTTTTTGAGATTAGTTTGTAGCTGTGTGATTACACGATAAAAATACAATAATTTGAAAGCAATTCACAACCACAATCTCCCTGATTATTATCAAAAATATGCTGTGTGATTACACGATAAAAATACAATAATTTGAAAGCAATTCACAACATATTATATAGTTTCTAGAATTTTAAAATCGCTGTGTGATTACACGATAAAAATACAATAATTTGAAAGCAATTCACAACATCCCACGTAAACAAAAAAAAACCCTGCAAGCTGTGTGATTACACGATAAAAATACAATAATTTGAAAGCAATTCACAACAAGTTGTTAGACAGCATTATAAAAAACATTGCTGTGTGATTACACGATAAAAATACAATAATTTGAAAGCAATTCACAACTATACGCTTGTTATACTCGGCGTTAAAATGGCTGTGTGATTACACGATAAAAATACAATAATTTGAAAGCAATTCACAACTTACGTTTACGGATATTCTTAACGATAAAAGCTGTGTGATTACACGATAAAAATACAATAATTTGAAAGCAATTCACAACTGGTTTAATATTCGATGAGCGTAATTGTCAGCTGTGTGATTACACGATAAAAATACAATAATTTGAAAGCAATTCACAACAGTTTAAAAAATCATAATTATTACCCACAAGCTGTGTGATTACACGATAAAAATACAATAATTTGAAAGCAATTCACAACAACTTTTGTAGGTTTAACTCCATTTACAAGGCTGTGTGATTACACGATAAAAATACAATAATTTGAAAGCAATTCACAACCTGGTCGGTACTCTATTTACAGCTTCAAAAGCTGTGTGATTACACGATAAAAATACAATAATTTGAAAGCAATTCACAACAAGACGCATTAAAAGAATTATGGAATTAGAGCTGTGTGATTACACGATAAAAATACAATAATTTGAAAGCAATTCACAACTGAATATGTGTTTTGCCTATCTTAACGCAAGCTGTGTGATTACACGATAAAAATACAATAATTTGAAAGCAATTCACAACACATCTGTGTCCATTAACTTAACTTCAAACGCTGTGTGATTACACGATAAAAATACAATAATTTGAAAGCAATTCACAACTTGCCAAGCCGACTTAGCAATATCTATTTTGCTGTGTGATTACACGATAAAAATACAATAATTTGAAAGCAATTCACAACAAAAACTATAAGGATCTGTACGAGGACAATGCTGTGTGATTACACGATAAAAATACAATAATTTGAAAGCAATTCACAACTAAGATGTTTAAACGTTACGCAAAAGGTCAGCTGTGTGATTACACGATAAAAATACAATAATTTGAAAGCAATTCACAACAGAATTAGAGAAGTCGGCAATTGCTAAAAGGCTGTGTGATTACACGATAAAAATACAATAATTTGAAAGCAATTCACAACCAATGATTAAATTGCAAGGTCAAGGATTGTGCTGTGTGATTACACGATAAAAATACAATAATTTGAAAGCAATTCACAACGCCTTTGTTGTTGAATTACTTGCAAAACTAGCTGTGTGATTACACGATAAAAATACAATAATTTGAAAGCAATTCACAACTACTATTGATGCACCTACTATCTATACTGTGCTGTGTGATTACACGATAAAAATACAATAATTTGAAAGCAATTCACAACAAGTAAAGAAGAGGTGACAGAAATCTTACAGCTGTGTGATTACACGATAAAAATACAATAATTTGAAAGCAATTCACAACGCTAATAACACTGATAAGTTAAAAACATTAGCTGTGTGATTACACGATAAAAATACAATAATTTGAAAGCAATTCACAACATAAATATACTTGAATAATGCCTATATTTAGCTGTGTGATTACACGATAAAAATACAATAATTTGAAAGCAATTCACAACGTAATATTAAAGTATTGACCGATACCCATCGCTGTGTGATTACACGATAAAAATACAATAATTTGAAAGCAATTCACAACTTGAAAATAAAAATATGTATGATGAATTATGCTGTGTGATTACACGATAAAAATACAATAATTTGAAAGCAATTCACAACAAGGCAAAGAAAACGTACAAATAGTAAAGTGCTGTGTGATTACACGATAAAAATACAATAATTTGAAAGCAATTCACAACAGGTGGTTTTATCGCCTAAATGATGGAGCTGCTGTGTGATTACACGATAAAAATACAATAATTTGAAAGCAATTCACAACAATCGACGAATCTTATTTCACTAACAAGTTGCTGTGTGATTACACGATAAAAATACAATAATTTGAAAGCAATTCACAACTGGAGCTTTAGGAGGGTATAAGCACATATAGCTGTGTGATTACACGATAAAAATACAATAATTTGAAAGCAATTCACAACATTATTAAATATATAATTGACGCATATATAGCTGTGTGATTACACGATAAAAATACAATAATTTGAAAGCAATTCACAACAGAAGAGCGAAGAAATAGAGAGCTTAAAGAGCTGTGTGATTACACGATAAAAATACAATAATTTGAAAGCAATTCACAACAAATGCTTTCATATTGTTTTCGTTTTAATTGCTGTGTGATTACACGATAAAAATACAATAATTTGAAAGCAATTCACAACGAACAATTCGGTTTATTCCAGGTTCAAAAAGCTGTGTGATTACACGATAAAAATACAATAATTTGAAAGCAATTCACAACCTATATATATAGATAATCAATATACAGGGTGCTGTGTGATTACACGATAAAAATACAATAATTTGAAAGCAATTCACAACAATCAATTAACAAAGGTGGTTACGCTACTAGCTGTGTGATTACACGATAAAAATACAATAATTTGAAAGCAATTCACAACGAACCTAATTTAATTAATTCAGTAGCTACCGCTGTGTGATTACACGATAAAAATACAATAATTTGAAAGCAATTCACAACTATTGTCATTATGTATATCTATTCCATTGGGCTGTGTGATTACACGATAAAAATACAATAATTTGAAAGCAATTCACAACTACACATCTCCACTCTCTTGCGTTCCATGTGCTGTGTGATTACACGATAAAAATACAATAATTTGAAAGCAATTCACAACTAACGTCTCCAGTTGTTGGTTCAATCATTAGCTGTGTGATTACACGATAAAAATACAATAATTTGAAAGCAATTCACAACATTATGTCGCTCCCTTTAGGTTGTAACGCTGCTGTGTGATTACACGATAAAAATACAATAATTTGAAAGCAATTCACAACAATTGGTCGAGTAATATAACAAAACAAATAGCTGTGTGATTACACGATAAAAATACAATAATTTGAAAGCAATTCACAACTATACGTCCGCTAATTGTTCTTAATTCTCGGCTGTGTGATTACACGATAAAAATACAATAATTTGAAAGCAATTCACAACTCCAGCCTTGAATGCTGTTAAAGTAGGCTAGCTGTGTGATTACACGATAAAAATACAATAATTTGAAAGCAATTCACAACAGCTTGTCTGCTCTTTCTTTGTCAAACCCGGCTGTGTGATTACACGATAAAAATACAATAATTTGAAAGCAATTCACAACTTAGATACAGCTGCTGTTACAGCGTATAACGCTGTGTGATTACACGATAAAAATACAATAATTTGAAAGCAATTCACAACTAAGCCTAATCTACTTTGTGTTCTTTCTTTGCTGTGTGATTACACGATAAAAATACAATAATTTGAAAGCAATTCACAACTGTGTAGTCTCCAGGTGCGTAAGCGTTGTCGCTGTGTGATTACACGATAAAAATACAATAATTTGAAAGCAATTCACAACACTTTAAGTTGTTGGTAGACGTAAAAACACGCTGTGTGATTACACGATAAAAATACAATAATTTGAAAGCAATTCACAACAAACCTCTTTAATTACCTCTCTCTCTACTGGCTGTGTGATTACACGATAAAAATACAATAATTTGAAAGCAATTCACAACTAGTGCCTTCGAAAAAATCAATGTAGGATTGCTGTGTGATTACACGATAAAAATACAATAATTTGAAAGCAATTCACAACTAAATAGATAAATTTTATAATTGTTTGATTGCTGTGTGATTACACGATAAAAATACAATAATTTGAAAGCAATTCACAACACTGCCTGTTATCGGTAAAAGTAACTCTTTGCTGTGTGATTACACGATAAAAATACAATAATTTGAAAGCAATTCACAACAGACTCCACATACGAAGCGCCAGCCATAAAGCTGTGTGATTACACGATAAAAATACAATAATTTGAAAGCAATTCACAACCTATACTTAGTATTACTATAATCAGTATTAGCTGTGTGATTACACGATAAAAATACAATAATTTGAAAGCAATTCACAACCATGGCGACAATGCACGCCGTGCAGATTACGCTGTGTGATTACACGATAAAAATACAATAATTTGAAAGCAATTCACAACTGCCCTACCGACAATACAATAATAGTTGGAGCTGTGTGATTACACGATAAAAATACAATAATTTGAAAGCAATTCACAACTATTGCTTTTTGATTTCAAAGCCTACGGGGGCTGTGTGATTACACGATAAAAATACAATAATTTGAAAGCAATTCACAACTAGACTTTGCAGTGTTTGCAACTGAATTTAGCTGTGTGATTACACGATAAAAATACAATAATTTGAAAGCAATTCACAACAAAGCATAGTCTAATACTTCCATACACTTAGCTGTGTGATTACACGATAAAAATACAATAATTTGAAAGCAATTCACAACATTTTAGCAACTACCCATTTACGTGCGTCAGCTGTGTGATTACACGATAAAAATACAATAATTTGAAAGCAATTCACAACACTCAAACAACCTATTTTGACCTATTTTAAGCTGTGTGATTACACGATAAAAATACAATAATTTGAAAGCAATTCACAACGATCTTACAATAAGGAAGGTTCACACCCATGCTGTGTGATTACACGATAAAAATACAATAATTTGAAAGCAATTCACAACGATATTGAAAGATTGAGAAGACATTACTATGCTGTGTGATTACACGATAAAAATACAATAATTTGAAAGCAATTCACAACATGAAAAGTGTGGTTGGACTGGTTCAAGATGCTGTGTGATTACACGATAAAAATACAATAATTTGAAAGCAATTCACAACTTCGGTATAGTTGAGATTTACGCTTTCTTCGCTGTGTGATTACACGATAAAAATACAATAATTTGAAAGCAATTCACAACATGGGTTACGAGGTAAAGAGCTTTGAAGCGGCTGTGTGATTACACGATAAAAATACAATAATTTGAAAGCAATTCACAACGATCTTACAATAAGGAAGGTTCACACCCATGCTGTGTGATTACACGATAAAAATACAATAATTTGAAAGCAATTCACAACGATATTGAAAGATTGAGAAGACATTACTATGCTGTGTGATTACACGATAAAAATACAATAATTTGAAAGCAATTCACAACATGAAAAGTGTGGTTGGACTGGTTCAAGATGCTGTGTGATTACACGATAAAAATACAATAATTTGAAAGCAATTCACAACATGGGTTACGAGGTAAAGAGCTTTGAAGCGGCTGTGTGATTACACGATAAAAATACAATAATTTGAAAGCAATTCACAACAAATCGGTACGGGTGGTGGTAAAACACTTAGCTGTGTGATTACACGATAAAAATACAATAATTTGAAAGCAATTCACAACCATTTAATTGATGTTCGTCAAGTTCAATTTGCTGTGTGATTACACGATAAAAATACAATAATTTGAAAGCAATTCACAACATATTAGCCAATAATAAAATTCAGGAATGTGCTGTGTGATTACACGATAAAAATACAATAATTTGAAAGCAATTCACAACCGACCGACCGCAGCATCCGTAGTCGCACAAGCTGTGTGATTACACGATAAAAATACAATAATTTGAAAGCAATTCACAACCAGGGGGAACGCTCATATATTCTGCCCTCTGCTGTGTGATTACACGATAAAAATACAATAATTTGAAAGCAATTCACAACAGGCAAATATGTGGATAATTCTGGAGCAATGCTGTGTGATTACACGATAAAAATACAATAATTTGAAAGCAATTCACAACTAACATTAATACACACTGTACCACCCGAAAGCTGTGTGATTACACGATAAAAATACAATAATTTGAAAGCAATTCACAACATGGACTGAAGAGAACTTTATAAACAGCGTGCTGTGTGATTACACGATAAAAATACAATAATTTGAAAGCAATTCACAACACAATGTATAAGAGATAAAGAACACTTTAAGCTGTGTGATTACACGATAAAAATACAATAATTTGAAAGCAATTCACAACAAACTTTGATGCGAGTATAAATACTCATCGGCTGTGTGATTACACGATAAAAATACAATAATTTGAAAGCAATTCACAACGCACTTATTATCATTATCCTTTGCTCATTAGCTGTGTGATTACACGATAAAAATACAATAATTTGAAAGCAATTCACAACTTAGTCAGAGATAAGGCTGATAAACGTATTGCTGTGTGATTACACGATAAAAATACAATAATTTGAAAGCAATTCACAACTCCCCGTTAAGGCATTGCACCGTAACGGTAGCTGTGTGATTACACGATAAAAATACAATAATTTGAAAGCAATTCACAACAGCTTGCAAACACTGCAAGCCTTGCACCTGGCTGTGTGATTACACGATAAAAATACAATAATTTGAAAGCAATTCACAACTACTGAGGAGTAACCCATTAGCACTTTTGCGCTGTGTGATTACACGATAAAAATACAATAATTTGAAAGCAATTCACAACTACACGGTAGCGACATCGTTAGCCCCGAAAGCTGTGTGATTACACGATAAAAATACAATAATTTGAAAGCAATTCACAACACGGCGTTCTTTAACCATTACGTAGTTTACGCTGTGTGATTACACGATAAAAATACAATAATTTGAAAGCAATTCACAACGAAGTGCAATAAATATTAATCAATATGCATGCTGTGTGATTACACGATAAAAATACAATAATTTGAAAGCAATTCACAACACGGCGTTCTTTAACCATTACGTAGTTTACGCTGTGTGATTACACGATAAAAATACAATAATTTGAAAGCAATTCACAACGCATCTATGGCCGCTTCGATAAATTCGCGGGCTGTGTGATTACACGATAAAAATACAATAATTTGAAAGCAATTCACAACAAATAGACTCCGTAGGCGCCGAAGTCGATAGCTGTGTGATTACACGATAAAAATACAATAATTTGAAAGCAATTCACAACTATTATTCCTACAACTATTTACAAATTCGGGCTGTGTGATTACACGATAAAAATACAATAATTTGAAAGCAATTCACAACATAGACTTGGAACATCATTTTGAAAACAACGCTGTGTGATTACACGATAAAAATACAATAATTTGAAAGCAATTCACAACATATGTGTTGCAGGTGCTAATTACGCTTTTGCTGTGTGATTACACGATAAAAATACAATAATTTGAAAGCAATTCACAACGCACTACTTCTTCGCTTATACTCCTTCATTGCTGTGTGATTACACGATAAAAATACAATAATTTGAAAGCAATTCACAACATCTATTGCAGGACAGTTGAAAGCGTTTAGGCTGTGTGATTACACGATAAAAATACAATAATTTGAAAGCAATTCACAACAGGTAAGTCTGATAATCTATTTCAAAGCCAGCTGTGTGATTACACGATAAAAATACAATAATTTGAAAGCAATTCACAACGCATTAGTAATAACTACATCTTTAAAAAGTGCTGTGTGATTACACGATAAAAATACAATAATTTGAAAGCAATTCACAACACCACAACGCAATAAGGCAAATCGTCAAATGCTGTGTGATTACACGATAAAAATACAATAATTTGAAAGCAATTCACAACACAACAAGACATATTCCATACCCCTACTGAGCTGTGTGATTACACGATAAAAATACAATAATTTGAAAGCAATTCACAACAAAAACTTTTAATCATGCATCGGGGAATTGGCTGTGTGATTACACGATAAAAATACAATAATTTGAAAGCAATTCACAACACCACAACGCAATAAGGCAAATCGTCAAATGCTGTGTGATTACACGATAAAAATACAATAATTTGAAAGCAATTCACAACCAACCGTGACGATATCAGCACCAACATTACGCTGTGTGATTACACGATAAAAATACAACAATTTGAATTGTAAAATCACTAAATACCAAAACAAATATTATCCAATGAAATAAAGCAATTCACAACCATTAAACCCCTTCAATTTGGTTTACAATAGTATCATTATAAATTACCCCCTCTTTCATTTGTTTTAAGAAACCTTCTAATTGCTTCAAATCCATCTCTTCATATTCTTCTCTAAACTCTTTTGAATTTCTATCAATTTCTGGATCGTTTTCCCATCCATATTTTTTGAACAATCTATCAGCTTCTTTTATTTTTAAATCAAGTTGAGCTTCCTTATCCGCTTTTTCTTGGTCTTTCCTCTCTTTATCATCACTACAGCTTGCAATAAGTACACTTCCAATTAAAAAATAACTAAATAATACTTTTTTCATGTTTAATAAATTATTAATTATAACTTTTAAGCTTGAGTTAATACCAATAACTAAAGTTTAATTTTTAAAACTTTCAAATTATATTTCTACACAATAAAACCCCAACCTAAAAACTAATACCTCTTAACCTCCCCAACCAACAGGTCATACTCATAATTTGCTTCACCCATTAATTTTCCTTTCTCATCATATCCCTTCATAATTCCGTGCAGCGATCCCTCTTTATAACCTACCTCAGACTGTAACTGTCCATTCCTATAATACTTCTTAACCACCCCATCTAAAACCCCATTCTTATAATTTGCTTCTATCTCTACCTTTCCATTCTCAAAATACCCAATAGTAACACCATTCGCTATCCCATCTATATATCTTGATTCACCAGAAAGTTGTCCCCCTTCATAATAAGCTTTAATCACTCCGTTAAGTTCCCCATTTTTATAATCTGATGCAGTACGCAATTGCCCATTCTCATAAAACTGTTTCTTAGCTCCATCTATCTTTCCGGCTTTGTAGCTGGTTTCAAACGCTATTTTCCCCTGCTCATTATACTCCTTAAGAACACCGTCAATCTCCCCATTTTTATAATTTCCCTCTGCTTTTAACTGCCCATTTTCATAATATCGCTTAGCGGTTCCCTCTAAAATTCCATTCTTGTAACTCTCCACAAATTTTACTTCCCCATTGGAATAAAGACTCCTCGCTGTTCCACTAAATGGCTTATCTGATTTAATAGCGTAAGCCACCCCATTTCTCTCCTCCAAATCTTTAAGATCAACTTCTTGTGCATAACAATTCACCAATGAAAATGATATAAATAAAAGATATAGAACTCTTTTCATAACTACTTAATTTTAAACAAATCTAACTGTGTATGCTGATAAAAGTACGATAATTTCAATTATATAAGTAGTGAATACTTAAATCAACCTGTTTTCTAATCCCCCTTAAAACCCCTCCTCCAACACCCCTCAACCACCTATCATTACAGACTTATACGGACCTTGTACCACACAAATACCACATTTGTACCACACACCTACCGAAAAAAAGCTGATTTCCGAAGGTCTGTGGTACTTGTGTGGGAGATGTCTCGAACATGGGCTAATTAAAACACCTTTAATTCACAAATAATTACACTTCAAAATTAGATTGCTATTAGCCTTTGATTTAGCTAAATATGACTTTTTACCCCTCAAAAAAACCTTTTTTGCCTTTCACATACCCTTTTTTACAATGTGTATCATTTTGCTATAAAACACGTACAACCCCAGTAATAACAAGAGTTTGATTAAAATTTGACTACAAGACAGAAAAAGAGACAAGAAGGGAAAAAAACGGAAAAGAATGGAAAAAAAAGGAAAAGAAAGGAAAAAAGTGGTCATTTGAGCCCAAAATAGCCAATAGCCCAAAAAAGACATTATAAATATATTTAATTTTACCATATAAGAATCTGACAACCAACACTCTATTGTTTAAAAATAAAATAATCTTTCATTATGGCAAGAATTCCAAATGGTCTTTTAGGTGAGTTTACCGGTTCGATTGGCACTGTGATTGGATACAATTACAGAGGTCAAAAATGTATGCGTACTAAACCCAGAAAAAAGAAATACAAATCAACTCCTGCTCAGTTGAAACAACAACAAAAGTTTAAATTGTCGCACGAGTTTTTATATCCTCTGAGCGGTGTTACAGATCTGTATTTCGGACATAAAATAGGTGCTAAATCACGTACGAACTTGGCGCTTTCTCATCTTTTATTATATGCAATTAAAGACATTGATGACAACCTCCAAATCAACTACCAACAGGTTGTGATTACAAAGGGATACTTGCCTGCTGCAACGATTACCGAGGTAACGCTTACTGACGAAGAATTGCGTATTAACTGGACGCCTAATGGAGGGCGTGATTTGGCACTTGACTCGGATAAGGCGAAAGCGGTATTGTTTTGTAAAAAGCAAAAATTATTCTTCTTACCTGACAAAGAAGGGTTTAGAAGTGAGGGTACATTTACGTCGCCTTTACCGGAAAATTGGAAAGCAAAAAATTGTATTGTGTGGTTCTTTTTTGCTAAACAGGATGATAGTGAATGTAGTACAAGTGTGAATTTTTATGGATTGATATAGAAGGTAATGCGTGATACGTAAAACGTGAGGCGTGATACGTGAGGCGTGATGCCTCTTTGTAGATATGTATTTTGTCGTATGCCGTGTGGGCGAATAATAATTCTCCCCTACAACAGTGGTGGGTGTAAATCGGGTTATTAGTTTAATCGGAAAAAGGCGATACTTCGTATTTCCACATATCATATTCATCATAACGATGCATTGCGGCATACGTAGGGGTAAACCTACGTGTTTACCCACAATTAATTATTTATAATTAATCATACATTAAAATGTTTGGAATGGGTTGTTTATTAATAAACAACAAGCGGCGGCGCCCCTACGGAGCGTGAGGTGTGATATACATTGCTTATAACTATAAACAAAAAAAAGTCCACAAAAACATCTTTGTGGACTTCACTTTTAAGCATTGGATCTTTTTCTTTTGCTCATTCTCTAACTAAGTGTTTTCTATATAACAACGAGATTAATCTCTCATTATTTCTTTATAGCGTTGTTCTGTTACCGCTAAACGGTTTGCAACAGAGTCGTAGTAAATAACGATTTTATCACCTACTTTTTTACGCATAAAAGATTCACCTGCAATTCTCTCTTTTTTTAGATTGCCTGCATAATCTTTATATTCTAATGTCCACGTAAGCTCGTTCGACTTTCTTCTTTTTACTTCTTCAATATCAACGATAGTCGCTTCTGATTTGGCATAAGTTACATACTCACTTTTGTATTTACGGGTGTCAAACATTCCTCCGTTGTACAACATATAAGCCCCGATTCCTCCTGCAACTACTAATACAAGGAAGATGATTTTTGCTAAATTACTTTGCATCTTTTATCTGTTTTAAATTATATACCTGCGAAATCAACTGTTCCGTCTTTTTGTACTTCAAATGTGAAATCGTAATAGCTTGTTACTGTCTTACGGCCACGCATTTCTTTTGCTTCTCCAATTTTTTGTGCGTGTATAACAAAGCGTACTTGTAATTCGTTTTCTCCTACTACTCTTACTGTGTAGCTGCGCAAAACAAACTTCTCATATTCTGATTCTAACATAGCTGCCGCTGCTCCTACTTGGTACGGAATCTGATCGTAATTAATACTTTCTAAGGCTACTGTATAATCCTTTTTAGCTTCTGTTTTAACGCCTACTTTATTCTGAATATTTGCAATTAACTCGCTTGCTTGCTTTGCCATTGCGTTCTCCATTTCTTCTTTTGGCTCGCCTACTTTACCGTCTGCATACGTTTGCTCGTACTTCTTGTCTCCGTCTTTGTACTGAATTGTAACGCTTCCTAATGCTGCATATAGCTCATCTTGAGATAATAAGGTGATTGCACTTACTTGTTTATCTCCTCCGAAGTTCTTAATTACTAAGTCTTTAACTTGCTTGCCGTTATCTTCGTTTTGTGGAAAAATTGTACTTCCTCCACAAGAGGTTAGCATTGCTGTTGTGGCAACAGCTAAAAACAAAATCATCTTTTTCATAACTACTTTGATTTAATATTTAATACTTATTTTATTTACTGAACTATTTGTAGGTTGTCTATTATTTCGAATTGTCCTACTATCTCTTGGTACATTTTGTCTAATAACGCTTGGTCTATTTTGGTAAACAACGCATCTTGTGCTTGTAAACCTACCTCCGTTATATTAGATGTATTACTTGCAATGGTTATGGTGTGCTCTCTTAGTACGACATACACATTTCCTTTACTGCGTTTGTTAATCGCCAGTAAACGCTGCATAAACACAGGAGTTAATACTTTTCTGACTTCCGTTTCGTCTTTACTGTAAACGGTAAATTGTTGTAAAAAGGCTTCATTGTTTACAGCTACTTTTTCGCCGCTTTTGTGCAAATAAGTGGCTATTTCGTTGTCCATTACAGTGCTAAACACACCTTTTTTAGGGTGTATGTAAATGGGTACGGCAAACTTCTGAGGGGGTCTCGCTACGAAGTAATTACCTGTAAATACGGTGTCGTCAGCTTCTTTGACTCTGCGCATATTGGGGCGATAGGTCAGGGTTAGGTTACACGACTGAAAGGGTATTCCTTTGTAATATCCTACAAATTGTTCTCCCCCATATACAGCGTACTGCTTGACTTTCAGTAGGTCTGATTGCAATATTTCGGGTAGGGATAAATGCCCTTTTTCAATGTATTGAAACTTGGGATTAATAAAGTGGATAATCTTCGTAAATACGGTTTTCTTTGCCTCTTGTAAACTTGATGAAGTGTCTTTATTTCTGGTATTTTGTTGCTTTGGGGTATTATTCTGCTGTCCCATATAGTACACCAATGCACCAATGGTCATTACTACAAAAAAGCTACCTATGAACATAAATAGGTTATCTGAGTCCTGAAAAAAGTCGGGATTAACCGTAGAAAAATAGATGATTCCGCCTACTAAAGCAAGGGAAATGACCACTTGAAGGTAAAGTACTTTGTTTGCTTTATGACGTCCTTTTTCAAGAGTGGACAACTGCTGACCAAAGGTTTGCCTGCAAAATGCTTGAAATGTGTGCAACGGAGCTAAGTTCGTTTGTCCTTGTTCTTCTATTGCTATTTCTTGTTTGTTTTCTCCGTAAATAGCGCCTATCACCTGCTCGTAATAGCCAACATCTACGTGGGCTAACGCTCTGGTTATATGGGGAATCACCAAAGGGGGAACCGGAAGGGTAAACTCTTTTTGGTCCACACGTACCTTTATATAACTGATTGAATCTAAGGTGAGCCTGACAATTAATAGAGGAACTATGGTTAGATAGGCATTCTCAATATCGACTACTTCTCCTTTTTCACCTTGCTTTATGCGCGTAAAAACAGTTGTAACTTGCTTACTTCTATTCATCACATTGCGCAATGAATTTAAGGGAAAGGCAATCAGACTAAGGAAGATAATCGGAAAGATAATTTTGTAATACGCACCAACGTTTTTGCTATTTTCTAAATTAGCTATGGTTTTTGAAAAGGTACTTTGAAGGGGGTCTAAAGCATAAACCACAAGTAAAACCGCTATAATAAGAGCAACTACCACGATGACAACAAGGTTGCGCAGAGCTATTTTCTTTTCTCTGTCACATTCTGCTACTATTATTTTTTGGGCTTCACTCAGGTTCATAACTGTGGGGACTAACCAAGTTGACTTCCTTATTTATCAACTTTCCGCAAAAATAAAGGGTATTTTATGGATTGAGGGAACTTATCTTTTTTCGCTACGTTTTAGTAAATTATCGTACTCTTTTTACAAATAATCGTTTTGCCATTTTAGTACAATTATCAAATTTATTGTGTAAAATATAACTAACAAACCCCTATTTTACTTAGGAAATACTGCTTATAAATTCTAAGACTACTTCCTTTTTACGATCGGATACGGGAATGGTTTGTTTGGTAAACAACTCTAATAAGCCGTTTTTGTAATACTTGCTGATGTAGTTTACATTGACTAAATAGGATTGGTGACAACGGATAAAGGTGTTGCTGGGCAATAGTCCTTCGTATTCTTTCAATACTTTTGACACCACTATCTTTTGTCCGCTATTCAGATAAAAAGTCGTGTACCCTTTGTCACTTTTACAATACATAATATCGCGCACTTGTACGATTTGTGTGTAGTCAAAGTTTTTTAGTGCAATACGCGTTGGCGCTTGTTCACTTTGGTAATAATCAGAGGCTATTTCTAATTGCTTTTTGTCGATTTTATGGTCGTCAAAATTGTTGTAACACCTGTCTATTTGCTGTTTAAACTCCGCTTCATCAATGGGTTTCAACAGATAGGAAAACGCCCCTAAGTTTAAGGCGTCAATGGCATAATTGCTATAAGCAGTGATAAATATTATCTGTGCGCTTACTTCCATTTTGTGAAACAGCGAAAAGCTATTGCCGTCTTTTAAGTGGATGTCGGCTAATATTAAATCGGGTTGTTGTTGTTCAATTTCTACTTCTGCTTTGCTGATTTCCCCCGCATATCCAACTACTTGTAAGTAGGGTATATCTACGATTAACGAGAGGATGTATTTTAAGATATTGGCTTCATCTTCGAGTATATATACTTTCATTTTGTTGGGTTTAGTCGATTAAAATTGGCAAATAAATATGAACTACTACACCTGTTTGTTGTGTGGTGTCTGCCTTGTTTACAACCTCAAAATAGGCTCTTTTTTGAGTGGTATTATAGTGTAAGTCTAAACGCTCTTGTGTGATTGTTTGGGATAGCGACTTCTTAGTTTGTGACTTTTGATTTGGGGTGTTCAGCCCTTTTCCGTTGTCTGTTATACAAATGTGTATGTGCTGATTTTCCTGTGTTATTTCCATCGACAGTTTTCCTGCATAGTCAATATGGGCAAACCCGTGTTCAATGGCATTTTCAACGAATGGCTGTAATAGCATAGGCGGAATTTCAATATTGTCTATGAGGATATCGTGGCAATTGACAGTGTACTCAAACTTGTTAGCATAACGCATTTGTTGTAGTTTGACGTAATTGCTAATGGTAGTCAATTCTTCTTTTAAGGTGATAAACTCACAGCGATTGTGTTCTAAGATATTGCGCATTAGGGTTGAAAAGGCAAGCAGGTATTCATTGGCTTGTCGCTTTTGGTCATTGACAATTAACCCTTGTAAATTGGCAATGGAATTGTAAATGAAGTGTGGATTTAACTGCAATTGGAGTGCGCGTTGTTCTACTTGCATTTTTTTGTTTTCCGTTTCTAATCGCTGGTTTCGCTCTTTTAACAAGCGTTGGCGATAGCGGATTTGCATATATAAAAACGCGAAGACAATAAGGAGTCCGAATGCCGTAAACATACGCCATTGTTGCTTAATCACTTTTTGGTTTAAGTCGTTATTCGTTTTTAATAAGGTTATTTCTGAGTCTTTTTTCTCGGTTTCGTATTTGGTTTGTAACTCGGCTATGAAGTCTGCTTTTATCTTTTCTTGGTTTGCGGTTTCTACTTTATAGCAAGAGTCTAAGGCTATTAATGCGTTTTTATAGTCGCCTTTTATCTTGTACGTATTGCTTAATCCACTGTAAATAATTCCTTTTTCTTGTCCTTTGTTACGGGTGTCTGCCCAGTGTAATCCTTCTTTGTAATAGGTTAAAGCCGAATCGACTAAGTTGTTTTTGATAAAACTGGTAGCCAGGTTATTGAACGAGGCAACGGTTAGTGCGTCGAGCTTTTTCAATTGGTTAAAACTCTCCTGACTACTTGCTAATGCTTGTGGGTAGTCCTTTTTTATGTTGTAGTAAAAGGTTTCTAAATCGTAATAACGCGCTGTGGCTAACGGGTCTTGTGTTTGTGCTAACAAGCGTTTGAACTCGTCTCTCAAATGGTCGATTTTATCTTCGTTTCCGGATGTAATTGCCAAGAGTAACGATATTTCGTAATAGCGTTGTTGAACGACCACTGACTTGTTTAATGGATGGTTTTCAAAGTGTAAGGTTGCGTATTCTAAGGCTTTTGCGGGGTTTCTGTTTTTGAAGTACGCTTGTGCTAAAGCGTCGTAAAAGCGAAAAGTAATACTGCTGTTTGCCTTTTCTGCTTCACTTGTTTTTAGCAATAATTCTTCCATCAACGCTGCGTCAGCAATTGCGTTGCTGTTTAATGCCGAATATAGAATATACAGTTCTTTTAGGTGGGTTACTTCAGCTTGTTGCGCTGTTGTTTGCATCGCTGTAAAGTGTTGCTGTGCCTCGTCAAACGCTTTGTTTTGATATGCTTCTAATCCGCTTATATAGTGATAAAAGGGATTTTCTTCTTTGTTGGCAACTGCTGTAAATTGGTCTTTTTCTTGTTGTACTACTTTCTTCTTTTCCTCAATGCTAAGGGTGTCTATGGATAGGAGCATCGCCAAGTAATCTGCCGTTGTACGGGTGTATTTCTCTTTATTGTTAAGAGCGGTTTCTTCGTTGTTAAGTTGTTGCTTACACGAAGTGAAAAAACACAAAATTAAGAGTAAAAATAGGGTAAACTGCCGATTGACCATAGGTTGCTTTGCTTTTTTAAGAGCGTCAAAGCTACGTATTCATAAAGATTTATTAAAATTTATTTGATTGGGAACTGGGAACCGATATGCGTAATGCGTGAAACGTCTTGACGGGAACTGGAAACCGAAAACCGGGAACCGTGATGCGTGAAACGGCTTTGTGGATATGTGTAACGTATAATTTTCGGTTCAGACGCGATACTTCGCGTTTCCACAATACATAAAAAAAAAGGATGAATAACAATTCACCCTTCTATAATTATCTATTTATTTCTGTAACTTTTCCAATAAATACTTGCCAATCCACTCTGGTACCTCTTCACTTGTAATGGTAACATCATCACCATTTTTCTCAACAAATACCGATATACCATCTTCCATTGAACTATCTATTATATATGCTCTATCTACACTTAAAAAAGCATCACATAATAATTCCATTGATCTGTAATAACGACTAACTATCTTATCTGTATCTACATCATGTCCACCTTTTCCAACTCTATTAGCAACACGACTAATATTAATAGATGGGTCTTGCGTCGAAATAAAATATAAATATGTTTTAAACCCTTTGGCTTTGGCTTCTTTCAAAAATTCTACTTTTGAAGGATGAGACATTACAGTTTCAAAGGAAAATGAAACATCACAATCCAACAAAATATATCTCATAAATTCAGCAATAACAGCTGCAATATAACTATTAATTGGAGCCTCAATAATCAATACGTTCTCTTTAATTCTAACTGACGACAAACTATTCAGCTGTACACGAGTGTCATTCTCTATCAAATTATTTAAAAACAACAACCACTGTTCATTACTTACTTCAGTAGGAAAAAAATTACTACAATCAATAAACCCATTAGCCCTCAATTCTTTTTCAATTTCATCTGCATTGACATAATAACCTATTGAACACTCTTCTGCAATTCCCGTTAATAACGTTGATTTGCCAGAACCATTTGGACCTCCAAACATTCTAAAACGTTTCATATTATCGTTTTAATTTAAACGATTTCACTTCTGTTTTTACTGTTCCGAATTTCGGCTTACCTAATACTTTCTTAGTACCATCAGATCCTACTTCGATTAATTGTCCTCCTTCAACTTTTTGGTAAGACAAGCCTAATGCTTTATTAACGCGAATAGCATTTTTAGAAGCCTTTAAATGTATCGTATTAAGTTTTTCCTTATTGATTTCTTTTGTTTTCATCTTCTAATCCTTTTTACTTCTTTAAATATACAACAAAAATCATTGTTTGTCAATACATTACAATCAACACAAAATCTCTATCATTCTTCAACAAAACAAATATATTTAGATCGTATTCGCAAATTTAAGTCAACTATAGTTTAGTGATTTATACTTTCAGTGACAATATAGCTGATCTACAGAGAACATCTTGACGGAAACCGATATGCGTGAAACGGGAACTGAAAACTGAAAACTGAAAACCGATAAACCGATAAACTGAAAACAGGGAACCGGGAACCAGAAACCGATAAACGTGAAACGTCATAACGTAAACCGTTAACCCTCTTCTTATTGATGTCTTTCTTTCAAAACGGCTTCTATGTCTTCTAAGGTGAATCCCTTTGCTTTTAGCAACAGCAGGTAGTGATACATCAAATCGGCGGCTTCGTTTTTAAATAAATCGGCGTTGTTATCTTTGGCTTCAATGACTACCTCAACGGCTTCTTCTCCTACTTTTTGGGCTACTTTATTGATGCCGCGTTGATATAACTGATAGGTGTATGAACCCTCTGTTTTGTTGTCAATGCGACTGCTAATCACGTCTTGTAATTCGTACACAAATCCTTTGCTACTGCTTTCTGTGGTATCAAAACACGTTTCTGTTCCTCTGTGGCAAGTAGGTCCGTCTGCTTTTACTTGAATTAACAGACAATCGCCATCGCAGTCCAACTGCATACGCTTTACCCAAAGGTAGTTCTGTGAGGTTTCTCCTTTTGTCCACAGCCTGTTTTTGGTACGGCTAAAAAACGTTACTTTTCCTTCTGCAACGGTTTGGTCAAAAGCAGCTTCGTTCATATAGGCTTGCATCAACACCTTCATTGTTAATGCGTCTTGAATTACAACTGCTACTAACCCATTTCCCTTATTAAAATCTATATTCTCTTTCATCTTACTGCTATATTTTTTGTTTTTAATGCTTGTTTTAATGCTACAATAGGCACTTGTCCGTAGTGAAAAATACTGGCTGCTAAAGCACCTGTGGCACGCGTTTGAGTAAACACTTCTTCAAAGTGTTCAATAGCCCCTGCTCCACCTGATGCAATGACGGGAACATCAACAATATCGGCTACTTGACTGGTTAGTTCAAGTGCAAAACCACCTTTGGTTCCGTCGTGATTCATAGAAGTTAACAGGATTTCCCCAGCCCCACTACGCACGCCTTCTTGTGCCCAATCTAACGTCTGTTTGTCCGTTTTCTCACGTCCTCCTTTGCTATACACCCACCACACGTCATCCTCTTGTTTGGTGTCAATGGCCAATACCACACATTGGTTGCCAAACTCTTGTGCCAACTCGCTCAGCAACTCCACACGGCGGATAGCGGCTGAGTTTATACTCACCTTATCAGCACCAGCGCGGATGAGTTCCCTCGCTTGTTCCACACTGTTGATTCCGCCACCCACTGTAAACGGAATATTGATTTCCCTTGCAATAGCGCGTACTAAATCAACTAACGTCTTTCTGTTTTCAATAGTTGCCGTAATGTCTAAAAACACCAATTCGTCTGCTCCCTCTGCTACATAGCGCTTTGCCAACGCAATCGGATCACCTGCTTGTTTGATGTTTTCAAAGTTTACACCCTTTACTACTTGTCCGTTTTGAATGTCCAAACACGGTATTATTCTCTTTTTTAGCATAACTCACTCAACTGTTTTAACGTAATCGTTCCTTCGTAAATCGCCTTGCCAATAATAGCGCCCTCACACCCCATTTCTCTCAACCTCAACACATCGGCTATGGTGGTGATACCGCCACTGGCAATTAAATCAACACCTGTTTTACTCATAATCTCATTGTATAGTTCAAAAGCAGGTCCGCTCAACATTCCGTCTTTGTCAATATCGGTTACAATGGTCGTACTCACGCCTTGCTCCATATACTCGCTAATGAAAGCCACCACATCAACCTTACTGCCTTTAAGCCAACCTTGGGTCATAATTTGACGGTCTTTACAATCGGCTCCTAAGATAATTTTGTCGCTGCCGTATTCTTTCAACCAGCTGTAAAAAAGCGTTGGATTATTCAAAGCTACACTGCCCACAGTTATCTGATTAGCTCCTGATTCAAAGGCAATCTTCACATCCTCCTCTGTTTTAATTCCCCCTCCAAAGTCCACAATCAGCTTAGTTTGTGTGGCAATCGCCTCTATTAATCCGGCTATCTGTACTTTGTTTGACTTAGCCCCATTTAGGTCAACTAAGTGTAAATATTGAATACCACTATCTTCAAAGCGTTTCGCCATTTCAACAGGGTCGTCTGCATATATTTTTTTAGTGTCGTAATCTCCTTTGCTCAAGCGAACACATTTTCCGTCTATTACGTCTATTGCTGGTATAATTCTCATAATTTTAAAAAGTTTTTTAATAATTGGTTTCCAATAGTTGCCGATTTCTCAGGGTGAAACTGCACAGCGTAAAAGTTG
The DNA here is from genome assembly GCF_900099675.1 of Myroides phaeus. Lineage (GTDB taxonomy): Bacteria > Bacteroidota > Bacteroidia > Flavobacteriales > Flavobacteriaceae > Flavobacterium > Flavobacterium phaeum. Next base: position 166,679 of record NZ_FNDQ01000004.1, read on the forward strand.
TCTTTTTGCAAAGCCGCTGAAAAAGGCAGAATATAGTTTGTTGTAGCTATGGTATTTTCATTCACCTCAGCACAATAACTGTGTACAAAGTAAAAGTCGGCTCCCTCTTGTATGCCTTGAAACAACTGGCCTTGTAGGGTATTACAATCGTTCCAACCCATATGTGGCACGATATCCGTACTTGGAAACAAACGCACTTTGTTGTCAAAAACACCAATGCCCTGCGTATTGCCTTCTTCTGTAAATTGGCACAACAACTGCATTCCTAAGCAAATGCCTAAAACGGGTTGTTTCAACTGCTTTATCACCTCGTCTAACTGGCGTTCTTTTAAATACGCCATCGCCGATGACGCCTCACCTACACCGGGAAAAATAACTTTATCAGCAGCGTTTAATTCGTTGACATCATCCGTTACAATAGTCTGATATCCCAACCGCTGTACGGCATTCTCAACCGACTGTATATTTCCCGCATTATACTTTAAAATCGCTATCATAAGATTCCTTTTGTACTTGGTATTTCGTAATTATTTGTGCGTGATACCGCTTGTTTTATCGCTTTTGCAAAGGCTTTAAACACTGCCTCTATCTTGTGGTGCTCATTCGTTCCCTCACATTTGATGTTTAAGTTACACTGTGCAGCATCACTAAACGATTTGAAAAAGTGGTAAAACATTTCTGTTGGTACATCTCCTATTTTCTCACGGGTAAACGCCACGTCCCACACAATCCAAGGTCGCCCTCCAAAGTCAATAGCCACCTGCGCTAAGCAATCGTCCATTGGCAGTAAAAAACCGTATCTCTCTATTCCCTTTTTATCGCCTAAGGCTTGTTTGAACGCCTCTCCCAACGCCAATGCGGTGTCTTCCATTGTGTGGTGTTCATCAATTTGCAAATCGCCTTTTACCTTCACCTGTAACCCTACTTCCCCGTGTTTACTGATTTGTTCTAACATATGGTCAAAAAACGGTAAGCCTGTGTCAAACTGCGACTCCTTATTACTATCCAGGTTCACCTGCACTTTAATATCGGTTTCTTTGGTAGTGCGAACCACCGTTGCTGTGCGTGGTTTAGCTTTTAAAAACTGATAGATGTCGTTCCAACTCATCGTTGTTAACGCGGCTTCTGTATTGTTGTTCTCCTGAATTAAAATAGCCTGTGCACCAAGGTTTTTAGCCAGTTGAACATCTGTTAGCCTATCGCCAATAACGAAGGAATTTGCCAAGTCGTAGTTGCCATACACATACTTGCCCAACATACCAATACCAGGTTTACGCGTTGGTTTGTTCTCTTGTTCAAACGACTCATCAATGTAGATGTCCACAAAGTTGATTCCCTCTCCTTGCAATACCGCCAACATCTTGTTTTGAGCAGGCCAAAAGGTTTCTGTTGGAAACGACGCTGTACCCAGTCCGTCTTGGTTACTCACCATTACCAATTCGTAGTCTAATTCCTTGGCAATACGCGCTAAATTGGTAATTACCTGAGGAAGGAACTCCAACTTCTCTAAGCTGTCGATTTGAAAGTCAGCTGGTTCGTTGATGATTGTTCCATCTCTATCGATAAATAATACTTTCTTTTTCATTGTCTATTTGTTTTAAAGTGTTGATTAATTGGGTGTTTTCCGTTGGTGTACCGATTGAAATACGCAGTGTATTAGGCACGACACTATGGCGATTGCGCACAATAATTTGCTTGTCTATCAATTGGCTGTACACCGCATTAGCATTGGTTACCTCCACTAAAATAAAGTTGGCATCTGAGGGATAAATGCGCTTGGTCATTGCCATTGCGTTAAGTTCCTCAATCACCCTTGCCTTTTCTTGGTTCAACAAAGCAATGCGTTGGTCAAATGCCGCGGTGTCACTCAACACCTTAATTGCTTCCATTTGGTTGATTTGGCTGATGTTATAAGGCGACTTCACCTTGTTGAAATACTGTAATACCTCTTGATTCATCACCGCCATTCCTATTCGCAAACCTGCCATTCCCCATCCTTTTGACAAGGTTTGTAGAATGATTAAGTTAGGATAATCACCCAAACGCTGTGTCCACGATACGCTATTACTGAAGTCGATATACGCCTCATCAACAATAACTATCCCTTTGAAATTAGCCAATATCCACTCGATTGTTTCCGTTGCAATTACATTTCCGGTTGGATTGTTAGGCGAGCAGATAAACATTAGTTTGATGCTGTTGTCTTGCAAATACGGGGTTAGACTTGCCTTGTCAATCTGAAACAAATCGTTCAACGGCAAGGTGTATAAGTCCACATTGTTGATATTAGCGTACACCTCGTACATTCCGTATGTAGGCGTAAATGCCAATGCCTTGTCTTGTTTCGGTTCACAAAAAATGCGGTAAGCCAAGTCAATCGCCTCATCACTTCCATTTCCCAAAAACAAGTTGGCCGCGTCTATGTTTTTAATATCGGCAATTACCTGTTTCAACTCCTTTTGATACGGGTCTGGGTATCGGTTGGTCAAACCGAAAGGGTTTTCATTAGCGTCTAAAAAGACCCCCTCATTCCCTTTGTATTCGTCTCGCGCACTGGCATAAGGCACTAAACTTTGTATATTTTGTCGCACTAAAGCGGTGATATTACTGTTCATTGTTCAACTTTTTTAAGCGAATGGTAACGGCATTTTTGTGAGCGACCAACTGCTCTGCTGCTGCCATAATTTCAATAGTTGGTCCGAGTTGTTGGATTCCGGCTGCGGTGATGGTTTGAAAAGTAATCTTCTTGACAAAACTATCTAAAGACACGCCACTGTAACTTGTTGCATACCCGTTTGTTGGTAAGGTGTGATTGGTACCACTGGCGTAATCTCCGGCACTCTCACAAGCGTATTTCCCTAAGAATACTGAACCTGCATTGACAATCGCATCAGTGTATTGTTCGAAGTTGTCCACTGCCAATATCAAGTGTTCAGGCGCATAGACATTGCTCAGTTCGATACACTCATCTATGTTGTTTAACTGAATTACCAGACTATTGGTCAGGGTTTGCTCAACTAATTCACGTCTTGGCAACTCCTTTGTTTGCGCCACAATTGCTTGTTGTACTTTGTTTAATATTGCTTCGTTATCACTGACTAAGACAACTTGACTATCGGTACCGTGTTCTGCTTGAGATAACAAGTCTGCCGCTACGAAATCTGCATCCGCATTTTTGTCGGCAATGACTAACACCTCACTTGGACCAGCCGGCATATCGATTGCCGTTCCTTGACTTGACACCAACTCTTTTGCTTTGGTTACAAATTGATTACCCGGTCCGAAAATCTTGTACACCTTAGGTACGGTTTCTGTTCCGTAAGCAAAAGCGGCGATGGCTTGTGCGCCTCCTATTTTGTATATTTCGGTGATGCCTAAGAACGATGCGGTGTATAGAATAACTGGATTAACTACGCCGTCTGCATTACACGGTGTACACAACACAATCTGCTTGCAACCTGCTATTTGCGCTGGAATTCCCAACATCAGTAAGGTTGAAAACAAAGGAGCCGTTCCTCCCGGAATGTATAATCCCACTTTTTCAATTGGTTTGCTCTTTCTCCAACAGCTTACCCCAGGACTCGTCTCTACTACTGCTTCTGGTGTTTGTTGTGATTCGTGAAACTTCTTGATATTGGTATAAGCTACTTTTATCGCTGCTTTCAACTGTTCATCTACCTGACCAATAGCGTTACACAACTCTTGATTGCTCACTTTTAGGTTGTCAAGACTCGCCTTGTCGTACTTCTCTATTAATTGGTAAACTGCCTTATCGCCTTGTGTGCGTACTTGTTGTAATATATCGGCTACTTTATCCGTTAGGTTTTCTGCTTGTATACTTGGTCGTCTACAAAGCGTTACCCATTGTTCACGTGGGGGAAATTGTACTGTTTTCATCTGTAATTCTGTTGGTTGGCTTAAAAAATCATCTTTTCAATTGGAGCGACAAGAATACTTTCTGCTCCTGCTTTTTTGAGTTCGTCTATGATATCCCAAAACTTGTCTTCTTGAATAACAGAGTGAAGGCTACTCCACCCTTCATCTACTAAAGGAAGTATGGTTGGACTTTTCATTCCGGGTAATATTCTGACGATTTCATCTAACTTTTCATTAGGTGCATTAAGTAGGATATACTTGTTTTCTTTAGCTCTTAAAACGGCTTTAATGCGGAACAACAGTTTTTGTAGTATAGCTTGCTTCTCATCTGCTAACCCCGGACTTGCGATAAGAATAGCCTGACTATCCATTACTTTCTCTACTTCTTTTAGTCCGTTTGACATTAGGGTTGACCCACTACTTACGATATCACAGATACCGTCTGCTAATCCGATGCTTGGGGCAATTTCAACACTACCTGAGATAAACTCGATGTTGGCTTGTACGTTCTTGCTTTCCAAGTATTTTTGAAGGATAATCGGATATGACGTTGCTATCTTTTTATTTTGGAAGAAGGAGATATCGGTGTATGCTGTGTTTTTAGATACAGCTAAGCTCAATCTGCAAGAAGCAAAACCAAGGTATTCTACAATATCTACGTTTTGGTTAGCCTCTAAGTAGGCATTCTCACCAACAATTCCGATATCAGCTACATTTTGTTCAACGTATTTAGCGATATCATCATCGCGTAAAAACAAGATTTCGATTGGGAAGTTTGTACTTTCGGAGATTAGTTTTCCTCCTCCGTTTGGAATCTTAATGCCACATTCTTTGATAAGTTCTAAGGACTTTTCGCTTAAACGACCACTTTTCTGGATTGCAATTTTTAATTTACTCATAGTTTCAATTTTAAATGTCTGAGTAAACCAATACAGGTGTATAGAATGCTTATAAAAACAAAAATCCCGTTTGACTTACTCAAACGGGATAATTAGATATATTGTTGTTTAAATTTACATCATAACATTATCTGCTCGCGTGAGTGCAAGTTAAATGATGATGATGATGTAATTTATTTGTAAACATTTTTTCTGTTTTTGTATAATTCAAATGTAGTGTTTTTTTTAATTACACAAACTTTTTTTGTGTTTTTTTTGAAAAAAAGATGTTTTTTATTCAATGTAACGTGATGAAAAGCAAGGATATACAGACTGCTATATATTGTCATATTATGTGTAAATGTGCAATCTGAAGACGCTAATTAGCGTGGTCTATAGATAAAACAGGCCGATTAACAAAGTGGTAATTATACGATATACACGCACACACAGACGTATCACGTATATCAGTTTTCAGTTCCCGATATATCCCTATATCACATCCAACTCTTCTCTGCTGTTTCTACTTTATAAAGCATTAAATCGCGTAGTTTTTTTAATTCATTGTACTTTGAAGTACTGAAACGCAAGGGGCCTCCAGCTGTGTGTAAAGTTAAACTACCAACATTAGCCGATTGTTGCCACCACAATTGAGATAGGGTTATTTTCTGTATTTTATGAGGCTCTAAGTACGTGTGTTTGATGTCCCAAACGCCTGTTCGCAAAACAATAAAGTGGTCATTAACAAACAGTCGCCCTACTTTGTACATTCGAAATAGTATAGCAAAAACAACGGTACTGTACCCTAATGCAAGGCTAATAAACTTTTGGAAAGGTAGTTGTCCGTAATACATAAACGCGAAAATAGCCAAGGGTAAACCTATAAACATAAACGCTCTAAAGCCTAAGAAACGGTAGTTGTATTTCAATGAGAATGTACTTTTCTCTGCCTGTTTGTTGTAAATAATATCAAAAAAAGCTGCTTTCTCAACAGCAGAACAACCCGGTATTTCTAATCCTGTTTTGTTGTTTTCGCCTTCTACTCCGGCAACCTGAATAATCTTTAAACTGGTGATATCCCATAGTTTTTGGAAGTAATTCTGTATTAAAACAACCTTTTGAACGCGATTAGGACGGATAATCGTATTTCTTGTTGACACCAATCCGTGTGATAAAACCAACGTATTATTAGTTGTTGTAATCTTGAAATCCCAAAACTTCATCAAAGTTCTAAACACATTAACAACCAATACCAATAGGATGATAAACGCGACAATATACAATCCGTAAACAGCAGAAAAACCATTGCTTACATACTCGGACACACTTTCTTCATCTAAGTATTCTTCATATACTTTCTTGCCAACAAAAGAGTCTAAAAACATATTGACAAATACGAAGATAAGTCCGGCTGTATATAGATAGTTGGTTGTTAACCCCACTTTTAACAAGGTTCCAACACCTATTTCTTTTGTATTTTGAACTGTAGAAGCGGTTGCACCTTCATCAACATTCGCTGGCTGTTGTTCCTTTTGATATTCTAACAATATCTTTTTCAAGTTATTTGCATCAGCCCACGCCATAGACGGAATTACGGCTTCTTTGTCTTTACTACCTGCCGAGTCAATCTCAACGGCATAAACATTTACAATGCGATTGATAAAACTCTGATTGAGATTTACTTGCTGAATCTTATCTAATTGAATCGTGATTTTAGACTTGTTGAACACTCCTTTTTCAATGACAAATGCGTCTATATTTTCATCGATGTAAAACGTAAACTTGCGGTAACTGAAATAAGAAAACACAAGCATTAGTACAACGATTAACGCTACTGCCCCACCTATTGAGAAACTAAATGAAATACTGCCTTTAATAAAGTAAATCACAATTAAGGGTGCAAATGCCCTACCTAAACGTTGTAAGGTGTTTAGGAAATTGGCAACTATACCAATTGCTGCTTGTCTGGTTGGTTGGTAAAAGTTGTTATGCATTATTTGAAATATTCGTGTGAGACAATGGTTTCTCAGTACAACAACTGTGTTCTGAAATATTGTGTCCTCCCTCTTGACAACAAGTACACTCTGCTGTGTTATTCTCACAAGTATCGTGTCCTCCCTCTTGACAACAAGTACACTCTGCTGTGTTATTCTCACAAGTATCGTGTCCTCCCTCTTGACAACAAGTACACTCTGCTGTATTGTGTTCACAAGTATTGTGTCCTCCCTCTTGACAACAAGTACACTCTGCTGTGTTGTGTTCACTTGATTTTACAGTCTTGTTCTCTTGGTTGATATTCTGGATTACATACGCTTTCAATCGGTCTCCATCTTCTTTAGACAACCCCGGAATCTTCAGGTCGCCCATCGCACCACCAGCTGTAAAAAACTCCACTGTACACAAGTCGAACACGCGCAATAACGCACTTTCATATATACCTACGTGTTGCACTCTATTGAATGGAATAACCGTTTCAGTGCGATTGATGAGTCCGCTTTTATAAATAATATCTCTTTCTCTAATTGCATATCCTTTCTTCTTAAACCCCAATAAATTAACGACTACAATTAGCAATGACAATATACTCGTAAAAGCAATAGCAGCAATTTGTAGTCCCATTGGCAGTTCTAATTCCGGAATAAAATCGTGAGCAAATAGTGGTGTACATCCTATTACTGTTAAGACAAGTACAATTATCGTTAAACGGATAAGAATTACGTTGCCATATCTTGAATTTAGGGGAGTAAACTTGATTGCGTCAAGATTAGGTAATCCGTTGACTTTTATTTGATTATTAGAAAAGGTATCATTCATCGCCTTGAAATTCTTGTGTTTTGTTGTTAAAGATATAGGATTATTCTTTTGTTGTAAAGAAAAAAGAGCATTAGCCTAATGATATCCTACATTTGGCATTTAAACCTCAAGCTCTTGTTTTAGGCAATTAAATATTATAAAAAAGAAAAAGTCAATAAAAGGAGTTGATGTATCAACACAAAAAATCCCTTTAAGTATCATGTCTAAATACAAAAAGGGATTCTTAATCAATAAAAAAATAAATAGCTAAAATAATCTTACATAGCGGACTCTTAAATGACTCCGATATAATATGATTTCTCTTTGTTGTCTTTAGCTCCCACAAAAGTCACCGTGTAATATCTACCCTTTTCAAACTTAACGTTCTCTCTGGTAGCTAATATATTTCCGCTTTTGTCAACTATAGAAACCTTATAGGTATTGGGTTTAATTCCATTAAACACCTGGCTTTTACTTGCAGTAAGCTTACTATCTTGTATTCTGTTGTCAAATGCATCTGCCACAACCTTACCGTCAAACTGTAGGGATACCTCTACATTATCAGAACTCAGGTTAAAAAAGCGTACACCTGCATTTGGGTTTTCAATTCCCTCTTCCTGAGGCATTCTCTCATCTGAAGTAATAAAGTGGTTAATAGTTTCCGCTGAAGCTCCTGCTATAAAAGAAGTATAAGCTTTTCCGCTTTCAATTTTAATAACTTCAGTAACCAATGGTTTAGGAGTTACACCATCAATAATTGTTAAGGCGCGATTGCCACTCCACAAATTTGCATAACCAAACGTACGGTATATCAAAGGTTGATATGGTGTTTGAATACTTCGATTGTCAACAATATAACGCACTTGGTTACTACCTTCATATGCATTTACCATTGTAAATACACCAGCAAGATCTTCTGGATATCCATTGTAATTATCATCATTACTACAACTACTACTTACAACAAGTAATAAAATAGCAGATAATAGAGTGAGTACTTTTTTCATAATTGATTCTATTTGATTAGTTATATTATTCAATTTACAAAAACTGTGCACTTTTTATTTAATTCTTGAAAAAAAAAGTAACTATTTTAGTAATTACTCCCAGAATTTGAATGTTTTTACTACTCTCAAAGGCTTCTTACCAAGTCATTTTAGCGCAAAAAAAAAGTTGATGATTACTCACCAACTTTTCCAACACAAATATATAAATACAAATTAATCAATGTTTTATGCAATTTACAAAACCTATAATTACATTCAAACAAGGCATTCTCACGCTTTGTGAAGCACCTTATTACTTACTTAGTTTTTTACCCGCATAAAGTAATAAAGATTGTATATAATCTCCATCAAAATCAATACAATAAACGTTTGAAATTCTAAACTCTTCTATCTCCTCTTGCCACTCTCCATTGTCTGCTAACTCTTCAAAAGCAAAGTATTCACCATCTTCACTTTCCATATATTTACCTACATAGTACGTTTCCTCATCTTTAAACTCAACTCCTATAGCTCCGTATTTTCTATCAATATCAATTAATGTCAGAAAAATATTCTCTTTTAATTCTATAGGCTTGGTGTAAAAATCTACATGTTTAGCTTTTAAAACTTCTTCCAGAAATAGAATATTTTCATCGCGTTCAACTGTAGTTATCTTATCAATTTTAATTAATTGATAACCATCCATTATGTAATCTACAGGATTAGATTTAATCAAAAGCCATTCTTCATTATAGGCTAAAACAATACCTACAACCAGCTGCTTCTTTCTCCCTTTTAGTTTAATACCAACTAATTTATTTAAATAATCTCTAATCATTGTAACATCGTTTTAGGTTGTGTAACAAAGCTTCACTTATAGATCATACACACTTCTTGCTTTTACAAACTTGTATGCATTATCATATCTTCTTAAATTTAAACATAAAAACATAGAAATAGTATATTATGCAATGTTTTTTTTAAATAAAAATCATTTTGTATAATAATCTACAAATCAACCAACTAAAACAACTTTAATACCAATTCTACTGTTGCAATATGTCATATTTCTTGATTTCATTGCTCTAATTTTACTAAAAAAAGCTAATACGGTTTATAATAATTTCTTTTCAGTTAGATTATTCCGAATGTACAATCGTTCTGAAAGTCAAATTTATACGAGGAGTTTTAACCATTTTAGTTGGAGGTAAACGATGTAACCAATTGGTTTGTGTTGTCCCTTTCATCACTAATAAGCTGCCGTGCTCTAAAACAACTTCAATCTTCTTTTTGGTTTCTTTATGCTTAAATGCAAACTTGCGAATAGCGCCAAAACTCAAAGAAGCAATTGCTCCGTCCTTTTTAAGGTCTCTTTCTCCATCGCTGTGCCACGCCATCCCCTCTTCGCCATTGTGGTACAGATTAAGTAAACACGAATTATAAGTGTCTCCAGTCTTTTCCTCAACTATTTTCTTTAATGCTAATAAATTATCTGTCCAAGGCAAAGCTGTTTTTGTGATTTGAGAATACGTATAAGTAAAAGGGAGATCACCATACCACGCTACTTTACGTTTGGTAACTACCTTTTTTCCAATGATGATTGCTTCGTCATTTTTCCATATAATCTCATTCATCAAACGCTGAAAGTACTCATCACTCTCGCTTCTATTAACAACCACTCCATAGTAATTCACTTCTCCATCAAAGGGAAGCAAATTCATTGGTTCATCAAAAAAACTATTAAACAAGTCCATATCGTATCTTTTGATACAAGTTTAAGTATAAAAGAAATAGTTTAAATAAGAAATAATGCGAATAATTAGCGCTAAAATTGTCTTATTTACGCTTTTTAAGAAACTTAATTGCCCAATCATAATGACTTGATGTAGCCGAAATGATATAAGACCCTAAAGACGTACTGCCTGTCCACTTATAAAATTTCTTCTGAAATAATTGCTCATTACTATGTTTGCCTATGATATCAAGCAATAATTGATGTGAACTTTGAAGTAGTTCAATAGCCGATATACCTGGAGTATGTTGGTACATCTGATGAATAGCTATATTTAATTGAGGAGTAGTTTTCCAAGTGTACCCCTCAGCTGGCATTACAGGTTTACCCCCTTGAATTCCAACTGTGTACCACTGTTCAAACAGTAAGTGCCAATGGTGTAAGTGCATCAACACGTCTCTTCTATTTCTGTTTAAAGAAGGTATTTCAAACTCGTGTTGCAACTCCTCTTCAGATAAGTTTGCAACCAATAACATTAGCTGAGAAAAGTTCTTTTCAGCTAAATGTAATAACTCGTCTTTCGTAATTGGCCTACTCATTTTTGAAGTATCTTAACTGCGGTATTGATCTAAACGTTGGTTTAACTTATCCAATAAGTCTTGTTGTGAAGTAGCTAAAAACGTCATATTAATAAACACAGACGTTCCGTAGTTTTTTAGATTAGCTTCCATTGACTTGCGTTTGATAAAGTTTGTCTGTTTGTCGATGTATTCTTGGGGATTAAGAACATAAACCATAATAAACTTATTACTCTTTACTTGACATTCGACAAATGAAAACACATCTTCCCAAGGAATTAACCCATTGACCACTGATGTTGCATTATCCGTAATCCCTTGATTATCGATGATTAGCCCCGGTCGCTTGTCAAACAATTTTATTGCAAACAGGTATGAACCGTAACCAAAAAAAACGATACACAACAAGGCAATTGCAATTGTAAACACATATGAATCTAATATCCAGTTATCGGGGGATTTAGAGGATACAGCTAAGATTAATACACCTGCTGCCACCAAGAGTAGTGTTCCTATTAAATACAAGAACAACCTACCTTTCTTAATTGCTATTCTAATTGGGGTGATATTCATAGGGTTATTTTAAAGACAAGACATACTGTGCCATCTCACGCATTCTGTTTTTCAAAGGTGTTGGCTCTAATACAAAGTCATATGTATGTGTGAAACCGAATTTCAAAGGAATTGAAACACTTACTTCATTTTCTCGTTCAACACAATAGATAATCTCTTCTGTGATTACCTCTCCTTTAATCAAGTTAACCATTGCCTCTACAACCTCAGTACCAAATCGCTTATTTTGAGCAGACTCCTTTAACCACAAGCCTATTTCCACAGATTCATTATTAATGTCATTTAGTGCACAACTACCGATAAACTCCTTTGTTTGCTTGTCTAAAATAGCTAATACAAGTGCTGTTCCATATGTAACTTCAATGCGAGAACGACGAATATATTCCTGCATAAACTCACGGCTACCTGTAGGGTCAAAACTCAAGTATTTAGCCACCGCAGGTGTTAAGTTTGCCATTAAGTCGTCTAAGTGATTGTCGTTTATTACAACCAACTCCAAACGATCTGTTAGCCACGTTTTATTTAAGTCAAACGGCTTGCGCTCTTGGTCTTTTACCATTTTAACGATAGTCAGTAAGTCGTACAAAATACCTTGTTCAATCTCATCATTGGCAACTACCTGTTCTAAAACCGGTTGATAAGCACACAACACCTCTTTTGTGTAATACCAAGACAAGTCAAACATATTACCCATATCAGTTGTTGTCCAATACAGTTTATCCGTATCTGCATCAACAAACTCTGCCCATAGAAAAGGAGAGTCGGCTTGTAGCGTACCAAAAAAGTCTGGAACGTTCTCAAACTCATTACCATCTCTAAACGTTTCCCACTGAAAACCAACAGCCTTGGCTATCTTCATAATTACGCGAAGCATTAAATCTTGGTTGTGATAGCCTGTTTTTAATACTTGAAACAGCTTAATTAACACAGCAGGAGTAACTAATACCACTCCTCCTTGGTGTTCAACATTATTTGCTAAGTTAAACAATGCCATTCTACTCGTAGCAGGATTTAACTCTTGCAACTGCTCAATAAACACTGGTAAATCATCCGTTCTACCGTTCCAATGTACTAATCTATCCCATTGAATAGAATTAAAATCTATCTGTTCTAATGCCTCTATCGTAAACATATTCAATCAACCTATTATAAAAAAGTTCAAAAAGCTACTGCCTTTTGAACTCTAAATTATTTATTACTTCTTTGCGTTGTCCTTGCGGTACTGAAGCATATTTAATACTTTCTCCTCACTAATATTACGCACGAAGTCACTGTGGTAAACATACCCTAACTTCTCAGCGATCTTAATACTACCGTGGTTGTTTTTCTCTACATTGTAAATTAAGTAATCAACATCTAAGTTTTCGTTTACATAACGCTCTAAACCATTGATTAACTCACTTCCATATCCTTTTCCAAAAGCAGACTCTTTTAACCAGATTCCCAATGAAATAGACTCGTCATTTACATCGTGAATACCACAACATCCAATGAATTCTTTAGTGTTTTTATCAGTTGCCACTAAGGTAATATCTGTTCCTTTTTCTAATACGTCTAAACTGTAATCGATAAATCCTTGTGTATCTTCAATTTTTCCAGTTGGAATAAACGGAAGAAACTTAGCTACTGTAGGGGTCAATTCGCGAAAGATATCTTCTTTAAAAGCGTCTTTAACTACTTCAAAAGATAATCTTTCTGTAGTGAACTGAATGTCTTTACTAAATCCCATATATATTATTTTTTATTTTTATTAAACTGGCAGTACACAAAGTTCTGTTTTGTGTCAAATGGTGTGATGTGATCATCGTACAAGCTATTGTTCAAAGTAAATTTCTCTGCAAACACAGCTGTTAAATCCTCACTATTATATTGTTTGATATCTAATCCACTACAACGCAATGGTCCATTCTTTGAAAAAGTAGCCACAACTAACGCATCAGTAACCGACTCGTTTACGATGGCTTGATAAGCTGCAATATCTTGTGGGGTTGTCAAAAAGTGAAACACCGCTCTATCGTGCCATATCGCGTACTTTTCTGTGGGTTTAAAATCAACAACGTTACTTTCAATCCACTTTACTTGCTTAGCGCGTTCGCCCAAACGAGCTTGTGCACGTAGCAAGGCATTTTTAGAAATGTCCATAACCGTAATATCTGTGTATCCCTGCTCTAAAAGAAAGTCAACTAAATTACTATCACCTCCTCCAATGTCTATAATCTTAGCCTCTTTTGGAAGTTTACTGTTTTCTATAAATTGTAGTGAATGCACTGGTTTTATTTGTGTCCAACTTACCTGTTCTGGTGTTTTCGACTTATAAACTTCTTCCCAATGTGCTTTTTCATTACTTGTCATACTACATTGTTTTTATCTGAAAAGCAAAAATAACAAAACCACGACAACAATGGTGTTATTTAAAACAAAAAAAGCCACAAGATAAGTCTTGTAGCTTAATGATTGATTTGAATTAGTTAGTGTATAGTTATTTTCTTTTACTTTTTAAGAGGAAAATAGGCGTCACATTCCCTTTAGAAGTATAATTTTTAACCTGTACATTAACAAATATAATAATTTATCAGAATACTTCATCATCGTTTTCTATTTAAAATAGCCTATACAAACTCAGTAAAAACAAGCATTTCTTCTATGTATCTTATTTTTTTAAAATAAATCCCATTAATTCTTTCAAAAATATCTCTCTCATTTATAAGTAGATATAAATTTATATAGGGAAAAATGCGAATATCCCATTTTTTAGTCCCCGTAAAACTTGCAGAAACAAAAAACTCGTAGTATGTTTGCAATCGCAAATAAGCAGTAGTATATATGCTTTTGCAACGGAGAGGTGCCGGAGTGGTAACGGAGCAGATTGCTAATCTGTCATCGGGTAACCGATGCCAGGGTTCGAGTCCCTGTCTCTCCGCTAAGTTTTTCGGGGTGTAGCGTAGCCCGGTCATCGCGCCTGGTTTGGGACCAGGAGGTCGCAGGTTCGAATCCTGCCACCCCGACGAAATAACTTAGACAATAAAATATACTAAAGATGACCCAATCGGGGTGTAGCGTAGCCCGGTCATCGCGCCTGGTTTGGGACCAGGAGGTCGCAGGTTCGAATCCTGCCACCCCGACAAAAAGGAATCACTGTTTAGTGGTTCCTTTTTTTATACCCATAAACTAATGAATAAGCAATTTTTACAAAAGCTGTATCGTCAATACTTAAACCATTACTTCGGATCAGGTGCAAAAGTTGGGGACTAAGCAAAAAGTTTCGTCAATCTAAACAGGAAAAATGACTTATCTCTTACACCTCTATACATCATTCTAAA
>NZ_FNDQ01000001.1 GCF_900099675.1 Myroides phaeus
TATAGGTATAATCGCCTTTTTCTACTTCTGATACAACTTGTAATTTAAAGCCTAAAGTATAATCTCGTTGACTACGCTTTTCCCTTGTGTTTTCTGTCTCTTTCATAAATAAGTCTATTTTGTGTAAACCTATTTTAGGACGGGACACTACAACAAAAAAGGGCCTCCAAATTGGAAGCCCTTTTTATACTTTATCGTTTATTTCTTAAATACTTTCTTATTAAAAATAATTAAAATACCTACTCCTACTGAAATAGCAACATCAGCTATATTAAAGATTGCATTGAAAAAAGTAAAATCATTACCCCCTACAAATGGCAACCAACTTGGTAAATTACCTCTCCAAATAGGAAAATAAAACATATCTACTACTTTTCCATGAAACCAAGTGCCATAGGGCTTATCCGTAAACATAGTTGCTAATTGATGTGTACTATCATCAAATATTACTCCATAAAAAACTGAATCTATAATATTACCTACTGCACCTGCTAATATTAAAGCAATGGCAACTATTAAGTAATTAGAAGCTTTCTTATCAATAGAATCACTTAACCACCACGCAATACCTCCTACAGCAACAATTCGAAAAGCTGTTAAAGCTAACTTACCATACATCCCTGGTAATTCAACTCCCCACGCCATTCCATCGTTTTCAATAAAGTGTATACGAAACCAATTAAAAACAACATATTCATCATTTAATACAAAAGTAGTTTTGATATAAATTTTCAATACTTGATCTAAAACTAATACAAGTAGAACAAGCAAGTAAGCTCTCTTTAAAGACATTTTTTATTATTTACGCAAGGAACAAATGTAGATTATTTTATTAGATAAAAAAAGCGCTCTTTTTAGAGCGCTTTTAATTTTATTAAAGATTAACGTTGCATATTTTTTGCTTCAATACTCATTGTAGCATGAGGCACCAACTTCAATCTCTCCTTGTCAATCAATTTACCTGTAACTTTACAGATTCCATACGTTTTGTTTTCGATACGAACTAAAGCATTTCTTAAGTCACGAATAAACTTTTCTTGACGAATTGCCAATTGAGCATTTGCTTCTTTAGACATTGTTTCACTTCCTTCTTCGAATGCCTTGAATGTTGGAGAGGTATCATCTGTACCATTATTCAAATCATTCATATAGGCGCTTTTGATCAATTCTAAATCCGCTTGAGCTTTATCAATCTTAGCTGTAATCAACATTTTAAATTCCGCCAAATCCGCATCAGAATAACGTACTAATTCACCTATGTCTTTCATGATTTTAATTATTTTAAAATTAACACTCGTGTCTTTAGCTCATCGAACTCTACATCAACACCTTCTACTAATTCAGCAGTAAATTCTAATGTATGAGTCAACGTTTCAGATTTTATGTAATCTTCATTCGCTAAAACAGCCTCTTTTATTTCTTTTTCTTCTTTTATTACAACTTTAATTTTATCTGTAACTTCAAACCCAGAATCTTTTCTAATATTCTGAATTCTATTTACTAATTCTCTTGCAATTCCTTCGTTTCTTAATTCTGGACTAATTGTTATATCCAATGCCACTGTTAATCCACTATCATTTGCAACTAACCATCCTTCAATATCTTGAGATGTGATTTCTACATCACTCAATGTCAAGATAATGCTTTTATCGAATAAATTAACATTAATCTCTCCATTTCTTTCAATCTCAGAAATATTCTCTTGTGTAAATTTCTGTATTTCCTTAGCTATCAATCCCATATCTTTACCAAAACGTGGTCCTAATGTTTTAAAGTTAGGTTTGATTTGCTTAACTAAAATACCTGAAGCGTCATCTAAAAGCTCTATTTCTTTTACATTCACCTCTGCTTTAACAAGATCCGCAATTAGTTCAATCTCTCCTCTTTGCTTTTGATCCAAAATAGGAATCATAATTCTTTGAAGAGGTTGACGAACTTTTATCATTTCTTTCTTACGTAAAGACAATACTAAAGATGAGATAACTTGTGCTTTCTGCATTCTGCTTTCTAAATCTTTATCTACAACTTCTTCACTAAAGATTGGAAACTCTGCCAAATGTACAGATTCAAATCCTTCTGAAGATGTCGTTAATGTTAAGTCTCTGTAAAGTTTATCCATAAAAAATGGAGCAATTGGAGATCCTAATTTTGCTACAGTAATTAAACAAGTATACAACGTTTGATATGCAGCAATCTTATCTTGTGCATATTCTCCCTTCCAAAATCTTCTTCTACATAAACGAACATACCAGTTACTTAAGTTTTCTGTTACGAAATCGGTAATAGCTCTCGCTGCTTTTGTAGGCTCATATTCAGCATAAAATTCATCTACGCGTTTAACAAGTGTGTTTAATTCAGATAAAATCCAACGGTCTATCTCTGGTCTATCTTTCAATGGAACATCTTGTTCTTCATACTTAAATCCATCAATATTAGCATATAACGCAAAGAACGAATAAGTATTATATAGTGTTCCAAAGAATTTTCTTCTAACTTCTGTAATACCATCTAAATCAAACTTCAAGTTATCCCATGGATTTGCATTTGATATCATATACCAACGTGTTGCATCTGGTCCGTGTTCAGCTAACGTATCAAATGGATCTACAGTATTACCTAAACTCTTAGACATTTTCAATCCATTCTTATCTAATACTAAACCATTAGATACGACATTCTTATATGCTTTTGTATCAAATACAAGTGTAGCAATTGCGTGTAAAGTATAGAACCATCCTCGTGTTTGATCTACTCCTTCTGCAATAAAATCAGCTGGGTATGATAAGTTATTATCTATCAACTCTTTGTTTTCAAAAGGATAATGCCATTGTGCATAAGGCATAGCTCCTGAATCAAACCACACATCAATAAGATCAGCTTCACGATACATTGGTTTACCTGAAGGTGATACTAAAACAATATTATCTACAACATTCTTATGCAAATCAACTTTGTCATAATTCTCTTCAGTCATATCTCCAACTACAAATCCTTCAAATGGATTTCCTTGTTGATATCCTGCTTGTTGTGATTTTTCAATTTCAGCCATCAATTCTTCTACTGAACCAATGATCATTTCTTCAGTCTTATCTTCAGTTCTCCAAATTGGCAATGGAATACCCCAATAACGAGATCTCGATAAGTTCCAATCATTCGCGTTTTTCAACCAATTTCCAAAACGCCCTTCTCCTGTTGCTTTTGGCTTCCAATTTACCTCTTCGTTTAACTCAAACATACGTTCTTTTACTTCCGTAATTTTAATAAACCAAGAATCTAAAGGATAGTATAATACAGGCTTATTAGTTCTCCAACAATGTGGGTAGCTGTGAACGTATTTTTCTACTTTGAATGCCTTATTTTCTTCTTTTAATCGAATTGCAATCTCTACGTCTACAGAACGCTCTGGAGCTTGTCCTTCATCGTAGTATTCATTTTTCACATATTTCCCTGCAAGGTCTCCCATTTCTTTAACAAAACGACCTTGTAAGTCAACTAATGGAACTGCATTACCATCTGCATCTAAAATTAACATCGCTGGCACCTCTGGTGTAGCTTCTTTTGCAACTTTAGCATCATCTGCTCCAAATGTAGGTGCCGTATGAACAATACCTGTACCATCTTCTGTTGTTACAAAATCACCTGAAATTACTCTAAAAGCATTTTCTGGTGTTTGATATGGTAATGTATATGGCAATAATTGCTCATATTTTGTTCCTACTAAATCAGCTCCTTTAAAATCTTTAACTACTAAGAATGGTATTTTTTTATCTCCTTCTTTGTATGCTTTTAATTCTTCTTCTGTTGAAACTTCAACAAACTTCCCAGCAAATTGCTTTCCTACTAATGGTTTCCCTAAAACAACATTTATAGCCTCCCCTGTATATTGATTAAATGATTTTACCAACACATAATCAATTTTCGGACCTACTGTTAATGCTGTATTTGAAGGTAATGTCCACGGTGTAGTTGTCCAAGCTAAGAAGTGAATTGTTCCAAATCCTTGTAAGAACTCTGGCAATGTTGCATCTATCGCTTTAAACTGAGCTACAATTGTAGTATCTGTAATGTCTTTATAACATCCAGGTTGATTAATCTCGTGAGAAGACAATCCTGTTCCTGCTTTTGGTGAATATGGCTGAATAGTGTATCCTTTATAAATCAAATCTTTTTTATAGATTTCTTTTAAAAGCCACCATACTGTTTCCATATATTTCGGTTTATATGTAACATATGGATCATTCATATCAACCCAATACCCCATTTTCTCAGTAAGATCATTCCACAAGTCAGTATAGCGCATCACTGTGCGTTTACAAGCTTGATTGTATTCCTCTACTGTGATTTTTGTACCAATATCTTCTTTTGTTATTCCTAACTCTTTCTCTGTTCCTAACTCAACTGGTAATCCGTGAGTATCCCATCCGGCCTTACGTTTTACTTGATATCCTTTTTGAGTTTTATATCGACAAAAAATATCTTTAATTGCACGAGCCATTACGTGGTGAATCCCTGGCTTACCATTAGCTGAAGGTGGTCCTTCAAAAAATACAAAAGGCTTATTATCATCTCTTGTACTAATACTTTTTTCGAATATTGATTGTTCTTTCCAAAACTCCAGCATCTCAGATGCTACCCCTGACAAATCAAGACCCTTATATTCTGTAAATTTAGTGCTCATCGTTGTTAACTATAATATTTTTTTATCAATTGCGCGAATTTAAACAAATTACTTCAATTCTATCCTAATTAATTGGCAGAAAAACCATTAAAAAACAATTAGAGAGAAAAAACTTCCTGTAAAACCTCTAAAGATTTTGGTTTTCTAAAATCACTGACATGTTGTTCGTAGTAACTTATCAATAACTTTAGAAGCTTTTTCCTATCTAATCCTGTAAAAACTTTTTGTTCTTTAGTAAACCCAAGATTTATTAACCTTTTTAAAAGTATAGTCTCTTCTTCATCTACACAAACGGGCGTAAAATGATTAGTAAAAACGCCTTCTTCTAAATCAAAATAAAAACTATCTATGTCTTTTACTGCTGGATAAAAACCATAAAACTTACTAACCTCTAATAATAATATTAAATGAAAGTTATAGGTTTCTTCATGGGTGTCAAACCACAATAAGGCTGTTTCTAAAAAAGTGAAAAAGCTAACATCTTTTACTCGATCTTTTATTAAATTGTGTAAGACTTCTCCTACGAAAATAGCAATGCAATTCTTAGCATAATCGTAATAGATTGTTTGGTATACGTGCCCTAACTTCACTTCTTTAAAATATTCTAATCCTCCTTTATTTTTAAAAGTAAAATCAATCTCTAACATTGTTAAAGGTTGGAAATAGGCTATTTTCTGTGCACTTTTCCCTTTTGAAAAAGCATTGCGTACAAAAAAAGACAATACCCCTTCTTCTTCCGTTAGGCATTTCACAATCAAACTTTTATCTTGATATTTTAAAACACTTAATACAATCGCCTTTGTCTTAACCTGCATTTCTTCTTATTTAATTGCAATATACTCAAACTACTTATAAAATAATAGTATAAACGTCTTCCCCAAATATAAGTTTTAAAATATGATTTATTCTAATAATCAAGTCATTGAATAAGATTACTACCTATTTTAATAACCAACTCGAAATCTATCCTTTCCTATCGACTAATCAATATCAAAATTCATAGCTTTGCAATTACTATGAAAAAAATGAAAATGAAAAAATTAATCTACACCTTACTAATTGCTATCGTTTTAGGAAGCTGTACTAAGAACACTAACTTCGCATTTGAAGAAAGAGAGTTTAGCAGAAAATCATCTTTAAATTGTACTACTGAAAATTGCACAGAAATTACAATTAATGCTGCAATTATTGTCTCTCCTGACAATTCTGCTTCCCAATTAATTAATAAAAGTAATATTGCTTTAATTAATGAACTACTGCCTTTTACAGACAGTGGTGCTAATGCTGATCAATACGAAGAAATAACAAATACTTTTATCTATGCTTATGAAGAAATTGCTCAAAAGTTTCCAACAGATGCTTTTCCTTGGAAGGCAACAGTATCAAATAATATAACTTTTTACAATCACGAATTAATAAGCTTTGCTGTTGAATACTATACTTACTCAGGGGGTGCACATGGATTTAAGGGAGAAAAAGCTATACATTACAATCCTAATAATGGTCAGGTATATACTAACGAAGAACTCTTTTCTGACTGGCCAGGTTTTCAACAACTTGTAAAATCACAGCTTCGCTCAAAAATTGGTAGTGATCAATATGAAGTAATAGACCAAGATAGTATACTATTTGATGATGATCAATTTAAAATGCCAGAAGACATCTTTATCTATGAAGATTCAATTATAGCTTATTACAATAGTTTTGATATTTCGGCTTTTTCTGATGAACCTGTTAAAATTGAAATTCCAAAAACTCAAGCTGATACTTTTCTGAAAATAAAATTGGTACCAATAGCTACAAACGAATAATAGTAAACTAAATTTACAAACGAATAAAAAGCCCTTTTAGACTTTGAGTATCTATAAAAAAATATTTAAACAGACTGCCATCTATGGATTAGCTGCAGTGTTTCCTAAGGTTATAGGATTTTTTCTTGTTCCTTTCCACACAGAAGTAATGCAGAATGATGCATATGGACAATATAATGTCGTTTATGCAATCTTAATGTTCTTTAATGTTATCCTTGCATTTGGTATGGAAACTGCTTTCTTTAGATTTTACAATCTAAGAGAAAACAAAAAGGAAGTATTCAATAATGCATTACTTTTCTTATCTGTAACGACATTACTCTTCTTAGGAATTGCTTTGCTAACTGAAGATTTCTGGGCTAACTTTTTAAATATCCCTAAGGAAATTCTACAATATGTAATATGGATATTGGTACTTGATGCATTAGTTATTATTCCTTTTGCTAAACTAAGAGCAAATCAACGACCAATGATTTATAGCGCTATTAGAATTGGAAATGTCTGCATTTATACATTCTTAAATGTATTTTTCCTATATTTCTTACCAAAATTAAGCATTGCTTATCCTGAAACTATTTTTAATAAGATCTATATTGAAAACTATCAAGTATCCTATATTTTTATAGCTAATCTCGTTGCAAGCTTACTTACTTTCATTGTTTTCTATAAAGATTATTTGACAATTAAATGGAAGTTCAATAAAGTATTAGGAAAAGAAATGATGCGTTATGGAGTTCCTATTATGATTGGAGGACTTGCTTTTGCAATCAATGAGAGTTTTGATAAAATTCTTCTTGAACGATTACTTCCGGCAGACATTGCACTATCAGAAGTTGGAAAATATGCTGCTTGTTATAAACTTGGGCTTTTTATGGTCCTTTTTAGACAAGCATATACACTTGGAATTGAACCATTCTTTTTCAACTATGCTAAAAATGATGATGCTCCTACAAAATATGCAACAATAACAAAGTACTTTACTATTTTCGGAAGTGCTATTCTTTTAGGTGTAATTGTCTTCTCAGATGTTTTAAAAGTTTTATTTATAAGAAATGAATCATATTGGGATGCTATGGCTGTAGTGCCTTTAATTTTACTGGCAAACTTCTGCATGGGTATATATACAAATCTATCTGTTTGGTACAAATTAAGAGACAAAACAATGGTAGGTGCTTATATCTCAATATTCGGTGCCATCCTAACGCTTATATTCAACTACCTTCTTATTCCTTTTTGGGGCTATATAGGCTCAGCTATTGCAACATTAATAGCCTATGCTTCAATGATGCTTATTTCATACTTAATGGGACAGAAATACTACCCTATACCTTATGATAAAAAAGCTATAGCAGGATATTTAGGTTTAGCTGTCATACTTTCATTTGGGTACTTTTACTTCTTTAGAGAAAACTATTTTATTGGAATAACAGCATTATTAGTATATGCTTTTATTGTGTTTAAAAGCGAACAAAAAATAATCAAAAGCATCCTCAAAAGATAACAACCTATATTTTAATTGATTATAAAAAAACCTACATAATTTCAACAATAAGCTAAATATTTTTTTTGCAGAAATAAAAAAACATTTTATATTTGCACCGCAATAAAGGTAAAAACAACCTTCCTCCTTAGCTCAGTTGGTTAGAGCATCTGACTGTTAATCAGAGGGTCCTTGGTTCGAGCCCAAGAGGGGGAGCATTTAAAAAGCTAGTCATATGACTAGCTTTTTTTGTTTTTAGCAATACCAAAAACTTCGTTATTAATAAACTAAAAACTACATTTATTACAACTGAGATAATCACTCCTTTTTCATACTTCATCCAACAAAATAAACACTCCCTACTTTTGAGTATTTTGAAGATAAATCACTACAAACACAACAACTATAGTAACTAGTAAAAGTCTCTTAAAAAGCCCTTATTTGCGCGAAAAAGCAGCTTTAATTAGTATAATCAAAAAGCCCCTTACATAAATTATGCAAGGGGCTTTGTATATAATCAATTTAGCAATACATTTTAGTTTGCTAAGATAATAATCTTATTATCGCTCAACTCTAAAGTTCCAAGATTGATAGGTAAATGATAAGTATCTTTACTTACTTGTTGAAATTTCGAGCTAAAAGCTGGTGCAATAGAAATGTTTTGCCCTGTAAACTTTACGTTTCCTTTTGTTAGAATCGAAACAATAGGAGCGTGATTGTTTAACATTTGAAACTCTCCTTTTGCTCCTGGAACAGATACAGAAGTAACTTCTCCAGTAAATAAAGTTGCCTCAGGTGATACAATTTCTAATTTCATAATGATATTTTTAAAATGTGTTTAGACTATAATTCAGCAAGCATTTTCTCTCCAGCCTCAATTGCTTCATCAATTGAACCTTTTAAGTTGAAAGCAGCTTCTGGGAAACGGTCTAATTCACCATTGATAATCATATTAAATCCTCTGATAGTATCTTTAATGTCTACTAAAACTCCAGGGATACCAGTAAATTGCTCTGCTACGTGGAATGGTTGAGACAAGAAACGTTGAACACGACGAGCTCTATGTACAGCTAATTTATCTTCTTCAGATAACTCTTCCATACCTAAGATCGCGATAATATCTTGTAATTGTTTGTATTTTTGAAGGATTTCTTTCACACTTTGCGCACAAGCATAATGCTCTTTTCCTAAGATTTCTGGAGTTAAGATACGAGAAGAAGACTCTAATGGGTCTACTGCAGGGTAAATACCTAACTCAGCAATTTTACGTGACAATACTGTTGTAGCATCCAAGTGAGCGAAAGTTGTCGCTGGTGCCGGGTCAGTTAAGTCATCCGCAGGTACATATACCGCTTGTACTGATGTAATCGATCCTTTTTTAGTTGATGTAATACGCTCTTGCATCGCACCCATTTCTGTTGCTAAAGTTGGTTGGTAACCTACTGCAGAAGGCATACGCCCTAATAATGCAGATACCTCAGAACCAGCTTGAGTAAAACGGAAAATGTTATCTACGAAGAAAAGTACGTCTTTTCCTTGGTCATCTCCAGCTCCATCACGGAAGAATTCAGCGATAGTTAAACCTGACAAAGCAACACGTGCACGTGCTCCTGGTGGCTCATTCATCTGTCCGAATACGAATGTAGCTTTTGAATCTTTCATTCCTGGTCTATCTACTTTAGATAAATCCCATCCTCCATTTTCCATAGAGTGCATGAAATCATCTCCGTATTTAATAATACCAGACTCTAACATCTCACGTAATAAGTCATTCCCTTCACGTGTACGTTCTCCAACACCTGCGAATACAGATAAACCTCCGTGTCCTTTTGCGATGTTGTTAATTAATTCTTGAATCAATACTGTTTTTCCTACTCCAGCACCTCCAAATAATCCAATTTTACCCCCTTTTGAGTAAGGCTCAATTAAATCGATTACTTTAATTCCTGTGAATAATACTTCAGTTGAAGTTGATAATTCTTCAAATTTCGGAGCAGCACGGTGAATAGGTAAACCACTATTTCCTTCTTTAGGAAGGTTTCCAAGACCATCAATAGCGTCTCCTACTACATTAAACAATCTACCGAATACATCTTTTCCAATTGGAACTTGGATTGGTGAACCTGTAGAAACTACTTCATAACCTCTACTTAAACCGTCTGTAGAGTCCATTGAAATTGTTCTTACTGTATCTTCTCCAATGTGTGATTGTACCTCAAGTACTAATTTAGAACCATCTGGTTTTGTGATTTCTAATGAATCATAAATTCTTGGAAGTTCGGCGTTTTCAGAGTTGAATATCACGTCAACTACTGGTCCGATAACTTGCGCAACTTTTCCTGTAACTTTAGACATTGCTTATGTATTTATTTAACAGCTATTTACGTTTAATGAAAAAATCTACTTTTTCAGAGTGCAAAGATAGTTTTTTTCTCTGAATATTAAAAAGTTTGAAATTTTATTTTTATACAAAATAAAAGCGGACTGTTTTTTAGCCCGCTTTTTGTGATTATTCAACCGTAACTGACTTAGCTAAGTTTCTTGGTTGATCGACATTACACTCTCTCAACACAGCAATGTGATACGAAAGTAATTGTAATGGAATTGTCGTCAAAATTGGAGTCAAAGCTTCTGAAATACCTGGAACCTCAATAACGTGGTC
This sequence comes from Myroides phaeus, assembly GCF_900099675.1. Lineage (GTDB taxonomy): Bacteria > Bacteroidota > Bacteroidia > Flavobacteriales > Flavobacteriaceae > Flavobacterium > Flavobacterium phaeum. The sequence continues at coordinate 10,632 of NZ_FNDQ01000001.1, forward strand.
AGCTAATTCTCTAACTTGTTTATCTCCTTTTGTTACTACAGCAATAATTTTTCCATTTCTTGCTTTAATCTCTTGAATATTACTCACCACTTTGTCGTAGTGATTTTGATTTGGCGCAATTACAATAACTGGCATATGCTCATCAATTAAGGCAATTGGTCCGTGTTTCATCTCTGCAGCTGGATATCCTTCTGCATGAATATAAGAGATTTCCTTTAGTTTTAAAGCTCCTTCCAAAGCAACTGGGTAGTTATATCCTCTACCTAAATATAAACAGTTTGTAGCATCTTTATAAACTTCAGAAATTTTTAAAATCTCTTCATTTTGTGTTAATGCTTCTTCTACTCTTTCTGGAATGATAGATAACTCGTGTAAATATTTTAAATACTCTGAATTAGCAAGTGTTCCTTTCGCTTTAGCTAATCTTAGAGCAATTAAAGTAAGTACTGTAATTTGAGTTGTAAATGCTTTTGTAGAAGCTACTCCAATCTCTGGCCCTGCATGTGTGTATGCTCCTGCATGTGTCTCTCTTGCAATTGAAGATCCTACCACATTACAAACACCGAATACGAATGCTCCTTTTTCTTTTGCTAATTTAATAGCTGCTAACGTATCTGCAGTTTCTCCTGATTGAGAGATTGCTATTAATACATCTGACGAATCTATAATAGGGTTTCTATATCTAAACTCAGATGCATACTCTACTTCTACTGGTATTCTTGCAAATTCTTCTATTACGTATTCTGCAACTAAGGCAGCGTGCCATGATGTACCACAAGCTGCAATAATAATTCTTTTTGCATTTAAGAACTTATCGATATTGTCTTCAATACCTGCCATTCTAATTAAACCTTGATCTGCTAATAAACGACCTCTAAAAGTATCTTTAATTACTTCTGGCTGCTCGTAAATTTCTTTTAGCATAAAGTGCTCATAACCGTTTTTCTCTATTTGCTCTAAGTTTAATTGTAACTCTTGAACATAATGAGTAACTAATGAATCATCTTTAATTTTACGAATACGCAAAGGTTTATGCAATCTAATAATTGCCATTTCTTCATCTTCTAAATAAATAGCATTATTAGTATACTCTATAAATGGAGAGGCATCTGAAGTAATGAAGTATTCATTTTCACCAATTCCTATTGCTAATGGGCTTCCTAAACGAGCCGCAATAATTTCATTTGGTTTTTTAATATCCATTACTGCAATTGCATATGCACCTACTACTTGGTTTAATGCAATCTGAACAGCTTTTCCTAATTTTACTTTTTGTGTTTTTTGAACGTCCTCAATTAAATTGATTAATACTTCTGTATCTGTTTCTGATTTAAAAGTATAGCCTCTTTTAATTAATTCTTGTTTTAGAGAATCGTAATTCTCTATAATTCCATTGTGGATGATAACTAATTCTCCTGAATTAGAAAAGTGTGGGTGAGAATTCACATCATTTGGAACACCATGTGTAGCCCATCTTGTATGACCTATTCCAACAGTTCCCTTTTTTACTGCATCATCACTCTTTTCCTCTAAGTCAGCAACCTTTCCTTTTGTCTTGCAAAGGTTTATTTTTTCTCCATCAAATGTTGCAAGTCCAGCAGAATCATATCCTCTGTACTCAAGTCTTGTCAACCCTTTAATTATCACAGGGTATGCGTCGCGATGTCCTATGTATCCAACAATTCCACACATAATTGTTTACTTTTTAACTTTAGTATAAAAAATTTCTAATTTCATTTTTTTATCGCTATCAGTTGTTTTTGGTCCGTGCAATACTGTTCCAATTGGACAACTTAATGATAACGAAGGGATAGTTAGTGTTGTTTTAGGTGTATTGTCGATTGGTGTTTCTAATGATTGCATACTATATCCAGCGTTTGCAAAATTATTTGCAACAGTTAATGCTAACTTTGGACTGGCATTAGTTTCATTTCTAATTACGCCTCTTACGTGATCAGTAATTTTAAACTTATAGTAATTACCTTCTTTATTATTCTCCTGATCTTCTTTTACAAATATTCCATTGTACCCAGATTTAATACTCTGAGCAGTAGTCATATTATCACTTGTAAAATCAGATAATGGTATTGCATTATCATAATCATATAAAAATAAACGCTCTGGATTTGGAAGTCCATTCATCTGATTACGATCTACAAATATTGTTAAATACGCTTCATTGATAAGTACTTTCTCTTCTTTCAAACGCTTTAATTCTTCAAAATCATTGCTACGCAACAAATCTATAATAGCAATACTACCTTCTCCTCCTCTTAAATAAAGGAATTCATCTCCTTTTTCTGAATTCGCCGATGCTATTTTAGCTTTATACTCCTCATCATTTGAATTATTGTACAAGTTTACATTAAACTTAGTACTTGTATTTCCATTAGGAGCAAATGTCAAAGTAATTTCTTTACGTTGTTTTTCAACTGCTTCTTTCGTAGTAGTTTCCTTTTTATCATCACGAAGAATTATTACTAATTTCCCTTTAGTAATATCTACTAACCCTGCCATTCCTTTAGAACCATTTCCGTTTGCTTTAAACAAAAGGCCTCTAAATAAATTATTGAAAGAACTTGAATTACCTAATTCAGCTTTATTTTTTTCTATAAAATCCTGAAAATAAGCTTTATCTAAATCTAACCACATACCAGGAGCTAAACGCTCTTTCACAAGTGGTTTTCCACTCGCTTCATCTCTTATAACATCTCCTTTATCATCTGTTTTATAGATAGTTTTTTCTCTCTTACTGAATGTAAATTGTTTATTTTGAGTAGCGTCAGAAGAATTATTCAACGGCTTAGCATTCACTTTTTGAGCATCAAAAAGCCCTGATGTGTTTGAATAAAACTTTAATGATCCCCCAGCTGTAATGTCTTCATTATTCAGATAATACCCATTTTGGTAAACCTCTAAATTGAAACTTCCATCACCATAAGTATTTTTAAGTTTATATTTGTTCTCATCATTCTCAACTTTATCAAATTGAGAAAAATAAGGCAAATAAACATAAACAGAATCGACAATTGGATTGTCATTGACAAATGCAAAAGTATTTCCATTATCAAGTACCTGGACAACAAGATTATTACTTGACTCCCCAAACAAACCATTCTTTAAGTAACCAAATGATGTTTCGTTTAATCGAGATCCATCAACCGCTCCATAAGGTTGGTTGTATGCTTTAATATCTTTTACAGTATAAGAAACGATATCAAATTTTCCATCGCCGACAATATTACTACCTGCTTCTGTAAAATCGCTTTCACAAGCTTGTAATGTTACAATACCTAAAGTAAGGAATAATCCTTTAATGATTTTTTTATGGTTCATATAGCCAATCCTGTATGTTTGGTTATTACTTTCTTCTGAAGATAGTTCTTACAAAAACTTTTGATAAAACTCAGTATATGCCTTTGCAAATTCATCTTTCGGAACGAAAGGTAAAAAAGGTTTTTCAGAAGACTCGATAAAATTTGTTAAATTTGAACTTACTTCCTCTGATGCAATAATCACTCCATCAGAGTTTTTGATAGCATTAATCATAATGTTCTCATAAGTTGGAGTTGAGAAATCTTCCAAAATTTCTTCAGGAAGTTCGTCAAATGCAACTTTTTCTTTCATATTATCACTCAGAACACCACTAAAGCCTTCTTTAAAAATAGACGTAACTACTTTTGTATCAGAAAAGATAGCCTCATCTTTATAATAGTGTTTTAAATACGTTGGCAACAATGAAGCCATCCATCCTTGAACGTGAATTACGTCAGGAACCCAATTTAATTTTTTAATTGTTTCGATAACTCCTTTTGTAAAGAAAATTGCTCTCTCATCATTATCAACGAATAAATTTCCATCTTCGTCTGTGAAAGTTGATTTTCTTTTAAAATATTCATCATTATCTATAAAGTAAACCTGAATTCTTTCTTTCGGAATTGAAGCGACTTTAATTATCAACGGCATGTCCATATCATTAACCACAAGATTCATTCCTGATAATCTAATAACTTCATGCAATTGATGTCTTCTTTCATTTATGCTACCATATCTTGGCATAAAAATTCTTATCTGGCCTCCTTGGTCATTTATCATTTTAGGTGCATCATATGACATAGAAGAAACTTCATTTTCCGCTAAATATGGCACTACCTCTGATGATACATATAATATCCTCTTTTCTTTCATCTTCAATTATAATTTCTGTATTTGAAATAAATAAACAACGCAAATTTACGAAATTTTAGCGAGTTATTTTCTAAATAACTAATTTTGCCATTATTTTAAACTCGAAGCTAATGTTTCTTTTTAGTACTAAAGCTGAATTACAAGCGCATTTAAATACATTTCGCGAAGCTAATAAAGCAATTGGTCTTGTACCAACAATGGGGGCCATTCACAACGGGCACCTTTCATTAATGGAACAATCATTAAATGAAAATGAATGTACGGTTGTTAGTATTTTTGTGAATCCTACTCAATTCAACAATGTTGAGGATTTAGAAAAATATCCACGTACATTAGAAAGAGATGTGGAGAAAGTAAAGTTTCTTTCTAATCAAATTGTAATATTTGCACCGACAGTAGATGAAATGTACGGTGGAAATACTGTAGCCCAATCATTTGACTTTGATGGACTTGAACACGAAATGGAAGGGGCACAAAGACCTGGACATTTTGATGGTGTCGGAACTATCGTAAAGAAATTGTTTGAATTAGTTTTGCCGAATAAAGCTTATTTTGGTGAAAAAGACTTTCAACAATTACAGATTATTCGCAAACTTGTTGAAAAGAACAACATTCCAGTTCAAATCGTTGGCGTGCCTATTTTCAGAGCAACTGACGGATTAGCAATGAGTTCTCGCAACGAAAGAGTTTCTCAAGAAGGATTACAAAAGTCAACTTTTCTCTACAAAGTTTTAAAACAAGCTAATGAACTTTTTAAAACTGAGAGTATAGAAAAAGTTAACCAATTTGTTGATACTGAATTTAAAAATAATTCTAACTTTGAACTCGAATACTTTACAATTGCAGAAGAAGATACTTTAAAAACAGCTGTAAATAAAGAAGCTGGTAAAAATTACAGAGGTTTCTTAGTTGCTCATATTGAAGGTGTTCGATTAATCGACAATTTATCATTTAACTAAAACTCAAGCGAAATGCAAGTTGAAGTAGTAAAATCTAAAATTCACCGTGTAACTGTAACAGGAGCTGATTTACACTATATTGGAAGTATTACAATTGATGAAGCTCTTTTAGAAGCTGCCAATATGATTGAAGGTGAAAAAGTTTCAATTGTAAATATCAACAACGGTGAGCGTTTTGAAACTTATGCAATTCCAGGACCAAGAAACAGTGGAGAAATCTGCTTAAATGGACCTGCGGCACGTAAAGTGCACAAAGGAGATATCGTTATCATTATTTCTTATGGTATTTTAGACTTTGAAGAGGCTAAGAAATTTAAGCCGTCTATTGTTTTCCCTAATGAAGAAACGAACTCTTTAACTTAATTGTTTGAAACAAAAAATAAGTAAAATAATTAATATTCTACTCCCACTTTTGCTGGGAGTTTTTTTGGTTTATTACGCTTATAATAAATTTACACCTGAACAGATTGAAGAGATGATGGTGCACTTTAAAGGTGCTAATTACAATTATATCATTATCGCTTCAGTCTTTTCTTTATTAAGCCTTTGGGCTCGTGCTTATCGTTGGAAATACGCCCTAAACTTTATGGGATACTCTATTTCTACAACCACTAATTTTATGGCTATATCTATTGGCTATTTAATGAATCTAACTGTACCAAGGTCGGGGGAAGTATCGAGAGCTCTTGTTCTTCAGAAATATGAAAAAGTCCCTTTTGACAAAGGTTTTGGAAGTATTGTTTCTGAAAGAGTAATTGACCTTATCTGTCTTCTTATCTGTGTATTTACAGCACTGATCTTACAATATGACGTCTTAAAAGATTTTTTATTGCGTTATGTCCCTATTGAGAAACTGGGAATAATTGGTTTGCTTTTCTTACTTTGTTTTGCCATTAGTATCTATGTTTTTATATATGTTAAATGGAAAGTAATTTTATTTATCAAGAAAAAACTAAAAGGACTCATCGAGGGGGTTAGTAGTATTTTTAAGATGCCTCATCGAACTGGATTTCTTTTCTATACTTTCTTAATTTGGGGAGGGTATATTGCTACTTTTTACTTTGGAATGCACGCTTTAGAAGAAACTACGCCACAATCTTTACCTATGGTAATGTCTGCTTTTGTCGCTGGTAGTTTTGCTGTTTCTTTTACAAATGGAGGCTTTGGGGCTTTCCCGTTAGTCATCTCTGAGCTATTACTTTTATTTAGTGTGTCTGCCGTTGCAGGTACTGCGTTTGGCTGGATACTTTGGACAACACAAACTGCTATTGTTGTTGTTTTTGGGGCACTATCTTTTATTTTACTGCCTATTTATTACAAGAAACAATAATACTAATCGTATCATTTCTCATCAATAATTCTTTCATAGATTACACCTTACTCATTTTTTTTATTCTTGATTGCATAAGTGTCGTCGTTGATATAAAACTTAAATTTGTACTTTAGTTCAAAATCGAAAAGAATGGCAAAGGTAAAAACAGCTTTTTTCTGTCAAAGTTGTGGAGCTCAAACTCCTAAATGGATGGGACAATGTCCTACGTGTAGAGAATGGAATACTCTTGTTGAAGAGGTTATTCAAAAAGAAGAAAAAACAGGATGGAAGGCTGCCACAACATCTGGTTCGACAACAAAAAGAGTGGCAAAACCGTTACGTGTTAAAGAAATTGACAGTACTGAAGAAATTCGAATGAATACTTTAGACTATGAGTTAAATCGCGTTCTAGGAGGTGGTTTAGTTCCTGGCTCAATGGTTTTATTGGGAGGTGAACCTGGTATTGGAAAGAGTACTCTTTTGCTGCAAATATCTCTTCGCTTACCTTTTAAAACACTTTATGTATCCGGAGAAGAAAGTCAAAAACAGATTAAAATGCGTGCAGAACGCATTAATCCTGTGAATGACAATTGTTACATCCTTACAGAAACTAATACGCAAAATATCTTTAGACAAATAGAAGAAATTCAACCTGATGTGTTGATTATAGACTCTATTCAAACGTTGCACACAGATTATATTGAGTCTTCTGCTGGAACCGTTTCACAAATTAAAGAGTGTACGGCTGAATTGACAAAGTTCGCTAAAGAAACGGGAACTCCTGTCTTAATTATTGGTCACATTACAAAAGATGGAAGTATTGCCGGACCTAAAATGCTTGAACATATGGTTGATACAGTATTACAGTTTGAAGGAGATAGAAATCACGTATATCGTATTTTAAGAGCTAACAAAAACCGATTTGGGTCTACTGCTGAATTGGGTATTTATGAAATGCAAGGCAGTGGATTAAGGGAAGTTTCAAATCCTTCTGAAATACTAATCTCTCACAAAGACGAAGAATTGTCTGGAACTGCAATTGCTGCAACATTAGAGGGTATGCGCCCCTTAATGGTGGAAGTACAAGCTTTAGTAAGCACAGCCGTTTATGGAACACCACAACGTAGTGCAACGGGCTACAATCTAAAGCGTTTAAATATGATTTTAGCTGTTTTAGAAAAAAGAGCTGGTTTTAGATTAGGACAAAAAGACGTTTTCTTAAATATAACTGGAGGAATTACTGTTGATGACCCTGCAATTGACTTAGGGGTGGTTGCATCTATTCTTTCTTCTGATCAAGATATTTCTATTGACAAAGGAGTAACTTTTGCTGGTGAAGTTGGTTTATCTGGAGAAATCAGACCTATTAATCGTGTTGATCAGCGTATCCAAGAAGCAGAAAAGCTTGGTTTTACACAGATCTTAGTATCTAAATACAACAAGATAGGTTACAATGGCTCAGGGATAAAAGTTATTTTAGTTACTAAAATAGAAGACGTAGTTGAACATTTATTTGGTTAAGCAATCTATTTAAATAACACTTACATAAAATATTATATAAAAGCTTCAACTGCATAGTTGAGGCTTTTTTTACACACAAAAAATTCGAATCAATAAAAAAATTGGTCTAAAGTGCTTTACTTTTACATTGAAGGGTTTAGTAAAAGCGTTCGTATTTCAATCATTAGAGCAATTATTAACTCAACATAAACCAACTTAAGCCATATACCTTTTTAATATCTTTATGTAAGTTAAATAGTATTATCATTATGGCCTTCTTTGATACTTGTTTCAGACAAGTACCACATAACTACCACACACCTTCGGGAAAAAGGCTTGTTTTCCGAACCTCTGTGGTACTTGAGTGGGAGATGTGTCGAATATGGTACGATTAAAACTACACTTTAATACGTTCTTTATTGCAAGAACAATTCAATGCATTATATTTTAATCTTGGTTTACTTTTTTTCTTATAGAAAAGAAATCTTTATACTAAGTCTCTAAATTTAGCACCTTATCCTAAATTGCGAATTAGATTATAAAAAATAGACTTATAAATAAGAGTACAAAATGGTGTAAAATAAAAAAAGCCAGTCTTACGACTGGCTTTTAGAATGCTCCCCCTCTTGGGCTCGAACCAAGGACCCTCTGATTAACAGTCAGATGCTCTAACCAACTGAGCTAAGGAGGAAGGTTATTTTCTACCTTTATTGCAGTGCAAATATAGTACGATTTTTAGTTTATACAAACAAAAATCACAAAAACCTCTAACTTTTTTACACTTCATTTTTTAGTGTCGGAAGCCCCAGTTTATAACGGGTTGCAAGCAAGCGAATTACAAAAACAGCTACTGCTGTACTCACTTGAACAAAAACTTCATCTAACCCTATAAAAGCTAAAAAATAATATATCATAACACCAAAAATACAAGCTAATGCATACCATTCTTGTCTAAAAATAGCCGGAATTTCATTGATTAAGATATCTCTTACCATCCCTCCGACTATACCTGTTATGGTTGCCATAATAACTACTACCCAAAAAGGATAACCTAAACCGATCGTTTTTTCTGTTCCTACTACGACAAACAAACCTAGTCCAATACTATCAAACCATAAGAATGTATTATTTAAACGCACTAATTGTTTACTAAACAAGATAACCGCACCTAATGCTAAAACTGTACACCAAGCGTACACACTTGATAGCATCCAAAAGGGAGTAACTCCTAATAAAAGATCTCGTAAAGTTCCTCCTCCTGTTGCGGTAACAAAACCAACAACAAAAGCCCCAAACCAATCGACACTTTTAGCTGACGCCATGCGAATTCCTGATATTGCAAATGCACAAGTACCTAAGAATTCAATTATATCTACAAAGCCTATGGAAGACCAAAAATTCAAAAACGTAGTAGTCATATATAACTTATCTTTATGGAATCTATTTTTTATTTTACAATAACTGACTTTTTATTTACAAATGACAATAACCCTTCTGCTGCCATTTCACGACCAATACCAGAGAACTTATTTCCTCCAAATGGCACACGTGGATCTGATATTACCATTTCATTGATAAACACTGCCCCCTCATCAAACTCACTTACTTTCGATTTAAGGAACTCAACATCTTTTCCAAACATCGCAACTCCAAGACCAAAACGAGAATCATTACTTAATTCAACTGCTTCGTCAAATGTATCAAAACCAACAATGGCTGCTAATGGTCCAAAAGTTTCTTCTTTAAACGCAGGCATTTCTTTCGTTACATCTGCTAAAATAGTAGGCTCAAACTTATTTCCTTCCACTTTACCTCCTGCAACTAATGTAGCTCCCATTGCTATAGATTTATTCATTATCTCCGCTAATTCGTCTGCTAAATCAGGACGTGCCATATATCCTAATCCTGTATCATAATCCATTAAATCACCAAAAGACAACTTCTTAACTGCTTCAGCAAATTTTTCTGTAAACTCTTTTCTTTTGCTATTGTGAACTAACATTCGTTTGCCTGCAATACAGCTCTGTCCTGTATTTTGAAAACGCGCATTTACTGCAATTGGAACAATGGTATCTACATCAACGTCTTCACAAACAATAAATGCATTACTTCCTCCTAACTCTAATACCACTGGTTTAATAAACTCCCCTGCTTTCTTACCAACAGCACTACCCGCTGCTTCACTTCCTGTCAACGAAACTCCTTTTACATACGGGCTCTCAATTAACCTTTCAACTTCTCTTCCTGGTATCGTTATATTGAAATAAACTGGGTCTACATCGTCAATTGTAAAGCACTCTTCCAATGCTTTTGCAGACAATGGAACATTACTTGCATGTTTTACAACAACTGTATTTCCTGCTAATAATGTTGGAATTGCAAATCTAAACACTTGCCAAAAAGGAAAATTCCAAGGCATTACACCCAAAATTACTCCTAAGGGATCGTTAACAGTATAGGTTTCTGTCCAATCTGTTTTTATTGTACGCCCTTTTAATATCTCTTTCCCATTGTCAATATAATATTGAATAAGCTTCGAACATTTTTCTACTTCAGCAACAGATTGCTTTATCGGTTTGTACATATCTAAAGTCATACACTTACCGTATTCTTCTTTGTTCTGAAGAAGCTTCTCATTTACCTTCGTTAAATAATCTATTCTTTCATCTATGCTTAACTTTTTCCAAGATAAAAAAGCACTATTCGCTTGTTCTAATACAACATTTTGTTTCATAATTATAGAATATTTTATTTCCAATAAAATTACTAATAGTTTTATAAAATGCGAACTTATGCTTTCTAAAATTTGTGGTAAATATAATATTAACGTAAATTAGACTACACTTTTTGAAATTAGCCATGAAAAAAAACACTTACATTTTATTAGGAGGAATTGCCTTGTTTATACTTGCTTTTACTCTATACTTGTTTGATATTGTAAATGCTCAAACAGCATACTTCATTCTAACAATCTCATTTGTAATGATTATCAGCCCTCTTGTAATCTATTTATTTAATAAATTAAACTAATAGATTACTTTTGTACTTTCAAATAAGAATATAATGAATAAAAATTTACAATTCCTCTTATTAGGAGCTTTTGTTTTTATAGCTGCTTTGTTAATTAGATCACAGCAACTTGTAAGCGATCTAATAACTACTATAATGTTAATTATTGCATTAATTATAGTTATTATACCTCTGTATAGATTAGTATTTAAAAGTCTTAAGAAATAAAAAAGGCTCGTATTTTCATACGAGCCTTTTCATTATATATAGAAAATTACTTCTTTAATACTTTCCCTAAGTTCTCTAACATTACTTCTGTCATAGAAGATAAATCATATTTGTGTTTCCAACCCCAATCTTGTTGTGCTGAAGTATCATCAATGCTTGCAGGCCAGCTATCAGCAATTGCTTGTCTAAAATCTGGATTATATTCAATTGTAAAATCTGGAATGTGTTTCGTGATCTCAGCTGCAATTTGCTCTGGAGTAAACGAAATACCACCTAAGTTATATGAAGAACGAATCTTAACATTCTCTTTCGGTGCTTGCATAATTCCAACCGTTGCATTTAAAGCATCTTCCATATACATCATTGGCAAGGCCGATTGCTCAGATAAGAAGCAGTCATAATGTTTGTTTTCAATTGCTTTGTAAAAAATATCTACTGCATAATCTGTAGTACCACCCCCTGGAGGTGTAGTCCAAGAAATTAATCCTGGGTAACGAATACTTCTAACATCTACTCCATATTTATTGAAGTAATACTCACACCAACGCTCTCCTGTTTGTTTTGAAATACCGTAAACAGTACTTGGTTCCATAACTGTATATTGAGGTGTATTATGACGAGGTGTTGTTGGTCCAAAAACAGCAATAGATGAAGGCCAGAAAATTTTCTTAATCTTTCCGTCTTTTGCAAGATTTAAAACATGGAATAACGAATTCATATTTAATTCCCATGCAAAAGCAGGGTTCTTTTCAGCTGTCGCAGACAACAAAGCTGCCATTAAATAAACTTCGTCAATTTTGTGTTTTTCAACAACGGAGGAAACTGCATCAAAATCCATAGCATTTAATACTTCGAAAGGTCCGGAATTCATAAGTTCACTATTCCCTTCTCTAATATCAGAAGCAATTACATTATTACTTCCATAAACATCTCTTAGTTTGATTGTTAGCTCAGAACCTATCTGTCCACAAGCCCCAATGATAAGAATTTTGGTTCCCATTGTTTCACATATTTTAAAGTCCACAAATATAAACTAACTATAATAACAAATCAATAATTGTTATAAATCTTAAAGTAACTTTATAACTTATATAACAAACTGAGTAGCCCTATGCTACAATTATAATAGAACTTTGTAAATTTGGCATCTAAACTCGTGAAACATGAAAAAATCGCTTCTTGCAATATTCTTAATGCTTTTCTCTATTTCTTTACTAACAACATCTTGTAAAGACGAAGAAAAGTTCGAAAAGGAACAAGAAATAAAAATATCTCAGCACAGAGACAGCGTTTTCGCTTTCTTAAAAAACAATTGGAAATTTTCTCTTCCTAAACCATCTAATGAACTTAAACCTTTATTAGATGATTGGAAGGCTTGGCAAGAATTTAAACAAGAACTTAGTTTAAAACCAGTAACTACAATTGGAGCTTTCCAAAAGAAAGCGGATGTATTGACTCAAAAGCTATCTTCTTTATCTTACCAAAAAATGCCAGAGGAAATTAATCTTCCTGATGTTAAGGCAAGAATTACTCTTTTGCAAACGTCATTAAATAACTTACATCTTTTTATTATTCAAGAACCAATTGAAATTGATCGTTTAGACAACGATTTGAAACAAGTGAATAATAGCATTAAGTTATTATTTGACCAAATGGAAGAAAACCTTATTAAAAATAGAGTTCCTAAAGAAATTGGAGAAGAAGAAATGTTAGAGGCTATTAGCACTGAGCGAAGAGCAAATCCAACAACTACAAATTAATCGACTACAAGAATGGATATTAAACAAAAGTTTCAAGAAGCAACAAATACTAAACAAGTAGTCCAAGAAATACAAAAACTTGGAAGCAAAATACAGCTTAAAGGGTTAGTTGGTTCTGCTATCTCTTTCCAAATTGAAAGTATATTCGCTCAATCAGACTTGCCTTTTTTATTAATTTTTAACGATAAAGAAGAAGCAGCTTACTATTTGAACGACCTTGAAGCTTTAATCAATAAACAAGATGTTTTATTCTACCCTGGTTCATACAAACGTCCGTATCAAATTGAAGAAACGGATAATGCTAATGTATTGCTTAGAGCTGAAGTTCTTAACAGAATAAGCTCTCGTAAGAAACCTGCTATCATAGTTTCTTATGCTGAAGCTATTTTTGAAAAGGTAGTTACTAAAAAAGTCTTGGAGAAAAATACCTTAAAAGTAAACTTAGGAGACAAAATGTCTATCGACTTTGTCAACGAAATACTTTTTGAATATAATTTTAAACGTGTTGACTTTGTTGCTGAACCGGGTGAATTCTCAGTACGTGGAGGAATTATTGATGTTTTCTCGTTCTCAAATGACAATCCTTACCGAATTGAATTCTTTGGGGATGAAATTGACAGTATCCGAACTTTTGATGTGGAAACACAATTGTCTGTAGATAAACAAAAGAAAATTACAATTATTCCGAATGTAGAAAACAAGTTCTCTCAAGAATCAAGAGAGAGTTTCTTAGACTACATACCTGAAAAAACAGTCGTATTTGCTCAAAACACAGCGTTTATAATTGACCAATTAGAACGTTTGTTTGAAAAAGCAACTACTGTTTTTGACAAGTTAAACAAAGATTTAAGCCACCGTGAACCGAAAGATATGTTTATGGATGGGCAAACTTTTGTAAAGAAAATAGAGCTTCTTACTTATCTTGAACTTGACGATACAAAAATCATCAAGCCAACAAAAGTAATTGATTTTCATACTAAACCTCAACCTTCATTCAACAAACAATTTGATTTATTAGCGCAAAATCTAAATGAAAATACAGACAATGGCTATACTAATTTCTTGTATTGTTCGAATGAAAACCAAGCTAAGCGATTTAGAGAAATCTTCGAGTCTTTAAAAAATGACCAAGAAACTGCTGTTGTTAAATCTTTTAAAACTGTGGTTATGCCTCTTTTTGAAGGGTTTATTGACGATGAAAAACAAATTGCTTGCTATACTGACCACCAGATTTTTGAACGATACCACAAGTTTAACCTTAAAAATGGTTATACTAAGAAGCAAACAATTACCATCAAAGAGCTTAATTCTCTTTCTGTAGGTGATTATGTTACTCATATAGACCACGGTATCGGAAAATTCGGAGGATTACAAAAAATACAGGTTGAAGGAAAAACACAAGAAGCAATTAAGTTGGTCTATGCAGATAACGATATTGTTTACGTAAGCATACACTCACTTCACAAAATATCAAAATATAACGGAAAAGATGGCTCTGTACCAAAGATTCATAAATTAGGTTCAAGTGCTTGGAAAACCCTTAAAAACAAAACAAAAGCACGCGTTAAGCACATTGCATTTAATTTAATTCAATTATATGCTAAGCGACGTTTACAAAAAGGATTTCAATGTCTTCCTGATAGTTATTTACAACACGAATTAGAGAGTTCTTTTATCTATGAAGACACTCCTGATCAAGAAAAGGCAACGCAAGAAGTAAAGGCTGATATGGAGCTTGACCGTCCTATGGATAGATTAGTCTGTGGAGATGTTGGTTTCGGAAAAACAGAAGTTGCTATTAGAGCAGCTTTTAAAATGGTGGATAACGGTAAACAAGTTGCCGTATTAGTACCTACGACTATCTTAGCGTTCCAACATTACAAAACTTTTACAGAGCGTTTAAAAGATATGCCTGTACGCGTTTCTTATATCAATAGATTCCGTACAGCAAAACAGAAAACAGAGATTTTACAAGACTTAGCTGATGGGCAAATAGACATCTTAATTGGAACGCATCAATTAGTAAACAAAGGTGTACAATTCAAGGATCTTGGTTTATTAATTATTGATGAGGAACAAAAGTTTGGGGTTGCCGTGAAAGATAAATTGAAAACAATATCTGAGAACGTAGATACACTAACTCTAACAGCTACACCGATACCGAGAACGTTACAGTTCTCTTTAATGGCTGCACGTGACTTATCTATTATCACGACTCCTCCACCTAATAGATATCCGATCGAATCTAATGTAATTGGATTTAATGAAGAGATTATTAGAGATGCTATTGCTTATGAGATTGAAAGAGGGGGACAAGTTTATTTTATCAACAACAGAATTGAAAATATCCGAGAAGTTGCTGGAATGATTCAACGCCTTGTACCAGATGCTAAAGTTGGTATTGGTCACGGACAATTAGAAGGTAAAAAGCTTGAAGAGTTAATGCTTTCATTTATGAATGGGGAATTTGACGTTTTAGTTGCTACAACAATCATTGAAAGTGGTTTAGACGTACCGAATGCCAACACCATTCTAATCAATAATGCCAATAATTTTGGACTTTCTGACTTACACCAGATGAGAGGACGTGTAGGTCGTAGTAATAAAAAGGCGTTCTGTTACTTCATCTGCCCTCCTTATTCTGCAATGACAGAAGAAGCACGTAAGAGAATACAGGCTTTGGAGCAATTTAGTGAGCTTGGCAGTGGATTAAACATTGCGATGAAGGATTTAGAAATTCGTGGTGCAGGAGATATCTTAGGAGGTGAGCAAAGTGGTTTCATCAATGAAATCGGTTTTGAAACCTATCAAAAGATTATGCAAGAGGCAATTGAGGAATTAAAACAAAACGAGTTTAAAGACTTATATGCTGATGAGAATACAGAAGAAAATAAAGTATTTGTAAAAGACACTCAAATTGATACTGATTTCGAAATTCTATTCCCTGATGAATACATTAACAATATTACAGAACGACTAAATCTGTATAATGAGTTAAGTACAATAACTACAGAAAAAGTTCTTCAAGAATACGAACAACGATTGATTGACCGATTCGGACCTCTTCCTAAGCAAGCTATAGCCCTTTTAAACAGCCTTAGAATAAAATGGCATGCTTCTAATATGGGGATTGAAAAAGTAGTCTTAAAACAAGGCAAAATGATTTGTTACTTCTTAGGCGACCAACAATCGGAATACTATCAATCTTCTAAGTTTAGAAAAGCCTTATTATTTGTACAGCAACACGCTAACTTGTGTAAAATGAAAGAAAAACAAACCAAAACAGGTTTGAGGTTATTACTAACTTTTGAGAATATTAAATCTATCAAACAGGCCTTAGAAATGGCTGAATTGTTAGACAAAGATAAGTAGACGTTAATAGTCTATTCATTTATTGCAATTGATTGCTACCTCAATGTTTAAAAAGACATTAATACAATAGGTAACAGTCAGTTGCAATATTTTTTTTGCTATGCTTAATTAAACAGGTTATTCTTACTCTTTCAAATACCAGCTTATACCCTATTAAGACTTCATCAAAGCTATCTTCTCCTCCTTACTACTTCTATTTATAATATACCAGTAATAGAAGTGCCTACATCTATAGAAATTATAAACTTGTCTTGAACAAAATCCTTTAGTACCTATCCAAAGCTTGCTTAAAGCAACAATAACCATAAAAAAAATAATGCTTTGCCGCTTTCTACTTATCTTCAGTCTATTGTACTCATAGTCTTTCTAACTCTTTCTATGTAATATTTGACTTTCACCTATAAACATAAAAAATCCCCTAAAGAGTTTTTAACTCCTTAGGGGATTATATTTATTTAAACGAATCTTAGTATCCGAATAAGTCTTCTAAACTCAACTCTTTTACATTACCCATTTTCTTAACAGCTTCCCAGTCAAGATTTTCTTTCTTACCTAATAAACCAACGTTAAACGATTTACCTTTTACGTATTTATTAAAGAAATCTACTAAATCTGTCATTGACATTTTTTCTACTTGACCAAAGATATCTTTGTTGATATCATAATCAATTCCTTTTTCTTGTAAAGACAACCAATAGTAGAAGATTTGTGCTTTTGTATAACGTTGTGTAGCGATACTTTTCAATACAGAGTTTTTAGCATTTTCAAATTGATTCTCTGCTTGTGGCATATCATTCATCAACTCCATCATTGCATCAACAGCTTGAGGCAATTTGTTTGCTTGTGTACCTACGTAAGCCATTACGTAGTTGTGTTTATCAGCTTTACCTGCATTCATATAATATGCATATGCAGAATAAGCTAATGATTTAGACTCACGAATTTCTTGGAAAACAACAGAAGCCATTCCTCCTCCGAAATAGTTATTAAACACATTACTTGTAGCTAATAAGTTTTTATCAAATTTATGTTCTCTACCTCTATAAGAAATTTCAGCTTGTACCATATCGTAAGGAGCAAAATACAATGTTCCGTCTGTAGCTGGCTCAGCGTATACTTTAGCAGCAGGTACTTTTTTACCTTTTCCTAAGTTATGGTTCTCTACAATAGCCTTTTGTGTGTTTTTCAAATCGTTTCCGTAGTAGAAAACATCTTGATTGTAATCAAAAAATCCTCGTACTAATGAAGCTAACTCTTCTGGTTTGATCTCCTTAAGTTCTTTTTCGCTTAAGATATCTTTAAATCTACTTAACTCACCGTTAGAAACAATATAGCTATTTAACGCTCTTTGAATTCCTCCCTTGCTTGATTTTGCATCAAAACGAGCTTTTAAAATTTGGTCTACCATATTAGCATAAGCGTCTGCATCAGCTTTAGCATCAGTAACCAAATGCTCTAACAATTTAATACCTGCAGGAATGTTTTCTTTAAGTCCTTTTATTGTAATATATGTTTTATCTGTACCTGTATTTAAACTGTACTCAACACCCAATTTATAAAACTCTTTCTTAATATCTGCAGCAGAGTATTTACTTGTTCCCAAATAATCTAAATAGCTAATTGCTAACGATAATTTTTTGTCATTATCTGATCCAATTGGAGTAATATAAGTTACCGTAGCAAGATCATTTGTTGTATTCTTAATAGAATATAATTTTCCTCCTACTTTTCCTATTTTATCCTTTTTAATAGCAGAATCAAAATCTACAAATACAGGTTTAATCTCTTCAACTCCGATAGCTTTAAATTCTGAATAAAATTTAGATTCACTATCTCTATTTAAGTCAATTGGTGTAATACCAGGATTTTCAACACGTACTAAGTCTTTATTCTCGCCTTGACGCTTGTAAATAACAACATAGTTATCTGCGTAATTTTTATTCACAAAGTCAACTACATCTTGCTTCGTCACTTTAGACATTCTTTCTAAATCAGAAACAGCTTCTTCCCAAGTTCTTCCATGAATAAAAGCTTGGTACATTTCAGTTGCCATTGCATCATTACTCTCTAAAGCTTGCATTGAGTTTTTACGGAATTCATTAACTACAGCTTCTAACAACCATTCGTCAAACTCTCCTCTTTTTAATTTCTCAATCTCACCTAACAACAAGTCTTTCACCTCTTCTACAGTCTGTCCTTCATTTGGCATACCTGTTAATTGGTGAACAGAATAGTCCTTCATAACCATTGGAGAACTTCCGGCATATAATGCTTTTTGTTTTTGGTTAATATCTAAGTCAATTAACCCAGCTTGACCGTTGCTTAACAACATATCAATTAAGTTCAAGTAAACAGCATCTTGTGTTTTAACTCCTCCTAAACGGAAACCAATTTCAACACGCTCGCTTTGTGGGCTATAAATATCTTTAACTTGAATCTTAGTTAATGGTTTTTCTTGCGCTACATACTCAGTAGGTTGTACTGCTTTTTTCATAGAACCGAAATAAGCATTTACCAACTTAATTGTAGGTTCAAATTCCAAATCACCTACTAATACTACCGCCATATTATTAGGAACATAGTATTGGTTAAAATAATTGTGGATTGCAACCATTGAAGGGTTTTTCAAGTGCTCAGAAGTACCGATAGTAGTTTGTGTACCGTAGTGAGATTCTGGAAATAATAAAGACATCATAGCCTCGTGTGAAGCCCAATAATCATTATCTTGTCCTCTGTTAAATTCTTCATATACTGCTTCTAATTCCGTATGGAATAAACGCAATACTAATTCAGAAAAACGCTCTCTTTCAACAATTAAGAATTTCTCTAATTCATTAGATGGGATAACATTTTTATATACTGTTTCATCAAACCAAGTATGAGCATTTGTTCCTGATGCTCCAATTGAAGCAACTGCTTTATCATACTCATTTGCAACAGCATATTGAGATGCCGTTTTAGAAATAGCATCTATCTTTTTATAAAGTTCTTTTTTCTTTTCTGGATCTGTTTCTGCTTTGTGTTGCTCATATAGATCAGAAATTTGTTTTAACAACTCTTTTTCTACTTCCCAATTTACAGTTCCTAATTTAGAAGTTCCCTTAAATACCATATGCTCTAAGTAGTGAGCTAAACCAGTACTATCTTCAGGGTCATTATTAGATCCCGTTCTAACAGGTATATAAGTTTGAATACGTGGTTCATCGTGATTTTGAGCTAAATAAACCTTTAGTCCATTACCTAATGTATAAACTCTTGCCTTTGATGGGTCATTTTCAACGTATTCATATGTAAATCCGTTTGCATCTTTCTTTGTAACAGTTTTATATTGAGCTTGTAAAGAAGCACTCATAGAAAATATAAAACCAAAAAGTAAATACCTTTTTTTCATATACCTTGGTGTTTTTTGTAAGTAATTACCAAAGCTAAAAATAAAATTGTATCTGAGATAATTTAAACTCATTTTAATTAAAAAACCCACATATTTTATCAATATGTGGGTTTCAACTATAGTAATAATTATTCTTATTTTACTTCAACAGCTTCGTGAATTGGAGTTCCTATATTTCCATTAGGCACTTCTATTTTCAATATCTCAGCAATTGTAGGTGCAATATCTGTCATATGTGTTTCACGTAAAGTTTTACCTGGTTTAACACCCCAACCCATAAAAACAGCTGGAATATGTGCATCATAAGATCCCCAAGTACCGTGTGTAGTACCTTTTCCATCTTTTTTACCACTAAACCATTGTGGCTCTAAAATATATTGAATTACACCACTTCTCTTAATATTATAACCATTTACAATACGTTCTCTGATCTTCTGTGGAATACTCGCTGTTGCTGCTTTATCCATATCAGTTACAAAAGCAATGCCTTCAATCTTTTTAAACTCTCTTACAATGAATTCTCTTATATCTTCTTCATCAAGACCTTCTTTTTCAATTAAAGCATTGTTTAAGTGTACTTGATAGTTTGTCAAACTTTTGATAATTCCTTCGTGTTTGAATTTAGTTTGTAACTTTTCGTTTAATACTTTCTTTGCTTCTACTGTATTAAAATAACCAGCATTACCTTTTTGATCTGCAAAATATTTAGGGTTATGTGCAGCACCATGATCAGCAGTCAAAAAGAAAGTATAATTACCTTTTCCTACTTTCTCATCAAGGTAAGTTAAGAAAGAAGCAATATCTGCATCAAGTCTTAAATAAGTATCTTCTACTTCAATAGAATTAATTGCAAATTGGTGTCCTACATAATCTGTTGAAGACAAACTAACAGCTAAAAAGTCAGTTGCTCCATCGACATTGGCCCCCATTCTCTCACTTTCAATTGCTGCTTTTGCAAAATCTAAAGTTAAACTATTACCAAAAGGAGTCGCTTTGATTAAATCATAACCATTGTCCTTTTTTAATTGCACTAAATTACGTGGGAATACAGGTTTCTCTTCTCCTTTAAAAGGCTCCTCATATAAATTATCATCAGCCGTACTTAACACATAAGAATCAATCGGATATAACGTATTCCATCCATTCTTAAAGTATTTATCAGCTAACTTTTGTTTGTTGAAAGAATTAACCCATTTAGGCAGGTCTTTCATATAATATGTACTCGTAATCCAATCTCCAGTTGTACCGTCTAACCAATAAGCAGCATTAGCAAAATGTCCTGCAGGAAGAATACCTCCACGGTCTTTAATTGCAATACCTATTACTTTCGATTTAAAATTAGTTGCTAATCTTAATTGGTCAGTCACAGTAGAAACTAATAAGTTCTTAGGTGATTGTTTACCAATCTTTCCTGCTCCACCACCAACTCCTTGTACATTATCATCTTGTGTACAATACATACTTTCACCTGTAGCTTGGATGATAAAGTCATTACCAGCAATACCATGAATAGCAGGCACACTCCCTGTATAGATTGTACTATGTCCGATTGCAGTGTAAGTAGGAACATAGTCTATATAAGTATTTTCACTTGAAAATCCTTCATTCAACAAACGCTTAAATCCATTGTCAGAATAGCGATCATAATAACGGTATAAGTAGTCCCATCTCATTTGGTCAACTACAACACCAACTACTAATTTGGGCTTTGGTAACGTTTCATTTGCTACTGCAGAAAGTGAAAATATGCAACCAATAGCTGCAAATAAAGTTGTTTTTAAATTCATCTGTAAACTCAATTTATATTATTGTGATAAGTGTTTCTTTTCTTGATTATACAAAACTATCAAACTCCAGTCCGTTTCTATCATAATTTCAATAAAAAGTTAGTTTTATCAACTTTTTATTGAAACAACACCAAAGTAATTCTTTACACCATAAGATATATTAATTTAATGTTATCAAGTAAACAATAATGGTAAGTTATATAAATAACACAGCACTAAAAGCATTATAGATAAGTGTAAACGCTATAATATCTGTACCTTTGTGATTAAACATACATAAATATTAATAGATGAAATCAATTAAAGTAGTAGCTTTTGACGCTGACGATACACTATGGGTCAATGAGCCCTATTTTAACGAAGCGGAGAAACAGTTTTGTATCTTAATGGAAGATTTCTTAACTCATCAGAGTATTTCTCAAGTGTTATTTAAAACTCAAATAGACAACCTCCCATTATATGGTTATGGGATTAAGGGATTTACTCTTTCAATGATAGAGTCTGCTTACAAAATATCTAAAGGTACAGTTAACCAAAAGGTCATTGATAGAATAATTATCATTGGAAAAGAGCTTTTAACTAAACCTATCGAGTTAATTGATGAAGTTGAAGACGTTTTAGAGGAGTTAAAGTCTAAATATAAATTAGTTGTTGCTACCAAAGGTGATTTGAAAGACCAACATAGAAAACTACACCATTCTGGTTTAGGTCCATATTTTCATCATATTGAAGTAATGACTGATAAAGAAGAGATTGACTATCAAAAATTATTAGGAAGATTAGATATTCAACCTGAAGAGTTTATTATGATTGGTAACTCATTGCGTTCAGATGTATTACCTGTATTGGAATTAGGAGGACACGCAGTTCACGTGCCATTTCATACAACTTGGTTACACGAACACATTGACCACGAAATAAATCATCCAAACTTCACAACAATTAAAAAGTTGTCTGAAGTTAAAGATATCCTTTTATAATAGAAAAGGGCAACCTCAACGAATTGAGATTGCCCTTTTTTTAATTCTAACAACTTACCTAAAATTTATATCCTACAAAAACACCGAAGTTTTGATTGTAGATTTTCTTGTCATACATTCCAGTATTTTCTTCTACACCAAATGTATTAGCATTATCAAATAAACTTGCAAAACCCCTTGAGAAGTTAGCTCCTACAAGTAGTCCAAACTTGAATTGATATTCTATACCTGCAACAATACCGTAGTCCATTTTTTGCAAATACTTACTATCTTCTTGATCATCGTCAATACCTCCAAAAATAGAATGATCTTTATAAGTATTTCCTTCCTCATCAATAGCTGTAATAGATGAATTTAATAACATATTTACATATGGACCTACATATACTTGTAGTCCTTCTACTTTAAATACAGCACTGATTGGGTTTAAACGCAAACTATGCATTTCTAACTTTGCACTGATTACCTCATCTTCGATCTCTCTATTAAAACCAGTACCGTGATTTTGATAAAACAACTCGTGTTTCAATCCAAAGTATTTACCTACACAATTATCTACACTTACACCCGCAAAAAAATTATTACGAGCATCTACTTTGCCATCGATTGCTAAATAATCAATATCACTACCTTTTAAAGTTGATTGTAACCACCCTGCTTTCACAGCAAATGTGGTACGTCCTTTTACTTCATCATTTATATTTTGAGCACTTACAGTTGTTATTCCTGCTAATACACAAAAACTTAATATTAGATTTCTCATAACTTACTTCTCTTAAAAATCAATGTCCCAAATACCTACTGCTTTCTCTAACTCCACTAACGCTTCTGCATAACCAAATAATGTTTCTGCATACGCCTGTTGTGTTTCGTTATAAGTACGTTGTGCATCTAACACTTCCAATAAACTACTTGCTCCTCGTTGATAGCTGTATTTAATCCCTTCAAAAACTTCCTTAGATTCGCTTAACATACCATTTTCAAATCGGAAGATTTGCTTTTGTTTTGTCAAGTAATTTCTATAAGCCTGCGTTATCTCTTTTTCAAGTTCTAACTCAATAGCATTATATTCTAAATCTGCTTGTCTTTCTTCATATAACGCTGTTTTTAACCCAGCATCTTTTCGATTAGAAAACTTAAGTGGAATAGAAATCCCTGCTTTAACAGCAGTATTACCAGGTGTTGGAGCAACTGCATTTTTAACAAATGAATTGTTTTCTACTCCTACATTTAACCCTAAGTCAATTACACGTTCTGCTCTTGCTAAAGAAACTTGTCTACCAGCCACAACTTTATTTTGACGAGCAACTAAGAAGTCAGCTCTATTGTTTTGTGCAGTAATAATCAATTCATTTAAATCAAACAAACGGTCAAATTTATTAAACTCACCTTTGGGAATGTAAACTGAATCATTTCTACTTGCACTGATAATATTTCTAATTTCAACAAGACTATTCTCCCAAGTATCATCTGCATCTTGTAAATCATTCCACATAGACTTAGCTTCCAATTTACTTTGAATAGCATCTACTTTACTAATTTGTCCTAAAGAATAACGAATACTATCCGATTTAGCCACTTGTAACATTGATTCATAAGAATCCTTTTGAATATCAAAAAGCATCTTGTTTTGCAATGTTTCTAAGAATGCAATTGTAGATTCTGCACGAAGCGTTTGAAAAAATTCTTGTAATTCAAGCTCTGCTAATACCTTTTGGTCTTTTGCTAAGTTCTTTCTCGCTTTTCTCTTTCCTCCTAATTCAAGATCCCAAGACAATTCTGCTTCAAAACCATACCCCATTTGCATACGTTTCTGCTGATTATCTACCCAGCCAAAGCTTAATTCTGGATCAGGAAAGACTTTTGCTGCTTGTACCTCAGCCTCAGCAATATCAATATTATATTTCTCCGCAGCATAACTTAAATTATTTGCTGCCATCTTACTCAAAAACTCTTGGTAAGTTAGCACACTTTTATTTGGATGTTCTTCTGTGTGGAGCTGTGCAAAAGCCGCTCCACTACAAAAAACCATTAATAAACTTGCTTGTATATATTTTTTAAAAACTTTCATATCTGATACTAATTTTCTTCCATTGCCTCTTCTGTAAAATCACTGTCTTTCCCCCATTTACGCTCTACTAAATAATATAGAGCTGGTAAAACAAATAGTGTCAAGATAGTTGCAAACAACAATCCATAAACAATTACTGTTGCCAATGGACGTTGAACGTCAGAACCAATTCCTGTTGCCAAAGAAGCTGGGAATAACCCTAATACAGCTACCGTAGCAGTCATTAATACGGGTCTAAAACGCTGTTCTGCCCCAAGTAAAACTGCTTCTTTCAATGCTGTTCCTTTTCTTCGCAAATCATTGATGTGGGAGATCATAATTACCCCATTTTGAATAGCCACACCAAATAGAGCAATAAACCCTACTGCAGAAGAAACGTTTAAAGACATTCCTCTAACATTCAGAGCTAACATACCACCAAATAAAGCTAATGGTACAACAATCATCAATAATCCTGCTTGTCTAAACTGACCAAAAGCACCGTATAACAATACAAACATCAAACACAAAGTCAATGGGATAATTACAGCTAAACGGCTATAAGCACGGTTTTGGTTTTCAAACTGTCCTCCCCATTCGATATGAAACTTCTCGTGATCATAAGTTACATTCTCTTCAATCTTTTGGTGTGCTTCTTTCAACAATGATGCTAAATCACGATTACGCACGTTTAACTTAACAGTTAAATGACGTCTATTCATCTCTCTTGTAATTGTACTTTCTCCTGTACTTGTTTTAACATCAGCAACTTGTGAAAGTGGAATCTTAGCTCCTGTACTTGATGTCAACATTAAGTTAGCAATCTTCTCAGGGGTGTTTCTACTCTCTTCTGTATATCTCGCGCTAATATCATAAACCTTGTTTCCAATAAAGATTTGAGAAATTGCTTTACCTCCAATTGCTACCTCAATTAACTCTGCTACGTCTGAAACGTTTAATCCATACTGAGCAATTTTATCTCTATTTGCATGAATCTGTAATTGTGGCAATGGCGGCTCTTGGTCGATAGCTAAATCAACTGCTCCATCTACTGTTTTCAATGTTCCTAACACTTCATTAGCAATACGTCTTGTTTCATGGAAATCTTCACCATAAACTTTAACCACTAATTCACTGTGAGCCCCAGATATTTTATCCATTACCCCGTCAATCATTGGTTGTGCAAAACCAACTGTAAACCCAGGTAATGATTCATATTCTGCCGCAAGCTCTTCAATTAAATCTTCTTTTGTTTTTCCGCGAGGCCATTCTTTGTAAGGTTTTATCCCGACAGAACACTCGAAGTGAGAAGGTGTAAATGGATCTGTACCATCATCATTTCTTCCCGCTTGAACCATAATATAAGTAACCTCATCATATTTCATAGTTCTCGCTCGTAATGTATCACTTAGCTCTTTTGATTTTTCTAATGAAATACCTGGAGGAAGTGTTACTTGTAACCATATAGAACCTTCATCTAAAGGTGGTAAGAAGTCTTTTCCTACCTTCATACTTAATCCTACAGTAATTGCAAGGACAACTAATAAAGGGGCGAAAACCTGTTTCGGTTTATCAACAATCTTAATAATTCGATTGTGATATAGAGCTGTTAACTTCTCTAACCATTTATTGTGATATATCTTTCTTGGCTTTCTATAAACAGCATAAGCTAATCCAGGAATTAAAATTAGTGCAACTAATAATGCCCCAATTAAAGCATACCCCACTGTAAATGCCATTGGTGTAAACAATTTCTTTTCAACACGTTCAAAAGCAAATAATGGTAAATAAGCTGTAATAATAATCAACGTAGCAAAGAAAATTGGTTTAGCAACCTCTTTTGTTCGCTCTGCAATTGATTTCTCTTTTAATTCCTCTTTCGGATTATCTTCCCTCTTCTTCAGAATGGACTCCATCATTACAATTGCACCATCGACAATAATACCAAAGTCAATTGCTCCTAAAGACAATAAGTTTGCTGGAATATTAGTGAAATGCATCATAATAAATGCAAACAGCAATGAAATTGGAATAGTAATAGCTACTAATAAAGCTCCTCTCCAACTTCCTAAGAATACAATTAATACAATAACAACTAAACTAATCCCCTCAATCAAAGTTGTTGATACCGTATGTAAAGTTGTATCTACTAAATCTGTTCTATCTAAAAACGTATGTATCTTAACTCCTTCTGGTAATAACCCATTATTCAGTTCATCTACATAAACATGTATTTTTTCTAATACAACAGAAGGGTTCTCTCCTTTCAAAAGCAATACAATTCCCTCAATACTATCTGAGTAATCGCGTTCTCTATCTGTATATCCTAAAACACCTTTTCTTTCAACATTACCATACTTTAAACGACCTAAATCATTTAAAAACACAGGAATACCATTCTCTGCCTTTACAACAATTTTACCAAGATCTTCAAGGTCTTTCACTAATCCTATACCACGAACTACATAACCTAAATCACCTCTTGTTAATACACTTCCTCCTGCATTTACGTTGTTCTCCTCAATTGTCTCAGTTACATCACTTAAAGACAATCCGTATTGTTCTAATTTATGCGGATCTAATTCAATTTGAAATTGTGTTGTAACCCCTCCAAAATTAGTAACCTCAGCTACGCCAGGTACTTGATTTAACTTTGGAATAATTACGAAGTTCTGTATATCTGTTAACTCACGTAAACTATGTCCATCTCCTTCAATAATATAACGATATACCTCACCAATTGGAGACGTTAACGGGTCAAGCTCTGGTGTTGCATCATATGGAAGTTCTACATCATTTAGTCGTTCTTGAATACGTTGTCTTGCAAAATAGTCTTCAATACCATCTTCAAAAACAATGGTAATCATAGATAAACCAAAAGTACTATTACTACGCATTACGTGCATACCTGGCATCCCATTCAAAGCTCGTTCAATTGGAATAGTGATTTGCAATTCTATTTCCTCTGCTGCTAATCCTGGTACTTGCGTTACTACTTGTGATGTTGTATCTGCGATATCTGGATATGCTTCAACAGACAACTGTTTCCAAGAATAATATCCAAAAATACAAAGCAACACAAACAATGCAGCGACAAGCCATCTCTTGTGGATAGCGATGTCAATTATATTCTTCTTCATTACTGCGCTCCTTTATAAATTAATAAGATTGAGGTAAGTAAATTCCTCCTTCACTTACAACTTCATCTCCTTTTTCTAATCCTGATAAAATCACTGTTTTATCTCCAGACACTCCTCCTATTACAATTTTCTTCTTTTTGTATTTATCTGTATCTACTTTTACAAAAACGAAAGAATCATCCTCTCCTTGTAATACAGCTCTTGATGGAATAAGAATTACTTCCTCTGGTTGATCAATAAAACGTACGTTCACATACATTCCTGGTTTAAGAATACGCTTTTCGTTATCTACCTCAATTAATACGTCAATACTTCTTGTTTCTTCATCAACGATTTCATTCACGTGATAAATAATACCTTCCATAGGTTGATTAGGATAAGCAGCCAATTCAACTTGTACCTTGTTTAGCTTTGTTAAATGCTGAATATCCTTCTCTTTTATTTTACCAACAATCCATATTTTACTCAACGAAGCAATTTTCACAACTGGATCTGCATCGTCATTAATATATTGTCCTAATACAATATTGTTTTCAAGAACTTCTCCATTGATTGGAGAACGAACAGTTAATGCCTGTCCTAATACCAGAGAATTTCCATCTACATTATAAATTGCCAATGCAGCTTTAGCATTATCAAATGCAGCTTTAGCAATTGAATATTCCGTTTCAGACTCTTCAAATTCCTGTCTAACTCCTACACCATTCTTCAACAAGTCTTCTTGTCTCTTTAAGTTCAATGCTGCCTGCTTAAACTCTTGTTTTGAATCAAAATAATCTTTTTGAGCTTCAAAATAATCCGGAGAAGAAACCTCAAATAAAGGTGTATTTATACTTACTTTTTGTCCTAACTTGATAAAAGACTTTACTATTCTACCTGAAAAGGGAGATGCTATCTCTGCATAATGGTTTGGAATAGCCTTAACTATTCCTGCAGTAACCAAATCAAAAGTGAATTGCTCTTCTGAAACAAGATCAGTTTTTATTCTACTTCTTAAATTTGAGTTTTCTGTCAAGGAGATAACCTGATTCTCTACGCTGTATTGGGCTGTATCACCTGTTTGTTCTTTCTTATCTGAACAAAAGCTTAGTAATACACTTACTCCTAAAATACCAGCAAGTTTCAATGTCTTAGCCATTATGTTTGTTTTTTATTTGTATTTAATTTTACTTATTTTTTAATATCAATCTTAAAACGACATTAAAATTACTCAAAAACAAGGAGGTATCCTTGAATATCCATCACCTTTTTAAGAATAATTAGCCTTCTGAAGACAAATCACATCTAAATCGTGCTTTTTTCATCCGTTTATATTTTTATTCACAACTACAATAATTATGCTATTTTAAATTAAAGAAGTAGGCTGCTAAACTGAAATAAATTAACAAGCCTGATATATCAACTATTGTTGTAATTGCTGGACTCGCAACAACTGCTGGGTCTCCTCCAAATTTTCTTACTATTAAAGGCAATGTTGCTCCAATAATTGTAGATGAAATTACTTGAAATGAAAGTGCTAAAGCAATTACCCCACCAATACTAACTAAAGAATAGGCTGCTGGTATTTCAGTCTCCCAACTCAAGAAAACAACTTTTGCAAATGCTAATAATCCTAAACAAACTGAAAGCATTAATGCTATTCTTGTTTCTTTCCACAAAACCTTTACCCAAGACTTTAATGTTACTTGTCCTAATGCCAATGCTCTAATGATAACTGTTGCTGATTGACTCCCCGCATTTCCTCCTGTATCGGCAACCATAGGCATATATAAAGCAAGTATCATCATTTGTGCTAATGCCCCTTCATAACTGTGAATAATTAATCCAGAAATTATTCCTACTATTGCTAAAGTAACTAACCACACTACACGTTTCTTGAAGTGCCCAAAGATGGTTGTATCATTATAGTCCACTTCTTCATTACTACTCATAATTCCCATAAAACGCTCCATATCTTCAGTATGTTCTGCTTGAATAACATCTATCGCTTCATCGTGTGTAACTATACCTACTAATTGGTTCTTATCATTGATAATTGGTAAGGCTACAAGCTCATATTTGTCAATTTTCTTTGCTATACTCTCACTTGACTCACTCACGTACCCGAAAATAAAATCACTGTGTAACTCTTCTTCAACCAACACATCTGGCTCTGCAATTATCAAATCTTTTAAAGTTATAAAGCCTACTAAAGTTTGATCTTCATTGACAACGTACACATAGTAAATTGTCTTTTTTGAGGGAGCATCTCTTCTTACTTTTTGAATTGCTTCGAAACAACTCATATTCTTAGAAACTGTAGCAAAATCAGTAATCATAATTCCTCCTGCTGTATCTGCTGGATAAGAACTCAATGCCAATACATCTTCTCTAATCTTCTTATTTAAAAAAGGTAATAAATCGACTTGTTCTTGTTGTGTTAATAACTGAAACAAATCGGCTCTTGCATCAGAAGGCATTTCTTCAAAAATCTTTGAAAACAACTTTTTACTCACTTGTTGAAAAAAAGATAATTGCTTAACCAATGGAAACTCTGCAAATATTTCTCCTTGTTCTTGCTTACTGAACTCATTGAATAAAATCAATAAGTCTTTATTTTCCATTAAACTAATTGCTTCACTAACATCTACTGTTGGCATCTTTTTCAATACAGGCACCATCAGCATCATTTGATCTATTCCTTGAAAATCTTGAGCCATTTTTCTCAATGTTCCTTTTTCATTTTTATATAATCTCATCACATTCAGTTTTAAAGGTTAGTAAGTAGTTAATTCCCAAGTCACTTCAGAAACACCATATTCCAGAGAAACTTTACTGGTTACTTTTTCTAAAATATCGTCTTTTCGTCCTAAGCAATAGATCTCAAATTTGAGATATGAAAAAGCAGGATTACCATTATCAGTACTTTTTAAAGATCTCAACTGCAAATCCTTTTGTTTTTTCAAACTTTCTAAAACCATCACTCGAATGTGATTCTCAACCTCCTCTTTACACCCAACTACGATTTCATAATGAACTTCTGATGAATCTATATCACTTTCAAACGACATCTTGTTCATCAATGTCCCAATTGGTCGTAGCAATAAATGAGCACTTACAATTAAAACAGCCATTACAATTGCCTCTTGCCACAATCCTACTCCACACATAGACCCTACTGAGGCTGAACACCAAATTGTAGCAGCTGTATTGAGTCCTCTTATGCTAAAACCATCTTTCATAATGACTCCAGCGCCTAAAAAACCTATTCCACTCACAACATAAGATGCTACTCTACCTACTGCAGTTCCGCCTATTTGATAAGACATCAATACAAATCCTGCTGCTCCTATACACACTAATGTATTCGTTCTTAAACCTGCACTTTTCTGTCTTACCTGTCTCTCCGCGCCTATCAAAGCCCCTAAAAAAAAGGCTAACGCTAATCTTCCTATAAATACTGAAATCAACATAATAACAACTTTTTATTCTTTCTTAATTATCATTGTACTATGAGAATCAGAAAGAAAGTTTAACTTTCACTCGTCTTAATAAAGGACTCTACCTCCATAATTTCTATTTTTTTTGACTTGGCAAAAGTAGAAGATTAACCCCCTGATGGCTATTAGAAAGCTTTTAGAAAAAAATTAGAATCTTATTAGAATTCTATAAAAACAAAAAAAGACACTCTGTTGAAGAGTGCCTTAATATAGCTTAAAAGTGATTTAAATTGTAATTGTAAACGTTGTTCCTTTGTTTACTTGTGATTGTACATCTATTACCCCTTGATGTAACCCTATAATTTTATGAGTTAAAGAAAGTCCTATTCCATTACCTTCAATGAGTTTGCCATTTTCTCCCCGATAAAAAGGGGTAAAAATATGATCCAAATCTTCCCTACTCATTCCTATGCCATTATCTGAAACTACTATTCTTAACTTATTTTCAATATTTGAAATAGATATTTTACATTGTTGATCTTTAGAAAACTTACACGCATTTTCCAACAAATTCATTATAGCAACCTCTAATAAGTAACTATTCCCATTAATAGAAACCATCTCTTCACTGTCAATATTTTCATCAATGATAAAATTAAACTTATACGTTGGATTACTTTTTTGTAATTTCTGACAAGCATCTAAAACAACCTCATCCATTCGAACTGATTTAAAAACAATCTCTGTTGGATCATAACTGGCCTTTGCAAAATCAAGTAAACTATTCGATAATCGAACAATCTTTTTAGAGTCTGCTAAGGCATTTTCGATTGTTCTTACATAAGCATCTGCCTTCTGTTCTTTTACCAAGGCTAATTCAAGTTCTGCTATTATTGCCGCTAAAGGTGTACGCAACTCGTGAGATATATTAGAAACAAACTGTTTTTGAGCATCAAACGACCTTTCTAAACGATCCAACATTACATTAAAGTTATTCGCTAAAGCTCCTAATTCATCTTTGTTCTTTTCTGTACTTATGCGAAGATCTAAATTCGTAGCTGTTATATTATTAACCTCTTTATTCATTACTTTAATTGGTAATAATACACGATCAGCAAATAATCCTCCACAGATATAAATAACAATTAACGACACAATAGTTAACAAGGTAATGGTCAAAAACAAGTTGTGCATTTTTACATAACCATATTCATCTAAAGCTGTTGCTGTTAGTACATAGTCCTTACCATTATAAGAATAAACCATACCAATAACTTGCCAATCACCTTGAAAATAATGTACTCTCTTCTGAGACACTATTTTGTCTATCATTGACTTCGTTTCTTTTACCCTATCAATCTCTTCTGCATCGTGATATAACAAATTAAAGTCTAAGTCATAAATTGCAACCTCAACTTCATTGATAACTTCACTGTTAAAACGATAAATCTTATGTAAGGTTGAAGGATTAACTTCTGCTTCAAAAAAAAGCTTCGCCTTTGTAATTCCTTCTTTTTCTAAAACTTCGAAAAACTCTACTTCTCTATTTTTGGAAGAAGACCAATAAACAACAGCTACAAAGACTAAAAGTATTGTAGCTACTAACAGAGTAAACCATAAAGTAAGTTTTCCTTTAATTTTCATTGCCTTTTAAGATAAACCCCATACCTGACTTAGTATGAATAATTTTATTAGTCGGATCTGTTTCTATTTTCTTGCGTAAATAGTTAATATAAACATCAATAAAGTTCGTTCCTGTATCAAAATGAGTATCCCAAACTTTCTCTGATATTTCAGTTCTTGACAAAACTCTCTCTGGATTCTCCATCATATATTGGAGTAAATTAAACTCTTTAGGTGTAAGATGAATATCAACACCTCCGCGTTTAAAAGACTTCTCATTTAGATCTAACTCCAAGTCAGCATACTTCAACACATTTGATTCTGCTGTTT
The DNA here is from genome assembly GCF_900099675.1 of Myroides phaeus. Taxonomy (GTDB): domain Bacteria; phylum Bacteroidota; class Bacteroidia; order Flavobacteriales; family Flavobacteriaceae; genus Flavobacterium; species Flavobacterium phaeum. Next base: position 43,680 of record NZ_FNDQ01000001.1, read on the forward strand.
GTAAATGCTCAAAACGCTTTAACAAGGCTCTTATTCGAACATATAGCTCTCTTATCTCAAATGGTTTTACTAAATAATCATCTGCTCCAGCATCAAATCCCTCTACTTTATCATCCGTTGTTCCTAAAGCTGTCAACATTATTATTGGTATTTGAGGTAATTCTCTTTTAATGTCCTTACACAAATCTATCCCGTTAATTTTAGGAAGGATTACATCTGTAATAATAAGACAATACTCTTTTTGCAAAGCTAATTTCTTTCCCATATAGCCATCATAGGCTAAGTCAACTTCAAAACTTTGCTCTTCAAGACTGCGACGCAATAATTCTGCAACGCGTAAATCATCTTCTATAACTAATATCTTATTCAAAACCAGAAATTTTTTTCGTGACACAAGTTAACTCTTTTTTTAAAAAACCCTTAAGAATTAACCTTATACCATAAAAAAATCGCTCAAGCTATAATGTAGCTTGAGCGATAACAGAAATAATAAAAACTTTACTTGCTGCCACCTAATAATAAAATCTCGGCAACATCAATTTCGGTAACATAGCGCTTATTACCATCTTTATCTTCAAAACTACGGTTAACTAGCTTACCTTCTACAGCAATCTCCCTCCCTTTATCAACAAACTTTTCAACAATTTCTGCTCGCTTTCCCCAAACAACTATATCATGCCATTGTGTTGTCTCTATTCTATCTCCTTTTTCATTATATGAAACCTCATTAATTGCAATGGAGAAAAAAGCCCTTTTTCTATTTTCGCCATAAACTTTAACTTCAGGTGTTTGTCCAACACGCCCGATTAATTGAACCCGATTTTTTAGTGAACTCATAATTTTTTGGTTTTGTTAATTTTAGAATATCATTTTTATTAATCAACAGAACCTACATCAAAAATAACACCCCTTTTTAACAAATATTTGAATGTTAATATATTTTCTTTAATTATATTGCTTTTGTATAATTTGTACATTACAAAAAAAAGTAAATATGGAAACTACTATCAATAAAGTAGAGTTAAGAACTTTACAAATTGACGATTATCTCGAATTAAAGAAATCTATGTTAGAGTCTTATAAAGGACTGGAAGATTCTTATTGGAATAAAGATGAAATCGAGCAATTATTAAAAGTTTTTCCAGAAGGACAATTAGTTGTATTAGTTGACGGTGTTGTTGTTGGCTCAGCTTTATCACTAATCATTGATGAAAAGCAGGCTATGTCTGCCCATACGTATGATCAGATCACCGGATTCTCAACTTTCAATACTCATAATCCTGAAGGAAGTGTTTTATATGGGATTGACGTATTCATACATCCTAAATATAGAGGTTTAAGACTTGGAAGACGTTTATATGACGCAAGGAAAGAAATGTGTGAACAATTGAACTTAAAGTCAATTATTTTTGCAGGACGTATTCCTACTTACTCTAAATATGCTGCAGAATTAACGCCTAAACAATATTTAGACAAGGTTAGAAAAAAAGAAATACACGACCCTGTAATGTCTTTCCAGTTGGCAAATGATTTCCACATGGTTCGTTTAATGCGTAATTATTTAGAAGGAGATGTCAGTTCTAAAGAATATGCTGTTTTATTAGAATGGAATAATATCTATTACGAGAAAGATGTACAGTTAATTAATGCTAAGAAAAGTGTTATTAGACTGGGGCTTATTCAATGGCAAATGAGACCATTTAATGACCTACAAGAATTCTTTGATCAAGCAGAGTTCTTTATTAATGCTGTTTCTGATTACGAAAGTGATTTTGCTATGTTCCCAGAGCTTTTCACGGCTCCGCTAATGGCAGACTACAATCACTTATCTGAAGCTGATGCTATCCGCGAATTAGCTCGTTATACTGATGACATTAGAAAGAAATTCCAAGAGTTTGCTATTTCTTATAACATCAATATCATCACAGGTAGTATGCCTTATCTAATCGATGGTACTCTATACAATGTAGGGTTCTTATGTAAAAGAGATGGTACATACGAAATGTATGCTAAAATACATATTACTCCAAACGAAGTACACCATTGGGGAATGACAGGTGGTTCTAAAATTCAAACTTTTGATACTGATTGTGGTAAAATTGGTATTATGATTTGTTATGATGTTGAATTCCCTGAACTCTCTCGTTTACTTTCTGATCAAGGAATGGACATCCTTTTCGTTCCTTTCTTAACAGATACACAGAATGGTTATACGCGTGTAAGGAACTGTGCTGCTGCAAGAGCTATTGAAAATGAGTGTTATGTTGCTATTGCAGGTTGTGTTGGTAACTTACCTAAAGTAAACAACATGGACATACAGTTTGCTCAAGCTGCAGTATTAACTCCTTCTGACTTTGCTTTCCCTACAAATGGAGTAAAAGCTGAAGCAACACCTAATACAGAAATGACGTTAATCGTGGATGTGGATGTGGATTTACTTAAAGAATTACATGAGCATGGAAGTGTAAAAATTAAAAAAGACAGACGTTTAGATCTTTACCAAATCAATAAGTTAAAATAACTTCATTATTTTTAAAGTAAAAGAACCGGATTAAGATAATTCCTAATCCGGTTTTTTATGTCCAAACACTTTATTGCATTTACTTTTTAGTAAATATCTTCTATTCTCAAGAATAATCGTGAAAAAACAAAGAGAATACTTCTACCTTTAAACACATAACTATTATATTTACAGCTGTTTAAAATTTGGCAGGAAACTTGTCAACACTAATCCTCACTAAAAATATCACTTCATGAGAAAAATACTTATAATCTCTTCTTTATTTATGGCTGCTCTTGTGATGGGTAGTTGTTATAAAGACGAAGAGTTAGATACGAATGCGGATATTCTTGAAGCTTATATTCCTTCAGAATATTTAAAAACAGATCCTATTATAACGAATACATCGATTGAATTTAAAGTCAAATCCAACACTGACTTGAGAAAACAATCTCCTTTTTTCATTATATCTCCTAATGCAACTATGGATCCTCCTAATGGCACAACAAGGGACTTTAGTAATGCTCAGAAAGTTACAATTACAGCACAAGACCCAACTTGGAAAAAAACATATTTAGTGAGTTTTACTACTGATGAATTAAGTACAAGCTACACATTCAACAATGCAGAACTAACAAATAATAATCGATACTATCGTTTTTTTGAATACGGCTCTAATGGAGAAAAAATATATGATTGGGATAGTGGTAACGCTGGTTATGTAACAATCGCTGGAAATCTTCCTCCTGAAAGTTATCCTACAACTACTGCTCCTGGTAGAAATGGTGGTCTTGCTGTTAACATGCAAACAGTTTATACCTCACCAATAGCAGAGTTTACAAAGAGCCCTATTGCTGCAGGAAACCTTTTCATTGGAAGTTTTCAATTTGCAGGAATATCCAGACCTCTTAAATCGACTCGTTTTGGACTACCTTATGAAGGAGATATGCCAAAATCTTTAAGAGGTTTCTTTAAATATAAAGCTGGAGATGTCGTTACTGATAAATATTTTAACCCTGTAACTGGTAAAAAAGATTACTTTGATATTTATGCTATCTTATTTGAAAGTCGTGATAAAGAAAATTATTTAGATGGTACTCATAAGTTTAAAGATCCAAGAAATGTAGCTATCGCCCGTGTACCGCAAGAACAACGCATAGAAACAGATAAATGGACTGAATTTGAGGTTCCGTTCGAATTTGTAAATGGTAAAAAATTTGATCCTACAAAAAGCTATGTTCTCGCTATTGTTATGACATCCAGCATTGAAGGTGATGAGTTTACTGGTGCAATAGGAAGTACCTTGATTGTTGATGAAATTGAACTTGTTTACGACAATAAATAAAATACAATGAAAAATATTAAACTATATATCGCGTTGCTGGCAAGTTCTATTTTTTTAACAATACAACCTGCTTTAGCTCAAGAAGAACAACAACAGCTTTCAAATTTTAAAGCGTTCTTTGATAAGAATATCACATACCAAGTTCGTGCTCAATTTAGTATCGGAGGAAGTAGTCCGCTGGGAATGCCTGCACAAATTAGAGAAATAAACAGCTATAACCCTACATTACAAATTGGTTTAGAAGCTAATACTACCAAGTGGTTTACAGACCAACAAAAATGGGGAATACGTACTGGAATTCGTTTTGAAGGGAGAGGAATGAAAACCGATGCAAGGGTAAAAAACTATTACACACAAATTGATGAAGATCACGGTAAACAGACAAAAGGTTATTTTACTGGAAATGTAAAAACAAATATGAAAAACTCTTATGTTACTTTTCCAGTACTTGTAGTATTTAATGCCACTGAAAACTGGAACGTGTATGGAGGTTTTTACTTCTCTGGATTGATTGACAAAGATTTTAATGGATATGTTTATGATGGAGTATTAAGAGAAGGAACCCCTATTGGGGATATTGTTCCTTTTGAAGATGAAGACAAAGGGTATTACAACTTCTCTAACAACTTAAATAGGTTTCAGTGGGGAACTCAGTTGGGAGGTGAGTATAAAATGAACAAACATTTTAAACTATTTGCTGATCTAAACTGGGGGCTTAATCCTCTTTTTGAAAATAGCTTTGATGCTATTTCTTTTTCAATGTATAACATTTACCTAAATATGGGCTTCGGTTATACGTTCTAACTCAAATTCATTTAACACAATACCAACAAGGGATTAAGTATTTTGCTTAGTCCCTTGTTCGTTTATTCTTATTTTTTTAGGTATTTAATAATGTTTCTGAACTTGTTTCACAATAAAACCTCAATAAAACCAACACTCATAAGGTTTGAATTATTGATTCCCTACTGATATTTATCAATTCATTAATAATACATATCTTTTTACGAAAACTGCCTATCATTTTAAAAGCCGTACCTTTGCGAACTTTATTTCTCTATACAAATTTGAGTAGAGAATAATTTTTTTATAAAACAAAAACTAACATAATAAAAACCCATGAGAAAAAACTACTTAATTTTTTCCCTATTAACACTAATAGGAATTATGCTAACTTCTTGTATTAAAGAGGAAGCAGCTGATCAAAGAGCTGATATTTTAGCTGCTACTTTTGAAAATCAAAAAGAATTTTTGCTAACTGACCCTATCATTGAAAACGAATCTGTTGTATTCAGATTAAAACAAAACAATGATAATATGACTTTTGCTCCTAAGTTCACACTTACTCCTGGTGCTACTATCGTCCCTGCAAATGGTTCTATACATGATTTTTCTAAAGAAGCCGTAACATACACTGTAACTTCTGAAAGTGGGCAATGGGAAAAAACATATACTGTTTCTTTTATTAGAAGTGATTTCCCTACTTACTTTTCAATGGACAACTATCGTTTAGCAAACAATAAAGATAACTTACCTTATAGTCCTGATGGTGTATTCAAATATGACGTCTACACAGAATTCTTAGAATATTTACCTGGTACTGATGGAAAGCTAAACCCTATTTGGGCAAGCGGTAACTCTGGTTTTTCAATAATGCCTGCAAGTACTTTAAAACTAACTAACCCAAGTGGATACCCTACAACTGTTACTTTGGATGGTTACAAAAAAAGTGGCGTATTATTACAAACTATATTAACTGGTTTAGATCATAGTATGTCTGGGTTCTTAAAAATGCCTGGTATTGCTGCTGGAAATATCTTTGCTGGTAGTTTTAAATTAGAAATATTCTCTCCTGCAAAATCACCAAAATTTGGTATTCCTTATAATACAAAACAAAAACCTGCTGCTATAAAAGGTTATTATAAATACAAAGCAGGTGATTTCTTTGGTAATAAAAACGAATTTGCTTTAAAAGACTTAGATAAAGATACTTGGGATGGTTATGCTATTCTTTTTGAAAAAACAGAAAAAAATAACTTCTTAGCAGGCGATCATAATTTCAAAAGTGATAAAATGGTAATGGTTGCAAGAGTAGATTCAAACTTATACTCTGAAACTGATACTTGGACTGCTTTTGAAGCTCCTTTTAAACTTCTTGAAGGAAAAACCTTCGATTCAACGAAAGAATATATGATTGCCATTGTATTTACGTCAAGCATTCAAGGTGGTGATTTTAGAGGTGCTATTGGTAGTACACTTTATATTGATGAAGTAGAATTAATTCTTGAAGACAACTAATTCTAAATCCTAACAAACTTTTATAATGAAATATATTTATATAGCAATTTTCGCACTTATTTCTTCAGTTGGTTTTGCGCAAACAGCTGAAGAAAAAACAGTTGAATTAACTACTGAAAATACAAATGCTTTTGTCAACTTCTTCAAAGATAATATGGACTACCAAGTTCGTGCTCAATTTAGTATTGGAGGAGCAAGTCCTTTAGGATTACCAAGAGAAATTAGAACACTTGATAGCTACAACCCAACCCTTCAATTAGGTTTAGAAGCTAATGCTACTAAATGGATTACAGAAGACCAAAAATGGGGTGTACGTGTTGGAGTTCGTTTTGAAGGTAAAGGAATGAAAACAAGAGCAAGAGTAAAAGATTACTTAACTCGTATTGAACAAGACAATACCGAATTAACAGGTTACTACAATGGACGTGTTTACACTCACGTTAAAAATACTTATGTTACTTTCCCCGTGTCTGCTGTTTATAAAATAAACCAAAAATGGAATGTTTACGGAGGTATATACTTATCAGGATTAATTGATAAAAACTTTGATGGATATGTTTCTGATGGTCAATTCAGAAAAGACACACCTACCGGTGAAGCAATTAACTTTGAAGGAGATGCAAGAGCTCCTTATGACTTTTCTAAAGAAATAAATAAATTCCAATGGGGAACACAAGTTGGTGGTGAATGGAAAATGAATAATCATTTTAAACTATTTGCCGATATGACTTATGGTTTCAATGGTGTACTTGATAAAGACTTTGAGGCAATCTCTTTCTCAATGCACAACATTTACTTAAACTTAGGTTTTGGATATAAATTCTAACACCAAAATATAACCAATGAAAAAGGCTTGCAATTGCAAGCCTTTTTTATGTTTTACTGTTTCTTATTTCACTAATACTTGATCTGCTACCTTAGTAGTACCATCTATCTCTTCTGTGATTTCTAATCCAAGAATCTTAGCTATTAATGGATATACATCTACATTTTCAAATGTTGCAATCTTCTCTCCTTTTTTAATTTGAGGTCCTGAAGCAATAAAAATAGCATGCATCTCTTTAACTGTATTTGGATCAAAACCATGACTTCCAGCTAACTTTCTATTTGTAAAGTAATAAGGTGGTTCTGCTGTAATAACAATATCTCCTACTCTACCAAAACGATCATTGTCTCCTCCAAAATTAAACTCTTTTGGTAAGTCTGCTTTCTTAAATACTTTCATCAACTTACTATCAGCCGCTTTCTGAATTTTTTTATACCATTTATTGATGTCTTTCTTATTGTTTACAAAAACACTCATATAAGTTCCATTACTAACTAAAGTAAGCTCATCTTTCTCTACTTTCATTGGAAACTGCAATAGCGTTTCTTGATCTAACGCAAGCATTCCGTGATCAGAAACAACAACAAAGTTCACAGGTAAACCTGTTTTACTAACCTCTGCAACTAATTTCTCAATTGATCGATCTGCATATTGTACTGCTTCTTCTGTTTCTTTTGCATCCGGACCGTACGTATGCCCAGCGTGATCTACTTCTGGTAAATAGAAAGTAATGAAGTGTGGTCGTTTTTCTTCTGGTAAACTCAACCATTTTACTACTTCTGCAATACGGGTGTCCATTTCAAACTTCTCCGAATAACCGTAATAATAGGAAGGATATGTATCTTTAATTGGAGCCTCTGAACCTGGCCAATAATAACAAGCACTCATCATCCCTTGTTGTTCTGCTAAAACCCATAATGGAGTACCTCCGTACCAAGCTGGATTGTGAACTGCTTTATAGTTTCTTAGCGAATAACGCTCTTCAATCTTTGGATCAAAAATATTATTCCCTACTAAACCATGGTGCGCTGGATACAAACCAGTAGCAATTGTATAATGATTTGGAAAAGTAACTGACGGATAAGATGGTTGCATTGACTCCGCTCTAACTCCTTCTTCTCCCAATTTCTTTAAAAACTTACTATTAAATTTTTCAATATAATCATATCTAAAGCCATCAATGGAAATTAAGATTACATAAGGCTTATCAAATTGCTTTGGATCATTCTTACGATTTTCTGTAACAATTTGTTTTTCTGTTTCTTGTGCATTTGCTGTTGAGAAAACCCCTCCTACAAATGAAAACAAGACTAAGGATAAAAGTAATTTTTTCATGTTGTTTTGTATTTCGTAATCAAATATCTATAGATAAATTTATCCATACAAAGTAATTGCTTATTTTTATAACTATTTTAAAACAATAGCCTTTATTATGAAACAAATAAGCATTCTTGGATGTGGTTGGTTAGGAACACCATTAGCCGAGCAATTACTTAAAAGAGACTACGTGATTAAAGGGTCTACTACAAGTCTTTCTAAAATGAATATGTTAGAAGACTTAAATATTAAACCATATCATATTGATATTTACCACAATAACTTAGAATATATAGATTACTTTCTTAAAGGGTCTGATTTATTAATCATTACCATACCGCCTATTAGAGAAGAAACGGAACCTTCTTATGCTGATAACTTCAAAAAGTTAGTTCCGTACATTAAAAAACACAACATCAAACAAGTAATTATGATGAGTTCTGTTTCTATTTATGCTCCTTCTAATGAAGTTATTACGGAGTTATATAATTCTTACTCTAATGAGCCTACTGCTAAACAAATTAGAGACGCAGAAAGTGTTTTACTTTGTGATCCAAGTATCAATGCTTGTATCTTAAGATTAGGTGGTTTATTCAGTGCAGACAGAAAACCTGTAAACTACATTGCTAAAAGAGAATTTTTAGACAATCCTGACTTGCCAATTAATATGATTCACCTTGATGATATATTAGCTTTTTCAATGGCAATTATAGAAAAGGGATTTAACTCGAATTGCATTTACAACATCGTATCTCCTAATTACGAAAGCAGAAAAGATTATTACTTAAAAGAAGCTGAAAAACACAATATTACTCTTCCTCCTTTTGGTGAAAATAATTGGGATACTCGCCGTAAAATATCCGGCCAAAAAATAAGTGAGTTTACCAACATAGATTATAAATACTAAATCACATCTCTTCTTTTGATTCTGAAATTAGCAAAGACTCTTTTGTTGTGTTTTACATTAATTTAACGCCTATTTTTCAGTATCTTGTAAGAAGTATGAAAGCTATTCATTATGAAGAAGATATTATTCCCAACTGATTATTCAGAAACAGCAAATAACGCTTTTAAATATGCTTTACAATTAGCGGATTATAGCAATGCTGAATTATATGTATTACACGTTTATGACCCTCCTGTAATTTCAGGTGGTATTAGTCCGCATCTTGTGGATAATGTTATTAAAAAAAATGACTTTGAGAAACTTGAACAACTTCACGCCAATAGTCCTACGTTAATTGCCCTAAGAAAAGAGCTTAATTTAGAACACGTAGAGGTGTTCTTTAAAGTGAAAGAAGGACTGCTAATTCCTGAAATTCAAAATGCTATTCTTGAAAACAATATTGATTTTATTGTAATGGGAACGGATGGAATTAATGCAAGTTTTCACAAAAAAATATTAGGTTCAAATACGGTGAATACAATCTCTAAAGTTGATATTCCTGTGCTGAGTATTCCTAAAGAAGCAGAATTTAAAAACATTGAAAACATTGTTTTTACAACTCGTTTAGAAGAAGAGGAAGAAGAAACATTAGAGGACTTAATTGAAGCAGCAAACAAGCTAAATGCAAAGGTAAAATGTGTTTACGTAAGTACGAAGAAGAAGCCTGCTTGTGATGCGGTTTACAACAAATGGAAAGAAAAGTACAAAAATGAACCTGTTTCCTTCCACCTTTTTAATACAGATAAGATTGAAAAGGTACTATTTGATTTTATTACAAGTGAAAAAGTAGATATGGTAGCTACTGTAAAGCAAAATAAAAGCTTTTTAGAGCGAGTTCTCTCAAAAAGCATAACACAACACCTTGCTAAACATTTAAAGGTGCCTTTCTTTGCTTATAAAGCGAAAAAGAAATAAAAAAGGGAGCTGATGCTCCCTTTTTTATTTTTATCTAATTGTAACTCTTGAATTAGTCCAATACCATCTCAGGCACATCTCCTTCAATAATTAATTTTACTTCTGTTGCTTTAATAATATCTTCAACTGTCACACCTGGAGCGCGTTCTAACAATTTAATCCCTTCTGATGTTACTTCAAGAACGGCTAATTCAGTTACTATTTTCTTCACACATTTTACTCCTGTTAAGGGTAAGCTACATTCTTTAAGAATCTTTGACTCCCCTTTCTTGTTTACGTGCATCATTGCTACGATGATATTCTCTGCTGAAGCAACTAAATCCATTGCTCCTCCCATTCCCTTCACCATTTTACCTGGAATCTTCCAATTGGCAATATCTCCTTGCTCAGAAACCTCCATAGCACCTAATATAGTCAAGTCTACGTGCTTTCCTCTAATCATACCAAAACTTGTAGCTGAGTCAAAAAAAGATGCTCCTGCTAAGCTTGTAATCGTTTGTTTTCCGGCATTGATTAAATCTGCATCTTCTTCTCCTTCAAAAGGAAAAGGTCCCATTCCTAAAATACCATTCTCACTTTGAAACTCAACATTCATTCCTTCTGGAACATAATTAGCTACTAATGTTGGAATACCAATTCCTAAGTTTACATAAAAACCATCTTGTAACTCTTTTGCTATGCGCTTTGCGATACCTACTTTATCTAACATAATACTAATTTAAAGGTGAATTAATTTTTTGTGCGAACTGTACGTTGTTCAATTCTCTTCTCGTATTTCTCTCCTTGAAAAATACGCTTAACAAAAATTCCAGGAACGTGAATCTCATTAGGATCCAACTCTCCAGCTGGCACAAGCTCTTCAACTTCTGCTACTGTAATTTTTCCTGCACCTGCCATACAAGCATTAAAATTTCTTGCTGTCCCTTTAAATATTAAGTTACCTGCTTCATCACCTTTCCACGCTTTTACTATTGCAAAATCTGCCTCAAATGCGTGTTCTAATATATGTGGTTTTCCATTAAAATCACGAACTTCTTTTCCTTCTGCAACCTCCGTTCCAAACCCTGCTGGTGTATAAAATGCTGGAATACCCATTTGTGCTGCTCTACACTTTTCAGCTAATGTTCCTTGTGGAGTTAATTCTACATCTAACTCCCCTGATAGCATTTGTCTTTCAAACTCTGCATTTTCTCCTACATAAGAAGAAATCATTTTCTTAATCTGATGTTTTTGTAACAATAGCCCTAATCCAAAATTATCCACTCCTGCATTGTTAGAAATACACGTTAAACCAGTAACATTTTTTCTGACTAATTCAGCAATAGAATTCTCTGGTATCCCACAAAGTCCAAAACCACCAAGCATGATGGTCATATCATCTTTTATATCTGCTAACGCCTCTTGAACGTTTGCTACTTTTTTATTAATCATAGTTTCTTGGTTTTAGAATAGGCACCTAAAATACAAAAAAAAACGCCTTTAAAAAAAGGCGTTTTTCTATATTAAAAATCAAATTCATCAGTGGATGTTTCTCCTCCTTCAACTTGATCATCAGTCTCTGGTTGAACTACTTTTGTACAATCAACTCGAATTGACAAGTTTTCTGGTACTTTAAATCCTTCTTTCGAAACGTGTAATGTTTTATCAGCATAACACTTATTCATAAAGATACCCCAGATTGGTAAAGCTAATGTAGCTCCTTGTCCGTAGGTCATTGTTCTAAAGTGAGCCGCTCTATCGTCATTTCCAACCCAAACTCCTGTCGCTAAATCAGGAACCATACCGATAAACCATCCATCACTGTTATTCTGACTCGTTCCAGTTTTACCAGCAATAGGGTTCGTAAACTTATATGGGTGACCAGTTACTCGTTTGTATCCTGCTCCTTGCCAAGTTGTACGCAAACGTACACCTGATCCAGATTCTGTTACTCCTTCCAGTAATTTGATAATTGCATAGGCAACATCTTTACTTAAGACATCTCTTGTTTCCGGAATAGCATTAAACAAAATAACACCGTTTTTATCTTCAATACGCGTAATAAATGTAGGCTTAATATAAACACCTTGATTAGCAAAAGTACTATAAGCCGCAACCATATCACTTACTGTAATATCAACGGCTCCTAAAGCAATTGCAGGACTTTGTGGAATATCCGCAGAAACTCCTAAATCTCTTGTCATATCAATAACCGCTTTTGGACCTACTTTATCCATCAACTTAGCTGTAACTGTATTTACAGATCCAGCAAGTGCTTGTTTCAACGTCATAATTCCTCTATACGAACGATTAGAGTTTTGTGGACTCCAATCCTTGCTAATTCCATGACGTCCTTTAGGCATTGTAAAAGGTGAGTCAATAATAGAGTCACAAGGCGAATAGTGCAGTTGTTCTATTGCTGTAGCATATACAAACGGTTTAAATACAGAACCTACTTGTCTTGCTCCTTGACCTACGTGGTCATATTGGAAGTGCTTATAGTTAATACCTCCAACCCAAGCTTTGATATGTCCTGTTTGAGGTTCCATTGCCATCATACCCGCTTGTAAGAAATGCTTGTAATATAAAATTGAATCACGAGGCGTCATAACAGTATCTCTTTCACCCTTCCAAGAGAATACGCGCATTTTTGTTTTTACTTCAAATGAACTTAGTATCTCTTTTTCAGATTTACCCTGTGCCGCCATCTGTCTCCATCTCTCTGAAGACTTCATTGCACGTCTGATGATACCATCGTACTCTGATTGATTAATCTTATAGAATGGAGCCATTTTATTGTTCTTTTGATCAATAAAGAACTCCTCTTGCAAGTTTGAAATATGTGCTTCGACAGCTTGCTCAGCATATTTTTGCATACGTGAGTCAATAGAAACATAAATTTTTAAACCATCTCTATAAATATCATACGTTTTCCCGTCTTTCTTAGGGTTCTCTTTTACCCAACGACGCATATAATCACGAAGATATTCACGGAAATAAGTTGCTAAACCTGCTTTATGACTTTCTGGTGTAAAGTTTAAAGCTAATGGTTTCTCTTGTAAAGTAGCACTCTCTTCTTGTGTAATAAAGCCATTTCTGGCCATTTGATGAAGTACAACATTTCTACGTTTTTGTACTAATTCTGGTCTTCGAACAGGATTGAAATAAGCAGGGTTTTGCAACATCCCTACAAACATAGCTGCTTCATCTATTGATAAATCTTTAGGCTCTTTTCCTAAATAAACACGCGTTGCCGAACGTATTCCAACTGCATTATTAACAAAATCTGCTTTGTTTAAATACATCGTTAAGATCTCCTCTTTCGTATACTGTCTTTCTAATTGGATAGCGATAACCCATTCCTTACCCTTTTGCATAATACGCTTAGGTAGGCTACGAGATCCTTCTCCGTGAAACAATAACTTGGCTAACTGCTGTGTTATTGTACTGGCTCCTCCACTACTTCCTACTGAAGTAACTGCACGTAACGTACCTCTTGCATCAATACCTGAATGCGTTCTAAATCGCTCATCTTCAGTTGAAATCAATGCATTAACTAAATAATCTGGTAAATCTTCATATTTAACTGGTACTCGGTTTTCTAAATAGAACTTACCAATCGTTTTTCCATCAGAAGAAATTACTTCTGTAGCAACATTACTTGCTGGATTTTCTAAGTCATCAAAGGTTGGCATTGGGCCAAAAACCCCCCAAGATGCACATAAGAAAAAGAAAACTACCGCGGCAATACCACCTAAAAATAGTAACCAAAAAGCTTTTACATACCCTTTATAGCTGGTAGCTTGCTTTTTTTCTTTTGTGTTTTGTTGTTTTGTACTCATAAAGTATGACTAACTTCTTCCTTTTTATTCGCTTTTTTCAATTCGGAATCCAACTTCTGAAATCCCGTCTAAGGCATCTACGCCTTCTATTTGACCAAGTTCTCTAACAACTTGCTCTAATGTAAACTTATAATTTCCAGACTCAGGAAATTTATACCCTTCTTTCAACCACAGTTTGCTTTCTTTTATATCCGCAAATCCAGTTCCTAATAACGTGCCATCTGGCTTAGCCATTTGAAACTGAAGTGTATCTACTACAATATCATTATTAGGCTGATATGTTTTTAATATCACAAAAATATTGCTAAATGGATAATCCTTATTAGCGCGAAGATTCATATACAGATCATAGTCTTGAACTGTATCTTTTACTTCATAAACGAATGCTTTTACATCTTCTTTTGTCCAACGACCTTCTGTTCCTTGATATTGATCAAAAACAACATTAGGGTTTTGTTGACAAGATACCATAGTCAGACATAAAACACTCAATAGCAATAAATAATTACTAATTTTCAGCATTTGAATTATTACTTGACGGATTGTTATTTCTTGGTTTTTTATTTCTATTAGGGCGGTTAACTCTTGGCGTTTTCACTTCCTTATTTGCATTATTTGAACCAGTTGATTCTTTTGCAATTGGCTGATTATTACCTTCTTTAACCCTCTCCTTATTTGTATTCGTATTTGGACGTTCTGTTTTGTTTTTTACACGAGGACGTTGCGGTTTTGGACCTCTTCCCTCTTTGTCATTAGTTCTAACAGGTCTTTCCTTTTGCTCAACAGCATTCTCTTTTTTAGGTCCTCTTCCTTCCTCTTGTCCTTTTGGTTTTTTATTACGCGTTGGTCTCTTCTTTCTTTTTGGTTGATCAAAACGAGTTACACTATCGTGTTCTGCTGCAACTTCAAAATCAGTTGTTTCAACCTCAATCTCACTCATATAGCTTTCTAACTCTAACCCTTTTTCATCGCGTTTATTTAAAGCTAAAATTTCCTTTACATGACTTGTATCTAACACATACCAGTTTGCAGAGTTATTGATATAAGCAAACCACATCTGCCCTTTAAAAATATCTATTTTCTGACAAATTGCTAATCCTTTTACAGTCATTAATTTAGTATCTGAATCTGGCATATCTTTCAATGCTTCCAAATACGTATCTAACTCAAAATTCAAACAACATTTTAACTTACCACATTGTCCTGCAAGCTTTTGCGGATTTAATGATAACTGTTGGTAACGAGCTGCAGATGTATTAACACTTCTAAAATCTGTTAACCAAGTTGAACAACACAATTCTCTACCACAAGATCCTACTCCTCCTAAACGAGCTGCTTCTTGTCTGAATCCTACTTGTTTCATCTCGATACGAATACTAAACTCGCGAGCGAAATCCTTAATTAACTGTCTAAAGTCTACACGCTCACTTGCTGTATAGTAAAAAGTTGCTTTTGAAGCATCTCCTTGAAACTCAACATCTGAGATTTTCATCTCTAAGTTTAAAGCAATTGCCATTTCACGAGCGCGCACTTTTACTTTCTCTTCTCTTGCCCTCGCTTCTTGCCAAATATCAATGTCTTTTTGTGTTGCTTTTCTATAAATTTTTAAGATTTCACCATTGGGATCAGCTTTCTTTTTCTTCATTTGAACTTTTACAAGTTCTCCTGCTAATGAAACAATTCCAATATCATGTCCAGGCGAAGACTCTGTCGCTACAATATCTCCAATGCTAACGGTAAGTTCTTTTGGATAGCGATAAAAATCCTTACGTCCGTTTTTAAAACGTACTTCAACTATATCATAAATCTCGGTTCCAGTAGGATAAACCATATTGGATAACCAATCAAATACTGCTAATTTATTACAGCTGTCTGTTCCGCACGTTCCATTATTTTGACATCCTCTCGGGGTCCCATTACTATCTTTTCCTGTTGAACAATTTGTACAAGCCATCTATTTTTTTTTATATATTGATCTCTATAAAGAGAGTTATTTTAAATTTTACTCGCTGTAAAGATACTATTTTTACAAGTTCCTTTTAGAATTTTTTATTCTACTACACGATAACCGCTTTCACCACACTTCCCATTTACTTAACTTTCATTAAAACAAATATTTACTATTTCTTTTAATATCCATTTTTCTATATCCTAATGCAAAAATGATTGCGAAATTAATAGTTTTACCTACTACGTACTTTTTTGCCATTTAATGGTTTTATTCTACTATTTATCAAAAGATAACCTTGCATACAACATCGCACTTCTTTAATTAATTACTCTGTAAACTATGGGGTATAAAACACAGTCTTCACCAGTGATTTTACTCGCCAACAACGTACTGCTAAACGATAAAAAACAAATTTAATTGCTTTGCACTTCCTTGAAATAACTGTACAGTACAAAACAGGATTATCAACTATAACTGTACAGCTATAGTAGGACGAGACAAATATTTTCTTAATCATATCAAGAGTGCTTGTATAGTGTATGTATAGTGTTTGTATAATGCTTGTATACTTTCTATGTAAAATCATACAAGCATTATACATAAATAGTAGATAAAATATACAAACTCCCTTGATATGATTATATAAAAATTGACAAATGGTTTTAAAGGTACTTATTTCCTAATTTGTCATTTCTTCAATTGTTCAATTCCTGACAGTATTCTCGATTATTAAAGTCCGATAATACATTCTTTATTCGCTTTTACTTTGAATTAGTTACCAAACCTGCATCTATTTTTTGTCTATGACATATTCTAATTCCAACTTATATATTAGCTGTTAACTTACTGTACTGCTTTTGTTTTTTGTACATTTGAAAACTAAATTTAGTATATGTCAACGGATACAATTGGAATATTGGGTGCAATACCTCAGGAAGTAAATGGTATTATCAACCAACTTATAGACAGTAAAGTACACACCATTGGTAATCGTACTTATTACGAAGGAAAATTAGGGCAACAAAGAGTCGTTGTTGTTTATTCAAGAATAGGAAAAGTAGCGGCGGCGGCAACAGTTGCAACGTTATTGTTAGAATTTAGGGTTTCAAAAATTGCCTTTATTGGTGTTGCTGGAGGAATTCACCCTGATGTAAAGGTTGGAGATGTTGTTATTGCAACTAATTTAGTTCAATATGATATGGATGCTTCTCCTTTACGCCCTAAGTTTGAAATTCCACTTTTAGGTAAAACTTACTTTGATACAGACGAACAGTGGTCTAAAAACACAGAAAAACAAGTGCAGTCAATTCTGGCAATAGACAATTTACACAAGGTAGTTAATAAAGAAGATCTTGCTCCGTTTAGTATTGAACAACCAAGAGTACATATGGGTACAATTGCGAGTGGAGACCAATTCTTTTCAACGAATGAGCAGAAAGAAAATCTGCAAAAACAATTACCAGAAGTGTTGTGTGTGGAAATGGAAGGGGCTGCAGTAGCACAAGTTTGTTTTGAGTTTGGAGTGCCTTTTATTGTAATCAGAACAATATCTGACAATGCAAACCAAGAAGCAAGCTTTAGTTTTCAATCTTTTGTCGAAAAAATATCACTTGTTTACGGTAGAGAAATCATAAATAAAATGTTTGCATAAAGTAAAAAGGCCAGTACTACAAAAGTAGCACTGGCCTTTTTTATTTATTTAAATGGCTATTACTTAGCCTCTCTAATCAAGTAAATGTAAACTGGGAAGTGATCACTAAATCCAGGAACACCATTAGTGTTTCTTAAAGGATATCCTTTGTACTGTCCCGTAGGCTGAACCATAAATGGTTTTTTATAAATTCTTGCTTTCCAAAAACTCCAAGAATCGTAGTTGTCATTTAAGTAAGGTTCTGTTACGATCATTTGGTCAAAAATATCCCAAGCATCTCTATAAGCTAAAGTACCTAAACCGTCTTTTGCCATTTTCTCCATTGGATTAAATAATCCACCTTTCTTAACGTCTTTCTTATTCGCTTCAGTTTTAAGCACCTTTTTCATACTGTTATTATATGGTCCATCATTCATATCTCCCATTGTAATAACCTTTGCTTGTGGATTAACTTTATATAAAGAATCGATAATCTGTTTATTTAAAGCTGCAGCTGCTTCACGCAACGGGCTACTTCTCTTTTCACCACCTACTCTTGAAGGCCAGTGATTAACGATGAAGTGTACCTCTTCTCCGTCTAATAATCCGCTTACTAATAATTGGTCACGTGTATAAATTCTCGCTCCTAATTCTCCTGTCTCTCTATTGATCTTTTTCATATCATAGATATACAAAGGATGTGCTGTAGAACTTGTTGGTTTAAAGTGTTTTTTAGAATACAATAATCCAACATCAATACCACGTCTATCCGGAGAATCATAATGCTCAATTCCATAATCACCTGGTAGCATTTGTGGATCTCTTACAAGGTCCTCCAATACTGCTCTATTTTCAACTTCGGCAACTCCGATAATTGCAGGCATTTTAGTATTTTCATCAGTTCCTATTTGAGACATAACTCTTGCTAAGTTACTGATTTTCTGCTTGTATTTTTTAGAAGTCCAAGTTTGATCACCTGTTGGAGTCCATTCTTCATCATAGATTTTTGGATCTCTAATAGTGTCAAATAAGTTCTCGCAGTTGTAGAATGCGATTGTTTGAATTTCGTATTTTTTTTCCTGTGCTTGAGCCGCTAACCCCAAGAAAATAAGGAATAAAAATAGGTTGTGAAGTTTGATGTTCATGACCGTGTTAAGTTTAAGTAAAGTACTGCTTATTTCTTGAAACAAAAGTAGTTAATATTATTTTAAAAACATACCTTTGTGAAAGAAATAAGCGACTAGCTTTTTTTTAACATAGCACTTTAATCATTTTTAATTTATGAAGAAACTTTTATTTAGTTTGTTCTTTGTGTTACAAGTAGTTATTACTTACGCACAAGGAGTTCAGGAAATTAAAGGGAAAGTAGTTGACGCCAAATCTAATACACCAATTAACGCGGTGTTAGCAAGAATTGAGGCAACTAACATTTCTACTTTAACAAACAATGAAGGAATCTTTGTCCTGGAAGATGTTAAAACTGGTGATCACCAAATCGTAGTAACGTATGTAGGTTACTTGACGAAAAGATTACCTGTTACAATCGGATCGCAAGATGTCGATTTAGGAACGATCTACCTTGATGAAGATTTAGCTACTACAGCACAAATGGGGTTAATCACTTTGACTGAAAACGACTTAGGTGATGACAACTCAGGATCAGAAACATCTTCTGGTTTATTGCAGGCTACTAAAGACCCTTTCCAACAAGCAGCAGCTTACAATTGGGGAGGAGCATTCTTTAAAGTACGTGGCTTAGACAATGAATATGGAAGAACTCTGATTAATGGAGTTGTAATGAACAAAATTAATGACGGACGTCCTCAGTTCGGAAACTGGGGTGGCTTGAATGATGCTACAAGAAACCAAGTGTTCTCTGCAGGTTCAACTCCTTCTGATCACACTTTTGGTGGTATTTTAGGTACACAATCAATTACTACAAGAGCTTCTCACATTAGAAAAGGAGCTAAAGCAGGATTCTCTGGTTCAAATACAAACTATAATTGGAGACCATTTGCTACTTATTCATCTGGAATGGACAGAAATGGATGGGCTTATGTAGTTTCTGCTACTTATCGTGGAGCTAAAGAAGGTTTTGTAGATGGTACTAACTATGACGCATTATCTTTATTTGCTGCTGTTGAGAAAAAATTCAACGATAACCACAGCTTGAACTTCTCAGCTATCTACGCTAAAAACAAAAGAGGTAAAAACTCTCCTGTAACGGACGAGCAAGTTGCTTTAAAAGACTACAAATATAACTCTTACTGGGGTTACCAAAATGGAGATAAGAGAAACTCGCGCTACAAAGACGTAGAAGAGCCTATCTTTATGTTAACTCACTATTGGACTATTGACGATAAAAATACGTTAACAACTACTGCTGCTTACCAATTTGGTCATATTGCTAATAGTCGTTTAGGTTACCAAAATAACTTAAACCCAGACCCTACTTACTATAAGTTTATGCCAAGTTACTACTACAACCAAATTGATCCGTCATACTGGTCTATGAGTAGCGCAGATTTTGAAAATACAAATATTGAATTCCAAAATACTACTAATGCTTTCTTATACCAAGCTCACGATGCTGAAGAAGCTTTTAGAAATAATGGTCAAATAGATTGGGAAAATATCTATAAAACAAATGGAAACTTTGGAGGTAGAAGTAAAATAGTTCTTTACGAAGATAGACAAGAGGATAAAACTTTCCACTTCAATACTAATTTCAAATCTCAATTAAACGACCACACTACTTTTGATGCTGGTATTAATTATAGAAGATTGAAATCAACTAACTTTAAGAAAATGGTTGACCTTTTAGGAGGATCATACTATGAAGATATTGATACTTATCAACCAATTGACATCCAAGATAGCGACTACAACAATAAAGATAGAAGAGTTTATAATAAAGATAAATTTGGATATAACTACAATGTATTTGCTGATGTAGTAAATGTATTTACACAATTTACTTTTGACTTTGATAAAGTTGACTTCTATTTAGCTCAAAATATTGGATATACACGTTATGAAAGAGAGGGATTATACAGAAACCCTGTATATATGAACAACTCTTATGGTAAAAGTGGGGCTATCGACTTTAATAACTTCGGTTTTAAAGGGGGTGCTACTTACCACATTACTGGACGTCACGCTTTAAATATGAACGTAGCTTATTATAACCAAGCTCCTACTATTAGAAATACTTATTCAAATATTAGAGTTAATAACTTAGTAACTAAAGATCTTACGAATGAAGATGTATTCAGTATTGATGCAAGCTACATCGTTAGAACTCCAAAGTTAAAAGCTAAGGTTTCTGGTTATTTATCTGAAATTAAAAACGGAACACAAATTAACTTCTACTACGCAGACGGTGTTGGAATTGTAGATGCTAATGGAGATTACCTTTCTTCAACTGGTGGTGCTTTCGTTTCTGAAATCTTGACTGGTGTAAACAAACGTAACTTAGGGGTAGAGCTTGGTGCTGAATACCAATTGACTCAAACTTTAAAAGCTACTGCTGCTGCTGCTATAGGTCAATCTTTCTATACTAATAATCCAAATATTAAACTAAACTCAGATAACGTTGCTCAAACTTTTGATTACGGTCAATCGTATATGAAAAATGTAAAATACGGTAATGGTCCACAAACAGCATTATCATTAGGTTTAGAATATAGAGACCCAAGTTTCTGGTGGGTTGGAGCAAATATCAACTACTTTGACAATGCCTTTACTAACGTATCTGCATTAAGAAGAACGGATAACTTTGTTAAAGATCCTGCTAATCCTGGACACCCGTTTGCTGATTTAACAGAAGAGAAATTACACTCTATCTTAAAGCAAGAGAAATTAAATGATTTTACATTAGTTAATATTACTGGAGGAAAATCTTGGAGATTACCTAATAGAAATATCATTGGACTTAATGCAAGTATCAACAACGTATTTAACAAACATTACAAAACTGGAGGTTTCGAACAAGCTAGAAACGCTAACTACGAAAGAGAAATTAAAAACACAAGTAGTGGAGTAAATACTTTCGGAAATAAATACTTCTACGGATTTGGACGTAACTTCTTTGTAAGTGTGTATTACAACTTCTAATTAGAAAACATTATGAAAACAATATTTAAATCATTATTATATTTTTCGTTTGCTGGGCTTGTCCTAACAGGATGTGCTAAAAACGATGACTTTTCAGTACCAAATATTTCTTGTACTGACCCAGTTGCTACTGCGAATGCATCAATTGCTGATATCTACTCAAAAGCGACTAAAGATGTAGTTCAACTTAAAGAAGAGGGACTAATCATTAGTGGTGTTGTAATATCAAGTGATAAAGGTGGAAACTTTCACCAAAAACTACATATCGTAGATGAATCTACTCAATTACCAGCTATTATTTCAATTGGAATTAGCGGAAGTAATGCTCAATTCCCAGTAGGTACAAAAATCAACTTAAAAATGGATGGTTTATACATCCACGATAACTTTGGTCTTTTAAATATTGGAGGTGGTATCTATACTTCTTCAAGTGGTAAAAACAAATATACTGCTGCAATTCCTGGAACTGCAGTTAAAAAATATATTTCTACATACTGTCAACCAGTTAAAGATTTTGAAACAACATATAACAATGTTTTAACTTTAAAAGGTCTTACCAAAACTGATTATGCTGGAAAATTAGTAACATTTACAGATGTTCAATTTGACAGAGCATTAGTTGGTAAAAAACTTTATGACGCAGCAGATGTTGATGCACAAGGATATACTTTAAGAAAGGTAGTTGATAGTGAAGGTAATTCATTTGATATTAGAACTGGAAAATATTCTGAAGACTTTAAAGATTGGGTTATTACTTCAGAAAGTGGTAGCATTACAGGTATCTTTGATGTATTCCAAGATAAAATTCAATTCTACCCAAGAACGATTGCTGATATCAACTTAACAAAAGATCCTTTTGAAGGTTCTACTCCTACTGATCCTGAAACTCCAGGAGATATGGAAGGTAAAGACAAAGATGGTGTTGATCAAAATACTCCAACTTATGTAGCTAACTTCTCTAACTGGACTAAATTTGTAGCTTCAACTAACAAATTTGGTATCCAATCTTATGCTAAAGAAGCTCCTGGTCAAGGTAAAGATGGTAAAGGAGCAATGGAGATAAAAGGAACTCCTAAAGAAAATGACTATGTATTTACTATACAAAATCAATCTGTAGTGAAAGGGGCGAAAGCTATAACAATGTGGATTAAAGGTACGTCTTCAAAAACATTATCTTTCAATGTAAATAGAAACAATGGTAGTTATGCTGTATTTAACTTAGCTACTGATGCTCAAATTGAAGATAAAGAAAAGCCAGTATTCTCTAAAGATATTACTTTAACAGCAACAAAAAGAACACAATCTGGAAAACCAGAGAATGGTCAAAACGATTACGTTACTGGATCTATTAACGCTCCAAATTGGATTAAAGTTACTTTAGATTTAACTGGTGTTGACTATAATACTACTGGAAAAGGAGATATTTTCTCTTTCAAAGTAGGAAAAAGTGTTGCTTATGACTTAGTTGTTTCTGATATCGTTTTTGAAGGTGGTGAAGCTGGTGGAACTCCAACTGACCCTGAGAAACCGGGAGAAGGTAGTGAAAACCCTGGAGAAGGAGCTTTTTTCCCAAAAAACGCAACTTATGTAGCGAATTTTGATAGTCCTGATATAGATAAGATCCTTTTAGGAGGAAAACTAACAACAGGAAAATTTGAAAAAGGAGCTGGGCCTAATAATACAACTGCAATATTCCTTGACACTAATCTCTCAAAAAACGGCTATGTTTATACGGTTAATGCTTCAAAAACTCCTGCTGGAAAATCAAAAATTTCCTTCTATATAAAAGGAGAAGCAGTTGCAACATTATCTATGAATGTTATGAACACAGATGGAAAGGAATTTTTCTTTAACCCTGGAAACATTGACAAAAATGTAATTGTTACGGAAACAAGTGCACAAAATAATTATATTGGTTTAGTTAATGCTAAAGATTGGGTAAAAGTCACTATTGATTTAACCAAAATTGAGGGCGATTACCAAACTAAGGATGGAGAAAAATTCTTCTCTGTGAAATTTGGAAAATCAGGTAACTGGAATGCTTATATTTCAAGTGCATTCTTCGAATAATCACTTCGATTAACATATAACAAAAAAGCTCGGCATATGCCGGGCTTTTTTTATATACATACCTCTCATTTAATCAATCATAGCACATAACACTTTAACTACTATTTAGTAGGCTTAAAAAATCTGATATAGCCTTATTGAATGCTATTTAAAACTTAAGCTACTACTAAACAATACTCTTGCAACATTGATAAAGAGTCAAAAACAAACATTTTCATCTTCAAATGTTTAATAATAAAATAAAAACGTTCCTAAAGCCACTAAAAAACCACAATATCATAATATAAAATAAGATTATAGAACTAATAAATAGAAAGAAATTGTATAACGTAAATACGCTTATTTATGACATTTAGATTAATCTTTCATCTTTTTATTTATGAATACACTTATACGTTATTTGCTCCTTGCCTTCGCAACGACAACAAGTTTTGCTCAAGACAAAATAACTATCTCTGGACGAATTATTGACTCAAAAAACAATAATGCCTTCCTTGGAGCTACTGTAAGAATTGACGACTCAAACTCCTATGTGCTCACTGATGATAATGGATACTTTAACTTAGAAGGTGCTATTAATAAAACTCATATTGTTTTAATCTCTTCAGCGGGTTATCACACAAAAAGATACCCTATTGCTCCAACAGAAACTGATATTGATTTGGGGATTATATACTTTGAAGAAGATTATAGCCTTATTGCACAAATGGGGTTAATATCACTCTCTGAAAATGATATAGAAAACGAGTTTAATGGCTATGAAAACACAGCTGGTTTGCTACAAGCGACTAAAGATCCTTTTCAACAAGCTGCTGCTTTTAATTGGGGCTCTGCTTTTTTTAGAGTACGCGGATTAGATAATGAACAAGGAAAGACTATGATCAATGGTATCATAATGAACAAAGTCTACGATGGTCGCCCACAATGGGGAAACTGGGGAGGTTTAAATGATGCTACCCGTAACCAAGACTTTGCTCCGGGCTCTACTCCTTCCGATTTCTCTTTTGGTGGAATATTGGGTACTCAAAACATCACTACACGTGCTTCTCACATTAGAAGTGGAACTAAAGTTGGCGGTTCTGTTGCAAACACAAATTACAATTGGCGACCGTTTGTAATTCACTCCTCTGGGCTAAACAAAAATGGCTGGGCTTACGTAATCTCTGCGTCTTATCGTGGCGCAAAAGAAGGTCATTGGACTGGAACAAATTATGATGCTCTTTCGCTATTTTCTTCTGTCGAAAAAAAGCTAAATGAAAATCACAGCCTAAATTTCACCGCAATCTACGGTCAGAACAAAAGGGGAAAAAACGCTCCTCTTACGGATGAGCAAATCTCTCTAAAAGGAGTTAACTATAACCCTTATTGGGGGTACCAAGGAAACGACAAAAGAAATGCTCGCTATAAAGCTTTAAAGGAACCTATCTTCTTCTTCTCCCATTATTGGAAGGTAAACACAAATACAACACTAACTTCTACCGTTGCTTACCAGTTTGGACACATTGCTAATAGTCGTCTGGGGTATATAGACAATATGAACCCTGACCCTACTAACTATAAAAATATGCCCAGCTATTACCTCAATCGAATTGATTCACAGTATTGGTTAATGTCTCCTGAGGAGTTTACTAATCTTCCTGAGGATAATGACTTTAAAATGGAAACCATTGCATTACTTAACCAAGCTGAGTCTGTCAAACAGCAGTTCATCGAAAATGGACAATTGGATTGGAACTGGATGTACACAATTAATCAAGCAAATAATGGGGTTAGCAAGATTATATTATATGAAGACCGACAAGAGGATAAGCTTCTTTCTTTCAATTCTAATATCAAGTCTTTACTTTCTGATAACTTAACCTTTGATGCGGGTATTAATTATCGAAGACTAAAATCTACAAACTTTAAAAAGGCTATTGATCTACTTGGAGGAGAAGTGTTCAAAGATATTGATTCATACCAATCAAGTAGCAAACAAGATAGCGACTTAAACAATCCTAACCGTTTTATCTCTACAAATGATAAGTTTGGCTATCTCTATACTATTTACGCTGATGTGATTGATGTCTTTACTCAATTTCTCTTTGATTATGATAAATTCAACTTCTATATAGCTCACAAATCAAGCTACAATGCTTATCAAAGAGAAGGCCAATATAAAAATGCTATATACCCAACTAACTCCTTGGGTAAAAGCGATCTTATTGAGTTTACTAATTTTGGTTTTAAAGGAGGTGCTACTTATCACTTCTCTGGCAGACAGGCGATAAATATTAATATTGCTTTTTACAACCAAGCTCCTACTTTAAGGAACACATTTGCAAATGCAAGAGTAAACAACGCAGTAATACCTGATATCAGTAATGAAAACATTTTTAGCATAGATGGTAGTTATATTCTAAGATATACAAGGTTAAAAGCACGCTTGACAGGGTATCTTAATGAAATTAAAAATAGTACTCAAGTTAACTTTTACTATGCTGATGGGATTGGAATCACTGATGCTAATGGAGAGTATCTCACATCAACTGGTGGTGCTTTTGTTACGGAATACTTAACCAATGTAAACAAGAGAAATATAGGTATTGAGTTTGGGGCAGAATATAAACTGACACAAACTATAAAAATAAACTCTGCCTTAGCTATTGGTCAGTCACTTTACACAAATATGCCAAATCTTAAATTAAGCTCTGATAACGCATCAAAAACATTTGACTATGGCAAAACCTATCTAAAGAACTACAAGGTCGCAAATGGCCCACAAACAGCCATATCGGTCGGTTTTGAATATAGGTCACCAACTTATTGGTGGATTAGTACAAATATGAACTACCTAAATAACACTTTTACTAATATATCAGCTTTAAGGAGAACGCGCAACTTCATTAATGATCCAACGTTAAACCAACCTTTCGAAAATTTAACTGATGTACAAGTACGAGAAAGATTAAGACAAGAGAGACTCCCCGCCTTTACAGTCTTCAATCTGATTGGAGGAAAGTCGTGGAGAATGCCCAACAGAACCTTTCTTGGTTTCTTTGCTAGTGTTAATAACATACTCGATAACCAATATAAAACAGGGGGCTTTGAACAAGCGAGAAATGCAAATTATGAACGTGAACTTCTAAACACTTCAAGTGGTCAAAACACATTTGCTAACAAGTATTGGCACGCTTACGGTCGCACATACTTCATCAATCTATACTACAATTTTTAACTTCTCAATACTATGAAAACAATCTTAAAGATTACTGCCTTCTTGTTGGTATATGCATATATACTAACAGCGTGTGCAAAAAATGACGACTTTATTACTCCCACTACTGAATGTACAGAACCAAGTGTCGTTGCTAATAAAACAATTGATGCGCTTTACAGCAAAATAAGTGAAGGAAAAGAAGTACAGTTCTACAAAGCTGATGAAATTACTTCTGGAATAATTATCTCCAGTGATCAAGGGGGAAACTTCTACCAACAGCTAATTATAGTTGATGAAAAAACACAAACTCCCTTGACAATCAAAGTTGATGTTAAAGGGGGATATGCTTTATACCCTGTTGGATCAAAAGTATTTATAGATTTAAATGGTTTATATGTACAGAACAATTATGGTATGATGACTTTTGGTGGGGGAATATACACTGCTGCAAGTGGTAATAAATACCCTGATATAATTACCTCTGGTAAACTAAAGACAACTATTTATAAATCTTGTACTACATTGACTGAAAAAGACTTTGATGTGTTTATTAATGAGGTCACTATTCCACAAATACTTGAGGATAAAAAGTTAATTGGTAAACTAATTCGTATTAATAATATACAATTTGATCGATCTATTGTTGGCGAAACCTATTACGATGAAAGTGCGCCTACAAATGATCGCCAAGGATATACACTCCGTATGATGCACGATGCCGAAGGTAATAGTATTCAAGTCAGAACAGGACAATACACTAATGGTTTAAAAGATGAAATAATTGCAAAGGAAAGCGGTAGTGTCACAGGAATAATAAGTGAGTTTCAAGGGGTATTACAATTTTATCCGCGAACCATCAATGATATGAATCTAACTTTAGATCCTTTTGAAAGTGTCATTAAACCACCTACCACAAATCCTACTCCTGGTGGAAAAGAAGGTGTTAATAGTGACGGTGTCAATCAGAATACACCACATTACATTGCAAACTTCAACAATTGGTCTTCTTTTATTAAAACAACAAACAAACTCGGATTACAACGCTATGCAACTGAAGCGCAAGGAAAAGGTAAAGAGGGTAAAACAACTCTCTCTATTAAAGGAACACCGACAGCAAATGATTATGTGTTTATAGTAGAAAATCAAACAGTAAACACGAAAGCTAAAAACATTTCTATGTATGTAAAAGGTAACACAGAGAAATCGTTGTCTTTTAATGTTTATAGAGAAGATGGCACCTATGCCGTGTTCAATCTTGCAAGTGACGAGGTTATAAAAAGTAAAGAAAAACCCTTTTATAACCGCAGTTTAAAATTACAACCTACTTCAAGAACAAACTCTGCTAATAAGAGCAATGGCTATAACGACTACGTATCTGCAATGATTGCTGCACCCGAATGGATTAAAATCACCTTAGATCTGACTAATGTTGATTACAACAAAAGCGGAAAAGGTAATCTATTTGCTTTGAAAGTTGGCTCTAAAGCGGCATACGATCTTTTAATAAGTGAAATAGTG
This sequence comes from Myroides phaeus, assembly GCF_900099675.1. Classification (GTDB taxonomy): domain Bacteria; phylum Bacteroidota; class Bacteroidia; order Flavobacteriales; family Flavobacteriaceae; genus Flavobacterium; species Flavobacterium phaeum. The sequence goes on from NZ_FNDQ01000001.1 coordinate 72,132, forward strand.
TTAGACGAGGAAGAACACGAAGAAGAAATAATTAATGAACCTGAAGATCCGATTAATAAAGACAATTATCTACCAACCTTGCCTAACAATGTCCAAGTAACTGAAGAACAAATCTATTTGAATTTAATAAATGAAATAGAAGCAAAAAAGACAATTAATTCAAAGTGGATAAGTAAGTCAATAGCACAATTAGAAACTACTACTGATGCAATCCACATCATTAAAGTAGAGTATGAAAAAAACAATACTATTTTATTCACAACGCAAGGCTCACAAAAATTAAAATACAAGCAACGCCTCTCCTTTTTTATTCGAGGTAAATCAACAACAAGGGCTATAAATATAGATTTAATAATGAAAAATGGTGATAAAAGATTATATAAACTATACTCACCGGAAGATGGAGAAAATATTATTATAATAGAGCAACTAAAGGGTACAAATAACTACAATCACTTTAACATTGACACACAAGGACAATGGTTAAAAGTTTCAATAGACATTTCTGATATAGAAACAACAAAAGATAAAGATGTCTTAACACTGAGATTAGGAGGAACAACTAAGGCTGTACCATTTAATAAATGGGATCTTGAAATAAGTAGTTTCTTTCTGGAATGAAATGCCATATGTCAACTTACTAATTACAGTAGTCATTAGAATACACAGGCACATAAAAAAGGCTTCAATTTTCATTGAAGCCTTTTTAATAAGTATAATATTAGATTAGTTGTTTAATGCCTCTGCACCACCAACAATTTCTAAGATTTCATTTGTAATAGCAGCCTGACGAGCTTTGTTATAAGAAAGTTTAAGAGCATCTCTTAATTCTTGAGCATTATCGGTTGCTTTATGCATTGCTGTCATACGAGCTCCATGTTCAGAAGCTACAGAATCAGCAACAGATTTAAATAATTGAGTCTTTAAAGATAAAGGAATTAAAGTACTTAAAATCTCTTCTTTTGAAGGCTCATAAATATAATCAGACGTTACATTTTCATTTGTTTCAATTGGCAATAATGGCAAGAACTGCTCAGTAACAACGATTTGCGTAGCCGCGTTTTTAAATTGATTATATACGATTTGAATAGAATCATATTTTTCTTGAACAAAAGCATCCATCATTTCTTCAGCAATAACAGAACTGTTCTCGAAATCTAATTGATCATATAAATCACTTCTATTATCAATAACGTTGAACGTTTTACGCAATACATCATGACCCTTTTTACCAATTGTCAGAATATCAACATTAGCATCTTTATAGATAGTACTTTTAAGCGCATTAATCTGCTTAATAACATAAGCATTAAATCCACCACAAAGACCTCTATTTGATGTGATAACTACTATAAGTACGTTTTTAATATCTCTTTCTCGAGAATATACTCCTGAATTATCACCCTCCAAAGTTGCACTAACATTTTGAATCAATTCAGTCAACTTTTCTGAATATGGACGCATTGCCATGATAGTATCAGTTGCCTTTTTTAATTTAGCAGCAGATACCATTTTCATTGCAGAAGTAATCTGCATAGTTGATCCGATTGATGAAATCCTATTACGTATTTCCTTAAGGTTTGCCATTGTAAATTGTATATAAAACTACCAACAAGTAAAACTTTCTTTTACTTGTTGATAGATATAATTTTTTAATATTTTGCAGAAACTTCTTTAGCTACTTTTTCAAGTACTCCTGTAAGTTCATCATTAAACTTACCAGCTTTTAATTGATTTAAAACATCTCTATGACGAGAGTTTAAAGCCTCTAAGTACTCTTTTTCAAATTCTTTCACTTTAGAAACAGGAACGTTTCTTAAAAGGTTTTTAGAACCTGCATAGATAATTGCAACTTGATCTTCAACTGTATATGGATCATTTACAGCTTGTTTTAAGATCTCTACGTTACGTTGTCCTTTAGAGATAACGTTCATAGTAGCAGCATCTAAATCAGAACCAAACTTAGCAAAAGCTTCCAATTCACGGAATTGAGCTTGGTCCAGTTTTAAAGTACCAGCTACTTTTTTCATTGATTTAATTTGAGCAGAACCTCCAACACGAGATACAGAAATACCAACGTTAATAGCAGGACGAACACCAGAGTTGAATAAATCAGATTCTAAGAAAATCTGTCCATCAGTAATAGAAATTACGTTAGTTGGAATATATGCAGAAACGTCACCAGCTTGAGTTTCGATAATAGGTAAAGCAGTTAAAGAACCACCCCCTTTAACGAAAGGTTTAATAGATTCTGGTAAATCGTTCATGTTCTTAGCGATTTCATCATCACCAATAACACGTGCAGCACGCTCTAATAATCTTGAGTGTAAATAGAAAACGTCACCAGGGTACGCCTCACGTCCTGGTGGACGACGTAAAATTAATGACATCTCACGGTAAGCAACAGCTTGCTTAGATAAATCATCATAAATGATTAATGCAGGACGTCCTGTGTCACGGAAATACTCACCAATCGCAGCACCAGCCATTGCAGCGTAAACTTGCATTGGAGCAGGATCAGAAGCATTTGCAGCAACGATAATTGAATAATCCATTGCACCTTTATCTTCTAAAGTTTTTGCAATTCCTGCAACAGTAGAAGCTTTTTGTCCAATAGCTACATAAATACAGTATACTGGTTGCCCAGCATCATAAAATTCTTTTTGATTCAAAATGGTATCAATACATACAGTAGTTTTACCAGTTTGACGGTCACCAATAACTAACTCACGTTGTCCACGTCCAATTGGAATCATGGCATCAACAGATTTAATACCTGTTTGTAATGGTTCAGTAACTGGTTGACGATAAATAACCCCAGGAGCTTTTCTCTCAAGTGGCATTTCATATAAATCACCTTCGATAGCACCTTTACCATCAATTGGTAATCCTAAAGTATTAACAACACGACCTACCATTTTCTCTCCAACTTTCAATGAAGCGATACGACCTGTTCTTTTTACAGTAGAACCTTCTTTAATACCAACAGCAGCTCCTAATAATACAATACCAACATTGTCTTGTTCAAGGTTTTGTACCATAGCTTCTAGTCCATTGTCAAATACAACAAGCTCCCCGTATTCTGCATTTGTTAACCCGTAAACACGAGCAACACCATCTCCTACTTCTAATACAGTTCCAACTTCCTCTAAAGAAGCTGCAGAGCTAAATCCAGATAACTGTTTCTTTAAAATCGCTGATATTTCAGCTGGTTTAATTTCCGCCATTTTTATCTATGTTTATACACGAACATTCGTGCGGTGATTTTTTAATTAATTAATTCTCTTTTTAAAACTTGTAATTGATTCGCAACTGAAGCATTATATTGCTTATCTCCAATTCTAAGGATGAATCCTCCTAAAATAGCAGAATCAACTTCATTAGTTAAAATAATTTCTTTTGCTGGAGTTAAGCTTTGAACTTTAGATAAAACTTTTTTCTCTAATACTTCGTCCATAGGAACAGCAGTTGTAACAACCACTTTTATTATTCCTTTCAAAACATCGTATTGTTTTTGGAACTCAACAGTAATAGCTTCTAAAATTTCGAATCTACTATTTGTTTTAAGTAACTTAAACAATTCTTTCGTTACCTCAGATACTGAAGCAAACACTTCGTTTAAAGCGTTGAATTTAATCTCATCATTTACAATTGGATTGTTTAGAAAAACTTTCAATTCTTCACTTTGAGATATAGAATTAGAGATTAAGATCATATCACTATTAATAGCTTCTGAATTTCCCTTTTCACAAGAAATCTCTAGCATTGCTTTTGCATATCTTGCAGCTGCTCTAGTGCCTACCATAATGATCTTTTATTAGTTTAATTTAACATCGTCTAACATTTTCTCAACCAATGCAGTTTGAGCTTCTTTGTTAGCTAATTGTTCTTTCAATAATTTTTCAGCGATTTCAATTGAAATTGAAGCAAATTGGTTTTTCAAGTCTACTACTGCTGCAGCTTTTTCACTTGCAATTACAGCTTTAGCTTGAGAAATCATTTTCTCTCCTTGTGCTTCACCTTCAGCTTTAGCATCAGCAAGCATCTTTTCTTTTATCTCGCGAGCTTCTTTAATTAAAGAATCACGTTCTACACGTGCTTCAGCTAATAACTTTTCGTTATCTGCTTTTAAATTAGCCATTTCTCTTTTAGCGTTTTCTGCAGCTGCTAATGCATCAGCGATACCCTCTTCACGAGCCTCTAAAGCATTTACAATTGGTTTCCACGCGAATTTTCCTAAGACTACAATTAACACAACTAAGATGATTAATTGCCAGAAAAATAATCCAAAACTGAAATCGTTAATTAACTTATCCATTATCTAAAATTATACTTTTTAATACCTATTTTGTTTAATTAAGAAGTTTATCTGCAACCAACCGTCGCAGATAAACTCTTTTAATTGTCTTGGACTATTTACCTAAGATTAAAGCACCGAATGCTAAACCTTCTAATAAAGCTCCAATAATGATCATTGCAGTTTGGATTTTTCCAGCAGCTTCTGGTTGACGAGCGATAGCGTCCATTGCAGAAGAACCGATTTTTCCTAATCCGTAACCAGCTCCGATTACGATTAAACCTGCACCAATAATGTTTGGTAATGTCATAGTGATTGATTTATATAATTAAACAAATTTATTTTTATTCTACTTTTTCTATTGATTAATGTGCTTCATCATGCTCGTGCTCTTGCACTGCCATTCCAATGAATAAAGATGATAACATTGTAAAGATGAAAGCTTGTAAGAAAGCTACTAAGATCTCTAATACAACTAAGAAAGTTGATAAAAAGAATCCGATTGAAGTTGCTCCTACTGTTCCTAAAGCTTCTTTCATCACAAAAATAATAGCAATTAATCCAAATACTACTGAGTGACCAGCCGTAATGTTTGCAAATAAACGAACCATTAATGAGAAAGGTTTAATCAATGCTCCTAATACTTCGATTGGTGCTAACATAATTTTCATTGGAACTGGTACTCCTGGCATCCAGAACATATGTTTCCAATAATCTTTGTTTGCTGAGAACTGCGTAATAATAAATGTTACGATTGCTAAACATGCTGTAACTGAAATACTACCAGTAACGTTAAAACCAAGTGGTGTTAACCCTAATAAGTTCAAGATAAAAATCAAAAAGAATACTGTTAACAAGAACGGCATAAACTTTTTGTATTTAGCTTTTCCAATATTAGGCATAGCCATTTCGTCACGAACATAAATTACTAATGGTTCAAGTACTCTTGAGAATCCTTTAGGTAAGTTATTTGGACCTTTTTTGTACGTTTTAGCCAATCCTAAAAACATTACAAAAATTAATATTGTAGTAAAAAATAATGATGCTACGTTTTTAGTGATAGAAAAATCCCAAGGCTTCTCATTTACAGGATGATGTGTTTCATCGTAAGTGATTGTTCCTTCAGCATCAGTTTTGTAGATTTTCCCGTGATAAAGCTTATAAAACTCTCCGTCTTTTTCAACTACTTTGTTTCCGTAATCAAATTCAGAAGACATAAAGATTTTAAGTCCATTATCAAATAAAATTACTGGTAGTGAAAAACCGTAATTTTTTCCTGTTTCTTCATCAGAGAAGAAAATAAACGAATAATCATCTGCTAAGTGATGTTGAATATGCTCATTCACTTTCTCTTGTTGAGTTTTTTCAACAGCATGCTCTTCGCTGCTTAAAGTGTCTTCAACAGATTGCTCAGTTTGTTGGATAGATTCTCCAAGTTCTTGAGTAGTCGTTTGTGCGTGTGAAAATACCGACGTTGCTGTAAAAATAACAGCTGCTAATAAATTCAGTGATGTCTTCAGAGTCACCATACCTTAACTTCTTGAATATTTGTGGTTCTTAAAATTTTGTGCAAAAGTACAATAAATCTTAGATAATCATACCTTCTTGCGAAACTTTTTTTTATTAACTTTTTGGTTAGCTAACCTTCTTGTTTAAAATACTATACCCTATGAATGCGTCTCCAGCCAAGTAAATCAACACTATTAAGAGAAAATTATACTTAAAAATCTCATCAACTTGTTCACTATCTAATCCAGTTCTTGCAAACAGATAACTTGCGAACAAACGCAGTGTAATCAAGCCTAGGAATACATAACCTAAATTATTTGGCATACTATTTTTGATTCCTACTAAGGCAAATAAACTCGCTATTGAGAAAATATATTCGAAGCCATAAAAACTCACTAAAGAGTATCCTAAACTTTGAAAAGATTCTCCAAAATTTGTAAAAGAGAAAATCGCAAAGTGCAATCCAAAACAGATTAAAAGCACAATACTTAGCTTGACACCAGTACTTAGTATTCCTTTGTCCATTAATTTTTATTTATTTTATTTACTTGTTTTATTACTTGGTACAAAGCTACTCCTACTCCTAATAAAGTACAAATTTTATTTGCCACCCCATCTGGAAAAGAATATTTTTCATCTAACCAGGTGCCAAATATATGAAACAAATAAATAGTAATTCCCATTTGAAATGGCATTGTAATCAAACTTAACCATTTATTTGGTCCTAAATTCTTACTCACCTTTACTTACTTTCTTCTTTGATTCGTCTTTTTCATCTTTTTTACCCAGCGTTCCAACGGCATTACTCATATCACATTTTGCTTCCACAACTGCCCCTGGGGTAACAGATAATCGACCCACAAACAAATCTCCTTTTATAGTAGCTGACTCTGTAATATGAAGTAAATCATTCACGAGCATCTTGCCCTCAACAAACCCTTCAATATCAGCATTATCACACTCTATATTGCCATAAACCTGAGCTTTAGGTCCTACAACAACCCTTCCTTTTACTTTTAAATTACCATATAAAACCCCATCTAAACGAAGATCAGTTATAGATTCTATATCTCCCTTAATAATAGTTTCTTCTATAATTCTATTTGTTCTACCTAATTGATCTATAGAACCATTTTTTGTTTTTTGAAACATAATACTACTCTTTTTAAATTCCTGTTGGTCTATTTTTCAAAACTCAAATATTCCTGCCAATTCTTTTTAATTTGCACTAATCCATAGTTTTCTGAATTAATTGGTTTACTGTCAGAGCCAAACATAGATGCAATACTAATTGCCTCTTCTTTCGTTTTAAAACCATGCAATACAAAAAACTCATGTCTGCTATTATATAAATCTTCCGAGTATTTTATACCTCTACTGCTATTCTGATTTGCATATTGAATAAGCTTACGACTCATTAATTGATTAGCCGGACTATTTTTATCCTCTACTAAAAGCACAACTTTCCAACTTTTAGATGGCTTATCAGAAAACTTTTTGCTCTCTAATACAGGAATGATTGTCTCTAATATTTTATTTGCTTCCCTCCCTTCAAGAGAAGAACTATACGTCAATGCTACATAATTCAACGCTTCTTTATAAGCTTCTAAACCATTAATATTACCTATCACATTTGCTTTTAGTAATTCTAACTTACCCACATAACCTTCATCGTCATACCTCTCCAACGCATTTTCTATAGCACGATAAGTTCCTTTATAATCGCCCTCATTATACAATTTATAAACTGTTGCATATACTTGCTCTGGCGATAAATCGTCTATTTTATCACTTGACAAATTCTGTAACAACTTAGCATATCTTGAATTAGGATATCCCGTAACAATACGATCTTTAATCATCGTTGCTTTATTACTATCTATCTCACTATAAATCTTAAACAACTTATATAAACTTGGCAATATTAGTCTTTCAGCGGGATCAAAAGTCAATAAAGACTCTAACTTTTCACTTGCTATTTGATGCTTTTTAAAACGATCAAAATACATAGAACCTAATTGAAAATAGGCAAAATCACGATCTTTCTTCAATAGAGCAATCTCCTTAGCGTCAGTAGGTATTTTTTCCACATATGAGTTTATTTCATAACGTGTATCAACAAAGTCTGTGTGAATATCAATATTTTTATTCTTCTCCTCAATCACTTCTTTTTGACTTGAAGCTAAGTCTTCACTAAAATCAGTACTACTCCATCTCCAATTATCTCTCAAAGGCCTATTACCCCATTTCTTTTTGAATTCTATTTTTCCATACGAAGTTGCTTGTGTAGAATAAAAGTAATAAGACGATTTCCCTCCTCCAAAACCAGTATTCTTTAAATCATATGCTTCACTTACAGCCTCTCCAAAATTAGCCATATTGAAATAATCCTGATTTTTCTTTCCTTTCAAGTTCGCTTGTAATTTTCTAAAATCACTCTTTCTCAGCTCTTCTATATAATTTTTAAAATAACTAATACGTTGATCTTCATTCATAGCTACTAATCGCAGAATACTATCATTAGTACTTGCAACTTTTTCATAAGCAACAACATCTCTTAAGGCATCTCTTCGTTTTGTTATTCTAAAACGTTCTTTTGCTTTTTCAGGCAAAATTGATAAAGCACTATCATAATATTGTCCTGATAAAGCATAACCAGCATTATTAAAATAAATCTCTGCTATATTAATATAGTTTTTACCTTTTAATTGCTCATCTCCTTTACTACTTTTAACTGCCTCCTTTAAGTACTCTAAAGCTTTTGAACTATTTTCTATTTGATCATAGAATAACCCTACTTGCCTATTCAAAACATCTAAAAAAGGTCTATTTTCACGATCACTGAGTAGTTTTTTATACTTCTTTAAGAAGCTTAAAGTATCTATAATATTAATAGTCCCCATCTCAAATTGTTGGGCGTGAGAATGAATAACATAAGAACGTGGACTCTTGCGATTTAAGTCTATTACTTCTTGAAATACTTTTCCTGCTTCAGCTTTTCGCCCTAATTTGCCGTATAGCTGTCCCAGAATAAACTTATAGCGTGAATATTCTTCTTTATCCTTCGTTAAATCAATTGCATTAATTAACGGTGCTATTGCACTTGCATAATCTTCTATATTAATATATGCTTGTGCTAAAGTGGCATTAGCATCAGCCACTACTTGTTTCTTTAATTTATCCTTCTTACTTCGCAACAACTCTTTTAAATTCTTAATTGCAATATCATCATAAGTAAGACGTACATTGGTTTTCTCTCTCCACACTGTTGCTTGATCAATTTTATCACTATCTGGGTACTTATACAAAATATAATTAAATGCCTCTAAAGCAGGAATAAACCTCCCATCATAATACCTTGCTTTTCCTAATAAAAGATAAGCCTCATCCATTTGACTATTGCGTTCTCTACCCTTGATATACATAGAATGCTTTTGAATAGCTTTAGCAGCCTTATCCTCTGCTCTTTCAAATCCAGTTCCACTATCCTCTACTTCTACACTTTTACCATCAATTTGCAAGTTTTCTAAAAGAGAGCCTTGCTTAGAATCAAGTGAACGGCCTGTTTTAAACTCTTTATCAGGATCAACTTTAATGTCAATTCGCTCTATAGGTAAAATGTTCCAAAAATCGTCAAAATACCCTTCTTTTAAACTGATTAGAGCGTCTTCATAAGCTAACTCTCCATTATATAAGATATTATAACGCGTAGTCATTGCGTGGTACCCTCTATTGATTAATTTATCCTTTTTTACAGAGCAAGCCATTCCTACTAAGAGCAATACAACTACCGATAAATATTTAATAAAATTGACTTTCAAAATTTCAGCTTTTACTTTAAAACTTGCTTCTCTTCGTTTTAGTATTCAACGAAATGTAAAAATACATTACTTTTCACAATAAAATTAATTCTTTTTAAAAGAAAGAAGCATAAATCTTCTATTATCACTTAAATCAAATTTAATGGTTTAAAGACATAAAAAAAGCTCCTACAAACAATGTTTGCAGAAGCTTTAACTAACTAATTCAAAATTCAATCTAACTATTTTGGAAAAAGGCCTCCAACTCTTGTAAAGACAATTCGGAAGTCAATACATCTTTTTTAACACGACCTTTTTCTAACGCGATGATGCGATCAGATACTTCAAACGTATGTTGTAAATCGTGGCTTGAAATAATTATCGTAACATTCCCTTCTTCTATTTTTTGTTTTACTAACTCTTTTAATCTAATTTGTGTAGTAGGATCTAAATTCGCAAAAGGCTCATCAAGAATCACCAATTCTGGACTTCCTAAAAAAGCCGCCACAATTCCTATTTTCTTCTGATTCCCTTTAGAAAAATCACGAACATATTTGCGCTGATTTAATACTTCTTCATTAAAAAAGAAAGTATACTGCCCTACTTGCTCTACAATCTGTTCTTTTGACAATCCTTTTAATTCTCCTACAAAAGAGAAATACTCTTCCGCTGTTAAATAACCAATTAAAAATGACTCATCTAAAAAAGCTGAAGTATATGATTTCCAAGTTTCAGAATCACTAACATTTACTTCCTTTGACAAGATATTCCCTGTTGACGGCTGAATTAAATCTAATAACAAACTAAACAGAGTTGTCTTTCCTGCGCCATTATTTCCAACTAATCCAATACTTTGTCCCGCTGGAATTTTTAAGTGGTCTATGTTTAAGACCTCTTTTCCGTTGTAACTTTTACTTATATTATTTACAGTAATCATAACCTAATTTTTTTTATACGCTTGAATAGCACTATACTTTTCCTTTTTATATAATTTGATAATTTGGTTAAAAAGATGTTTTCTAAAAATAATTCCTAAAACACCAAACAATACCAATATTCCAATTCCTCCATTAAAACCAAAACTCAAATTACCAATCCAAAATAAAACGATTGGCAACACTAATTGTGGTATTGAAACTGCAATAACGCGAAGATTAAAGGCATTCTTATCTCCAAAAACATTCTTGTTTGCAGTTAAATCTACTGGTGATTTCATAAAAGCTCCTCCAATCATAACAATGAAACTTGAAATACCTATATTAAAAACACCTACCGCTAAAATCATATAAAACAAATTCATACTCTTGATGATGTACATCGTACCACATAGAGTAGAAATTGCAGTACCTAACACAATCATTAACCACTTTGATTTTATATAATCTATATACTTCACATTTTGTGTCATCAGTAGTGGATAATATGCCGAGTCCCAACTTGGTACATATTGGCCATACATCATTAAAAAACCTCCAGTTACAAAATAAGCTAGGAAAACATACATTGTTAAGGGTTCTTTTCCTTCTTGTCCTGACATTAATAAAATAAAACCATAGAACAAGAATAACGCACTCATTAAAACAGTTGTCTTAGCACGCTTATTTCTCAAGATCAACTTAACATCATTCTTTAAGAATATTGCTTGTTGTCCAAAGCGATTTAGCCAATTTAATTCTTGTGTTTCGCCCTTTACTACTTTCTCCTTAATTAAACTATCTAAGTATATATTCTTACGATAATACATATAGGCTGCATAAACAGTTCCAACAAACAATAAGATATACCCTACAATTGTTAGTGGATATTTGTAGGCACTATAAAATATAGGTTGGGTAAATACTGTTATATCAAATAAAGAATAATATTGCGCAATACCTAATGAAACAACAACCGTCAAAACAACATAAAATACCTTCTTATATGACTCCATTAAAATGATAAGAAAATGCATTGTTCCGATTAAACAATACATCGCTATTCCCCACACTAAAGAGGGCAATATTCCATAACCTCTAATACAACAAATAATGACAAAGGGAAGTAAAAAGAAAAGTTGCATAAAATTAAATGCACTTATAAAGCTTCTACCTAAGAAAAATTTAATGATTTTGTCTCTTGCAATGGAAACAATGAGTAAAGGCTTTAGGTTTGCAACAGGCAATTTTTGAAGAAAAAATCGCATAGTAAACTCAGTCATAAAATAATAAATCATAAATTGACTTGCTACCTCAATTGGATTTACACTTGGTAACTCTTTCTCTATAAATTTTACTAATGCAATTCCTAAAGTCAGGAAAATAAAACCAAAGTACACTATTCCCAACCATTTCAAAATTGTGGTAACAGTATCAATGGAACTTGTACTTCCTCTCTTTTTCCTCTTCTTCTCTAAAGCAATAAACATCTTTATCATACTTAGTCATTTCTTACATAAGTACACAACTTGTTAAAAATGTTACAGAAAAAATAAAAAAAAGTGAAAAAATAAAGTCATCTTATTCATAAAGATGACTTTAAATAAAATCTAAAAACCTAAAACTACATAATGATATATTATATTGGTATCCAAAAATAATGCCAACAGTACAATTCTTATTCTATATTTATAAATCACAAATAATTTTATCTTTGCACCAAAATCAGAATAATGAAAAAAGACATAGAAATTCCGGTCGTTAAAGACATTGAAATAGCAGTAATTAAAGAGTATAATGAAGATTATTTACAAGACTCTTGGTATGCTTATTTATTTAATAACTCTGCTTTACCAATAGAAGCAATTATGGTTGTTTCTAAAGCAGAAGGAACAATTGAAGGAGAAAAAAGAAACTCAAGCTTATTTAGACACGCATTTAAAAGCTTAGCTCCTAATGAATCACAAAAAGTTGAACTACTTGACGAAGCTATCTTTCAATTAGACAATACATTTATGCTTACATTTTTTCAAGAAGGCAAGTTATTTGACAAAAATTATCTTTTCCCAGCACATAGTATTGGAGAAGATAAATTGACTGAATTACCTTTTACTTCGAAAAAAGGAATATCTGCTAAATAAGATTAAACTCTATTTCACAGGCTATAACTCTTATTTAAATTCAATCCAAAGCTTTCTTTGACTATTTTGGACACTTAGTATAACATCCAAAATAATTCAATTATGAAAACAAGAAATCTATTTACACTTTCTTTTTTTCTAATTCTGTCAGTAGCTCTTTTAGCCTTTACAAATGATACAGAAATAAAGGAAAGCAATGTAACTAAATCAGAATGGAAAAATCTAAAGGTATTACCTCAAGATATTTCTAACGATAGTTTAAAAAGTTTAATGCGTGGATACAACGATGCTTTAGGAGTAAAATGTAGTCACTGCCATATCACAATTGAAGGCACAGATAAGTTAGACTTTGCAGATGATAGTAAAAAAGAAAAAGAAATTGCGAGAAAAATGATATTAATGACGCGCAAAATCAATGCTGATAACTTTAATTGGGAAAATCATCCTAATCCAGAATTGATAAATGTTGTTAATTGTACTATGTGTCATAGAGGTCATACCAAAGCAACAAAAATGATTAACTAAATATCTCTTTGTTTAAAAACACAATGCGTTATAATTAATTATAACGCATTTTTTATGCATATAAAAAACAAAAACATATTTATTTCACTATTTTTATAACATTAATTTTAATCAAATATAAAATAAACTATGAAACAGACTATCGAAATCCCAATTGAAATTATAGACAACTTTCTTTTAATTCCAATTGATGAGAATACAACAGAAAATAGAATCGAAATCATAAACTCTAATAAGAAAACCCTCATTTCTTTCAAAGCAAAACTCTCTTTTAAAAACAGACAATATTATATTGCAGTGAATGTAAAAAAGTACATAGGACAAGAAATTATTTTTACAATATACAATACAACCCTTGATCAAAACTTTGACGACTATATACTTCAGCGACCCTACCATATTTACAATTACAACGAAAAATATCGCCCTCGTTATCACTTTACTGCTCCTTTTGGCTGGATTAATGACCCAAATGGACTATACTATAAAAATGGATCTTATCATTTGTATTATCAATATAATCCTTATGGGATTAAATGGGGTAATATGAGTTGGGGACACGCAACTTCTCAAGATTTAATTCATTGGACCAATCACCCTCCTGCTATACTTCCAAATGACTTAGGAGATGTATTTTCTGGTAGCATAATCATTGACAAGAAAAATGATGCTTGCTTTGGAAAAAAAACAATTTGTGCTTTCTATACTTCAGCAGGTGACAAACAAGTTCAAAGCTTAGCTTTTAGCACTGACAATGGTATGACTTTTAAAAATTATGCCAATAATCCTATTCTAATAGATGAAAATGAAAAAGACTTTAGAGACCCCAAACTTTTCTGGCATGAACCAACAGATAAATGGATAATGTCTTTAGCAACAGGACAAACTATAACTTTTTATGGTTCTGAAAACTTGATAGACTGGAATAAGCTAAGTGTTTTTGGAAAAGGCATAGGCTGTCATAAAGGAGTTTGGGAATGTCCAGACCTTTTCAAAATATCAAATGACAAGGTTACTAAATGGGTTCTTTTTGTTAGCATAAATCCAGGAGGACCTAATGGAGGTAATGCAACACAATACTTCATTGGAGAATTCGATGGTAATAAATTTACTCCTGATAACATAGATTATCCTTTATGGTTAGATTATGGTCGTGATAATTATGCTGGAGTAACTTGGCACAACAATCCAAATAAAAAACCAACATACATCGGTTGGATGAGCAATTGGGATTATGCTAATGAAATTCCTACTAATTACTTTACAAATGCGATGACTTTACCAAGAACAATTGAATTAGCAAAAAATGGTAATTCTTACTGCTTAAAAACACAACCTATAAAAGAATTAAAGTATCTACGAACAGAAAAGTCTCATATTGAAAGTAAATTGCTACAAAAAAGTATACTTGTTCCCTACTTCTTTGATGATAACTTAGGGGCTTATGAAATACTATTAGACTTTGTAATTATAGATCAATCTACATCAAATGTAAACTTAACTTTAAGCAACTCTGTAGATGAAAACTTATTATTCTCCTTTGATATTAAAAATGAAAAACTGACTATAGACCGTAGTAAAAGTGGACTAATAAATTTTTCCAAAAATTTCGCAAAAGATAAAATCATAGCGCCTTTCCCCTCACAAATAAAACATCAGCTAAAACTATTTATTGATAAAGCTTCTTCAGAATTATTTATCAATAAGGGTAGAATAGCTGTTACAAACTTAATATTCCCTACTGAACCATATTCTTCCATCAATCTTGAAGTAAAAAATGGATCAATTGATATAACAAAATTCACTATTTATAAACTCAAATAAAAAATGTTACCTCTTTGAGGTAACATTTTTCTTTATATAATTCTAACTTACGCTACTTTCTTTGGAGGGAATAAAAACGAAGCTACTACTGATAAAATCAATACTCCTGCAATTACTGATAACGACACTAATGAATCAATATGGATGAAAGGAGAAATAATCATCTTCACCCCAATAAATGATAATATAATTGCTAATCCATATTTCAATTTAGAGAACTTATCCATAAAATTAGCCAATAGGAAATAAAGTGATCTTAAACCTAAAATAGCAAATATATTAGATGTATATAAGATAAATGGATCGTCTGGTGCAATCGCAAAAATAGCAGGAATACTATCTACAGCAAATATTAAATCTGTAAATTCAATAACCATTAATGCTACAAACAATGGGGTTACCATTTTTACGCCATTTTGAATAGTAAAGAACTTCTCTCCATCATAATCCTTACTTACTTTAAAAAACTTGTGTACCATGCGTACAGCAAAGTTTTTAGACAAGTCTTCATCTTCGTGATGATCTTCTTTAGCAAACCATGATTTAATACCTGAAACAAGTAAAAACACCCCAAAAATGGTTAATACAACATTTATTTCTACACTCTTGCCAAAAATTTCAATCGCTGGTAAGTAAGTATGATTAATTATTTCTACTCCTGCGAAAATAAATATAGCTCTAAAAACTAAAGCCCCTATAATTCCCCAGAAAAGAACGCGATGATGTAATTCCTTTGGAACTTTAAAAAAGGTAAAAACAAGTATGAATACAAATAGATTATCTACGGACAATGCCTTTTCAATCCAATAAGCAGATTGAAAACGTGCAAAGTTTTCAAAATCCATATAATAGTAGATAACACCACTAAAACACATTGCTAGACCTACCCATACAACAGTCCATATCAATGCTTCTTTAGTTGAAACAGTATGACTATGGCGGTTAAATACACCTAAGTCTAATAATAACATTACAAAAACTACAACACCGAAAACAGCTAAAAGCCCTGGGTGATTAATTAAATGATCCATTTTTTTACGTTTATGTGGGCAAAACTAAAACATATATTTTTCCCCAAGAGAATTACATTTAATAGACTAATTATCAATCAGTTAAAATAAAATAACAAGATAGTAAAAACTACCCTATAAAAAAACAACCTCTTGAAATTCAAGAGGTTGAGTATATCTATTTTGTTAATCATAAAAAGACGACAAAAAATAAAAATTTTTAATCTAACTTCTCTGTTAACTTTCTAAATGTCTTTTTAGGATCTTTTCCATTGTATAAAATATCATACACAGCATTGATAATAGGTGTTTTAGCACCAAAATTCTTATTTAACTCATAAGCACTTTTCGTTGCATAATATCCTTCAGCAATCATATTCATCTCCATTTGCGCTGACTTTACAGTATATCCTTTACCAATCATGTTACCAAACATTCTGTTTCTAGAAAACAGAGAGTAACCAGTAACCAGTAAATCGCCTAAATAAGCAGAGTTATTTATATTTCGCTTCATGCGGTGTACTTTCTTAATGAACTTCTTCATCTCACGGATAGCGTTACTCATTAATAGAGCTTGGAAGTTATCTCCATACCCTAAACCGTGTGCCATACCACAAGCAATAGCATAAATATTTTTCAACACTGCTGCATATTCCGTTCCTACAATATCATCTGTTACTTTAACTTTGATGTAGTGGCTACTTAAACAATCTTCAATCACTTTTGCGTGTACTTCATTTCTACAAGCAATAGTCAAGTAAGATAAACGTTCTAAAGCAACTTCCTCAGCGTGACAAGGCCCTGTAATTACAGCAATATTATCATAAGGAATATCATATGTTTTATTAAAATGCTCACCAACTATCATACTCGTTTCAGGTATAATACCTTTTATTGCAGATATGATAACTTTCCCCTCTAAACTAACGTATAAGCTTTCCATTTCTGGTGTCAAAAACGCAGATGGAATGGCAAAAATGACGTAGTCCGCATAAGAAACAGCTTTATTGATATCGTTAGTCAACAACAATTGATCAACGTCAAATTCTACTGAACTTAAATAATTAGGATTATGATAATTTACTTTTATTTCTTCAATAGCAGTTTCATTACGCATGTACCAAGCAATTTCATTTAGATTCTCACTCAGCATTTTTACAATAGCAGTAGCCCAGCTTCCACCTCCTATAACCGCAAATTTCGGATAATCACTCATATTCTAAGATTATTTCTTTGTCAAAAGTAAGTAAAAAAGATATTGCAAACAATTGAAAACAAAATCCCTTTTAAGCTAATAAATCTAATTTTATTCAACCTAAAACCCGATTATACTGAAACAAAATTAACAAAAACTACCTAAATCATAATTTTAATGCTCGTATACATCTAATCCATAAATTTAAAACAACAGCATTTATTCCCTTGA
Organism: Myroides phaeus; assembly: GCF_900099675.1. Classification (GTDB taxonomy): domain Bacteria; phylum Bacteroidota; class Bacteroidia; order Flavobacteriales; family Flavobacteriaceae; genus Flavobacterium; species Flavobacterium phaeum. The sequence continues at coordinate 89,578 of NZ_FNDQ01000001.1, forward strand.
AATGGTACTTTTAGAAGATATTAACAGCTAAAAGCAAGTTGCAACAATAGAAAAAGCCTTTCTATAATAGATGATCAATAAATCGAGTAACTATTTTAGAAAGGCTAAAAATATCTTTAGAAACTTAATTCTACTATTTCTTTTACTTTATCTACAGTAATATTGTGCTTTTCTCCCATCGCTACCCAACCTCTTTCAGCAAATCTATCAGCGATAAAAGCACTCGCTTTTTCAAAATCTTCTGTATAATCTGAAATTTTAGTTTGAATACCTAAAGAATGGAAGAATTCAACCATCGCTTCAATTGCTTCTTTAGCCACTACATCATCATTATCTCCTTGTATATTAAATACACGTCGACCTAATTGAGCTAATTTCTCTTTTTTCGTTTCAAACATTACACGGTATAAGTTTGGCCCTATAATCGCAAGTGTACGCCCGTGATCAATACCATATAAAGCAGTTAATTCATGTCCAATAGCATGAGTTACCCAATCCACTTTAACCCCCTTGCTAATTAACCCATTTAAAGCCATTGTACAGCACCACATATAATTGTTAGCTGCATCATAATTTGTTGGGTCCTCTAAGATTGGTTTTGATACTTCGATCACTGTACTTAAAATACCTTCAGCAAAGCGATCTTGTAATGGCGCATTCTGAGGAAAAGTCAAGTACTGCTCTAAAACGTGTACAAATGAATCTGCTAACCCATTTGCTATCTGTCTTTCTGGTAAAGATGCAATTACTTTGGGATCACATACTGAAAACACAGGATATAATGACTCTCCTTCAAATGACAACTTCTCTTTTGTCTTTTCAATTGTAACTACTGCACCACAATTCATCTCACTTCCTGTAGCTGGTAAAGTCAAAATAGCCCCGTAAGGCATCGCTTTCCAATCTACTCTCATTTTCTTTTGAACTATTGCAATAGGATCTCCTTCAAAATATACAGCAGCTGAAATAAACTTAACACCATCAATTACACTTCCTCCACCTACTCCAAGAATGAAATCAACTCCTTCTGCTTTGATGATATCTACAGCTTTTACAACTGTTTCAAAACGAGGATTAGGTTCTATACCTCCAAATTCCACAACATCAAAACCTTGTAAAGCTTCTTTTACTTGATCGTAAACTCCATTCTTAAAAATACTTCCTCCTCCATAAGCTATTAATACCTTAGCATTAGCAGGAATATAATTTTTAATTTCTCCTATTTGTCCCTCACCATATAACAATCTGGTTGGGTTATATAACTCAAAATTCAACATATCTTCTTTACTTTTTTATTTACTATAAAAATAAAAAAAGGAATGCATAAGCATTCCCTTTTCTTCGTTATAATTATTATAATTTATTTTTTATAAAATAGATTATGATCAATGTATTTCCACACCTCTTTATCTAACAGAGGTTGCACGTTTTTACCTTCTTTAATTGAATCTCTGATAAATGTAGCTGAAATCTCCATAATAGGAGCATTTTCAATTAAGTGTACACTTGGATGACTCAAAAGTGGATTGTCTTCTTGTTTATCACTAAATACGCGCGGATACACGTAAAGAGAATAACGATCTAACAATACTTCATAATTTTTCCATTTCGGTAAAGAATCCAAATTATCTTGCCCCATAATTAAAGCAAACTCATACTTTGGAAAACGTTCGTGCAAATATGCCATTGTATTTACCGTATAATTCGGTTGTGGCAAATTAAATTCTATATCCGAAGGTCTGATGTGGTCATAATCAGCTGTTGCTAAATTAACCATGTGCATACGATGAAAATCTTCTAACAATCCCTTCTTTTTTTTCAACGGACTATGTGGTGTTACCACCATCCAAACCTCATCAAGATCAGTAAACTGAACTAAGTGATTGGCAATAACTAAATGTCCAATGTGAATAGGGTTAAAAGTTCCAAAATACAATCCAACCTTCATAAACTAAAATCCTTATTTAATAAATTCTTTCACTAATTGATAAGCCTCTTCTTTAGCTGTATCTAAATCATAGTTTTTGATAATCATATCAAATTGCGGTGCTGTTGCTAACTCTACAGATGCTTTTGCAATACGCATATTGATTTTATCTTCACTTTCAGTAGAACGTTTCTTTAAGCGAATTTTAAGCTCATCAATACTTGGTGGCTTAACAAAAACTGCTAAAGTTTCGTCTGGAAACTTACGTTTAATACGCAACCCTCCTGCTACATCAATATCAAAAATAACATTTTTCCCTAAGGCCCAAATTCTCTCTACTTCTGATTTTAAAGTTCCATAGAAATTATCTCTATAAACCTCTTCCCATTCTAAGAAATCTTCTCCTTTAATATGCGTTTTAAAATCATCTAAAGATAAAAAGTAATAGTCCTCTCCGTGTACTTCTTCACCTCTCGGCGCACGAGATGTACAAGAAATAGAGAATGCCAAATTCAAATCTTGTTGCTCTAATAAATATCTAACTATGGTAGTCTTTCCAGACCCTGATGGAGCTGAAAATACTATAAGCTTACCTTTTTTCATAAATATTGCGTCGTCTTGTTTTATATTCTATTAAAGAACGTTTAATACTTGTTCTTTAATTTTTTCTAACTCGTCTTTCATTCTTACTACAAACTTCTGCATTTCAGCATGATTTGATTTTGAACCCATCGTATTAATCTCACGTCCCATTTCCTGAGCAATGAATCCTAATTTACGACCATTCGCTTCAGCTCCTTCTAATGTTTCAATAAAGTAATCTAAATGTTTAGACAAACGCACCTTCTCTTCTGTAATATCCATTTTCTCAAGATAGTAAATCACCTCTTGCTCAAAACGATTCTCATCAATTGTCAATTGCAATTCAGCTAAGTTAGAACGTAAACGTTCTTTAACAGTTAAGATACGCTCACTATCAAGAACAGCTACTTCATTCATATACTCACGAATATTAGCAACTCTTTTTCTAAAGTCAGCTTCTAATGACCCTCCTTCACTAATACGAAATTCTTTCATATTACTAATGGCTTCTTTTATTACTTTTTCAATCTCTGTCCACTCATTCTCATCTAATTCCACACGTTCTACTTTCAATGCATCTGGCATACGAACAGCCATTTTCATCAATTCTGTTGCATCTCCATTTGGAATAATTTCTTTCATTTGATTGATATATGAAAGTACAATCGGGCCATTAATCTTGTTTGAAGTTTCTTCTGCTGTGATCTCGCAAAACAATGAAAAGTCAACCTTCCCTCTTTCTAACTCTTGTGCAATTATGTTGCGTAGAGGAAGTTCTTTCTCTCTATAAGTTTGAGGTAAACGTACATTTAAGTCTAAACTTTTACTGTTAAGTGATTTTACTTCAACTGTGATTTTTTTTGTTGGTAACTGCAAACTCGCTTTACCAAACCCTGTCATCGAATGTATCATATTCTAAAAAATAATAGGTGCAAAGGTAAGAAAAACAACACTAACTAACTTATAAATAGGACAAAATACTACTGTTTTAAACCTAATTAAACACAACTTAAAGTAATTATCATAAAATAATCTACCTTTTTTTAATGAGTAATCTTAATACTATATTCCTCAAACTAAAAATACGCAAACAAAAAAAGGAGAGTTTAAGCTCTCCTTTTTTAATAAGTACCAAAATCATGATATTCAAAAAATAAATATCTACCAGATTCCAAAAACATCTTTATTATCTGTATAAGTAAATTTAAGCTCTGACTTTTTAGTCTGATCAACTAATACTCCAAAGATCATATACGTACCATCTTTATTATCTTTAATTTCAATTCTCGTGTTTTTAGTATCATCAGCTACAAAATAAGCCTCTTTCCCTTTGTCATCAATATCAACCCAAGCTGTTCCTTCAAAATTTGCCTCTCCATTAGCATCTTTTTTGTGCTTTCCTATATAATACATCATATCTGTTAATCCTGTACCATTCGTAAAAAAGGGTGTCACAACTCCAAAAGGTACTTTAAATCTATTTTTATCTTTTGCTTTACCTAAAGGATAACTTGTATAAACCCAAAGTAAAATATCAATTTGTCCTTTACTTCCATTTTCTTTCATCGCATCACTTGATAAAATTATATTAGTTCTATAATAACCTGATGCATCATCTAATTCATCATACTTTAAAAAACCATCTTTTAACACTAAGACATCGTCTACAACTTTTTCTAAAGTCTTAAATGTTACTTTCTTTAAAACTACAGCTTTACTTTTAACCAGTCCTACAACAGCAATTTCATACTCTGTATTTGCCTCTAAATCTCCAAGAATAACTTCTTGTTTTTCTTGTACTGGCAATTCTTTTCCTTCTTTTAAAACTTCTGCCTCTCCCAAAGATCCTTTTTCTTTAGGAGCATATAGGTACATTATCTTTTCAATGTTTTTTGCAACCACTGTAACACTTGCCTGAACTTCTTCAGTTTTTGTCACTTCTAACTCTACTAAAGCAGTAGCATTTCCTGTATCTACTATAACCTCTTTATTATTATCGTCACTTGAACAACTTACAAAAGCACTTGTAATTATTGCCAAGAACATTACCATCATTTTATTTTTCATTATTCTATATTTGGTTTTAATTTGTATTTTAAACTAGCTAATTAGTATGGAGTTACAGAAACATTTCCTTTGTAAACTCCTTTAAACTCCTCATCATTATCGCGAAAAATATCTATAGTGATTGTATAATTATTCTTTTCTTTTTCAACAACAATAGTTCCCAATTCTAAATCTGTGATTTCTTTCCCTGTCTTTAAATTTTTAATTGAATAATGTCCTACTGTTCCATCTGTTGCTTCATCACTATCCCAAGCAGCATAAAAATATTTTCCTATTGGTAATGTTCTTAAATCTTCTGACAGTGAACCTATTTCGAAATTTGCTTCCCACTCACTATTTTTTAAAGTCATAACATAAATAGAAATCCATCCTGCATTTTCAGACATAACCTCAATAGTTTGAAAATTAATCCTTCCATCAGCAGATACTTCTGCAACTTTCGTTTTAATTTCAGATTCAACTATTTTATTTACTCCTAACTCAGACTCAACAACAGCATATATTTTATAATCGGTATTAGATGAAAGTTTTTCGAATTTAAATGTAGATTCTCCTTTTAAATTATCAATCTTCTTGCCTTTACTTTTTATCTGTTCTGCAGTTGGTTTTTCGCTTGAGGGAACAACAATACAACTTCCTCCTATCCCATTTTCTGTTACAATTTTAAAACTTACTGATTCAGAAGTACTCATTATATCAGAAATTACAAGTGACACTTCTTTCTTAATTTCTTCTAAAGTTGAAATTAAAACAGGTTCCTTCAAAGCAACATAATTTCCTTCTTTTGTTTTAGCAGCAGCAGCTATAACATATTCTGTTGCACTGTGTAATTCTTTTAAAACAACAATTTCAGAGGCAGTTTTATATACACTACCTTCTTTAAATATTTTCTCAGCTGTAATAATTGGTAATACTCCTTTAGTTTGATTAACATCGACGAAATAAGCCATTTCAACGGCCCCCTTTGATTCAAGAGAAAATTGAATCTCATTCACAGAAACATCTTTGACTTCAATAGACACAGAAGATTCAACTCCTACCTCAGGCTTTTCAATAATTGAAGGAGCTACGATACTATTATCATCGCTTGAACAACCAACTACTACAGACATAGAAGTTAAAACTGTCATAGCTGCAAAAACATTACGAATACTTTTTTTCATATTTTATATTTGTTTTGATTAACCTATCTATCACCTCTCTTGTTTTATAAATATTTTAACAAAAATAGGCGCCGCCAAAAAAACACATATCAATGTTTATTTTACAAATAAATACTAAAAACAAACAATAGTTCATTTTTAACACATACAAATATGATTATTATTATTTAAATAGAAAAGAACGAAATTTAAATTTATTAATTTTATCTTAAAATAAACAATTTAAAATTAACAAAATCTGAGAATTAAGCACGAATATTGGTTACCTAAAAAAGAAAAGACCTCATCTCTGCACCCTCTATGTATCATCTAAAATGCTTTATTTTCTCGTGGAAGGATTCAGCAAAAGCGTTCGTACTTCTATCATTTAAGTAATTAATAGTTTCTAAATAATGTATTTCGAAAGTCTTTAAAATGGTATTAGAGAAGTATGATTAACATAATTAAACCAATGAGCTATTTTAGAAATAGATACTTGTTCTTTCTTTTTGATCTTCAGTCCAATTATATTGACTTTTGTATAGTAGATGACTAGACCTAGCTAGTAATTGTTTCTTAGTATCTCGATTAACTAAAAGAATAGACTTTAAAATACTGTTATTACTAGCTTCTTTTATACTTGTTTTGGACAAGTACCACACAACTACCACACAACTACCACACAACTACCAGACACCTTCGGTAAAAAGGCTTTTTTCCGAGCCTATGTGGTACTTGACTGGTAAATGCCTCGAACATGGTCTGTTTAAAACTATGCTTTGATATGTTCTGTATTACAAGTACAATCCAATGCATTATATTTTAAATCTTCGTTTATTTTGTTTCATATAAAAAAGTGATGTTTATGCTTAGTCCCCAACTTTTTCGTCTGATCCTTTAAATCTTAAGAAAAAACAATGGATAAATACATATTAAACAAAAAAAGGAGAGCTAAGCTCTCCTTTTTTATTTCATTCCTACTCTATTTTCAGTTTCATTACGTTCATAGGAACTAACCAAAACAACCATAACTGAGAATATAACTTCCTTTGTCCTTATTAGACCACCACAATCTACAAAGTCAGTATTGTATTCAATATTGTAATGAAACCTACAGAATTAAATTTTTCAAACCTTAAAAAACAAAAAACAAACCACTTTAATCTCTCCTCATTTAATTTAATTCACAATACACTCAAAAAACACTTGTATTTTCTTTTCTTTTTAAAAAGGATTCATAGCAATTCTTCCCTTTTCGTATACTTAAGACACATAGTAACGTAAAAAGTCACACCTTATTTAAACATTTCTTTATTTTTTTTCACAAACACCTAATATTAAGAACATTATATATAAAAAAATATTTCATTTAAAGCAGTTAGTACTCTAAATAACACTTTTACTCCTTACATTATTCCATTTTATTTCTTTCAAAAAGTATTTTCATAAGAGATTAGATAACTAAACCTCTTTTTATTCCAATAAAAAAAGTCGACAATACAAATAATGCAATGTCGACTTTGATATTATATACTTAAAAGGTTGCTTATAACGCAGCTTTCTTCTTTGCTTTTTCAATTACTTTAGCACTGTTTCCAACAAAAATTTCATCTCCAATGAAAATAACAGGTCTACTTAAAAAAGTATAGTGCTCTAATAGTAAATCTTTATAGTCTTCCTCTTGTAGATTTTTACTTTTCAACTCTCTATTCTTGTACAATTGTGAACGTTTATTAAAAAGCAATTCATAACTTCCTACTTTTACATACATTTCCTCTAACTGTTCAGCTGTAATTGGATCCTTTTTAATCTCTTGTAATTCAAAAGTATCAATCGCTGGCATTTCGCTCAAAATGCGTTTACAAGTACTACATGTACTTAAATAATATATTTTTTTCATCTAAATATCTTTAACTTTAATTATGTGTACAGGACATACTTTCTCAGCCTGTTCACAGCTATCTAAGATAGTATAATCTGGCGATTTTAAAGTATGAAACCCCTTATTGTTTACAGACTTCAACAAAACTGTTTTCCCGTCCTTTTTAGACATCTGAAATTGCTTTGGTGCTACCTCAACACAATAATTACAACCGATACATTTATCTCTTTGTAAAGTAACAACAATCATTATGCCTCTACTATTTTGTATAACTTATCTGACAAGCGAATACGGAACGGCAATTTAAACGTACAATCATCTCCTTTAGTCGCTTTATCTGTTGGTTGCTCATTCACATACATCTCGTCAATAACTAACTCCTGCGCTCCCGTGCTTGGACCTGTAATCAAGATTCTATCACCTATTTTAATATCATATGCCTCAATCTTAAACTCACCAATAGACGCTTTCTGGAAGTAGTGCATTGCTTTACCTACATACACTTTCTTTTGAGTAGCGTTACTTCCTGGATTATCACTCCACTCTCCTAACTTTTGTCCTAAGTAATATCCACTCCAGAATCCGCGGTTATAAACCGTTTCTAAAGCTTTCATCCACTCAGCAACTTTCTCTTGTGAGTATGTTCCTTCAGCAACTGCATCAATAGCCTCTCTATACGTACGAACAACTGTTGCAACGTACTCTGGAGCCCTACCTCTACCTTCTATCTTCAACACTTTCGTTCCTGCATCAATCACTTGATCTAAGAAATCTAATGTACACAAGTCTTTTGGAGACATCATATACTCATTGTCAATCTCTATTTCAAATCCAGTTTCTTGATCAATTACAGTATATTTCTTTCGGCAATTTTGCTTACATGCACCTCTATTTGCTGATGAGTTATGTGAGTGTAAACTCAAATAACACTTTCCTGAAACAGCCATACACAAAGCACCGTGACCAAAAATCTCAATCTCAACCAAGTTTCCAGACGGACCTTTTATTTGTTCGCGCTCAATTCCTTCTGTAATCATTTTTACTTGACGTAAACTCAACTCACGAGAAAGAACTACCGTATCGGCAAATAAACTATAAAACTTAACAGTTTCAATATTCGTAACGTTTAATTGCGTAGAAATATGAACTTCTAAACCTATTGCTCTTGCAGAAGCAATTACCGCTTGATCAGAAGCAATTACCGCAGTTAATCCTGCTTCTTTTGCTCTGTTCAACAACGTTTTTACAACCGACAAATCGTGATCGTAAATAATGGTATTTAAAGTCAAATAAGTACGAATGTTTTTCTCGTTACAACGTCTTGCAATTTCTTCCAAGTCGTCAATCGAGAAATTAACTGTTGAACGTGCACGCATATTCAATTGGTCAACCCCAAAGTATACTGAATCTGCTCCGTTATCAATTGCTGCTTGCAATGATTCGAAGTTTCCAGCTGGAGCCATTAACTCAATTCTTCCTGAAACTGTCATATCTATTTTATTAGTCTATTATTTTAAATAATTGATCGTTTTTACGAACTCTGAAGCTAAGCTCCATTGTCATTCTATCACCCTCTTTTGCTACAGTAGCTTCTTGTCCATTAACCATAATCTTAACAACAGTTAAACGCTCATCTCCTGTAGTAGGTCCAACGATAGCAATCTTATCGCCAACTTGAATTTCTTTACTCATTTCAAATTGACCAACTCCTGCTTTAGTAAAGTAATGTTGAACTACTCCTACTAAAACTTTGCGTTCTACTTGCTTCTTGCGAATCTGAGTAACAGTACTTACTTTAACAGCTTTTATCTCATCAAACACATTTCGTTCCTTTTGGAACTTTAATGATTCTGAACGTCCCTTTTTGAAAATCAAGTTACCTTTCTGAACTCCTTGACGTAAACGTTTTTGTTCGTCTTCTGGTAATTGAATAATATCTAAACATTCGTCAGAACAACAACCATGCATTTTTTCAGCACACTCATCACATTGAATAAACAATAAATGGCATGCCTCATTCGCACAGTTTACGTGTGTATCACATGGTTTACCACATTGGTGACAGTTAGCAATTACATCATCTGTAATACGTTCTCCTAAACGGTGATCGAATACAAAGTTTTTTCCGATGAATTTACTATCTAAACCTTCTGCTTTTACCTGACGTGTATATTCAATAATACCACCTTCTAATTGGTAAACATTTTTAAAACCGTGGTGTTTAAAATAAGCAGACGCTTTCTCACAACGAATACCACCTGTACAATACATCAATAAGTTTTTCTCTTCTTTGATGTCGTTTAATTCGTCTTTAATTTTTGGCAATGACTCACGGAAAGTATCAACATCCGGAGTTATTGCACCAACAAAGTGGCCAACTTCACTCTCATAATGATTTCTGAAATCAACAACTACCGTATTTGGATCAGCAAGCATTTCATTAAACTCTTTTGCTTTTAAATGAATTCCCTTATTAGTAACATCGAATGTGTCATCATTTAATCCGTCTGCAACAATCTTGTTTCTAACCTTTACAGTTAACTTTAAGAAAGACAAATCATCTTGCTCTACGGCAACATTCAAACGAATTCCTTTCATAAAATCGTATTGTTCTAATGTATCTCTAAAAGCGTCAAATTTAGAAGCAGGGACAGACATTTGAGCGTTGATTCCTTCGTGTGCAACGTAAGTACGTCCTAAAGCATCAAGGGCATTCCAAGCAAGGAATAAATCGTCTCTAAATTGTTGTGGGTCTTGTATTTTTGCGTACGCATAGAAAGATAAAGTCAAACGGTTTTCTCCCGCTTGCTCAATAAGTTCAGCTCTTTCTTCTGCGCTTAATGTGTTATACAGTTGCATGCTATATAATTTAAGTGTAGAATTATTACTATGTTTTTGAAATCCTAAATGGAAGAATTTCCGTGCAAAGATAATACTTTGATTTAAAAGTATTAACCTATTTTTCGTCTTAGTGTGTAGTAAGGATTATTTATTCAAATTACTACTTATCAACAACATATATAATACTTCCTACCTATTATACCTCCTACTTCTAAAATGATTCGACCTATCTAAGCCATTGTACAGCAATAATAGGATTATACAGGTTTCAATACTATCATAAACAATATGCATCATAGTGAACCCAATATGTACACATACTCTTTCCATACTTTTTATGAGAGCGCTATGGGAACATCCTGCATATGAGCAACAAAAAAGCCGAGTTTTACTCGGCTTTGAACACTATAATTTCATCTTGTAATCTGTAAATACTTTACCTTTTACAATCTTGTCTAATTTCTTACTAATCAATTTCTTTGTTAAAGAACTTAATCGATCAACAAAAAGAACTCCTCTTGTATGATCATACTCGTGTTGAATGATACGAGCAGTAGTTCCGTAAAACGTTTTAGTTTGTGGTTTAAACTCACGATCAAAATATTCGATAGTAATAGACCACGGACGATTAACTCGTTTAAAGACGTCAGGAATACTTAAACAACCTTCAATATCATCCCAAGTTTCATCAGACTTACCAATAATACGCGCGTTGATAAATGTCTCCTTTATCCCTGTATCTCCATTTACAAAATTTATCTTGCGCTCTTGATCATCAGCATTTTCAAACATAACCACACTATCCACAACAAACAACTGAATTGTCTTGTCAATTTGCGGAGCTGCTAAACCACAACCATCTGCATTTTGCATTGTCTCCCACATATTATCAACTAATTGATTCAATTCTGGATAATCTGCCGTTACTTCAGTACAATCTTCTTTCAGTGCTTTATTTCCGTATGCTACTATAGATAATTTCATTGTTACTTATTTTAATACAAAGGTCTTACAAATTATAATTCAAACAAGATTATATCCCTTAGATTTTTTAGTTTTTCTACTCTTAAGTGTGTTCATAGATATAAAAAAAATATTTTTTTAGAATATTTTTTTTATATCTATATATCTAATAATCAAACTATAAAACCCAATCAATAAGATATAATATTAAAAAACAAACAAAATAAGAAATTGCGATAGCAAATAGCAAGGCTTCTATTGCTATAATTTATAGCATAATACTATAAAGCTCTTGGTGAGTTAATAAATTATATTACTTTTACATCAGTAAGAACGTATTTTTTTAAAAAATGAGCGCAGATAAAGAAGCCAAATTAAAAGCGTTACAATTAACGCTTGATAAGTTAGACAAGACTTACGGAAAAGGAACAGTAATGAAATTGGGAGATACAGCAGTTGAAGAAGTAGAGGTAATCTCTTCTGGTTCACTGGGAATTGACCTTGCATTGGGTGTTAATGGATATCCTAAAGGACGAATTATCGAAATTTACGGACCTGAGTCTTCAGGTAAAACAACGTTGACTTTACACGCAATTGCAGAAGCTCAAAAAGCTGGTGGAATTGCTGCATTTATCGATGCTGAGCACGCATTTGACCGTTTTTATGCTCAAAAATTAGGCGTTGATATTGACAACTTAATCATATCTCAGCCAGATAATGGGGAACAAGCTTTAGAAATTGCTGAAAACTTAATCCGTTCTGGTGCTATTGACTTAGTTGTAGTCGATTCTGTTGCAGCATTAACACCGAAAAGTGAAATTGAAGGCGAAATGGGAGATTCTAAAATGGGATTACACGCTCGTTTAATGTCTCAAGCTTTAAGAAAGCTAACTTCTACAATTAGCAAAACAAACTGTACTGTATTTTTTATTAACCAATTACGTGAGAAAATCGGTGTTATGTTTGGTAACCCTGAAACTACAACTGGAGGTAATGCACTTAAATTCTACGCTTCTGTACGTTTAGACATCCGCAGATCTACTCAAATTAAAGACGGTGAAAATGTTATTGGTAACAGAACAAAAGTGAAGATAGTTAAGAACAAAGTTGCTCCTCCTTTCCGTACTGCAGAGTTTGATATTATGTATGGTGAAGGGGTTTCTAAAGTAGGCGAAATATTAGACTTAGCTGTTGATTATGAAATAGTTAAAAAAAGTGGTTCTTGGTTTAGCTACGGAGATACTAAATTAGGTCAAGGTCGTGATGCTGTAAAATCATTAATCAAGGATAATCCTGAATTAATGGAAGAACTTGAAATAAAAATCAAAGAAGAAATTAAGAGTAGAGAAGCTTAATTGACTTGATATAATTACAAGGCCGATTCTTTTGAGAGTCGGCCTTTTTTTATGCTCTTTTTCTAAAAAATACAGACATAATAAATTGCTTTTACTCTCCTTGTTAAAGAATAAAAAAACAATTGTAGTAAGTTTGTATTCTTCAAATAACAAAACAAACTAAATGAAACTAAAACTATTCGCATTGCTATTAACTATTGTCTCTTTGACAAGCTGTAGTAACATGCTAAAAAATCAAGATTTCTACCTTTCTAATCCTACAGAAAAGGAAATAACTGTTACTATAGATGAGCAAACTTATGCTTTAGCAGCAAACTCTTTTGAAGTCGTGAAAGTAAAGCCGGGTATTCATACACTGAATTATGAAGGAAAGACATCAGAGTTCAACGTATTTACAGATAATACAGGTGGGATAATAAACCCTACTCTTGCTCCACATTATATATTCTCAATGATCTATGCCAAAGAAGGTAGCTTTGACCGTTTTAAAAGTACTGAGCGTAAAGTAGTCATTGATGGTATCTTATATGAGGACAATATCAAGTCGACAAATGCACTGTATATCGACAATAATCTATACAGATGTAAATATATGTTAGGTGAAGCTTATCCTAAAGAAATGGTCACTAACAACAAAAATAATGAGGGTAACTTTTTCAATAAATTCTTTACAAAAGGTGAATTTATTAGCTTCCTTAGTGAAGAGGCTTCTGAAGAACACAAAGACTTCCATGAAAAGAATAAACAAGTAAATGGAGAAAACACCATAACAGAAGTAAGTGAAAGAACATTGAATATTCCCAACTTCACAGATAAAAACCTGCAAGACTTATTTCAAAAACAGTATGATTTAGTACTTGAATATAGAAAAAGTGAAGATCCTAAACGTCAAAAAGAGATTCTAAAAGAATTGTTTGACTTGTCAATGTCTAAAGCTAAAATGAATATCAACTATAGCGCTTTAGGAGTGGAACAAAATGAACGTATGAACGAATTCACAACGCAAAGTAGTAATATCTACGGAGCAGGAATAATCGAGTTATAAGTTACTAAGAAGAATAAAAAGAAGCGGCTATGTGTTGTTTACACATAGCCGCTTCTTTTTTATAGTTTTGCTTTTACTTCTCTTTCCCAGTTTTCAACTGGTCCTAAAATCATTTGAAAAGCGTGTTCCTTAACTTCATTACGACTTTCTAATGTTAATCCGGTCGTATTGATAACTTCCAACATTTTTACTGGCACTTTCCCAGGATATCCAATCCCCCATACAAATGGAAAAAAGTGTCTTAATTTACCTAATGCAAATGATGCAATTGGTATTTGATGTTCAATAGCCAAACGGAAAGCACCATCTTTAAAACGATCTAAAATAATAGAGCGGTCATCTGTAACTCCTCCCTCTGGAAAAATACAAATACTCAACCCCTTACTCAATTTCTCTTGTGCGCTCTGAAACACTTGAAAGCGACTCTTAGCATCTGCTCTATCAACTAAAATACACGTCTTGCGATAGAAGTATCCGAAAATGGGAATATTAGCTAATTCTTTCTTTCCTACAAATACAAACGGATTATCCTTAACCAGAATATACATCATCATAATATCCAACATTGAGGTATGATTAGCTATAAACATATAACTATTTCCCTTTTCTAAAGGTTGATATTCTTCCACATTATAACGCATTCCAATACCATAAAAAGTAAGCTTAGCCCAAATGCGAGCAACCTTATAAAAAGAAGAATAACTATTCTCAAAATGAATAGTTACCAATAATAATGGCGATAAAATTATAATTACTAAGGTCATCCAGATATAAAACCACACACGCCATAGTACACTAAAAAAACTTTTAATTACTTTCATAACTAATTCCAGAACTCTATATCTCTTACTTCTCCCAAAAATAAGGATTTATCAATGTCAATGACACTTAAACACTAAAAAACAAATCATATAAGTCTTAAATGCTTTATCTTTGCTACTTATACAAAATATAATATCACGCAATGGCTAAAATTCTTACAGGAGTTCAAAGCACAGGAACTCCACACTTAGGGAACCTTTTAGGAGCTATTTTACCAGCAGTAGAAATGGCGAATAACAAGGAGAATGATTCTTTTCTTTTTATTGCGAATTTACATTCGGCAACTCAAATTAAAGATGCAAAAACATTACAAGAAAATACCTATAGTGTTGCGGCTACTTGGCTTGCTTGTGGTTTAGATGTTAATCATGTAACTTTTTACCGCCAGTCAGATGTACCGCAAACGACTGAGCTTACTTGGTACTTAAGTTGTTTCTTTCCATATCAACGATTAACATTAGCGCATTCGTTTAAAGATAAAGCATCTGTTTTATCTGATGTTAATGCTGGGTTATTTTACTATCCTATGTTAATGGCTGCAGATATCTTATTATATGATGCAGAATTTGTACCTGTAGGGAAAGACCAGTTACAACACTTAGAAATTACAAGAGATGTAGCTTCAAGATTTAATAACCAAATGGGAGAAACTTTTGTTTTACCAGAGGCTAAAATATCTGAAACAGTTATGATTGTTCCGGGTACTGATGGTCAAAAAATGAGTAAATCAAGAAACAATACAATTAATCTTTTCCAAACTGATAAAGCTTTGAGAAAACAAGTTATGGGTATTGAAACAGATAGTACTCCACTTGAAGATCCTAAGAATCCCGATACTTGTAACGTATTTACTATCTACAAATTATTAGCTACACCTGAGCAAATCGATGCAATGAGAGCTAATTATGAAGGAGGAAATTACGGGTACGGACACGCAAAACAAGCGTTATACGAATTAATTGTTGAGAAGTTTAAAGATGTTCGTGAGAAGTACGAATATTATATGAACAACTTAGAAGAAGTTGATGCATTACTTTTTAAAGGAGCAGAAAAAGCTTCTGTAATCGCTACAAAAACTTTAAATAAAGTACGCGAAAAATTAGGTTATAACACACCAAGATAAAACGTAAAGAGCTACTAAATCAGTAGCTCTTTTTTTATTGTATTAATTCAAAGTATTTACCTGGCAAAGGACGTACAATCCCCCTTAATTCTAAGTTTAGCAAAGCTGTACTAACTTTATAAATAGGCATTTCGCAGTTTAAAGCTATCATATCTAACAACTCCCTTTCACAAGTAACCAAATAGTCATAAACCTTTTGTTCATCATCCGACAAGTCTAAAAATAACATCGGCTGAATTACTTTTGGCTTCTTTGTAATCTGGTCCCAATTCAAAGTTTCTACTATATCATTCGCACTGCTAAGCAATTGTGCTCTATTATTGCGTATTACCAAATTACATCCTTGGCTCATCACATCTGTAATACGTCCAGGGACAGCAAAAACATCCCGATTATAATCATTTGCAAAAGTTACAGTACTCATAGAACCTCCCTTAATAGCACTTTCTATAACAATTACAGCTTGAGACATCCCTGCCACAATGCGATTGCGCTGTATAAAATTTTCACGCTCAACACGACTATTCATCCAAAACTCACTAATCAAACTCCCTCCTTTCTCTTCTATTTGTCTGGCTATACTGTAATGTCTTTCTGGGTAAATACGATTCAACCCATGTCCCAAAACAGCATAAGTATCTAACCCCTCTTCTAAAGCTGCTGTATGGGCACAAACATCGATCCCATAAGCCAATCCACTAATGATTACCGGATTATAATCTTTTAAATCACTAATCAATTGTTCGCAAAACTCAACTCCCCTCTTACTCGGGTTTCTCGTCCCTATAATACTTATTACTCGTCTATTATTAAATTCAAAATTAGCATTAGAATGAAATAACATAATTGGTGAATCATCGCACTCTCGCAACAAATTAGGGTAATGAGGATCTTTATAATAGCAAATAGACAATCCTTGATTTTGAATAGCCTTTAATTCTAATTCTGCTCTTTGAAGCACCAAAGGATCGTGTATTTTATTCCACAATACCGTTCCAACTTGATGTACTTGCATAATTTCTTTTTGACTTGCTTGAAAAATTGCCTTAGGCGATTCGAAGTAATCTATTAATCTCTTTGCAGTAACTGGCCCAATCCCAGCAACGGTTTGCAAAGCTAAAGTGTAAAACAATTTTTCTTCTTCCATAAATACTTTTGATATATATTCGAACTCTTTGTATCTTCACTAAATATCCTCAAAAACCTATCCAAAAACTTCAAAAAGTAAGATGCTATTAGTTTCTTTCTATCTTTGTAAGAATCTAATACTGATAAACTTAAAAGTAATTATAAATATTTATGAATATTTTTTTGTTTCAGCTATTGTTTAATGTAATTTTGTCTTTATGAAGATCGAGAAATACATATCAGCTTTATTATACAGATACCAGTGTGTGATCATACCGGGGTTCGGAGCATTTTTGACAGAGACTAAGTCATCATACTACAATGAAGAGGAACAAGCATTTTTTCCTCCTCAAAAAATGATGTCTTTTAATGCAAATGTTAAGCACAATGATGGGCTATTAGCTAATCATATCGCTATGCAAGAAAAAATCAGTTATGACGAAGCAGTTAAGTACATCACTTTAGCTGTTAAAGGTTGGGATAAAGAATTAAGCAACTTAGGTAGTTTAACTTTGTCAACTATTGGGGCTTTCCAATGTAATAGCGAAGGAAGCTTGGTTTTTGAACCTACTTCAAATAGCAATTACTTAATGACTTCTTTTGGATTGTCTTCTGTAATGGCATCTTCTGTTGATAGAGTTGCAACAATTCCTTTACAAGAAACTGTAGCAGTTCCTCAACTAAGAAAGAAAAGCAAATATGCATTTGTAAAATACGCTGCTGTTATTACACTTTTCTTAGGTGTTGGTAGTGTTATTGCAGATAAAGGTTATGATGCTTATTTAAACGATCAATCATACACAATTGAAAAAAACGTACAATCAAAAGTTCAAGATAAGATACAACAAGCAACGTTTATCATTGAGCCAAGTGCCACAACAATATCAATTCCTGTTAGAGAAGAAGTAATCATTTCTACAGAATTGGCAAAACCATATCATATTGTTGCTTGTGCTTTTAGAAGCAAACAAGCCTCTGAAGAAGAAGCGGTTAAATTGCAAAACAAAGGTTTTGAAGGTGCTACAGCACTAGCTCGTACAAAATATGGAATGTACCCTGTTTCTTATGGAGGTTTTGAAACACAAGGTGATGCTCAAAAAGAATTAAAGAAAATCCACCGTTCTACAAATAAAGATGCTTGGATTTTAGTACAATAAATAGTTAAACATTAGTCCCGTAACTGAAAAGTTGCGGGATTTTTTGTTTAATGTCTCTATATTTGCCGAAAACAATTATAATGGAAGCAAAATTAGTATCAGAATCAGCTACATTGATGACTGACCTTGTTCTACCAGGAGAAACAAACCCTTTAAACAATATGTTTGGTGGTGAGTTATTGGCTCGTATGGATAGAGCTGCAGGAATTGCTGCAAGACGCCACTCTCGTCGCGTTTGTGTTACTGCATCAGTAAATCACGTGGCATTCAATAGACCTATCCCCCTTGGCAGTGTTGTTACTGTAGAAGCAAAAATATCTCGTGCATTTAACTCTTCTATGGAGGTATATTTAGATGTTTGGATTGAAGACCGCGAGTCAGGTATCAAGAAAAAAGCAAATGAAGCAATCTATACTTTTGTTGCTGTTGATGATACAGGACACCCTGTTTCTATTCCGGAGATTATTCCACAAACAGACATTGAAAAAGAGCGTTTTGTTGGGGCATTAAGACGTAAACAATTAAGCCTTGTTATTGCAGGTAAAATGAAACCATCTGAAGCAACTGAATTAAAAGCGTTATTTAACGAATAAAGATTATGAAAAAAATACTTTACTTTTTATTAGCAGCGTTATTCACTTTACAAACTGCTAATGTATTTGCTTGGGGAACTACTGGTCACCGAGTAGTAGCTGAACTTGCAGAGAGAAATCTTACGAAGAAAGCTAAAAAACAATTGAAACAAATTATTGGAAACCAACAACTTGCTTACTGGGCAAACTGGCCTGACTTTTTAAAGTCTGATCCTACTTGGAAATTCTCTGATAGCTGGCATTATATCAATTTACCTGGTCATTTAGACCGCCATGCTTTTGATCAAGAGTTAGCGAATTCTACGGATAAAAACTTATACAAAAGAGCGCTATTGTTGATCGAAGAGTTGAAAGATAAAAACTTACCACTTGCTAAAAAACAAGAGAATTTATACTTCTTAATCCACATTATTGGAGATGCTCATCAACCTTTACACATTGGTAGATTAGACGATTTAGGAGGAAACCGCGTAAAATTAGAATGGTTTAGAAAACCAACTAACTTACACAGTATTTGGGACTCTTCTTTGGTTGACTTTGACAAATATAGCTATACTGAGTATGCTACTGTTTTAGATGTACACGGAAAAGCATACAATCAAAAATTAACTGACGGAGGAATTGAAGATTGGATCTTTGATTCATACACAATGGCTAACAAGATTTATGACAGCGTTGAAGCTGAAGAATCTTTAAGCTATAAATACCATTTTAATCACAAAGATGATGTTGAAAATCAATTATTAAAAGGAGGTTTGCGCTTAGCAAAAGTTCTAAACGAAATTTTCAAGTAATCATTTGACACAATACAAAAGGGCGAAGTAATTAATTACTTCGCCCTTTTTATTTGACTTTATCTTATTGTTATCTGCTATAACTCGACCTTGATGATGATGAGCTTGAACGTGATGACGATGACGGTGCTGAATAAGAAGATCTACTTGATCCTGACGAACTACCGCTATAATTACTTCTTGACGATGAACTGCTACTTCCTGAGTTAGTATTTGATCGTGAATAATAACTGCTATTAAAGCTACTACTTGGCGAACTACTACTTCTGCTATAACTTGACCTAGAACTTGACGAAGTGCTTGGAGATGAGCCGTAATTGCTATTTGAGCCTTGACTATAATTACCTCTACGTGTTGAATTACTATTGAATGAGGAATTACTACTTGAAGAAGATGTACCTCTATCGTAATTTGATCTATTAGCAGATGAACTTGTAGAATAACTTGAACGACTTGAAGAAGAATTTGAGCTTCCTTCAACTTTATTTACTTCTCTATTATTTGAGCCGCTGTAATAATCACTACGACTACTTGATCCACTACCGCTTGTAGCATACTCACTTCTACTATTTCCGCGTTTATAATCAGTACTTCCACTATTTGAGCTACTATTCTCTCTGCTGTAATAATCACTTCTGCTATTTGATCCACTACCACTTGTAGCATATTCACTTCTGCTATTTCCGCGTTTGTAATCTGAGCTTCCGCTACTTGAATTACTATTCCCTCTGCTGTAATAATCGCTTCTGCTATTTGATCCACTGCCACTTGTAGCATACTCACTTCTGCTACTTCTGCTGCTTGTCAAATCAGCACGGTTATAATAATTACTCTCTCCATATCTCGTTTTAAACGAGTTGTTTGGATTTTGACGTTCATAATAATCTTGTCTAACATTAGAGTACATATATTCTGCTCTATTGCTATTTCTATACGGTCTATAGTAGTAATTGTTGTTTTGATTTATATGCACGTGTACGTGTGAAACATAGCGCCCGGTTGAATATGGAGCGTAGGCATAATAATAGTTTGGATAATAGTTCCAATACCAAGATGAATGATAAGGTCTGTAAGAAACACCCCAGAATAAACTAAACATAGGAGGCGTAGTTACATAAATAGGCTCGTAAATGTAGTTTGCTCCGTATAAATATGAATTCCCTACTACTTGCATATAAACTACTTTCTTGCGTTTATCCTTTTCTACTTCAATAGTTGCAACGTCTTGATATAAATCTTTGCCAAGAACAGCCTGAATAACAATTAAGTGCGTTCTACCCTCAACAACTTCTACAACTCGTAGATAATCTACATAACCATCCCCATTTAAGTCAAGGTTATTTATACGAGAATAAGGGTCATTTAACCTAAACTCAAAGTCAGCCAAATCAGAGGATTCTCCAAAAACAGAAGCCACTGCTTGAAGGTCTAAATTATCGCTAATATCATAGTTATTAGCCGTTACCACTGTTCTTTGTCCAAAAGACACAGAAAAACTGAGTGTTAAAAATAACAGTGTGATATAATGTAATGTTTTCATAATCTTCTCTTTTCACTTTACTATCTATTTAAAGCTTTGCAATAAATATACCGTAACAATTTAAAGCAAGGTACTGAAAAACAATATGTAAAAAGCTTAATAATTCCTTAAATACAAGGGAATTGTCCTAAAATGACGAAATCACTTTAATTATTTTAAAGGTTTAAGAAACAGTAAACTAAATAAAACACGATAACTAGTACATTTTTACTAATTTTGTACTATAATATAGTTTATATGATTGATAGAGAAGAAATAAATTTTGAACGTTCTGTAATCGTAGGTATCGTTACAAAAGATCAAGATGAGTCAAAACTTAATGAATATTTAGATGAATTAGAGTTTTTGACATATACGGCTGGAGGAGAAGTATATAAGCGCTTTACACAGAAAATGGAAAAGCCTAACCCTAAGACCTTTGTTGGAACAGGGAAAATGGAAGAAATCCACCACTATATAGTAGAGAACGATATTCATACCGTAATATTTGATGATGAGCTTACACCAGCTCAACAAAAAAACGTTTCAAAAATATTAGATTGTAAGGTATTAGACCGCACCAACCTAATCTTAGATATATTCGCACAAAGAGCACAAACTTCTTATGCGAGAACACAAGTTGAATTAGCACAATTTCAATATTTACTACCTCGTCTTTCTGGAATGTGGACTCACTTAGAGAGACAGCGTGGAGGTATTGGTATGCGTGGTCCTGGGGAAACAGAGATTGAAACAGATAGACGTATCGTTCGTGATCGTATTACGCTATTGCGTGAAAAATTGAAAGTTATTGATAAACAAATGGCTTCACAAAGAGGAAATAGAGGTGCTATGGTACGTGTCGCTTTAGTCGGGTATACGAACGTAGGTAAATCTACTTTGATGAATACAATTGGTAAAAGTGAAGTATTTGTTGAGAACAAGCTCTTTGCTACCCTTGATACTACAGTTCGTAAAATTGTAATAGGTAACTTGCCTTTCTTGCTTTCTGATACCGTTGGTTTTATTAGAAAACTACCTACACAGTTAGTAGAATCGTTCAAGAGTACCTTAGACGAGGTTAGAGAAGCAGATTTACTGTTACACGTAGTTGATATTTCTCACCACGACTTTGAAGACCATATCGAATCTGTAAATACAATTTTAAAGGATATCAAGAGTGATGATAAACCAACGATTATGGTGTTTAATAAAATAGATGCTTATAAGCCGGAAGTTATCGCTGAAGATGATTTAATGACTGAACGTACGTCACGCCACTACACAATTGAAGAGTGGAAAAAAACGTGGATGAACAAAGTTGGGGAGAATAATGCAATCTTTATTTCTGCAACAAATAAAGAAAATATGGAGGAATTTAGAAAGAAATTATATGAAGCTGCACGTGAGATTCATATCACTAGATTTCCTTATAACAACTTTTTATTCCCTGATTATGACCACTTAATAGAGGGGTCTGATAGTGAATAAAATATTTGTTCATAAAAAAAATTATAAAGTAACCTTGTGTAATAATATTTTTTCTATTTTTACACTATTGCTAAAAAGCTGATTATATGTATTTATCATTGAACAATAATTTCTCTAATAATAATTTGAATTGTGTATACGATTTGAAGAGGGAAGCTATTGGCAATGATTAAAGTTAATTATATATTATTTCATTATCCGTTTAAAGGCTCCTCTCTGAGGAGCCTTTTTTTATTTAAAAAATTCAAACCTAAATATCATGAGTAAAAAACAAATTTTACAGACCGAAAAATCAATTGCATTAGTAAAAGACTTCTTTTCTAAAAACTTATGCAATTCTTTGAACTTGTATCCTATTTCATCTCCGATGATTGTAAATGAAGGAACAGGAATCAATGATGACTTAAACGGTGTGGAGCGAGCTGTCTCTTTTCCTGTAAAGTTTCTTAACAATGATCGAGGTGTTGTCGTACATTCACTAGCCAAATGGAAAAGAATTAGACTAGAAGAGTTAGGCCTTGATGTACACGAAGGTATTCT
This sequence comes from Myroides phaeus, assembly GCF_900099675.1. Lineage (GTDB taxonomy): Bacteria > Bacteroidota > Bacteroidia > Flavobacteriales > Flavobacteriaceae > Flavobacterium > Flavobacterium phaeum. The sequence goes on from NZ_FNDQ01000001.1 coordinate 112,549, forward strand.
AACAGACATGAGAGCGCTTAGACCTGACGAAGATAGTAGCCCAATACACTCAATTTATGTTGACCAATGGGATTGGGAATTAAAGATTGAAGATAAAGATCGCAACCTTGCATTTCTTAAATCTATCGTTCGCAAATTATATCAAGTGTTGTTAGAAACAGAGGAACAAGTTTGGAAAGAATTAAAAATAGAACGTATTCTACCTGAATCGATCTCTTTTATTCATTCTGAACAATTATTACAGCGTTATCCTACTCTATCTCCAAAAGACAGAGAACACGCCATAGCGAAAGAATATGGCGCTGTTTTCATTCTGGGAATTGGACACAAATTATCAAACGGAGAGCAACACGACAGTAGAGCTTCTGATTATGATGATTGGAGTACAGAAACAGAGGGAGGATACAAAGGATTAAATGGTGATTTATTAGTTTGGGATCCTATTCTAAACAGATCATTAGAACTATCTTCTATGGGAATCAGAGTAAACAAAGAAGTTCTTTTAAAACAATTAGAGATTACACAATCTTTAGAAAAGAAAAACTTACTTTACCACAGTATGTTATTACAAGATAAATTACCATTGTGCATTGGTGGTGGTTTAGGTCAATCAAGAATCTGTATGTTCTTATTGAGAAAAAGACATATTGGAGAGGTACAAGCAAGCTTATGGCCTCAAGACGTAAGAATTGAAGCTGAAAAACAAGGAATCAATTTATTATAATAAAAAAGCTCGGTAGAAAACTACCGAGCTTTTTTATTTTATTACAAATTCTAATCAGATTAGAAATTATAGTTTACTCCTAAACCAACCATTTCTCTAATTTGAAATCCTTGGAATGCAAGGTCATCATATATAGTTTGGAATGTTAAGTTAGTAGAAAGATATTTATTAATCTTCATTACTACGTTTAACTGGTAATCAAGAACAACGTTCTGAGGGTCTTTTAAATAGTTAGAATACAAGTTTAAGATGTTTTCAACTGAAACGTTTTCCATAACATTTAATTTATAGTAAGCGTTTACAGACATACCTAATTGGTATTCCATTGATTTTCCTTCTTTTACACCAAAAGCAGCGCCATTTTCTGTGAAGTGACTGTGAACAAAGATAAATCTTGATGTAGCTGGAGCAATGTTAACTTTTAAGTTATCATCTTTTTTCCATAACATACCAGGACCTATTTGTAAATAAGCAGGAGACATAAAGTGAGAATTTCTAATTCCATTTTTGTCAATACCAGCATCCATCTGTGTTTTGAAATTCAAAAACGCAGAGTAGTACCAGTTATTAGATGCTTGTTTACCTAATAAAGAGTTTAACTCTAAACGGTCATTTGTTTTCTTTTGTTTATCTCCTTTTAACTTAGAGATACCGTAACTTACCATAGCTTTGTTATCCCAAGTCCAATCATCTTTCTTGTAATTCAAATCATAATTTACGTTAACGTTACCAGACAGGTTATTATCCCCACCAGCTTGCCAATTTGAAAAACTTGATTGATTTACTAAGAAATTAAAATTTCCTTTTGATGTCCAATTGCTTGTATTTTCTACAGTTTCAGCTTCTTGAGCCTGAACCGAAAATGAAGCAAAAACAGCTAATAATCCTAAAACAATTTTCTTCATAGTTATTTACTTTTTGTGCAAAACTAATAAGAAAATGCTAAAAAGAAAAACTATCAACCTCTTTTTACCGCTCTCTTGAAAACAGGAACAGCCGAACAAGCCTCTCCAAACATCACAGAACGTGCATGATTCATCATTAATTGAGTAGCTAAAACATAAGCCTCTTCAGGAATCTCTTTTTTTGAACATCCTTTAATAATTACAGGTAAATCAGCATACTGTGTATAGTCTATTGCAAATAACAATTCTTGGAAAATAGAACTTTCTAAATGATGCTTATCTCCTAAATAAACGCGTTTTGCAACTGGTTGTAGATGGCTTGTTAAAACCATATATGCCCAACCTGGTAAGATAGCATCTGTAGAACAATGTAATCCTACATAAGCATCTTGATAGATAGACCAATCAACTTCTTTCAAAGCAGCTCTAAAGTCTTTCTCTCTAAGAACAAAACCTTCATAAAGCCATTGCGCAATATCAATCTCCATTCTCGGATTTGTTGGATAAATATCCTCTAAATCGAAAACAACAAGAGCACTATTGGCTACTTTATTTACAATTTCTCCTTCCATGATTATAACATTCCCAATTCTAACTTAGCTTCTTCACTCATCAAGTCTTTAGTCCAAGATGGGTCAAATGTCAACTCAACCTCTACTCCTTTTACGTTGTCGATTGATTTTACTTTCTCTTCTACTTCCATTGGTAACGTTTCAGCCACTGGACAGTTTGGAGAAGTCAAAGTCATTAAAATCTTTACATCGTGAGTTTCGTTTACAAATACATCGTAAATTAAACCTAACTCGTAAATATCTACTGGAATTTCAGGGTCATAAATAGTTTTTAAAACACGAACTATATTTTCTCCTAATTGTTGTACATCAATTGCTTCCATACCTTAACTTTTCTATTTTTAGTGCTTAGCTTGATAAGCTAAAGCATACATTCTTATTTGTTTAACCATTGATACTAAACCATTTGCACGTGTTGGCGACAAATGTTCTTTCAACCCTATCTCATCAATAAAAGACAGGTCTGCATTTAAAATATCTTCCGTTTTGTGACCTGAAAATACGCGAATTAAAATTGCGATAATCCCTTTCGTTAAAATTGCATCACTATTAGCAGTAAACACAATATTTCCATTTGACTCCTCTGCATGTAACCAAACTTGTGATTGGCATCCTTTAATTAGGTTCTCTTCTACTTGATACTGTGCATCAATCAACGGAAGTCCTTTTCCTAATTCGATGATATACTCATATCGTTCCATCCAATCGTCAAACATTGAAAACTCATCAATGATTTCCTCTTGAGTTTCTTTAATTGTCATATTGTTGTAATTATTTTATTTCTCTATTTATGATAACATCATTTTTGCTTTTTTCACTGCAGCAATGAATGTATCGATCTCTTCTTTTGTATTGTAAAAACTAAAAGAGGCTCTAATCGTACCCGGAATACCAAAGAAATCCATGATTGGTTGTGTACAGTGATGCCCTGTTCGTACAGCAACACCTAATTTATCTACAATAACACCAATATCATACGGGTGAATACCGTCAATATTAAACGAAATAACAGACGCTTTTTCTTTTGCTGTTCCTATAATCTTAACCCCTTCAATTTCAAGTAACTTCTCAGTTCCATAAACCAATAGTTCGTGTTCATAAGCAGCAATATTATCGAAACCAATCTCATTCATATAATCAAGAGCATATCCTAAAACAATTCCTCCTGCAATATTTGGTGTTCCCGCTTCAAATTTATGAGGCAAACACGCATAAGTAGTCTTTTCAAAAGTAACTGTCTTAATCATCTCTCCTCCACCTTGATAAGGAGGCAATTGATTTAACCACTCTTCTTTTCCATATAACACTCCAGTCCCCGTTGGTCCACATACTTTATGTCCTGAAAATACATAAAAATCACAATCTAATGCCTGCACATCCGGTTTAATATGTGGCGTAGCCTGAGCACCATCAATTAAAACAGCAGCTCCAACTTCGTGCGCTTTCTTAATGATGTATTCAATCGGATTAATAGTTCCTAATGCATTTGAAATATGATTAACAGCTACAACTTTTGTGTTTTTAGAAAGCAACTTATCATACTCATCCATTAAAAGCTCTCCGTTTTGATTCATTGGAATAACTTTTAATGTAGCACCTGAACGCTCACAAGCAAATTGCCAAGGCACAATATTAGAATGGTGTTCCATAGCAGAGATTATAATCTCATCTCCTTCTTTCAACAAAGCACCAAACCCATTAGCAACCAGGTTAATACCAAATGTAGTACCTGCTGTAAAAATTATCTCTCTATCCTCTTTCGCATTAAGATGCGCTTTTATTTTTTGTCGTGATTCTTCATACGCATCTGTAGCCAATTGACTAAGCGTATGTACTCCTCTGTGAATATTTGCATTTATCGTTTCATAATACTCAACAATAGCATCCTCAACCACTTTTGGTTTTTGCGCTGTTGCTGCATTATCGAAATACACTAAAGGCTTTCCATTTACTTTTTGTTTAAGAATTGGAAAATCCTCTCTAATCTTATTTATATCTAACATGCTATTACCCTTTTTATTATATCAATAAAATATTGACTCGTTTAAATAACAACTTTAGAAGCAAAGATAATAATTCATAAGCTTTGATGCTTATAATAATAATTTAAAATTAATCTAAATATGTTTTGTATAGCTTGAAAAAGATTTTATTTTTGCTACAATTTAGATTTAATACAAATAACTACTGTAATGAAAAACCTAACAGCTTTATTCCTGGTTGCAATCTCTCTATTGAGTTGCAATCAAAACAAAAAACAAGAGTCAACTGATTCTATTGAAGTCAAAACAGAACGCATTATATCATTAAATGGCGCAATAACAGAGATACTTGCAGATTTAGGAGAAAAACAAAACATTGTAGCAGTTGATGTTACAAGTACTTTTCCAGAAGACCTAAAACAAACGGCAACTGATTTAGGACATACATCTAAAATATCAATTGAAAGCATTATGGCGTTAAATCCAAGTATTTTATACGCTACAGAAAAAGATATAACAGATGATATGAAAGCTCAATTGCAAAAATCAGGTATCCGTTTAGAAATCATTAAACAAGTTTTCACAGTTAATGGTACAAAAGATATGATTAAAACCATTGCAGAATCGTTAAATAAAACAGATTATGACCACTTACTTACGCGCATTGACAAAGACTTAGAGGGGTTACACAAGTTTGAAAAACAACCGAAGGTCTTATTCATCTACGCAAGAGGTGCTGCAACCTTATTAGTAGCTGGAGACGAAACTCCTGTAAACAATGTGATTTCATTAGCAGGAGGAATTAATGCTGTAACTGAATTCAAAGATTTCAAACCTCTTACACCAGAGTCGTTATTGAATAGCAACCCTGACTATATCTTAATGTTTACAACAGGTTTAGAAAGTATGGGAGGCATTGATGGAGTCCTTAAAATAGACGGTATTAATCAAACTAATGCAGGTAAAAACAAAAAAGTTATCGCAATGGACGGTCAATTATTAGCTGGTTTTGGTCCAAGAGTTGGTCAAGCCGCAAAAGAATTAAATCACTTATTATCAGAATAATAAAATGCAGAAAAAACTCTCATTTTACGTTATTTGTCTAATTACAATACTTGTACTCATAGCAATAGCGTCTATTTTTATAGGAGTTTACCAATTTGAAGAGGGAGCTTTTCAAACGATTTACAAAATTCTATTTACACAAGAAGCAGTAAAAGCGAGTGACTACTACGTCTTTTTTGACGTGAGATTACCACGAATACTAATGGCTATATTAACTGGAGCAGGTCTTTCCCTTGCGGGGACCTGTTTACAGGGAATGTTTAAAAACCCTTTAGCTTCGCCTGATTTAATTGGAATAACAGCAGGATCTGTCTTATTCGCAGCAATTACGATCGTATTAGGTAGTTATGTCAAAGCTATTGTTCCTGAAGTTATTCACTACTCCCTTTTAAGCATAATGAGCTTTATAGGGGCTATGGTTACAATGACATTTGTATATAAAATGTCAACACAAGCAGGAAAAACAAATGTTAGTATTTTATTGCTATCAGGTGTTGCAATTACATCGCTAACAGGCGCGGCAACAGGACTACTAACTTATGTATCCGACGAAGAAGAACTGAGAAACTTAACGTTTTGGACACTTGGTAGTTTGGCTGGTGCAACGTGGACTAAGGTTGCTATCCTTGGGATTGTCATCTTTGGTGCACTTATTTTCTTAATAAACAAAGGAAAGGCTTTAAATGCAATGATGCTTGGAGAAAGAGATGCCTCACATTTAGGAATTCCCGTTGAAACCATCAAAAAGCGCATCGTTTTACTATCTGCTTTAATGGTAGGAACAGCAGTCGCATTTACGGGAACTATCGGGTTTGTAGGATTAATTGTACCTTATATCTTGCGATTAATCTTTAAATCAAACTACTATTTCATCTTGCCGTTATCTACTGTTTGTGGAAGCATCCTTTTGTTAGTGGCAGATACATTAAGTAGAACCATCGTTCCTCCGTCTGAAGTTCCAATCGGAATATTAACATCTATTATGGGAGCACCCGTATTTATAGCTATTTTAATCCGCTTTAAAAAATCTTTATAATTATGATTGAAGCACAAAAAGTCAACTATAAGTCTAAAGAAAACTATATCATTAACAACATAGATTTCGACTGTCAAGCAGGAGAATTTATAGCTATACTGGGTCCGAATGGAGCTGGTAAATCAACTTTTTTAAGTGTCTTAGCCGACGAATTACACGAAAAAGGCAATAAGATTTTACTGAAATCTTGCGATTATACTAAGTGGTGTAAAAAAGAACTTCCAAAGCATAAAGCGAAATTCTCTCAACACCACAATGGCGACATCCCCCTAAATGTAGAGGATGTTGTTATGATGGGAAGATATCCTTACTTTGACCATATCCCTTCTGAAAATGACAAAAAAGCAATTCAAGATAGTATGGAATGCATAGATATTTGTCCACTAAAAGAACGAGAGTACAATCACTTGTCAGGAGGAGAAAAACAACGTGTACACTTAGCAAGGGTATTATCCCAATTGACGAATGATATCGAAAACAAGCTATTATTTTTAGACGAGCCTTTAAACAACTTAGACGTTCTCCACCAACACAAGATTTTAGACTTAATCAAATCTTTTACAGCAAAAGGAAACACAGCAATAGTTGTAATACACGACCTAAATTTAGCTGCTCAATTTGCAGATAAAATATTACTTTTAGAAAAAGGGAAGAAAGTTATTTACGATACACCTCAGAATGTTTTAACACAAGAAATCATCACAAAAGTTTACAACTTTCCTTGTATCGTTACTCAAAACCCTGTCAACAATAACCCGCTAATTATATTTGGCGTTTAAAAACAACAACAATGAACACAGAAACACTTACCTTAAAACAACGTTGGGATGCTTTAAAAGCAGAAAATCCAACTATGAGAATACGCAATGCTGCTCAAGCATTGAAAGCAAGTGAAATGGAATTATTAGCAACACAAGTGGGTGATACAGTTACACGTTTACAACCTTCTTTTGTTGAAATTTTATCAGAAGTTGAAACACTTGGTAAAGTAATGGCTTTAACTCGAAATGATGAATGTGTACACGAACGCAAAGGAGTTTACAGCAATCCGGACTTTTCATCACCACACGCTGGATTATTTGTAAACCCAGATATTGATTTAAGAATATTCTTAAGCCATTGGAAAAAAGCTTTTGCTGTAGTAGAACAAGCAGGAGATAAACCAAGAAAGAGTTTACAATTCTTTGGAAAAGACGGAGAAGCAATTCATAAAATATACCTTGTGCCTCAAAGTAATGATGAAGCATTTGATGCTTTAGTATCAAAATACAAGTCAGACGACCAAAGTACAGTTGAAACAACAGAAGCTTATATTCCAAGTTTAGACGAACGTTTAGATGAAGAAATAGACGTAGAAGGATTTCGTCAAGGGTGGAAAGATTTAAAAGATACACACGACTTTTATATGTTGTTGAGAAAATACAATGTAACAAGAACTCAAGCATTGCGTTTAGCTCCTGATGATTACTTTGCTAAGCAAATTTCAAAAGATGCTATTGTTACAATGTTAGAAACAGCAGCAGAAAAAGAGTTGCCAATTATGGTGTTTGTAGGAAACAGAGGAAACATTCAAATCCACACAGGACCAGTGAAACGCACAATGTGGCATCAACAATGGTACAATGTTTTAGATCCAGATTTCAATATGCACTTAGATATGGATAAAATCAACCAAGTTTGGGTAGTAAGAAAACCAACAGAAGACGGTATTGTTACATCCATTGAAGTCTTCAACGAAATCGGAGAAATCATTGTTCAGTTCTTTGGAAAAAGAAAACCAGGAATACCAGAATTAGAAGAATGGAGAGAAATAATCTCAACTTTAGAATAAGTTAAAAAAAGCAGAAGTTATCCTTCTGCTTTTTTTAATTTGAGTAGTTACTCAACTAAAACTACAAAAATCAAACAATAAAAAAATCACAAAAGCATTCCTTAAAATATAAGAATACCAAAAAATTATTGGTACAATAAATAAATAAAAAATAATCTAACTAAGACAACCAACTTAAAATTGATAATCACAAAAAAAACAATAAATTTAGTTATCAAACATTTGTTGATAACTATTCTTATCTCATAAATAAAAATACTTGAAATCAATGTCTTATTAGTTTAAATTAGCATAGCTAACTTAGTCGCTTTTAGAGCTTAAAACATCGCAATATTTACTATATTAGTACTTTACTACTTCACAGTAATTGATGTTTTTAGCCTATTCCAAGGCACTAATAGTATTAACCTCAATAAAAATAAAGCTATGTCTATTTTTGATAAAAGAGTTAACTACAAACCATTTGAATACCCGGGAATTTACCAATTTACTGAAGCAATCAATAAATCCTTTTGGGTCCATAGTGAAGTTGACTTCACTGCAGATACACAAGATTTCCACTCTCATTTAACAAGAGAAGAGCAACTGGCTATTAAACACAGTTTACTGGCTATTGCACAAATCGAAGTTGCTGTTAAAACCTTTTGGGGTAACTTATATCAACATTTCCCAAAACCTGAATTTAACGGTTTAGGAAGTACATTTGCTGAATGTGAATTTAGACATTCAGAAGCTTATTCAAGACTATTAGATGTGCTGGGTTACAATGATGAATTTGAAAACTTATTGACAGTTCCTGTTATTAAAGAACGTGTTGAATACTTATCTTCAGTATTAGAAAACTCAAGTAATCAAACAGATCGTAAGAAGTATATTGTTTCTCTTATCCTATTCTCTTTATTGATTGAAAACGTTTCTTTATTTAGTCAATTTGCAATCATTTTGTCTTTTACAAGATTTAAAGGGTATATGAAAAACGTTAGTAATATCATCGCTTGGACTTCAGTAGATGAACAAGTACACGCTAACGCAGGGATTTATATCATTAATATCGTTAAAAAAGAGTTCCCAGATTTCTTTGACGATGAACTTATCAACCACGTAAACGAGGTAATTGAGAAGTCAATTAATATTGAAAGCAAAATCTTAGACTGGATCTTTGAAGCAGGTGATATTGAAACAGTAAACAAGCACGATTTATTAAACTTTATGAAGTTTAGAGTAGATGAAAGTATGGAGAAAATTGGTCTGAAAAAAGTGTACAATATTTCATCAGAACAATACAATCCTATGGCTTGGTTTGAAGAAGAAGTATTTGCAAATAGCTTAGATGATTTCTTTGCTAAGAGACCTGTAGAATATACTAAACACGACAAGAGCTTTACAGCTGACGATTTATTCTAAATCGCAATTTCAAAAGGCTAATAAAACTTAAAAAAAAGAAAAAAAATACTATGAATAATTTTTCACTACCATTAATCTCTGAAGATAATCCAAACACTTGTGAAAAACTTTGGTGGAAGAACTCAGAAAGTGAGCAAATTCTAAACAGAGGTTACCTATTAAAAGGTGAAACTGTGGAGGGAGCTATTGACAGAATTTCAACTGCTGCAGCAAAAAGATTATACAAGCCAGAATTAAAAGAGTCTTTTCAAGAAATGATTGAAAGAGGATGGATGAGTTTAAGCTCACCTATCTGGGCAAATATGGGAACAGAAAGAGGGTTGCCTATTTCTTGTTTTAACGTACACGTTCCGGATAGTATAGAAGGAATTACTCATAAATTAGGTGAAGTAATTATGCAGACAAAGATTGGTGGTGGAACATCTGGATATTTTGGTAACCTAAGAGAAAGAGGAAGTGCTGTAACAGATAATGGAAAAAGTAGTGGAGCTGTTAGCTTTATGAAGTTATTTGATACTGCAATGGACACTATTTCTCAAGGAGGTGTAAGAAGAGGTGCTTTTGCAGCTTATTTAGATATTGACCACCCTGATTGTGAAGAGTTTATTCAAATTAAAAATATTGGTAACCCTATTCAAAACCTATTCACAGGTGTTTCTATTCCAGATTATTGGATGCAAGAAATGATTGACGGGGATAGAGAGAAGCGCCAACTATGGGCTAAAGTATTGGAAAGTCGCCAACAAAAAGGATTACCTTACTTATTCTTCTCTGACAATGTAAACGGCCATAAGCCTCAAGTGTATAAAGACCTTAATATGCGTATTAATGCAAGTAACTTATGCTCTGAGATTATGTTACCTTCTTCTATAGATGAATCATTCATTTGTTGTTTATCTTCTATGAACTTAGAGTTATACGACGAATGGAAAGACACAGAAGCTGTTAAATTAGCTATATTCTTCTTAGATGCTGTATTACAAGAATTCATTGAAAAAACAGAAGGAAACTACTACTTAGCCTCAGCAAACCGCTTTGCAAAGCGTCATAGAGCCTTAGGTTTAGGAGTTTTAGGATGGCACTCATATTTACAAAAGAATATGATTCCTTTTGAAGGATTACAAGCCAAAATGCTTACCAATCAAATCTTTGCTGACATTAGTAGTAAAGCTGATAAAGCAACACAAGACTTAGCACGCATTTATGGTGAACCTGAAATCCTTAAAGGATACGGTAGAAGAAATACAACTACAATGGCTATTGCTCCTACTACTTCATCTTCTGCTATCTTAGGTCAAACATCTCCTGGTATTGAGCCTTTTAGTAGTAACTACTATAAAGCAGGTTTGTCTAAAGGTAACTTTATGCGTAAAAACAAATACCTTAAAATGCTTTTAGAGGCTAAAGGAATGGATAATGAAGAAACGTGGAGAAACATTATGTTAAGTGGAGGAAGTGTTCAACAACTTGAAGGCTTAACAGACGAAGAAAAAGCTGTATTTAAAACATTTAAAGAAATTAGCCAGCTTGAGATTATTCAACAAGCTGCAATCAGACAGAAATACGTTGATCAATCACAAAGTTTGAATTTAAACATCCCTTCTGGTTTACCAATTAAAGATGTAAACAATCTAATGATTGAAGCTTGGAAACTTGGTGTTAAGACACTGTATTACCAACGTAGTCAAAGTGTTTCTAAAGAAATGGTAACAAACTTGGTTTCTTGTAGCAGTTGCGAATCGTAATGACAAGAACTTGAAATATAAAAAAGAGTGAACTAAATAGTTTACTCTTTTTTTTGCTCTAACTCAAAGCGCTTTACATTTTATTTTCTCTCTACTGTAAGCTAATACAGGCATTTTAAAGCAATTTATATCAAAAACAAACTTGATACTTATTCAATTAATAAAACAGGCTTAAAAGAGCTATAACTAAGTACTATCAACACATCACAACCTAACTTCCCTCCTGTTTTACTTAATAAACAGAAAATACACTTTAAGTTATTTTCTTTTTTAAATAAGTTTGGCACAATATCTGTAAATAGAAAATGTAACAACAAAATAACAAAATTTCTTTTTCATCAAAAGTCCAATTACTCCAATAATTGGGCTTTTCTTTTACATCTCAAAATAACTTAAACATATAGATTTCATTCTTAACCCAACTAACACAACAAAAAAGGGATTACTCAATTGAGTAATCCCTTTTTACTGTATAATAATTCTAAAATTCTATTAGATATCAAACCCCATAGAAACACCAAGTTTACTTGCAATAACCTTAGCAACTTTAGATTTTAATTCTGGAATTTTTACAGACTCCATTACTTCATCTGTAAACGCATACATCAATAAAGCCTTAGCTTCTTTTTTCGGAATACCACGTTGACGCATATAGAACATAGCATCCTCGTTTAACTGTCCGATTGTACACCCGTGAGAACACTTAACATCATCAGCAAAAATCTCTAACTGAGGTTTAGCATAAATATTAGCTTTCTCACTTAACAAGATGTTATTACTCTTTTGGAAACCATCTGTCTTTTGAGCAATTTTATCAACGTAAATTTTACCGTTAAACACCCCTACAGAGTTACCATCATAAATACCTTTATAATTTTGGTGACTCTCACAGTTTGGTTGATTGTGAGAAACTAATGTATAATGGTCAACGTGTTGTTTACCATCAATCAATGTAATTCCTTTTAACGTACTATCAATACGCTCACCATCTTGGTAAAAATTAAGGTTGTTTCTTGTCAATTTACCTCCAAAAGAGAATGTATGAACAGAAACTCTACTTTCTTGCTTTTGTTTAACGAAAGTATTGTCAATTAACGTACCTGTTTCTAAGTCATTTTGCAACTTATAGAAATCAACAATAGCACGTTTATGCGCTACAATTTCAGTTACAGAGTTAGTAAACACGTTAGATTCAACGATACTTTGGTGTCTTTCTAAAATTTGTACGTGAGCATTTTCACCTACAACAACCAAGTTACGAGGTTGCACTAAAAGCGCTTGATCTTCAACTGTAGATAAGTAAATAATCTCAATCGGTTTAGCAACCACAGTACTTTTAGGAATATTAATAAAAGCCCCTTCACTTGCAAAAGCAGTGTTCAAAGCAGTTAAACTATCCTCTTTATCAGCACAAGTATTGTAGAAAGAGTCGATAATCATTTTGTACTTCGGCTTAGTAAAAGCAGAAGACATTAAACAAACATCAAGTCCATCGTGTGTAGTTGACGATAAATGAGAACTAAAGATTCCATTGATAAATACCAATTTGTATGTATCAGAATCACTTAAGAAATACTTCTTAACGTCTTTATATTCAACCGCTACTTCATTTTTAGGAAAAACACTAAAATCATTCTTTAAAATAGAATTTAATGATGTGTACTTCCAAGCCTCCACTTTTTTAGTAGGGAAACCTTTATTTTCAAATGTCTTAAGACCTTCTAAACGGATATTGTGTAAACTTTCGTGTTCACTAAGTCCTTGTTCAAAAGCAACAAAAGACGATAATAATTTATCTTTAAGCTCCATAATTATTTCTTTGCAATTAGATTAAAATGATTGATTTATAAGATTCTATTGAGACTATTTCCCTAAAGATTCTTTAATCCAATCGTATCCTTTTTCTTCTAATTCCAATGCTAATTCTTTTCCTCCTGTTTTCACAATTTTACCATCGTATAAAACGTGTACATAATCAGGAACGATATAATCTAATAAACGTTGGTAGTGCGTAATTAAAACAACAGCGTTGTCTTCGCTTTTTAACTTGTTAACTCCATTAGCAACGATACGTAAAGCATCAATATCCAATCCAGAGTCTGTCTCATCAAGGATAGCTAATTTAGGCTCTAACATAGCCATTTGGAAAATCTCATTACGTTTTTTCTCACCACCAGAGAAACCTTCATTAAGAGAACGCGACAAGAATTTTCTGTCGATTTCTAATAACTCAGCTTTTTCTTTGATTTTTTTCAACATTTCACTTGCAGGCATCTCTTCAAGACCTTGAGCCTTTCTTGATTCGTTGATAGCCGTTTTCATAAAGTTTGTCACAGAAACTCCAGGAATTTCAACTGGGTATTGGAAAGACAAGAAAACACCTTTATGAGCTCTTTCTTCTGGCCCTAATTCGTTTAACTCTTCTCCTTCTAAAATAATTTCACCTTCCGTTACTTCGAAAGCTTCATTACCAGTAATTACAGAAGATAAAGTACTCTTACCAGCACCATTAGGTCCCATAATAGCGTGTACTTCACCAGCTTTAACTTCTAAATTAATTCCTTTTAATATTTCTTTATCTTCAACACTTGCGTGTAAATTTTTTATCTGTAACATAAAATTGTCTTTTTAAATTTTTGAGGGTTTGTAAACTAAGTTGAACTAAGAATCTAACATCTTAACCAACACTTCCTTCTAATGAAATTTCCAATAATTTTTGTGCTTCAACAGCAAACTCCATTGGCAATTTATTTAAAACTTCTTTAGAGAAACCATTAACGATTAAAGCGATAGCCTTCTCTGTAGGAATACCACGTTGGTTACAGTAGAAAATTTGATCTTCACCAATTTTACTTGTTGTAGCCTCGTGCTCAATTTGAGCTGTAGTATTCTTAGCTTCAATGTAAGGGAAAGTATGAGCACCACATTCGTTACCCATTAACAATGAATCACATTGAGAGAAGTTTCTTGCGTTCTCAGCTCTTGGTCCCATATGAACCAATCCTCTATAACTATTTTGTGATTTACCAGCAGAAATACCTTTAGAAATAATCGTTGATTTTGTATTCTTACCTAAGTGAATCATTTTAGTACCTGTATCCGCTTGTTGGAAGTTATTTGTTACCGCAATTGAGTAGAACTCACCAACAGAATTATCTCCTTTTAAAACACAAGAAGGATATTTCCAAGTAACAGCAGAACCAGTTTCAACCTGAGTCCAAGAAATTTTTGCATTCTTCTCACAAAGACCTCTTTTCGTTACAAAGTTGAATACCCCTCCTTTACCTTCACTATCACCAGGGAACCAGTTTTGAACAGTAGAATACTTAATTTCAGCATCGTCCATTGCGATTAACTCAACAACAGCAGCGTGTAATTGGTTTTCATCACGAGATGGAGCAGTACATCCCTCTAAATAAGAAACATAACTTCCTTCATCAGCGATAACTAACGTTCTTTCGAACTGACCAGTACCCGCTTGGTTAATACGGAAATACGTAGATAATTCCATCGGACAACGAACACCCTTAGGAATATAACAGAAAGAACCATCTGAGAATACAGCAGAGTTTAATGCTGCATAGAAGTTATCTGTTTGAGGCACTACAGACCCTAAATATTTTTTAACTAACTCAGGGTGGTTTCTAATCGCTTCAGAAATTGAACAGAAAATAATACCACGCTCAGCCAAAGTTTCTTTAAAAGTAGTTGCTACGGAAACAGAGTCCATAACAATATCCATTGCAACACCAGACAATCTTTTTTGTTCATCTAAAGAGATACCCAGTTTTGCAAACGTTGCTAATAACTCAGGATCTACTTCGTCTAAACTCTTATATTGATCTTTTTTCTTTGGTGCAGAATAGTAAGAAATAGCCTGAAAATCAGGTTTAGTATATCTTACATTCGCCCATTCTGGTTCAACCATTTCCTTCCAAATACGGAAAGCCTCTAAACGCCATTCAGTCATCCATTC
Organism: Myroides phaeus; assembly: GCF_900099675.1. GTDB lineage: Bacteria > Bacteroidota > Bacteroidia > Flavobacteriales > Flavobacteriaceae > Flavobacterium > Flavobacterium phaeum. The sequence goes on from NZ_FNDQ01000001.1 coordinate 127,789, forward strand.
AGGCTCTTCTTTCTTTGCAGAAATAGCTCTAACAATATCTTCATTTAAACCAATAGGAAATGTCTCTGATTCTATATCAGTATAAAAACCATACTCATACTCCTTGGTTTCTAATTCTTTCTTTAAATCTTCTTCTGTATACTTACTCATATATTTTACTTAAAAGCAAATACGGTGTCGTACGCTTCTTTAATTTTAACTAATTATCAAAAAGGAAGAAAAACGAAATAAATCCCGCTTTTCTACCATGAGTCTTATAATGAAAAACTTTCACCACAACCACAAGTTCTACTTGCGTTAGGATTGTTGAAATAGAATCCTTTTCCATTCAATCCTCCTGAATATTCTAAAGTAGTTCCTACAAGATATAAAAAGCTCTTTTTGTCAACAGCGATTTTTACACCATTGTCTTCAAAAACTTTATCATCTTCACCAACTTCGCGATCAAAATTTAATTGATAAGAAAGTCCGGAACATCCTCCACTTGTCACCCCTACGCGAACATAATCCACTGTAGAATCAAACCCTTCATCTTCCATCAGAAGGGCGACGCGTTTACTCGCTATATCTGAAACCTTTATCATACCTTTTTTAAAATAGATTAGTTCTAAATGTAAGATGCAAAGGTATTATAAAAAAACGGTTTCTAATAGTAACTAACATATTTATAACGATTAGAAGTTTAAATACTAATATCAATAAAAACTATGGTTTGAACCCTGTTTTAATTATTTATTCCTAAGTGCTTTAGTAAAAAAACTACTAAAAATGGAACGCCAAAAACAACCGCAAAAAGCTACTTTCACTCCCTTTTAGTCTTAAAACTACTAAAAACCATATTTCATACGAATTCAAATTAATGAAAATATGGCCCTATTAAAATCAACTTACTATAAAACAATATTTTACATCTTTTTAAGGCAACTAATCCAACTATAAAATTCGGACTTTATTCCTTTAAAGACAAATGAAATGCTGAAAAAACATTTAACTCTTAGCTTTCGTTTATCATCCTGACCCGTCCTGAAATAACTGTACAGTACAAAACAGGATTATCAACTATAACTGTACAGCTATAGTAGGACGAGACAAGGACGAGACAGCGTTTTCAAAAGAATGCTTGTATAGTGTATGTATAGTACTTGTATAGTGGTTGTATAAAATCTATGTAAAACTATACAACCAATATACATAAGCTTTACAAAAAGTATACATACTCCATTTATAACATTAATCTAAAACGTTGCTATGATTGCCAAATCCTCAATTGGACTCGATTGTTAGATAAATAGTTATGAATTACTTAGCTAAACTGAAAGCTAATTTTACCGTTGGTGTATCTTGTAAAAATGTGTATTTTGCACCTTACAACCAATAAACTAAATCATTATGAAATTATATGCTATCGAAAGTGGCAACTTTAAATTAGACGGAGGGGCTATGTTTGGCGTTGTTCCTAAAGTCATTTGGAACAAAACCAATCCTGCTGATAACAACAACCTGATTGAATTAGGTGCGCGACTTCTTCTAATTGAAGATGGCAATAAACTTATTCTGATTGACACTGGAATGGGTAATAAACAGTCTGAAAAATTCTTTGGATACTACAATCTTTGGGGAGAACACTCAATTGACAAATCTTTGGCAAAAGTAGGTTTTCACAGAGATGATATAACCGATGTGTTTTTAACTCACTTGCATTTTGACCACGTGGGTGGGGCTGTTAATTGGAATTCTGATAGAACAGGATACGTTAATGCCTTTAAAAATGCTAAATATTGGACTAATGATAGTCATTGGGATTGGGCAACAAAACCTAATCCAAGAGAAAAAGCATCTTTCTTGTCCGAAAATATACTTCCAATTCAAGAAAGTGGTGCTTTAAACTTTATACAACGTCCTGAAGGAGACTTACTGCACAATTCTGAATTAGGGTTTGATATTTTCTTTGCTGATGGGCATACGGAAAAACAGATGATTCCGATTATTAATTACAACGGACAAAAAATAGCTTATACAGCAGATTTATTGCCCACAGCAGGACATATTCCTCTTCCGTATGTAATGGGATATGACACGCGACCATTGCTAACAATGCAAGAAAAAGAAAAATTTTTAAAAATAGCAACTGACGAAAATTGGCTTTTATTTTTAGAACATGATGCTCATAATGAAATCATAACCCTCCAACATACTGAAAAGGGAGTTCGTTTAAAAGACATACACAAAGCTAACAATATCTTAATTTAATGTTAATACCACGCTTTAAAGCGTACAATTTGATACTTTTAAGGCGATGAAAATAAAATTTACAATAAAATAAATATAATGCGATTAATTAAACCTATTTACCTTTCTGCTGCTTTAGCGCTTGCTTTGACAAGTTGTGGTGGTGCAAAAATTGTATCTAACACACCAATCCAAGGTGTTGACAATTTACCTAAAAGAACATCAGAATTATCTGAAGAACAATTACAAAGATGGAGTCACTTAGACATTTTAAGAGACACAGTACCTGGAATGTCTGTTGATAGAGCTTATGAAGAAATCTTAAAAGGAAAAGCACTTCCTAAAAAAGTAATTGTAGGTGTAGTAGATTCAGGAATTGAAATTGACCACGATGATTTAAAATCACACGTGTGGACAAATCCGAAAGAAATCGCTGGAAACAATATAGATGACGACAACAACGGATATGTTGATGATATTCACGGATGGAACTTTTTAGGAGAGTCTGTTCACGAAAATATGGAATTAGTTCGTGTTGTTAGAAGAGGTGATGACGGTTCTGACCAATATAAAAGAGCTGTAAAACAACTTGACGAAGAAAGAAAAGAAGCGCTTGAAAGCAAAGTACGTTTAGATATGTTATTACGTGCGAACGAAAGAGTAGCTAAATTCTTAGATAAAAAAGATTATACGAAAGAAGATTTAGAGGCTATTCCTGATACAGCATCAGAGGAGGTAATTCACTCTAAAAATGTTATGTACGGAATTCTTGCTGGAGGTAGAGAATTATCTTGGTTAGATAGCTTTAAAGGTTATGTAGATAGCAAATTAAACTACCACTTAAACGTTGATTTTGATGGTCGTAAAATCGTTGGAGATAATCCTGCTGACATCAATGACAGAATATACGGTAATAACAATGTATTAGGCCCTGTTAGAGAAGAGGCTAAACACGGAACTCACGTTGCTGGTATTATTGCACAATCTCGCCACAATAACTTAGGTGGAGACGGTGTTGCTTCTGACGTTGTAGAAATTATGGCTGTTAGAGCAGTGCCTGATGGAGATGAGTACGATAAAGATATTGCATTAGGTATTCGCTATGCAGTTGACAACGGAGCTAAAGTAATCAACGGAAGTTTTGGTAAATATTACGAAGAAAATAGCCAATGGGTTAGAGACGCAATTAAATACGCTGAAGAAAAAGACGTATTAATCGTTGTAGCTGCTGGAAATGATGCTATGGACTTAAACATTGAAGGTGGTGTGGAGCGTTACCCTAATGACAATGTGAATATGGGACCAGAAATTTCAAATAACTTCTTAGTTGTTGGAGCTCTTAACCCTCAGTTTGGTAAAAATATGGTAGCTCGTTTTTCTAACTACGGACACTATGATGTTGACGTATTTGCACCTGGTGTAAAAATCTATGCTACTGTTCCAAACAATACCTATGAGTACTTACAAGGAACATCAATGGCGTCTCCAAACGTAGCTGGTGTAGCTGCTTTAATTAGAGCTTACTACCCACAGTTTACTGCTGGTGAAGTTAAAAAAATCATTATGGATTCAGGTGTTGCTGTAAACTTTGATGTTGTAGTTGGAGAGAAAAAAGAAGTTAGAAACTTCCAATCTATTTCTACTTCAGGAAAATTTGTAAATGCATACAATGCTTTGTTATTAGCTGAAAAATTAGCTAATAACAAAAAATAAGAATACACAAAATTCACTTAAAAACTCCACACTATTCAAAAATAGCTGTGGAGTTTTAATTTCAAACACGATATGAAAAAACTATTACTATCACTTACAATTTGCGCCATATCTCTTTTTGAAGTTCAAGCTCAAAACAATCCAAATCCAGGATATTGGCAACAACACGTTGATTATACGATGGACGTTAAAATGGACGTTAAAAAGTTTAAATACAACGGTACACAAAAGCTTACTTATACTAACAACTCTACAGATACACTAAAAAAGGTTTTCTTTCATTTGTATTACAATGCATTTCAACCAAATAGTGATATGGATGCTTTATTAAAAAATATTGCTGATCCAGACTCGAGAATGGTTGATACTAAAACTGTTAGAGGTAGAAAAATACAAGAGAGTAGAATTTCAAAACTTACACAAGATGAAATAGGTTACTTAAAAGTATTAAATCTAAAACAAGATGGTGCTTCTGTTGACACGAAAGAAGTAGGAACTATATTAGAGGTAACATTAAAGTCTCCTATTGCTCCTAAATCTTCTACTGTTTTCACAATGAACTTTGAAGGACAAGCGCCTAAAATGATTCGTAGAGCAGGTAGAGAGTCTAAAGAAGGTGTTGCCTTATCAATGTCTCAATGGTTCCCTAAAATAGCTGAATACGACTTTGAAGGTTGGCACGCAGAACAGTATTTAGGAAGAGAATTTCACAGTGTTTGGGGAGATTTTGACGTAAAAATTACGTTAGATAAAAGCTACATTGTAGGTGGTACTGGTGTTTTAGTTAACAACAATGAAATTGGATACGGTTATCAAGATAATGGCGTAACTGATATTCCTGCTAAAAAAGGAAAAGATTTAACTTGGCATTTTAATGCTAAAAACGTGTTAGACTTTACTTGGGGAGCAGATCCTAACTTCATTCACGATACGTATGAAGGACCAAATGGTGTAAAACTACATTTCCTTTATAAAGATAATCCTGCTATTAAAGAGAATTGGACAAAGTTACAGCCAGTTACAGCTGAACTTATGAAATTCTTTAATGAGAATGTAGGTCCTTATCCTTATCCTCAATATTCAATTATTCAAGGTGGTGACGGAGGTATGGAATACTCTATGTGTACTTTAATCACAGGAGAAAGATCATTTCCAAGTTTGGTTGGAGTAACTGCTCACGAATTAGCACATAGTTGGTTCCAACACGCATTAGCAACAAATGAAACTAAGCACGAATGGATGGACGAAGGATTTACTTCTTTTATCTCTGACCTTGCGATGTTAAAAGTGATGCCAAAAGACCAACAAGAAGATGCAAATCCTTTTGGTTCTACATACAAAAGTTACTATAATTTAGTAGCTAAAAATATGCAAGAGCCTTTAAGTACTCACGCAGATCACTACTTAACAAACAGAGCATATTCTATCTCAGCTTATAGTAGAGGTTCAATTTTCTTAACACAATTATCTTATTTAATTGGTTGGGATAATATGATGAAAACTCTTCAAACATATTATCAAGACTACAAGTTTACGCATCCAACGCCAAATGACTTTAAACGTACGGCAGAGCGTGTTACAGGAGCTAATTTAGATTGGTATATGACTGATTGGACACAAACGAATAATACGATTGATTATAGTGTTCAATTTGTAGAAGAAGTACAAAAAGACCAAACTTTAGTTACTTTAAAAAGAATTGGAAGAATGGGAATGCCTTTAGATATTCTTGTAGAATATGAAGATGGTACTATTGAAACATACTACGTTCCTTTTACTTCAATGCATTGGATTAAACCAAATCCTTACTTAGAATATGAAAGAACTGTATTATCAGGATGGGGATGGGCTCAACCAGAATACAAGTTTATTATCAACAAACCTAAGAATACAATTAAAACTATTTTAATTGATCCAAGCCAATTTATGGCTGATGTGAATCAAGAAAATGGTATCTACAAAAAATAATTATTTAAAAAAGCCACTTATGTGGCTTTTTTTTTGTCCTATTATTACGTTTGCTTTTCTACCTTTGCAATCTCTATGGAACAACAAAATTTAAAATATCCTAAAAAGGAAAAGCTAAAGAGCAAGATAGTAATAGACGAACTGTTTACTACTGGAAAATCTGTTAGTAAATATCCGCTTCGCATGGTTTATGTACCAAGTGAAAATAGCGATAATGTGCCTTTAAAAACAGGTGTATCTGTGTCTAAACGTTACTTTAAAAAAGCGGTAGATAGAAACTACTTTAAAAGACTTCTACGAGAAGCTTATAGACATAACAAACAAATGTTGTTAGACAACATCGAACAGCCTTATGCCATTATGTTGTTTTACCAGTCTAAAAACAGGCTAACTTATCAAGAGATTAATGAAAAAATGATTAAACTATTTGAAAAGTTTATCGAAGTAAATAAAGCAGAGAAAGCAGTTGTGGTTAATACTGAGGAAGAATAATATTTAAACATATAAATTTGTTTATATCCTTAAAAAACAATAACTTAATTTTATTCTATTCTTTTCTATAGAAACTGAGAATACAGAATGATAATTATTGTTTAAACTAAATTATAGTCTCACTTTTGATGCTTATGGGTACCAAAGGATCTAATCAAACTATTGATTTAAAAACGGATAAAAAGAACAACAAAACGATAGCTATTATCAAGGCAACTCAGCCTTGGAAATTATATAAAGCGAATTCTTCTTTTGTAATTAATGCTAATCAAGAAATAGCAAGTGGAAATTCTAATGATTTCATCTCGTTAGAAACAATTCCCTCTTTTCAATTATTTGCACTTGGAAATAATAAAAATTTCGATTTTACAGGACTTAGATGTTTACCCTTAGAAGGACAAAATAACTTTAGAGATCTTGGTGGATATAAAACAATAGAGGGAAAAACAGTTAAATGGGGACTCCTTTTTAGATCAGGACAATTAAGTGAGTTAACGGATAATGACCTATGCTACCTCTCTTCTATTCCATTGCGTACTATTGTTGACTTTAGAACAAATGAAGAAAGAGATAGTCAAATAACAAGACTTCCTTCATCTACATTAAATGATATTTCGTTGCCCATTTCTCCAGGAAACTTGAGTCGGGAGATCGTTGAAAATATGATTTATAAAGGCAACGTTGAAAAAACTATTCAGTTTTTAACTGACATTAATGAACAACTCATTCTTACTAATCAAGAGCAATACAAAGCTTTCTTTACCATTCTACAAAAGAATACTACCCCACTTATGTACAATTGCACTGCGGGAAAAGATAGAACTGGTTTAGCAACAGCTTTACTTTTAAGTGCATTAGGAGTTGATAATGATACTATTTTAGCAGATTACTTATTGACAAATACGTTTGTAAACTTGTCTATTGATTTGGTAAAAGACAAATACTTATTTATCAACGATAAGCAAGCAGAAGCTTTGATGACTCTGCAAACAGTAAAAAAAGAATACTTATTAAAAGCACTTGAAACAATCAATCAACATTATAATTCTGTTGAAAGTTACTTGACAAATCAATTAGCAGTTGATATTCCTTTAATGAAAGAATTATATTTATATTAAACACCTTAGTTCTTAAATAAAAGACAGTAGCATTTACTGTATTAAACCTTTTATAAGCATAATAAATACTATTTAAGCTATTATCTCCTTTTCTACAACTATGGAGTAGTTACTTAGTAGATAGCTATTAAAAGCGTCTTAAATTTAATTTAAGATGCTATACGTATAAACGAAAAAGCGAATGATATAATCATTCGCTTTTCTTTATTTTAAAACGCATTGTTTGAATTATTGCTTCCAGTTCAAGAAGTACATTGCGTTTCCCCATTGAAGGGTTATACACGAGGCCTTCTATAAACAAATATCTTTTTTCTGTAGAATCTCTAAATACATAACTTAGATATGGTCCACTCATAAAGCTATTTTGCATATCCCAAGTTCCTTTTAACTCAATAGCCTTTCTATTGTCAAAAGATATTTCCTTGTTAAATGGTATAAAACCTTCATTCAATTTCATAAACGAATTATCTTCTATTGAATGAATATATCGTCCATTTACAGAATCTTTTACGGCTAAAATATTGTGTAATTCTGTATTCTTGTCATTTAATATTCTACTTATTGGAACATCATAAATTAGAATATTACTATTCCCAGAAGCGACATCCTTTTTAAACCAAACAAAATGTTCATTACTACTAATTTCTTTATAGTCAGAAGGAACATTTATCGTAATTTTAAATCTATCTTCAAACTTCTCGCGATCAATTAATTTACTTGCATTAAGAAATTCAGTAATTGTAGCAACCTCAAGGTGATGCATCGTTTTTATAATAGAATCAACATTCTTTTTAAAAGTCTTAACAACAGCTAATTTAGAACCTCCATTAACAACAAAATAGTTTTGTGGTGAAGCGAACTTATTCTTCTCAAGGGCAAAAAGCTCTTCATTATGATTGTCTGAAAAGACTATAATATTACGGCGATTCTTAGTTTTAGACGAGAATAAATTAGGAGATATTTGTTCGATAGTAAACAAAGGTTCTGACGGACTAATTCCATCCACAGAAGCAGCTAAATACTCTCGAATACTGTCTCCTACATTACCATACCACAATCTATCATTTACAACTACTAATACACTGTTATACTCCCCCACAGATTTAGTTGACAATTCTGTAGTTGGTGCATCTTTACAATTAGCGAAGCATAATAAAACGATAAAGAAATAGAGATATCTCACAAAATCTAAAATTAAGTAACTAATTTAATTGATGCGTAATTTCATTCCAGGTTGAATTGCATCATTATCTTTCATATTATTCATATTCTTCAATTGAGCTAATGACACTCCAGGTAATTTTTGACTGATAGAATATAGCGAATCACCTTTTTTAACTGTGTAAAAAGAATTTTTAGCACTTGATTGAGCCACAGTGGCTTTACCAACAACTAATTTCTTTCCAGGGTATATAATGTTACTTTTCATATTGTTCAACTTTTTCAATTGAGCAACACTAATACCATATTTATTAGCAATAACACCAATACTTTCTCCTTTCTTAATCGTGTGATAACGCGACTTCACGCTCTTTGTTTCAGCAACAGAAACCTCTAACAAACTTGGTAATGGCTTTTCTCTTCTCTCCTCTTCAAACGCAACATAATCATAGATTTTATCTTCATTGGAAGCCATCAAACCAATCTTAGAAACAGGCAATCTTAAGAAACTTTGTTTTCCACTTACATAAGGAATAACTTGTAACTTATACGTTGGATTTAAAAACTCTATTTCAGCTTTTGAAACATCTAATAACTTAGCAACCTGATCAAAACTAATAGTCTTTTTTACAGCGATTGTATCTGTTTCTACCAATTTAAAAGGAGAGTTATTTGCTGTAATTCCGTGCTCTTTAGCATATTCAAAAATATACATTGTAGCATAGAATGCAGGTAAATAATTTTGTGTTTCACGAGGAAGATTTGGTCTAATATTCCAATAGTTTGTATACCCATTAGAACGACGAATAGCCTTAGTAACGTTACCAGGACCAGCATTATAAGATGCTAATACCAAATCCCAATCACCAAACATTCCGTACAAATCTGATAAAAATTTCGCAGCAGCCTCTGATGATTTAAGAGGATCAATACGATCATCTACATAAGAGTTTACTTCTAAATTATACTGCTTACCAGTAGGATACATAAACTGCCATAAACCAGTTGCCCCTACTCTTGAACGAGCAACAGGATTTAATGCAGACTCAACAATAGCAAGATACTTTACTTCTAATGGAACATCGTGTTTAGCTAATTGCTCTTCAAACATTGGAAAGTAGTATTCAGACAAACCTAATAATCTTTCAAAAGAGCGCTTTCTATTTTTAAGAAAAGACTTTATTACACGTTCTAAAGTTTCGTTGTATTCAACATTAAAAGGTGTTTTCTCATTTAAACGTTGCAAACGTTCTTTTAAAAGTTTCGTTGGTAACTCATCTAAAACAATAGTTCCCTCGTCAAAATTTGCATCAGCTAATTCGTTCTCAATTTCATTAAATAAATCTTGATTTAATAGCTCATTTAACCATCGCTTTTCTATTGAAGCACCGGTAGCATGATTTACGAATGTATTCTTAATAGAGTCTAAATACACAATAGGATCAATCTCCTTTTTGATTTCAACACTTGTGTTTATAGGCTCGCTCTGTCCCCATACAGAATATGAAAACAAACTACATACAACAAAAGTTAATGCTTTATAGTTCATTGATTTTATATTTGAAAAGTACCCTCCTTTTACAAGAGGGTACTTTTTATTTTATTCTTGAATTGCTTTAATACCAGGTAAAGCCTTTCCTTCTAACATTTCTAACATTGCACCACCTCCAGTTGACACATAGCTCATTTTTGGAGCTAAACCAAACTGTTTTACTGCAGCAACAGAGTCACCACCTCCTACTAAAGAGAAAGTTCCATTCTTAGTTGCCTCAGCAATAAAGTTTCCTAATTCAATTGTACCATTAGCAAATTTCTCCATTTCGAATACTCCTAACGGACCATTCCATAAAATAATTTTAGATTCAGCTACAACAGGTTTTAAGCTCTCTAATGTTTTTGGTCCAACGTCAAGTCCTTGCCATCCGTCAGGAATCTCATTAGCAGGAACAATTTGTACATTTGCATCAGCTGCGAAAGCATCAGCAGCCACAATATCAATCGGTAAGTGAATTTGTACATTTTTCTCTTTAGCCTTTTCTAAGATCTCTAAAGCTAATTCGATTTTATCATCTTCACAGATAGAGTTTCCAATCTTTCCACCTAATGCTTTGATGAATGTAAAAGTCATACCACCACCAATGATCATATGATCAATTTTATCTAAGATATTCTCAATAATAGTAATTTTAGAAGAAACTTTTGAACCTCCTAAAACAGCAGTTACAGGTTTATCTGTACTGTTTAATACTTTATCTAAACTCTCAATTTCTTTAGCTAATAAATAACCAAAACACTTATTTTCACCAAAATACTTCGCTACAATTGTAGTTGAAGCGTGCGCTCTATGTGCTGTTCCAAATGCATCGTTAATATAAAAATCAGCTAAAGAAGCTAAAGCTTTAGAGAACTCTTCATCACCTTTTTCTTCTTGAGCATAAAAACGTAAATTCTCTAATAATATTACATCACCAGATTTACTGTTATCAATAACAGCTTTTACTTTATCACCAATACAATCGTCTACAAATGTTACTTCTCTTCCTAAAACTTCTGCTGTCTTAGCAACAATATGTTTTAAAGAATATTTATCATTAACCTCTCCTTTTGGTCTTCCTAAGTGAGACATTAAGATAGCAACTCCACCATCATTTACTACTTTATCAATAGTAGCTTTAGCAGCTTCTATTCTATTAGTATCTGTAACATTAAAGTTATCATCTAATGGTACATTAAAGTCAACGCGAATTAAGACTTTCTTATCTTTAAAATTTAAGTTTCCGATAGAACTCATATCAAATATTTTTATATTCTAATTTAACATATACAAATATAATTCTTTTCTTACACCAGAATATCTGATATTTGTTAGGTATAAAAACAAATTTAACACTTATTATGATTATATACTAATCAAAAAAATAGTTAATAATGTAATATCTATTACATTATATTTAATTATTAGAATAAATATATTATTCATCTGGTATTACAAATATATTTTTACTAATTCTATTAATACTTACATAAATTAGACCAACAAATATTATTTTCAAATATTTAGTAATGCAATTATAACAATAATATGCTTTACATTATTTCAATCGCATAGGATTTAATATATCTTTGTATTATGCAATTCTCAGATATTATAGGCCAAGCCTACCTTAAAAATCATTTAATTCAAACTGCATCTACAGGTAGAATACCTCATGCACAGTTATTTATAGGTCCTGAAGGTTCAGGTACATTACCTATGGCAATAGCATATGCTCAGTATTTACTTTGTCAAAATGTTGGAAATGAAAATACTGGAGGAAATAATTCTTGTAATATTAAATTCACTAATTTATCACATCCAGACTTACATTTTGTATATCCTGTGGCAACAACAGATGCGGTAAAAAGAAACGCAACAAGTGATTTGTTTGCTTCACAATGGCGCTCTTTCATCAAAGACAATGTATATGGAAATCTTTTTGATTGGTATTCACATATTGAAATACAAAATAAACAAGGACAAATAGGTGTAGATGAAGCAAGTGAAGTTCTTAAAAAACTGGCTTTGAAATCATTTGAGGGTGGATACAAAATTATGATTATCTGGATGGCAGATAAGATGAATACAGAAGCATCGAATAAACTATTAAAGCTTTTAGAAGAACCACCTGCAAAAACTATATTCTTATTGATAGCAGAGAATGAAAAGAACATTATTCAAACGATTTTATCAAGATGTCAAGTTCTTAACTTTCCTCCTATTAACAACCGAGAGATTGAAGAAGCTTTAATTGTAAAACAACAATGTGATAGACAAGAGGCTGCTTTAATTGCTGGTCAAGCACAAGGAAGTTATAATAAGGCATTAAAATTATTACTCAATAAAAATAGTACACAACCATACGAAAAATGGTTTGTTCAATGGGTACGTGCGGCTTTTAGAGCCAAAGGAAATGCTGCTGTAATTCAAGAGTTAATTGAATGGAGTGAAGAATTAGCTGCTTTAGGTAGAGAACAACAAAAACAATTTATTGAGTTTTGTATAGAACTATTTAGACAAGCCCTTTTAATTAATTATCAAACGCCAAACTTAGTTTATTATAAAACAACAGTTGACAATTTTAAACTTGAAAAGTTTGCACTCTTTGTCAATGGTGCTAATATTAATGACATTTATAAAGAATTATCTGATGCAATTTATCATATTGAACGCAATGGAAATGCAAAAATGATATTCACTGATTTATCAATTAAATTGACAAGACTAATTCACCGTAAATAAACTAAAAGAGGCCTTATGCATTAATACATAAGGCCTCTTTTAGTTTATTTTACTTTGATAGTCTTAGTTATTCAAATTGTGCTATTATTCCTCACTATCTTTCAAAGCTTCTTTTGCACGTTGAAATAACTTTAATTCTTCCCAAGAATACAAGTCTTCTACTGTCGCTTTAATTTCTGATAAAGGTTTGTCCTTAAAAGTAATAAATAGTTGTTCTAACTCATTTATTTTGTCTTTAGGAAGTATCTCATCAAGTTGAATCAAACCATCTCCTACCAGTTTACCTAAATGAGAATAGATAGTCGTGGGAACCAATTTTCTGATTTCAGCAATCTCTTCTATACTTTTCTTTTGCTTCCAGTACTCTAAAGTAATTGCAGTGGTAGATTTCTTTTTTTCCTTCTTCTCTCCTTTTTTTGTTGAGGAATATTTACTCACATCATCGTCTTCATCTAAATCTAATTGAGTATCTTTAAGTATATTAGCAATATTAACTAAGTGATTAATTTTGTATTCACTTATTTCTAATGAACGTAAATTTTCTTTAGAAATCTTCTTACCTTCTTCTAAGAGTTGTAACATTTTTTCAGCCTTTTTCATCTGAATAACTTGCTTTAATAAAGCGTCTTCTAAAACAACTAATTCTTCATAAAAACCTTTTAATTGTCTTTTTCCCTTAACTTGAGCAATATTAAAAAGTAACTCAAAAACAAGATGATCCATCATTGGAAAAAAGTACTGATAAGCTTTATTAACTCTTTCTTTTACATGGGCAAACCTAAAATTCTCTTCATTAAATAGACATCTTAATTGATGAACAAACTTCTCTGAATGAATAAGCATCTCATTTAAACTTTTGGTAGTTTTAATTGCCCACGGCTTAAAAGAATTCTTTTTACTACGGTCTGTTTCTGCATCATAAGTATGTATATGAGCATGCCAAAGCGTACCAAGATTAAACCAAGAATAGGTATCAATTAAAAAGTTTCTAAGGAAATCTTTGGTTGCTAATTGCAATTCTTGTGTCAATCTATCTACAGTGGCTTTATTATTTGCATAGCTCATTACTTCTTCATCATTAACTAAACCATTCATTTGAATGGGAGAGAGTAAAACTAAGCCATCTAACGACCTTAATCTTGATAAAGCAACGTATGCTTGTCCGGGTAAGAAAACGCTTGATACATCAAGCACAGCTTTGTCAAAAGTAAGTCCTTGACTTTTATGTACTGTTATTGCCCAAGCCAACTTTAATGGATAATGTGTAAACGTACCTAATACCTCTTCAACAATTTCTTTTGTATTAGGATCTACAGTATATTTTATATTCTCCCACTCGTATTTTTCAACTTCTATTGTTTCATTTTCTTCTGGAAAATGAACAAAAATTTCATTGTTTGATAGTGATTTGACAATCCCCATTTTTCCATTGTAAAATCGCTTTTCAGGAGAAATATCATTCTTTATAAATATAACTTGTGCCCCCACTTTTAAGCTCATATTAGCTTCTAATGGAAATAGTTTTTCAGGAAAATCACCAACAACATCTGGCTTAAATACAAACTCTTTTTTGTCAATGCCATCTAAAGCATCTTTATTAATTTTGTCTGCTTTAGTATTATGAGTAGTTAAAGTAATATATCCAGGATTATTCTTAATATCAAAATCAGTTTTGATAAACTTGTTTAGCAATTGAACATCTTGAGTTGTTACTTGATTATTTCTTAAGTTATTTAATATCTGAATAAACTCTTGATCAGATTGTCTAAAGACTTTATCAAGTTCAATGTACAAGGGAGGAAATTGTCGCACTACTTCTGAATGGAAAAAAAATACTCCTCCATAATAACGTTGTAAAACATCCCATTCAGCTTGCTTGACAACTGGTGGTAATTGTAGTAAATCGCCAATAAAAAGGACTTGTACACCACCAAAAGGTTGTGGATTCTTTCTTATGCTTTGTAGCATAAAATTCATTGCGTCTAAAACATCAGCACGAAGCATACTAACTTCATCAATAACTAATAAATCCATGTTCAAAAACAACGCTTTACGGACTCTACTCATACGCATATGGCGCTTTAGAGAAAGCTTATTTTCAAACTTTATATTGTCTGTAAAAATGGGTGGATTCTTCGTATCTGGAACAAAAGCTGCGAATGGTAAATGAAAAAAGGAATGTATCGTTACACCCCCTGCATTTAATGCTGCAATTCCAGTAGGAGCAACAATAACAGCGTTTTTATGGGTGGTTTGTATGATTTCTTTTAATAAAGTAGTCTTCCCTGTACCCGCTTTTCCTGTTAAGAAAATAGATCTATTTGTCTCATTAATGAACTGTAAAACAAATTTTGCTTCTTCTGAAAAGTTATTCATTTCTGATATTTTTTTACAAAATACAACAAATAAATAATTCTAAAACAAAAAAATCCCATGCAATTGCATAGGATTTTTTTAATTATATAAAACTGCTATTTAGTTTCTTCTTTTTTCTCCGTAGCAGGAGTTGCAGGTTCATCAATCTTAGTTGCTGCTGATGTACCCTTATATTTAGCGTTAAGCTCTTTTAAGATAGATTCAGTAATATCATACTGCTCTTTTCCATAAATAACTGTAGAAGCTTCTTCTGTGTTGAATACATAATCTAAATTGTTCTTTTTAGCGTATTCAGCAATATATTCTTTTACTTTCTTTACAACAGAATCAATTTCTTGTCCACTCTCCATTTGTAGAGATTGAACCATTGCTTGTTGTTGATATTGTAATTGTTGTTCTTTCTTTTGTAATTCAGCTGCTTTTTGTTCTGCCCACGCCTGACCTTTTTGACGAGCATTAGCTTGGAAGCTTTGAACTTCTTGTTGGAACTTAGCGATATCTGCTTCTAAACTTTTACCTTTTTCTTCAGATTGAATTTTATATTTAGATTCTACGTCTTTTACTTCTTCGTATTCTTTCATCAGTTTAGACGAATCTACATAAGCCGTTTTAAATTCAACAGCAGCATTTGAATTATTGTTGCAAGAAAATAATAATCCTGCGAACCCTAACATTAAAATTGTTTTTTTCATTTTCGATTTTTTAAACCTCTTGTAAAAGTAATAAAACTTTTAAAGTATTATATAATTATTTTAACTATAAACAAATCCTATAGATATATATTTTTTAATCAATGTTCTATATCTAAAACAATCTATTTTAAAGCGATTTAAGACAGTAATAAAAAAACAGACTCATATTCTATACAAACAGATACATTGTAGTCTTAAAATCACTCTAATTAGTAATTTACTCTTTTTAAACTCTAAATTAACTTGCAAAAACTAAATTGTTTTCTTTAAGGAATAAATTAAAGAAGAATATTCTAAATTACGTCTTGCTTCAATATTTGACTTCAATCCAACTGAAAAAGCTTTTAACCAATTCTTTTTTCCGTGTTTAATTTCTTCAGATAAAAGAGAAACATAAAAACTATCAAATAGCATTGGATAAGTATCCTGTAAAATAAATCCGAAAGGATTAAATAATAAAGGAATTGATTGTTGAGAAAAATGCCATAGATGTCGTGGAACATCATAAGCTGCCCAATGCTTTCCATAATATTGAGCATCGTAAGATTTATAATTAGGAACAGCTATTATTAAAATACCGTTCGGCTTTAATAATCTATAAAGTTCTTTTATTTGATTTTCTAAATCGGGTACATGTTCAAAAACATGCCATAAAGTAATAATATCTAATGTCCCCTCTTCAATACTTTTTGTATCTTCTACAATTGATACTCCCTTCTCTTCAGCTAATTTTCTTGCACCCAAATTTGGTTCATAACCTAGTACATTCCAATTTCTATTTTTAGCTGCTGCTAAAAAATCACCAGTTCCACATCCTATATCTAAAAGGTTTCCTTTAGACTCTTTTATAGATTCTAATAAATTCAATTTATTTTGAATAGCCTTTCTTTTGATAGTTTGATATACTTTTTCAAAAAGGGTAGTCTTCTTATCTGTATGTGAAATATAATTTTCACTCTCATAATATTTTCCTAACTCTTCAGATTTAGGTTGAGGAATTGTTTTTAATAGATGATAAGATGGATCTAAATACAGTTCAAATTTTTCATTAGAGACGGAATAATCTTCTACTTCTAAAAATTTAATATTGGATTCTATCTGCATTTTTCAAGTTTTAAAACATCAACAAATATAATCAAGATAATGCCATATTTAAGTTTTAATATTATTATTCTCTATTTAGATAAGAATATTACTTCATCAAACTTTCTGTTTTTAAATCAAATATTAAAAGACAGTCTATATATAAAAAGGTAAAATGAAGTATAGAAAAGATATCCTATAGAATATAAAAAACTACCTTTAATTCTATAAAAGATTGCTACCATAATTACAGCATTTATATTGGATAACTACAATTACAATTTATAGAAAACGAAGTAAAGATAGTTTTCTTTTGAAACGAATAGAAATAAAAAAAGGGTGTTCCACGTGGAACACCCTTTACTATATAATAAGATTTTATCTTCCCATATGTATTAATAAAATAGAAATATCGGTTGGTGTTACACCACTAATACGTGAAGCCTGAGAAATTGTAATAGGTTTAATCTTTTTCAATTTTTCTCTTGATTCAAAGGATAATGATACTATTTTATCGTAATCAAAATTGTTTGGAATCTTAACATCTTCTAACCTAGTTAACTTATCTGCATTAGATTTTTCCTTCTCAATATAGCCAGAATATTTAACTTGAATCTCTGCTTGTTCTAAAATCTCTTGATCTAAATCATGCTCTTCAATATATTCTTTTACTTTTTTAAACTTCAATATATCGCCTAATTCTATTTGAGGACGAGAGAAAACTTTAAACATCTTATCAGGTTGACTCATTAAAGAAGACCCTTTCTCCTCTAAAATAGGATTTGCCTCTTCAGTTTTCACACTCGTTTCTTTAAAGAATTGAACGAAGTTCTCTGATTCTTCCCGTTTAAATTCCATTCTTCTTAGACGCTCTTCAGTGGCTAAACCAAGTTCAAAACTCTTAGGTGTTAATCTAAAGTCAGCGTTATCTTGACGAAGTAAAGTTCTATACTCAGCTCTTGAAGTAAACATTCTATACGGTTCTTCAGTTCCTTTAGTAATTAAGTCGTCAATTAAAACTCCAATATAAGCTTCATCTCTTCTTAAGATAAAAGGTTCCTTACCATTAACTTTCAAATGGGCATTCATACCCGCCATTAATCCTTGCGCAGCTGCCTCTTCATATCCAGTTGTACCATTGATCTGTCCAGCAAAAAATAATCCATCTACAAGCTTAGTTTCTAAAGTATGTTTCAACTGTGTGGGTGGAAAATAATCATACTCTATGGCATACCCAGGTCTAAATATCTTTGCGTTTTCAAATCCTGCTACTGAACGTAATGCTTTTATCTGAACCTCTTCTGGTAAAGAAGTAGAGAAACCATTTACATATATTTCACATGTATTCCATCCTTCTGGTTCTACGAAAATTTGATGTCTATCTTTATCAGCAAAACGATTAATCTTATCTTCAATAGAAGGACAATAACGTGGTCCTATACTTTTTATTCTACCTGTAAACATTGGAGAACGATCAAACCCTTCTCTTAATAACTCGTGAACCAAAGGAGAAGTATAAGTCATATGACAATCTCTCTGTTCAACTAATGGTTTTGTAACATCTAAATAAGAAAACTTCGCAGGATTCTCATCTCCAGGTTGCGCTTCCATTTTAGTATAATCTAAAGAACGACCATCTACTCTTGGAGGAGTTCCAGTCTTCATTCTACCAGAAACAAAACCTGCTTTAACAAGATCTTCTGTAATTCCATATGCAGCACTCTCTCCTGCTCTTCCACCACCAAATTGTTTTTCTCCAATGTGAATCAAACCATTTAAGAAAGTACCATTAGTTAGAATAACTGTTTTAGCTTTTATCTCAATACCAAGATTCGTAACTACTCCTTCAATACGTTCGTTTTTTATAATCAATGAACGAACCATATCTTGATAAAAATCTAAATTTGGTGTTCCTTCTAACATTAATCGCCATAACTCAGCAAATCTCATACGATCAGACTGAACCCTTGGCGACCACATAGCAGGACCTTTAGATTTATTCAGCATTTTAAATTGTATTGCAGTCTTGTCAGAAACAATACCTGAGTAACCACCCAAAGCATCAATCTCACGAACAATTTGTCCTTTTGCAATTCCTCCCATAGCAGGATTACAAGACATTTGTGCAATATTTTGTAAACTCATTGTAATCAATAGAGTCTTTGATCCCATATTTGCAGCAGCAGCAGCAGCTTCTGAACCAGCATGCCCTCCTCCTACAACTATAACATCATATGTATCTTGAAATATACTCATTGTTCCACGTGAAACATTAAATTAATAAATATAAATACTATTGTTCCACGTGGAACATAGCCATTTTTTCTTCTTCTTTTGAACGCATAAGTTTAGAATCCTCATCCGTCTTATCCTTATAACCACAGTAATGCAATATACCATGACACATCACTCTTAAAAGCTCTGTGCTAAACTCAACGTTAAAATCTTTTGCATTATCTCGCACCCTTTCCACTGATAAGAATATATCACCAGAAATAATTTTACCCTCAGTATAATCAAAACTAATAATATCAGTAAGAGTGTCATGATCTAAATATTCTACATTAATATTATGTAAATACTCATCATCACAGAAAATATAACTAATCTCTCCCAGATAAAAACCTTCTGAAGTAATAATGGATTCAATCCATTCTTCATACAGATTTTCGTTATCTAATTGAAAATCAGACTCGTAGTTAAATGAAATCATGTTTTTCTATCTAAAATATAATACGAGCAAAGGTACAATGAAAAATAAAAAGTAAACTTAATTTGCTCACAAAAAATAATATTTTTAAAAATATAAATTAGTGAGATTCAAAGTTTAATCTCACACTTTAAAACTAATGATCAGATTTTATCATATTTAAAATCAAACTTTAAAATATTTTAAATATTCAATTGTGAAGGCTACTATATAAATAAAAAGGAGCTCAAATATTGGATAATTACTAAAAAAATAAAATTATTTTAGAATATCCAAAAATTTGAAATTCCAAAAAATCAACTGTCACAAAAATACAATTAAAAATTAAGATATTATAATTTTAAAAAAACTATCCCATTACTACTACTACTGCATTAATAGATAATAACACTCACCTACTCTTATATACAATCAAAATAACTTCACTATGTTTTACTCAACACTTTCTATTCTAAAAATAAAAAGCACTTAAAAACAGTTTAAAGTAAACAGTATAATTTTCATATCTAAACATCTAATAAGAAAAAATAAATATCAGAAATATGGAGAGTACTATAAAAAGTACAACGAAAACATAACTCTATATAATTTTCATATCTGAACGACTGATCAGAAAAAATTAGAATATTCAAATTATGGAGAACACTTAAAAAATTGCTACGAAAAAATAAGTCTATATAATTTTCATATCAGAACGACTGATCAGAAAAAAACAAAATATCAAAAATATCGAGAGTCCTAAAAAAGTACTATGAAAAAATAAGTCTATATAATTTTCATATCTGAACGACTGATCAGAAAAAATTAGAATATTCAAATTATGGAGAACACTTAAAAAATTGCTACGAAAAAATAAGTCTATATAATTTTCATATCTGAACATCTGATCAGAAAAAATTAAAATATTCAAATTACGGAGCATTGCTAAAAAATTGCTACGAAAAAATAAGTCTATATAATTTTCATATCAGAACGACTGATCAGAAAAAAACAAAATATCAAAAATATCGAGAGTCCTAAAAAAGTACTATGAAAAAATAAGTCTATATAATTTTCATATCTGAACGACTGATCAGAAAAAATTAAAATACTCAAATTATGGAATATCGCAAAAATAATGCTTCAAAAAAAATACTCTATGTAATTTTCATATCTGACCAGATATATTAAACAAAATGAAATATCGAAAATATAGAGAGTCCTAAAAAAGTACTACGAAAAAATAGCTCCATATAAATTTCATATCTGACCAGATATATTAAACAAACTTAAATATCGAAAATATCTCGTCTTTCTAAAATAAAAAATGTTCGTCGTGGAACATTACAAACAATACTTACTTCAATCAAAAAACAACATTTAAAAAAATTGAGTTATCAACGTTATTAACATCATTATAGATTAATAAAAGAAAATTAATAATTTAAAAAAAATCTTTTTCTATTATATTGTCTGTTAATATGTACAATAACTTTTCTCAATAAATTCTTTAATTTCAATTATTAATACTTATCAACATCTTATCATTTTGTAACTACTTAGAAATAAATAGTCTAAATAGGTTATCAACAATCAGTTTTTTCATTATCAACAGTGTTTTTTCGATAAGTGAGGGTGTGTAAAACTGTTGATAACCCTATTTTTGAGTATTGATATGTCAACAATAGAATTTAGAAAATAAATTTGGAAATATGGTTATCAACATAGTATTGTAAATTATCTTGAATATGCAAAAAATAGTTATTGAATTCTTTCCATAGTTATCAACAGAATCGGTGAATTATTATCTACTTGAATTACAGGATTTTAACTTTCTTTATTAACAATGGGCTCTATTGTTGTTATGATATTGATTATCAATTGAATATGATTTTATAGTCAGTAGCCTTTTATTTTTCAAGTTTCTGTAAATTGATTCTTTTGTGATTAGCATTAAGAATTTTGGTTTAGCGCATTCTTAGGTGCTTATTAAAAGAATGCTTTGTAGTTGTCATATTTTATTTTTACAATAGTTAGATAGTATATATAGTAGTTATCTTAATAATACTGAATATGATTCTATGGGATTAAATCATTTTTTTACCTGTAGTGTTTCGTACGATAAAATTTATGTAAAATAAAGATTGTCATAACTTATTGAAATACAGTGATTAAGGTAGATGTTTTGTTAGTAAATATTTTGTTGACTTAAATGTGGTTTAATAATTTAATTGCATTGAATTACAATATATTAACTCATAACAAAAAGTTATAACCATTGATATATAGTATTTTAGAAATAAGTAACGATTATTTTGACTCTTATATATAGAGTATTTTTTCTATGAGCTTGTTATTGAGTGAATAGTTTTATTAGGCTAATTATTAAGTGTTATTTGGTACTTAAAGTAAGTTTGTCAGGAAGTATGTAATTGAAGGAGGTACTTTTATTACTAAAACATATAAGGAAAAATATAGTTAGTATTATCTTTGTAAAAAATTTTATTATAAAATGGCTAATCAAGTTCGCGTGCGTTTTGCACCAAGTCCTACAGGACCATTACATATTGGTGGAGTAAGAACTGCATTGTTTAATTATTTATTTGCTAAAAAAAACAATGGAGTTTTTTATATCAGAATTGAGGATACAGATCAAAATAGATTTGTTCCAGGAGCTGAAGCATATATCCTTGAAGCATTAGAATGGCTTGGGATTTCTCCAGATGAAACTATAGGGAAAAATGAAAAATTTGGACCATATAGACAAAGTGAGCGTAAAGAATTATATGAGCAATATGCAAACCAATTAATTGCTAATGGATGGGCATACTATGCGTTTGATTCAGCAGAAGATTTAGATGCTTTACGTAAACAAGCAGAAAGTGAAGGAAAGACTTTTATCTATAATCATAGTAATCGTGAGCAATTAAAAACTTCTTTAAACTTAAGTAAAGAAGAAGTAGATAATTTAATTGCAAATGGCGAACCTTTTGTTATTCGTTTTAAAACTCCTGTAGGTGAGACTTTAGAATTAAAGGATTTAATCCGTGGGGATATCAAGTTTGAAACAAGTTTATTAGATGATAAAGTTTTATATAAAAGTGATGGAATGCCTACATATCACTTAGCAAATATTGTGGATGACCATTTAATGGAAACATCTCATGTTATTCGCGGTGAAGAATGGTTACCTTCTCTTCCACTTCACGAGTTATTATACAAAGCGTTTGGTTGGGAAGCTCCTAAATTTGCGCACTTACCATTGATTTTAAAACCAGTTGGTAATGGAAAATTGTCTAAACGTGATGGTGATAAATTAGGTTTCCCTGTATTCCCTCTTGATTGGGTTGATCCTTTGTCAGGAGAAAAATCATCTGGGTATAGAGAAAAAGGTTTTTATCCAGAAACGGTTATCAACTTCCTTGCTTTATTAGGATGGAATGATGGAACAGACCAAGAGATTTTTTCTTTAGCTGAATTAGTTGAGAAATTCGACTTAAATAGAGTTCATAAAGCAGGAGCAAAATTTGATCCTGAAAAGAATAAATGGTTTAACCAACACTATTTAAAATTACAAGAGGATACTGATTTAGCTGATGCTTATTCTGTAATTTTGAATGAAAAAGGAATTCAGGCTGAGAAAGAATATGTTACTAAAGTAGTTGCTACGATTAAAGAGCGAGCTACTTTTGTTACTGACTTTTACGAGTTAAGTGATTTCTTCTTCGTTGCTCCAACAGAATACGATGCTAAAGCACTAAAAAACTGGAAAGAAGATACTTCATCTATAATGATGAATGTAGCAGAAGTACTAGAAGGAATTAATGATTTTGATGCCAAGTCAATCGAAACAGAAGTAAAAGATTGGATTACAAAACAAGAAATTGGAATGGGGAAAGTTATGCAACCGTTGCGATTAAGTCTTGTAGGAGCTGTTAAAGGACCAGATCTTTTTGAGATTATTGAAATGATTGGTAAAGCAGAGACTATCAAACGAATTCAAACAGCAGTACAGAAAAATGCTTAATATAAAAGGTCTGAGTAAAACTCAGACCTTTTTTTCATTCAAAATACAATCTTCAAATAATATATCATTTTGGAATTATAATTGTTGAGGAATAAATTAGTAATTTTATTCAAAAGTTAATTATAAAGAAATGAGACGATTAAGTGTATTGCTATTAATATGTGTTTTTTCACTATTTTATTCATGTTCTAATGATGATAATAGCACAGAAGGAAAAATTGAAAAAGAATGGATTGCTTTTGTTCAAAAACATTTAATTGGAGATTGGACTCCAAAATCAATTGAGGTAAAACCTTTAGTTGGTGCACCTGTTTTTTCTACTCCCTATCCTAATCAACCAAATTGTAAATCGGATATTCTGCGTTTTGAAAAGAACTTTACAGGTACTTTTAATCAAAACAGTTCAGATTGTCAGCTTAAAATAAATAAGTTTAAGTGGAATCATCGCTTAGGAGAATTAATTTTTACTTTAGAAAACGGTTTAGAAGTAAAGGCCGTTTTATTAAAAAAATCAGCTAATAACCTTGTTTTTGCAATTCCTGTTATTGAGATTATGCCTATTATTGAAAAGCTATATCCTCAGATAGTAAATGTAGATCCTATTACTTTAAAGTTATTACATTTAAAAATAAGCTTAGAAAAATAAATAATAAAAATATTATTATTTTTTTCTGTTCTTAGAAAAGTGTATTTTAACAAAAATATTTTAAAAATATACTTATGACTCCAACTTTAATTATTGTTGTTGTAGCTGTTGCTCTTTTGTTTTTAGGTTTCTTTACCGTAAAACAGCAATCAGCTGTAATTATTGAGCGTTTTGGTAAATTTAATAGCATTAGGCATTCAGGCCTACAATTAAAAATACCTTTAGTTGATAGAATTTCGGGTGTTGTTAATTTAAGAATACAACAGTTAGATGTATTGATTGAAACTAAGACAAAGGACAACGTATTTGTCAAATTAAAGGTTTCTGTACAATTTAAAGTAATCCCTGATCGAGTATACGATGCTTTTTATAAGCTTGAATATCCACATGATCAGATTACGTCTTATGTTTTTGATGTTGTACGTGCAGAAGTTCCTAAATTAATTTTAGACGATGTTTTTGAAAGAAAGGACAATATTGCCGTAGCTGTTAAAGCTGAATTAAATGAAGCAATGACTACCTACGGATATGATATTATCAATACTTTAATAACTGATATTGATCCAGATATTCAAGTTAAAAATGCGATGAACCGTATTAATGCTGCAGATAGAGAAAAAGTTGCTGCAGAATATGAAGCGGAAGCAAGTAGAATTAGAATTGTTGCAAAGGCTAAAGCGGAAGCAGAATCTAAACGTTTACAAGGTCAAGGTATTGCAGATCAAAGAAGAGAGATTGCTCAAGGACTTGTTGAAAGTGTTGATATTTTGAACAAAGTTGGTATCAACTCACAAGAAGCTTCAGCACTTATTGTAGTAACTCAACACTATGATACTTTACAATCAGTAGGTTCTGATTCTAAATCGAATTTAATCTTACTACCTAATGCTCCAACAGTTGCAACAGATATGCTTACTAATATGGTTGCTTCTTTTGCTGCAAGCAGTAAAATAAATGAAATGACTGGCTCAAACGTAAAAACAAGCGATTTAAGCAATAAAAAATACGAATCTAAGGATTTGTCTAATGAAACAGATTACGACGAAATAGACTAATCTAAAACCAATAAAAAAAGCTCTCAAATACTATTTGAGAGCTTTTTTGTTTTATTTTTTACTTTCTCTTTCTGTTGAAAAAGAATTTTAATGCTGCAGTAATAAGGAAAGCTTGAATATTTCCAGAACTTTTAATATAGTTTGCTACAGAACCAAAAGTATTTCTAACTAATCTATCCGGAGTTAATTCATCTTTAATATTGTCAACAGATTGAAACACCTTTTGGTAATGTAAATTTCTCTTGACGCGTAAAATGCGTAAGTCTTGATTTATTTCCTCAAAAGAAGTATATGCTTTTCTCATTAGACAATGATTTAATCATTAAATATTATTTCCGACAATTTTTTAATTAGAGGCTTTTCTACCAATTGTTTTCTAAATAAATAGGCAAGTAATGTAATTAATAAATACACAACTCCAACAATTAAAAACCCAATTGGTCTGCTATCTAAGCATTCCCCAATAGCAAAAGCAGCAGACAAGGAGAAGAATAATACTGCGATCATTATAAATAGGCCTACTAAAAGTAAGGTCATAAAAATGCTCCCTGCTTTTGCAGTTACCTTAAATCCCCATAGGCGATAATAGTTCATACTTGAACGTAAAAACTCTTCAGAATCAACTTTTATATCATCTATGTTATCTTTAATTTCCTCGAATGCCATTATAATTAAATAAGATTATTTTTTTGCGTTTTCTACAGCCTCATTAGCTTGAGTTTTTAATTCAGCTAACTTCTTTTCTAAAGTTGAAATAACTTCATCTCTTTTCTTTCCTGTAGTAGACATAAAGCCTTCTAATCCTTCTTCAAGATCATGTTTTTTCTTAGAAACTGTATCGCGAACTTGTTTTTTTAATTCATCAATTTTTTCATTTAAATCATCTTTAGAATCATCAAATGTTTTTTTGATTTTTTTACGTGTTTTTTTTCCTTCTGCTGGAGCAAATAAAATTCCTAAACCTGCTCCTACTACTGCACCTGCAAGTAGTGCTACTACTGTATTTCCTAAACGATCTGACATAACAATTATTTTTTATATGATTAATACTATAAATTTATAAAAAAAAGACGCTTTAACTGTTAATATTAAGTTAAAGCGTCTTGCTTATTTATCTTTAAGTACTAAAAATTACTTCTGTTCTATCTTGTTCCAAGTATCTCTTAATCCTACTGTTTTATTGAAAACTAAGGCATTTTCTTTACTTTCTTTATCTACACAGAAATAACCAAGTCTTTGGAATTGGAATTTATCACCATCTTTTGCTGTGCTTAAGCTTGGCTCTAAATAACCTTTTACTATTTCTAAAGAATTTGGATTTACAAAGTCTAAGAAATCTACATCTTTATTCCCATCAGGATTTTCATCTGTAAATAAACGATCATAGATTCTAACTTCTGCTTCTATTGCATGTGGTACAGATACCCAGTGAATAGTTCCTTTTACTTTTCTTTTACTTGCTTCTGTTCCACTTCCACTTCTACTCTCTGGATCGTATGTTGCATGAATTTCTAAGATGTTTCCTTCTTCGTCTTTCACTACACTTTCTCCTTTAATGATATAAGCATTTTTTAAGCGAACTTCTTTACCAAGAGTTAATCTAAAGAATTTGCTATTTGCTTCTTCTTTGAAATCTTCTCTTTCGATGTAAATTTCTCTTGAGAAAGGAACTTTTCTATAAGTCATTACTTCCTCTTCTGGATTATTTTCAGCTTCTAACCATTCTTCTTGTCCTTCAGCATAGTTAGTAATAACTAATTTAACAGGATCAAGAACAGCCATTACACGTGGTGCAATTTTATTTAAATCTTCTCTAACACAGAATTCTAGCAGAGAAACATCGATTAAGTTATCACGCTTAGCAATTCCGATTGTATCAGCATAATTTCTAATTGAAGTAGGAGTATAACCTCTTCTTCTCAATCCAGAAATTGTTGACATACGTGGATCATCCCATCCTGTTACGTGTCCTTCCGCTACAAGTCTTGCTAATTTACGTTTACTAACTACGGTATGCGATAAGTTTCTACGAGCAAATTCTCTCTGTTTAGGTCTAATATTCTCTGGAACTACTACTTGGTCTAAGAACCAGTCGTAAAGCTCTCTATGAGGTAAGAATTCTAACGTACAGAAAGAATGTGAGATACTTTCAATGTAATCACTCTCTCCGTGTGCCCAATCATACATCGGATAGATACACCAATCATTTTTAGTACGGTGATGTGATTTCTTGATGATTCTATACATAATAGGATCACGCATCAACATATTTTTATGAGCCATATCAATTTTAGCTCTTAAAATGTGCTCTCCTTCTTCGAATTCACCATTTTTCATTCTTTCGAATAAATCAAGGTTTTCTTCTACAGAACGATTTCTATATGGACTATCTACACCTGCTGTAGTTGGAGTACCTTTTTGTTGTGCCATTACTTCAGAAGTTTGGCTATCAACATAGGCTTTTCCGTCCTTAATCATTTGTATAGTCCAATCATATAACTGTTGGAAATAATCTGATGCATATACTTCATTTGCCCATTCAAATCCAAGCCATTCTACGTCATGTTTGATTGCGTCAACAAATTCCTGTTCTTCTTTTGAAGGGTTAGTATCGTCAAAACGCAAGTTTACTGGCGCATTGTACTTTAACCCTAATCCAAAGTTTAAACAAATAGAACTCGCGTGTCCAATGTGTAAGTACCCATTAGGTTCTGGCGGAAAACGGAAATGAAGTTTTTCTGTTGGCAAACCATTTTTAAGATCTTCTTCAATGATCTGCTCAATAAAGTTTAATGATTTCTCTTTTGTTGACATGGAAATATTTATTATAACTACAAAGGTATCAAAAAAGTAGTCAATTCTTGAGTCTTTTAGCGTATTATAAATATAAAACAGTCAAATTATTTGTACTTTTAGCGTTCTTAAAACAGAAAGAATTAATTATGGGAATTATTAAATTAAATAATATTAGAACTTTTTCTTTTCACGGATGCATGGATGAAGAGGCTAAAATTGGTTCTGACTATCGCATAGATGTTGTTGCTAAAGGTGATTTTACTAAAGCAGCGGCAACAGATGAATTAGAATATGCAATTGATTATGTTCATTTAAACAAGATTGTGAAAGAAGAAATGGACAAGAGAGCTAAATTGTTAGAAACAGTTTGTCAAAGAATAATAGACAGAGTATTTGTTGAAATTAGGATGGTTAATGAAGTTAAGGTCTCTGTATCTAAAATTAACCCACCAATTGGTGGAGATGTGGAATACGTAACTGTTGAAATGCAAGGAGTTAGATAATAAATGTTTTTTTAGGTGCAAAAAAACACTAAATAGATTTTTAATTCTAAAAATAATTAGTAAGTTTGCAATCCAAATAAAGGACATGGCTTCGTGTCCGAGTGGCTAGGAAGCGGTCTGCAAAACCGTCTACAGCGGTTCGAATCCGCTCGAAGCCTCAACAAAAAGGATAGCTAAATAGCTATCCTTTTTTTATACCCATAAAAAAACGGCTAAGTAATTTCAAATTACTTAGCCGTTTTTAGTTTATCTTGAATTGTACTTATTCTTTATGCTCTAAAGCTTTTAGAGGAATGTTTAAGCTATTATTTTCAGATTTAGGTAAAATACCTTTAATCATTATTACTAAGCCAAAAACGATCAAGATTATACTACTGATTTTTTTTACTTTTAAAATATTCTCTGGAGTAAGTTTCTTTCTCAATTGCTTAGCCAGTGTAATTTTAAATAAATCGGTAATGAAGTAAGCAGTAATTGTAAAACCAAAGAAAGTAAACATTCTTCCTGTATCCATGTCCATGTTTGGACCTAATGTAATGATAATAGCTAACCAAAAACCTAAAACCCCAACATTGATAAAGTTAAGTAAGAATCCTTTTGCAAAAAGATTCAAATAATCTCTTCTAAGATTAGGAGCTGCAATTTGCAAAGTATCTACTTGTACTTTTTTTAGCCTTACAAAAGAAATAATTCCGTAAGTAAGCATAATTATACCTCCGAAAATAAATAAAGCAGGATCGTCTTTGATAGCATTGATTAAACGGAAACTACTAAAAAAAGCAACAGCAAAAAATAGAGCATCTGCTAAGATAACTCCTATATCAAATGCAATAGCAGCTTTAAAACCTCTTGTAATACTTGTTTCAATAAGAATAAAAAAAACAGGGCCAATCATAAAGCTCAAGAAAAAACCAAGCGATATTCCTGTAATTAAGTCGTCTATCATTTTAATCAATTAAAAAATGCCAATTGTACAATTGGCATTTGAATATATCTTTTGCAAGATACGGCTTTTTGACTTAAAAGTAAATTATTCGTTCGTTACTTTTTTAACAGTTCCTCCTAAAACATTCTTTTCAGTTACGTTTTTTGGATTACCATAAATAGTAATGCTCCCTCCTGCTCTGGTTTTTGCATCCACTAATTCAGAAGCATACACATCTGCTTGTCCTCCTGCATTAACAGTTACAGTTGTCTGGTTAGTTATAAGCTTTTTATTTTTGATTTCTGCCCCAGAATTTGAAACAATATCTTGAACAGCAGCTTTACCAGATAATTTTACAACAGAACCAGAACCTGCTTTTACATCTACTCTTTCTGTGTCAATTTCTGCTACAATAGTAGCTCCATTTTTTGCAGTTACATCTAATTTTGTAGCTTTAATCGGAGCAGTCGTTTTAATTGAAGCTCCTTCATCAGCTAAAATATCTGTTAAGTTTTTATAGAAAAGAGTTACTTTAATCCCCTCCCCTTGTAAAGACTTCACAAAGTTCATTTTGATTTTTAAATTACCGTTCTTGTTTACAACATTTACATTGTCTGCATTCGTACCTTCAATTTCAATTTTTTGAGTATCTGAAGGAACCAAAGTAAGTTGAATCTGATCAAATACTCCCATTGTATTAAAATCACCTAAAACACTGCTCTTTTGAGCAAAAATAAAAGGTGAAACAATAAGAGCAAGTAATAATGCTAACTTTTTCATAATTAAGAATTTTTTCTAATGTAGTTAAAATCAAGTTGTTTTTTGACTAAATCTGCATTTTTAACAGTAACTATAACTTCATCTCCAAGCTGTAACATTGTTTTATTAGCCTGGCCAATTAAAGCATATTGTTTTTCTTCAAATACGTAGTAATCATCTTTTATCTCGCGAATACGAACCATTCCTTCACATTTGTTTTCAACGATTTCTACATAAATACCCCATTCAGTAACACCAGAAATAACTCCCAAGAACTCTTGTCCTTTTTGGTCTTCCATGTATTTTACTTGCATGTATTTAATACTATCTCTTTCTGCATTGGCAGCAAGACTTTCTCTTGAAGAACAGTGATTACATTTTTTCTCAAAATCATCAACGCTTACAGAAGCACCTTTATCTAAATAATGTTGCAATAAACGGTGAGCCATAACGTCTGGATAACGACGAATTGGCGATGTAAAGTGAGAATAATAATCAAAAGCTAATCCGTAGTGACCAATATTATTGGTAGAGTAACTTGCTTTACTCATACATCTAATAGTTAAAGTATCTACTAAGTTTTGCTCTTTTTTACCATGTACATCCTTCAATAATTTATTCAATGACTTAGATATACTTGCTTTTGTATTAAAGTTGATCTTATGTCCAAATCGTGCAATAACAGACTGTAAACCAAATAATTTTTCTTGATCTGGTTCGTCGTGAACACGATAAACAAAGGTTTTCTTTTGTTTACCAATGAATTCAGAAACTTTTCTGTTAGCCAATAACATGAATTCTTCAATCAAGTGATTTGCTTCTTTTGCTTCTTTAAAGAACACACCTACAGGTACATCATTTTCATCTAAGTTGAATTTTACTTCTACTTTATCAAAAGAAATAGCTCCCTCACCCATACGTTTTTTACGCATGATTTTAGCTAAGTCATTTAACTTTAGAACAGCTTCAGCAACTTCTTCTGTTACCTCTTGATCAGCTCCAGTTAATGAAATTCCTTCTGGAATAGTTCTATCACTCGTTTCAATAATATATTGTGCTTCTTCATAAGCCATTCGTTGGTTAGAATGTGTTACTGTTCTACCAAACCACTTATCTACTACTTCTGCTTTTTCGTTAATTTCAAAAACAGCTGAGAAAGTAAACTTATCTTCGTTTGGTCTTAATGAACAAGCAAAGTTTGATAAAACTTCTGGTAACATAGGTATTGTTCTATCTACTAAGTAAACAGAAGTACCTCTATTAAAAGCCTCTTCATCAAGGATAGTACCTTCTTGTACGTAGTGAGAAACGTCTGCAATGTGAATACCCACACTGTAATTCCCATTTTCTAATTTTTCAAAAGATAAAGCATCATCAAAGTCTTTTGCATCTTTAGGGTCAATTGTAAAGGTTAAAACCTCGCGCATGTCTCTACGTCTTGCAATCTCTTCTTCATTGATAGAAGTATCAATTTTATTAGCAAAAGCATCTACTTCTTTAGGGAAGTCAGAAGGCAATCCATATTCCGCTAAAATTGCGTGAATTTCAGTGTCGTGTTCACCTTGTTTACCTAATACTTTTAGTACTCTACCAAAAGGACTATCTGCTTTTTCTGGCCAATCTTCAATTTCTACAACAACTACTTCTCCATCTAAAGCATCTCCAATCTTCTCTTTTGGAACAAAGATATCTGTGTACATTTTTGGATCTGCTGTTGAAACAAAAGCAAAGTTCTTTTGAATTTCAATAACCCCAACGAATTGTGTCTTGTGTCTTTCAAGAATTTCAACAACTTCCCCTTCTGGTTTTTTGCCATTTCTTTTGTTGTAGATATAAGCTTTAACAAAATCTCCATCAAGAGCTTTACGCAAGTTGTTTGTAGGGATAAATACATCTTCTTCAAGATCTTCACATACCAAGTAAGCTGTTTTACGAGTAGTCATATCAATATAACCCTCAATGTAATTAGCTTTAGGGATAAAGCGGTACTTACCAGTTTCTATTTCTTCGATTTTCTCTTTAGAAACTAAATATTTAAGTTCTTTTATAATTTCATTTCTTCCCTGTGTATCGTTAACGCTTAATTGTCCTGCAATTTGCTTATAGTTATACGACTTGGTTGTATTCTTAGATAAAAACTTTAAGATTTTACCTGCGAAGTCGAACTCTTTATTCTTCTTCTTTTTTATTTTTTTTGCCATTTTTTTCATGTTTTAATTCTATGAACCTATCCAGAGGTAAATAGTTGCTTAAATGTACAAAATACTATACTCTTTTTATCATAAAATGAAGTGAAATATTGAAAAGGGATATTTTAGAAGTCGCTTAATTTTAGGACTTCCCTCCTATTTTCGCAATCTATCTGCCTGTGTAAACATTGTATTCTATGTAATAATATAAAGTAAGTATTGCGTATTTATATGCAAAGAAAACAATATCTTTTCTAAAATCGCATAAAATGTTGTTTGTGTTTAAAATTTTGTATTTTAGAGTTAACCAAAAAACCAACATTATTATGAATACAATTTCTTACGTACACGGCGCTTCACAAATGCCGTTGTTAGGAGAAACAATTGGGCAGAATTTAAAAAAAATCACCGATAAGTACCCTAATCAAGAGGCAATAGTTAGCGTTCATCAGAATTTCAGAGCTACATATCAAGAGTTTTATGATTTAACTACTAAGGTTGCTAAAGCATTATTAGCGAATAATGTACAGAAAGGAGATCGTGTAGGAATTTGGGCTCCTAACTGCTATGAATGGGTTTTAATGCAATATGCTACAGCAAGAATTGGCGTTATTTTAGTGAATATAAATCCTGCTTATCGCGCACACGAAATAGAATTCGCTATCAATCAATCAGAAATTTCTTTAATTGTTTCTGCAAGTAGTTTTAAAACCAGTGATTATAGAAAAATAATTTCTATGGTTTTTGAAGACTGCCCTTCTCTTCGTGAGGTTGTTTTCTTAGGAGAAGAATGGGAACAGTTTTTAACTACAGCTGATCAGATTACAGATGGAGAATTAGATATTATTGAAGATTCTGTACAATTTGGCGAGGCAGTTAATATTCAATATACATCAGGAACAACTGGTTTTCCTAAAGGAGTAACCCTAACACATCACAATATTTTAAATAATGGCTACTTTATTGGTGTGCGTTTAAAGTATACGACAAAAGACCGTGTTTGTATTCCAGTTCCTTTTTATCATTGTTTTGGAATGGTCATCGGAAATCTTTGTTGTACTTCTCATGGAGCAACGATTGTTATTCCAAATGATAGTTTTGATCCTGCCAAAACATTACAAGTGGTTCAAGATGAAAAGTGTACTTCACTTTATGGAGTACCTACAATGTTTATTGCTGAATTGCAATTGCCAAACTTTACAGATTATGATTTAACTTCACTTAGAACAGGAGTAATGGCGGGGTCATTGTGTCCTGAGTACGTTATGAAACGCGTTAAAAGTGAAATGCATATGGAAGAAGTCAGTATTTGTTACGGTATGACCGAGACATCTCCTGTTTCTACACAGACACACATTGGCATTGACATCAAAAAACAAACAACAACCGTAGGTACAGTTCAAGATCACATTGAAATAAAGATTATAGACCCTGAAACGGGTTATATTTTACCACGTGGTGAGGCAGGGGAATTGTGTACAAGAGGGTATTCAGTAATGCTAAAATATTGGAATAATAGAACCCTTACATCTGAAGTATTAGATGAAAATAGATGGATGCATTCGGGCGATTTAGCTACAATGGATGAGGATGGCTTTATTTCTATTACAGGTCGTATTAAAGATCTTATTATTCGCGGAGGAGAAAATATTTCTCCAAAATGGATTGAAGATTTCTTATACACTCATCCCGATATTGCAGATGTACAAGTTATAGGTGTACCTTCTGAAAAGTATGGAGAAGAAATAATGGCTTGGATTATAATGAAACCAGGTAAAGTTGCAACGGCAGAGGCAATGCGAGCATTCTGTGATCAAAAGATTGCTCACTACCGCATTCCAAAATATTGGAAGTTTGTTACGGAGTTTCCAATGACAATCTCAGGAAAAGTTAGAAAGGTAGAAATGCGTCAGATAGCTGTAGAAGAATTAGGGCTATAAATAATAAAAATACTAACTTTGTAGAAGTATAATACAACACAACAGAAAATGAATATTTCAATAGGAAATGACCACGCAGGTCCAGCGTACAAACAAGCAATTATCAAATTACTTGAATCAAGAGGATATAAGGTAACTAACTACGGTACAGATGATTTTAGTTCTGTAGATTATCCAGATTTCGGACATAAAGTTGCTTTTGATGTAGAAGAAGGGAAAGCAGATTTTGGAATTGTAATCTGTGGTAGTGGAAATGGAATTGCAATGACTGCAAACAAACATCAAGGTGTGAGATGTGCATTGTGTTGGACAAAGGAGATTGCTGAATTAGCAAGATTGCACAATGATGCAAACGTAATTAGTATTCCTGCAAGATATACTTCAATTGAACAAGCTGTGGCTATGGTTGAAGCTTTTTTAGACACTAAATTTGAAGGTGGTCGCCATTTAACGAGAGTAAACAAAATTGCTTGTTCTTAAATAGAGCAGTTATTTAAATACAAGAGGTATAGTCTTAGGATTATGCCTCTTTTTTTTGGAATAAAACCTAAATTCATTAAGTATTAGTGTAAGCTCACTCGTAATTTGTTCGGGACTTGTTTGAGAGATGTTCGGAAAGTAGAGTGTTTTTCCGAAGGAGTCCCGAACAAGTTATAGAGTTGTATGCTTTAATATAGATTTAAAAGTAATATAAATTACAGAGTAGCGCAGTTTTGTTATCGTTTGAAAAGCGCAAATAAAAGAATTACTTGGACAATTAAAATTGCGTAGAACTTAAATTTAAAAGAGTCTTTTGAGGTTTTGTGTCTCAACTTTTTCATAGCTAACCAGCCACCTAAACTTCCGCCAAAGAAACAAAGTGTAAGCAAATTCTTTTCAGAAATACGGTTTTTGTGCTTTATCGCTCGCTCTTTATCTACAGCAAACATAGAGAAGGCTATGTAGTTAATTATGAATAAGTAAAGGAATAAAAACTTCATGTGATTTATTTATTGTTACAAAGGTAGTATTTTAGCTATTCTTAAAATAATTAATTATGACGTTGATTGAGTTTATTCAGCAGGCAGTAAATGCTTCAGTACGCAGTATTGAAAATACATTAGCCTTGCTTGACGAAGCGTGTACAATACCATTTATAGCTCGATATAGAAAAGATAATACAGGTAACTTAGATGAAGTAGTTATCGAGAAAATAGCAAAATATAGAGAGCTTTATGAAGGCATAGTAAAGCGCAAGGAATCTATTTTAAACGCAATTGAAGAACAAGGTAAACTAACCGAGGAGTTAAAAAATAAGATTAGTACTAGTTTTGATTTAACAGAGATTGAGGATTTATATTTACCATTCAAAAAATCTCGTAAGACAAAAGCTGATACAGCAAGAGAGAACGGATTAGAGCCATTAGCAAAGGTTATTATGGCACAAAATGCTACTGATGTAGAATCTATTGCTCAAAAGTATGTAACAGGTAAGGTAGCAGATGAAGAACAGGCAATTCAAGGTGCTTCTGATATTATTGTAGAATGGATTAATGAGAATATGTTTGTTAGAAAAGCGTTGAGAAGAAAATTTCAACGAGAAGCAACAATTACAACAAAGGTTGTAAAGGCTAAAAAAGAAGAGGAGGGTGCACAGAAATTTGAACAGTATTTTGAATGGAACGAACCTGTGTATCGCATTCCAGCCCATCGTTTATTGGCTATTTTGAGAGCTGAAAAAGAGGGGTATATCAAATTTTCTGTTGCTGTAGATAAAAAAGAGGCTGTAACATTTATTGAAAATACAGTTATTAAAAGCAATAATGAATGTGCGTCTATTATTAAAAATGCTATTTCTGATAGTTATAAGCGATTGTTAGAGCCGGCTTTATCAAATGAAGCTTTAAGTGAGGCAAAAGAAAAAGCAGATATTAATTCTATCAATGTTTTTGCAGATAATCTAACACAGCTATTATTAGGTTCACCATTGGGCGAGAAGAGAATTCTTGCTATAGATCCTGGCTATAAATCAGGGTGTAAAATAGTTTGTTTAGATGAACAAGGTGATTTGCTTTACAATGAAACAATCTATCCTCATGCACCTCAAAAAGAAAGTGCCATGGCGATGAAGAAAATTCGCTCTATGGTAAATTCATACCAAGTGGAGGCTATTGCAATTGGAAATGGAACAGCTTCTCGTGAAACAGAGTTCTTCATCAAGAAGATTGCTTTTGATAAGCCTGTACAAGTATTTATAGTAAACGAAGCAGGAGCATCTGTCTATTCAGCATCAAAGATAGCCAGAGAAGAATTTCCTTCGTATGACGTAACTGTAAGGGGGGCAGTTTCTATTGGTAGAAGATTATCAGATCCATTGGCTGAGTTGGTTAAGATTGACCCTAAGTCAATAGGGGTTGGACAATACCAACACGATGTAGACCAGACGCTTTTGAAAAAAGAATTGGATAATGTGGTGATGAAATGCGTTAACTCAGTTGGAATTAATTTGAATACTGCAAGTAAGTCTTTGTTGAGTTATGTTTCTGGTATTGGTGAAAAGATGGCAGAGAATATTATTCAATATAGAACAGAAAATGGTCCTTTTGAAAGTAGAAAAGAGTTGAAAAAAGTACCAAGACTTGGCGAAAAAGCATTTCAACAAGCAGCAGCATTCGTGCGTATTAAAAATGCAGCAAACCCTTTAGATGATTCGGCAGTGCATCCTGAAGCTTATAGTGTAGTAGAAAAGATTGCAAAAGACTTGAAAGTATCTGTAAACGATATGATTTCTAATAAAGAAGTAATTGCTAAGGTAGATGTAAAGAAATATAAAACAAGAGAAGTAGGAGAGTTTGCTCTTCAAGATATCTTAAAAGAACTTGAAAAACCAGGGTTAGACCCTCGAAAAGCAGCTAAAGTATTTGAATTTGACCCGAGTATTAAACAGATTACTGATTTAAAGATAGGATTGGTTCTACCTGGAATTGTAAATAATATTACCAATTTTGGATGCTTTGTAGATGTAGGTATCAAAGAAAGTGGGTTAGTTCACATCTCTCAATTGAAAGAAGGATTTGTTTCTGATGTAAATGAAGTAGTTAAATTACACCAACATGTTCAGGTGAAAGTAGTGGATGTTGATGTTGCTAAAAAGCGAATTCAACTTTCAATGATTCTGGATTAAAAAAAAGTATAAAAACACGCTTTTGGCACAATAGTTGTTTTAAAGTAAATATCTAAGGCTTTTAATTTTAATGCTAAATTGGAATTAGAGCTATAAAGGTAAGTAGTGTTTTTATTATGTTTTATAAGTGAAGTGCCTATTCATTATTGTCTGAATAGGTACTTTTTTTGTGCTTTTTTGAAATATTGAAGCATAAAAAAGCGCTAAATAGATGATTAAATCTATTTAGCGCATATAAATATTTTGATTTCAGAATTTGCTTATTCTGATTTTTTCTCTTCTTGAGTGTTTTCTTTTTTAGAAACTTGTTGAGCATTCTCGTCTTTAGTAGCGTCTTTGAATTCTTTAATTCCACTACCTAAACCTCTCATTAATTCAGGGATCTTTTTACCTCCGAATAACAATAAGACTAATGCTACGACGATTGCGATCTGCCATGGTCCAACTACTCCTAAAAATATGTGCAATGAGTTCATAATAATCTGTTTGAAACATTATATAGCGACAAATATAATAAGAAATTTACAATCCCTTTCTTAAAGATAAGTTTTATTTAACTTTTAACGTTTTTAGTTTTGCGAAAAATCGCTTATTTTCGGTATATTAAGTAAAAGGAGGCAATGCTGAGATTTATAATTATTATATTTGTGTAGAAAAATGTGTACCAATGTCAGGAAAGGGGCTAAATCAAAAAAAGTGGAAAAAGAGACTTCTTAGTAAATACCGAATTGTTATCGTTAATGACAAGACTTTTGAAGATGTTCGCTCTTTTAAGCTAAATCTTTTGAACGTTTTTGGTGCGAGTACAACATTAGTTTTTCTATTTATTCTTTCTACAGTTTTACTTCTGGTTTTAACACCATTGAAAGAGTATATTCCAGGCTATTCTTCTTCTGGATTAAAGCAAAAAGCAGTAGAGCTTGCTTTAAAAGTTGATTCGTTAGAAAATGAGTCAAGGCAAAATCAATTATACTTAGCGGCAATTAAAAAAGCACTTTTAGGAGAGGTAGATATTACGAGAGAAAGTATTGACTCTTTAAGAAAAGCTCAGACACCTATTAATCAGATTGAGCATAAAGAACCAGGAGCAAGGGATTTGGAGTTAAGAGAGATGGTTCGCTTAGAGGATAAGTATAATATTTTTACTGAAGCTAAACCTAAAGTTAGTCAGATACTTTTTAGTCCAATTAATGGTGAGGTAATTAAGAAATATGATCCTGGTGCTTATCATTTTGGAGTTGATTTTAGAGCACCAAAGAATACACCGGTTAAGGCAATTGCTAAGGGATCTGTACTATTTGTAGATTGGACAATTAAAGATGGTTATACAATTATCGTTTTACACGAGGAAGGGTTGATATCAGTGTATAAACACCTAACAACTTTGACTAAATCAGAATATGAGTATGTTAGTTCTGGTGAGGTACTCGGACTATATGATGGTAATTATGATGATAATAGCCAAAATACAACGGTTAAATATTTTCACTTTGAATTGTGGAAGGATTCTTATCCTTTAGACAGTTCAATTTTTATAGATTTTGAATAAAAGAGTATGTCATTAAAGTCATTTGCAGCAAAGTTATTTGCTTCAATCATACATAAAAAAACACAAAAATGGGCGAGTAACCCAGTTGAAACTCAACAAAGAGTGTTTAAATCTTTAATCGCTCAAGCTAAAGATACAGCTTTTGGGAAAGATCATAAGTTTAATCAAATTAAAGATTTTAGAGATTTTGCTAAGCAAGTTCCTGTTCGCGATTACGAGGCATTAAGAAATTATATTGACCGTGTTGTAGCAGGAGAGAGTAATGTGCTTTGGAAAGGATTACCAATCTATTTTGCTAAAACTTCGGGTACTACTTCAGGAGCAAAGTATATACCGCTTACAAAAGAGTCAATGCCTTATCATATTGAGGCCGCAAGAAATGCAATTTTAGCTTATATACACGAAACAGGTAAAGCGGATTTTGTAGATGGAAAGATGATTTTCTTACAAGGGAGTCCTATCTTAGACGAGAAAAACGGTATT
The DNA here is from genome assembly GCF_900099675.1 of Myroides phaeus. GTDB lineage: Bacteria > Bacteroidota > Bacteroidia > Flavobacteriales > Flavobacteriaceae > Flavobacterium > Flavobacterium phaeum. The sequence goes on from NZ_FNDQ01000001.1 coordinate 167,624, forward strand.
AAACTAGGTAGATTGTCAGGTATTGTAGCTCACTATGTACCGGCTTATTTACAGAAAAACAGATTGCCAAGTTGGGAAACAAACTGTATTGAAGATTGGGAAACTAAGGTAGATGCTGTTGTCAAAGAAACAATGGATGAAGATATGTCTGTTATTTCTGGAATTCCGAGTTGGGTTCAGATGTACTTTGAAAAATTGAAGGAGAAAAAGAATAAACCAGTTGGGGAAATTTTTAAAAACTTCAATTTGTTTATTTATGGAGGAGTAAATTTTGAGCCTTATAGAGCAAAGTTTGAACAGTTAATCGGTAGAAGGGTGCCTTCTATTGAGTTATTTCCTGCCTCAGAAGGTTTCTTTGCATATCAAGATTCTCAGAAAGAAGAGGGATTGTTGTTATTACTAAATGCAGGGATTTTTTACGAGTTTATCAAAGCAGATGAGTTTTATACTGAAAATCCGAAAAGATACACAATTGGAGAGGTAGAGTTAGGCGTAAATTACGTTTTAATACTTTCAACAAATGCGGGTCTTTGGGGGTATAATATTGGTGATACGGTGCGATTTGTTAACTTAAATCCTTACAGAATAGTTGTATCAGGTAGAATCAAGCACTATACTTCTGCCTTTGGAGAGCACGTCATTGGGAAGGAAGTTGAAACAGCAATTCAAGAAGCAATGGAAGGAACAGATGTTGAAGTAAATGAATTTACAGTTGCACCTCAAACAACACCATCTGAAGGCTTGCCTTACCACGAATGGCTTATTGAATTTGGTAATAAACCAAAAGATATGGAGGCTTTTAGTTTGAAAATTGACCAAGCATTGAGAAAACAGAATGTTTATTACGATGATTTGATTGTAGGAAAGGTACTTCGAACATTAGTGATAAGTCCTGTTAAAACAGGAGGTTTTCAAGATTATATGAAGAGTATTGGAAAACTCGGAGGGCAAAATAAGTTGCCAAGATTAAGCAATGATAGAAACATTGCTGATAAATTAGATTTAGAATAGAGAGTAAATTAATAGACGTAAAAAGGAGAAAGTTTATGAAAGAGATTAAGAATATTTCGAGAACGAGAGCACAAGTATCGTCAGCGGCGGTAGAGCGTATGTATATTACAATGCGTCACTTGTTTAATAGAGGATTTTATAAACCAATGGGAGTTTCGGGAGATACGTTAAGAGAAGCTTTATTAGAGCTACGCCCTGAAATTTATGGAACAATTGCAGAGGAAAAAGTTGAGTTAAATGGACTTTTATATGTTATTGAGCGTTTGCCAATTGGAATAGAAGAATGTAGATATATTAATTTAACGTCTGATGAGGGATATTCATTCTCTCACTTCACTGCTTTGGTTCCTCCAAAGAGAAGAAGAAATTGTTATAGAATTGACGCTGAACAAATGAATATTGAGATAACAAGAGGTAGATCTGATATTTATGATGTTTTAACGCACTTGACTTTTATTTTTATTGAGTCACATAAAATTAAAAACCGCGTTTTAATCGGTGAAGAAGGAAAAGTTACACGTGATTGGAAGAAGATTGAAATTGCAGCTAAGAAAACAGAAACACTTGAGTTAGAAGAGAAAGAGATCATTATGTCTCACTTGTCTAATGTTTTAGGACGTTCTTTTTCAGAGGTACTTGATATTTATGAAAAATTTGCAATTCCTGAAAACCCAGATCGATTCTTAGATGTTATTTATTGGTTAGGAAAATTAGCTATTGAAGAGGAAATTGATAACGATAAACGTACAATTACTTTTAGCCCATTGTTGAGAGAAAGATTAGGGCACCATATTTATGGTGAAATGTGGTCTGATCGTATTAAGAATGTTTTAGAGAAAAAAGGATTATTAGGAAGACCAATTCACATTATTAGTGCTAATATGCACAGTGTGATGAACTCAATTTTTGCTCCTTCAGTAATGAAAGGACAAGTAGAAGTAGGATCTGAATTAGAGATTTACGAAGAGTTGAGTAAACCTGAAAATAAAGAGTTGAGAAACTTAGTAGGAGAAAGAGCTGAACGCGAAGGAATGACTTTCTTAAGAGATGAGTCTGGAACTAATATCGATGTTCAGATTTTTGATACGGCAAAAATAAACTTGAAAAACACGAATTTTTCAACGGCAAAAATTGAAGGAGAATATCCTGTAATTATTGTAATGGATTATGCTTTTGGAGAGCAAGCTTACGAAACAATTGATGAGCTTTTAAAACCTTACCAAAAGACTACATTAATCAATGTAGAGTCTGTTTCTATTATGGGAAAAGCAGGTATTTTAGTGGGAGGAAAAGGAGATATTATGATTCCATTTGCTCATATTAATGAAGGAACTGGAGATAACTATCCTTTTGATAATGAATTGACAGTAGATATGTTTAAAAACAACGATATCCCTGTATTTGGAGGTACAATGGTAACTGTTTTAGGTACTTCACTTCAAAATAAAGACTTATTGAAGTTTTTCCACGATTCTACTTGGGGGGTTATTGGTCTTGAAATGGAAGGAGCACACTACCAAAAAGCGATTCAATCTGCTTCTAAAATTAGAAAAAGTATTAATCCAAATGTAAAAGTTCGTTATGCTTATTATGCTTCTGATAATCCATTAGAAACAGGAAGTACATTAGCTTCAGGAGGGTTAGGAACAACAGGTGTAAAACCAACATATTTAATTACAATTAAGATTTTAGAACAGATTTTTAATTCATAAATTTAAAAATGAGTAATCATAAGAACGATAATTTTGACGAGATTGATTTGAATGATCTGTCTACTTTTTTTAACTCTATAGGGGATTCAATAGGAAAACTATTGTATCATTTAGTTCAGTACTTAAAGAAGAATACACTATTTCTGCTTCTTGCTTTTATTGTAGGTGGTGGTATTGGGTATCTATATACATATAAGACTAAAAGTGAAGAAAGTTTAGCATTAGTAAGTAATCTAAACGGAAATGAGAAGTTAATACAGTCAGAAACAGTTGTTGTCTTAAATTATGGTTCTTATGATTTTATTAAAAATGCAATAAAAGACTATAATAGAGATACGTTGCTTTTAAAGAAAGGTTTAGTACAAGTAGACTTAAAAGGTATCGTAAATCTTTCTGATTTGAGAAAAAACGCGTCACTATTGTCAATTTTAAGTTCAAAATCAGATAACATTGAAGAGCTTCTTACTCAAGAAGTGGTAGATAGAAATTATCATTATCACGCATTGACAATTGTAGCTATTGAAGGTTTTGAATTTGAAATGTTTTTTAAGGACTTACAAAAAGAAGTTGAGGGCGTTAATTTTATAAAAAATCGCAAGCAAATTGCTTTAAAAAACCTTGAATTAAGACAAATAGAGCTTGAAAAGTCTATAGAACAAAGTAACAATCGCTTTTCAAAAGGGATGAAGGTCGAAGAAGAAACTACTGCTGTAGAAATACTTCTTGGAAAAGATGAGTTAATAAAAGAGTTAGCTAAAGTTGAGCGAAGTATTTTAGAAGGACAAGAAACTCTTTTTGACGTTTATAGTTCAAAACAAGAAGTAGATAACAATACATATAATACAGCTTTAAAGCAGAAATCTTCTACTAAAACAGGTATTGTAAAAGGTGGAGTTTTATTTGTGTTTATTTTTGTAATCGTGAATGGACTTTTTGGGCTATATCGTCGTTATAGTAAACAAGTTAATGAATTGAAATAGGTAGAGATGAAAGTTGTTGAAACAGAATTAAAAGGTTGTTTTTTAATTGAACCAGCGGTTTTTAAAGATGAGCGCGGTTATTTTTTTGAGTCTTTTAATCAAGAGAAATTTAATCAAGCAACTGGTTTATCTGTTCAGTTTGTTCAAGATAATCAGTCTTTTTCTTCAAAGAATGTCTTAAGAGGACTGCATTATCAAAGGGGAGAGTATCAACAAGCAAAGTTAGTTCACGTAATTCAAGGAACTATTTTGGATGTTGTTGTTGATCTAAGACCCAATTCGTCAACATTTAGACAATCATTTAAAACAAAACTGACAAGTGAGAATCACCAACAATTGTTTGTTCCTCGTGGTTTTGCACATGGTTTTGTTGTTTTAAGTGAGACAGCCATTTTTACATATAAATGTGATAATTATTATAAGAAAGAAGCCGAAGGAGGAATTATTTATAATGATACAGATTTAGCGATTGATTGGGAAGTACAATCAGAGCGACTTATTTTGTCTAAAAAAGACATTGAATTACCTACTTTAAAAGAGTCACTATCAATATGCGAATATTAGTAACAGGATCAAATGGTCAAGTTGGACAAGCTTTAAAATCAATTTCAAATGAATATTTTGAGATTGATTTTCTTTTTTATGACTCTTCTATGCTTGATATTACGAGTTTATCTAAGTGTCAGGAGGTTTTCAGTAAAGTGAAGCCTGATTATTGTATTAATTTAGCAGCTTATACTGCTGTTGATAAGGCAGAAGAAGAAAAAGAAACAGCTTATTTAGTTAATGCAGAAGGAGTAAAATATTTAGCTCAAGTATGTAAAGAGAACAAGGTTGTACTAATTCAAATTTCAACAGATTTTGTGTTTGATGGAAATAAAAACACACCTTATACAATAGAAGATAAGCCAAATCCTATAAATGTATATGGAGCCTCTAAATTAAAGGGAGAAGAATATATAAGAACTATGTTGCAACAATATTATATTGTACGTACTTCTTGGGTTTATTCTGATTTTGGAAATAACTTTAAGAAGACAATGTTGCGTTTAGCAAAAACAAGAAATGAATTAAGTGTAGTAAACGATCAGGTAGGGTGTCCTACAGATGCAGTTGAATTAAGCCGTTTTTTAATGTATTTAATACAAGATAAAGTAACTTTTGGAGTTTATCATTATAGCGGTATAAAAGTTTGTTCTTGGTATGATTTTGCCGTTTCTATATTTGAAGAAGCAGGAGTGAAAGTTGAAGTTAGGCCTATTGGATCCGATGAGTTTGCTGCTAAGGCAAAGAGGCCAAAGTATAGTGTGTTGAAATAGAAAATTAGATGATTTTTTTGAATTTATATAAAAAAATATTTGGAAGTGATTTAGGTAAAAATTTAACATCGCTAACATTGATTCAAATAGCAAATTATGCTATTCCATTATTGTTAATTCCATATGTAAGTCGAATTGTAGGTCTTGATAATTATGGTAAGTTAGAGTATGCAAGAACTTTTGTGTTTTACTTCACAATTTTGGTTGACTTTGGATTTAATTACACAGCAACGAGAGATATAGCTGTAGTAAAGAATGATAATAAAGAGTTGAATAAAATATTTAGTCAAGTGATCATTTGTAAAGTTTTACTATTATTAATGTCTTCGATTATTTTTTATTATTTAGTGTTTAGTGATCCGTATTTAAGCCAAATGAAAGGAGTTCTGTTTTCTACATATTTGATTAATTTAGGATTTGTTTTTTTTCCTATTTGGTTTTATCAAGGAATAGAAAAAATAGCATTTATATCAATTTTAAACTTTATAATAAAAATTATTGTATTAGCAAGTATAGTACTTTTCTTGAAAGAAAAAAGTGACTATTGGTTGTATAATTTATTTCAGTCTATATCTCAAATAATAGCAAGTTTTTTAGCCTTTACTTTAGTATTTACAAAGTATAATATCAAATTTGTAACTGTTTCTTTTCAAGAAGTTTTTACTCGCTATAAAGAAGGATTTGCAGTTTTTGTATCTACGTTATTAGTTGCAGTTTTTGCTTCATTTTCTTTTATGATAATGAAAGATTATGTGAGTGATGAAGATTTAGGAATTTATTCAACAGCATTTAAATTAGTAATTACTATTCAAACACTATTATTAGTGCCTTTCAGTCAAGCTTTTTTTCCGTATATGGCAAAAATAATTAATCAAGACACTAATGCCTTTAAACTTAAAATTAAACAAGCAAGTAAGTTTATATTGATATTAAATGTTATTGTTATTTTAATATCAATAATCTTTGCTAAACTAATAATAAGGATTCTTTTCGGAGAAGACTATTTATCTGCTGTAACTCCATTTAGGATTTTTGCAATTCTTCCTTTGTTTGCTTGTTTGAATAATCTATACTCATATCAAGGATTATTAAATATGAAAAAAGATAAAATATTTCTATATATTCATTTTTTATTTGCTTTAATAACAATTGGTTGTAGTTATATTATTGTTCCGAAGTTCGGATTATATGGTACAATTTTCCTTAGAGTATTTCTTGAGGTAGGGTTATTTTTAGTTTCTTATTATAATTATAAAAAACACGTAAAACTTTTAGTATGAGTATTGATTTATCTATAATAATTCCAGTTTTTAATGGAGAAAATTATTTAAATAAATGCATTGAGTCAATTTTTTTACAAGAAAATATTTCAATAGAAATTATTATAATTGATGATTTTTCAACGGATGGTACAGTATTGTTACTTAACAATTCTTATGAAGAAAATAGAGTTACTCTTTTATTAAATGATAAAAATAGAGGACAAGGGCCCTGTCGAAATGATGGAATAAAAGTAGCTTGTGGTAAGTACATATTATTTATTGATGTTGATGATTATTTAACTGATGAAAATGTACAAGTGCTTTCTAAAATTGTGAAAAGAATGGATTCTGAAACCTTAGATGTTATAAATTGTCCATATTATGTACATGAGAAACATAAGAAAAAAAAGGGAATACAAGACAATAATGTATATTTAAGCGGCAAGGAGTATTTAAATTCAGTTGATGTTTTAGAAGTTGTTGTTTGGAATAAGATTTACAGAAGAGAGTTTCTTATTCAAAACGAACTTTTTTTTAAAAGTAGAAAATATGAGGATGTTTCTTTTGTAATAGAATCTTATTTAAAAGCTGGAAAAGTTGCAAATGATACATCATTTTTTTATAATTATATAATTCGAGAAAATTCAACAATGACCGCTCCTCCTAAGGTTCAAAATGTAATAGACGTATTAGGACTTGTTAATGATTTGGAAGTTTTTTATATAGATAATAAAAGAATCTTTCAAGTAGAAAAAACTTTTTTCTATAGTTTTATTGGAGCTGCTAGAATAATAAAAGGATATGGCGTAAATAATAAAAATATCAATAAAGAAGTATGTAAATTTAGAATGCTACATAGAGAGTATAGACGTTCAATATTTAATTCAAAATCATTAAATTTAATATTAAGAATTTTCTTGTTTATTTCTCCTTTTTATGCAAATCGAGTCTTGGAAATTTTAAAGAAGTAATGGGAATTTTAGTTGCCATTTTGTTTTATGTACGATAGATACAAATGATATTTTTTCTTTAGTTGTTATATAATAATAGCTGAAATACGCAAATCATAAATGAAAAAAATAATTCAATTATTAAGAGTTAGAATGAATTTAGCTATTATTACTTCAAGATATCCCAAAGGAAATCAGCCTTATAATCATATGTTTGTGCACGTTAGAGCATTGTATTTTGTTTCTAAAGGAATTAATGTAACTGTATTTGTTCCTTCAAATAAAACATTTAATTATGAATATCAAGGAGTTAATGTTGTTGAAGATGTTTCAAAAAATATTATTCCTTATTTAGATAAATTTGATGTACTCTATTTACATTTATTAAATCAATATCCTACAAAATCAGGAGGGTTTAGTATTTATAATGAAATAAGGAAGAAAAAATATCCAACAGCTTTGTATTTTCATGGCTCAGATGGGCTTATTTATCCAAAATATTTTTATGATTTCAAATTTACTTTTAAAGGAGTCTTTAAGTATTTATACACAAATACGTGGAAGAGATATTTTGTATGGAGATTTTTGAAAAGTATGCAAAGTAGCCAGAGAGATATTGTAATGGCTCCTTCAGTTTGGTTATCAGAGCAATTAGAAAAAATATATAAACTAAAGGCGGATAGGATTAAAGTTGTTCCAAATGGCATTGATACCAGTATGTTTAATACAAATGAAGCTTATATGAATAGGTTTAAAATTCTGTGTATTAGGCCGCTAAATGATAGTTACCCTGTGGATGATTGCATTAGATTAATGACTTATTTACCAGATATTTTTACTTTAGACATTTATGGGCAAGGTTATCTAAAAGATAAATTAAATAAATTAATTATTGATCTAAGATTAAGTTCTCGTGTTCGAATTATTAATGAATTTATTCCTCGTGAAAAAATGAATAGTGTATTTAGGAATTATGGTATTTATAATGCGTTATCAAAATTAGATACGCAAGGGGTAAGTATGTGTGAGGCTTTGGCTGCTAAACTACTTGTTATAAGTACTAATAAGACTTGTATTCCTGAGTTTATATCTGATAATCATACAGGATTATTAGATAATGATTTAGAAAGACTCGCAAAAAGAATTTGTGAAGTCTGTGAAGATGAGTTATATTTTAATGAAATAATTAGTAATGCTCGTCTTAGTATGGAATCTATAGCAGTTGAAAAGGTTGGAAGTAGAGAGTTAAACCTATTAAAATTAGTGGGAGGAATAGGGAATGACAATTAAAGTAAAAAATATAGATCAGTTGGTTTTTATACTGTTAGTACCTATTTTGCTAACAGATATGTTAAATGGATTTATGTTTGAAAATAATATTTCTACTTTTTTCTCTATTGGCCAATTCTATAAAATTATTATAATTTGTTTATGTAGCTTGAGAATCATTTCGTATCCCCAATATTTTAGAGTAATCTTTTGGGCTTTTTGTGTATTAATGGTTCCCTCAATTATCAAAATTATCCAAGGACTTATTTCAATAGATAGGATAGTTTATGATATGATTAAAACTATTAAATTTTTAATTCTTCCGATAACTTTTTTTTATTTCAGAATAGTGTTTACAACCACTAATAATAAAGTTCTACCTTATTTTGTTTTTTGGATAAAAATATCTTTTTTTATTTTAGCTTTTAATCTTATTTCAAAATTAGTAGGATTTGGATATCCAATGTATAGGGTTGAAAATATAGGATCACGTGGCTATTTTATAGCAGGAAATGAAATATCTGCCTTGCTTTTAGTACTTTCAGGCTTTTTAGGATATTACAGTTTAATTATAAAAAGAAGTTTAAGAGGATTTTTAATATATGCGATTGTTAGTTTTTGTTTAGGGTTATTGATTAGTTCTAAAACAGGAATCGCAGGTGTAATATTAGTCTTTTTAATGATTTTTTTAACTTCTGATTTTTTTTCCATTAAAGAAAAAAAACAGAGGAAAGTCTTGTTTCTGTTTACATCTATTTTCACCATATTAGTATCAATAGCTATTTATTTCATTCAAAAATCTTCTATAATTGAACGGTATTCTTATTATTGGAAGAAATTAGATGTGTACACATTTATTTTATCAAGTCGTAATACTTATTTCAAAGAAATGTTAGTCATTTACAATGAAAATTATGATTTAATAGACTGTTTATTTGGAGTAGGAGCTTCAAGATATGAAACTTTAGGAGGAAGATACGTTGAAATAGATTTTCTGGATGTTTTTTTTATATATGGGATATCAGGAATAGTTTTATTGAGTCTATATGTTGGTTATATGTTGGTTAACCTTGCTAAGATTAGAAATGAAGTGAGCCACCCTTTTTCAAAATTATCTATGATTATGATTTTTCTATTGCTAATTTTGTCCTGTTTATCAGGACATATATTGAATTCAGGGATTGCAGGAATTTTTATAGGTTTTGTTTTCTCACTTATGTATGTAGAAGTAAAATGATAGAGAAGAAAATAGTTTTAATCGCAACGGCTTTTTTTTGTTTTTTAATGCCAATTAGTACAAAATTAGCTAACATAGGAATAATACTTTTTATTATTTCGATGGTATGGTATATAATTAAATTAAAATTATATAAAGAAGTATCAGTACATAAAATAAGAAGCCTTTTCTTAAATACAACAGCAGTTATAGTATTATTGTTAGCTATTGGATTATTTTATACAATAGATTTTAGTAGAGGGATTAAATATTTTGAAAACTATTCTTCTTACTTAATACTTCCTTTATTGTTGAGCTTTGTCAATATAGATTTATTGACTAAAATAAAAAAAGTAGCTTTTCGTTTTTTTGTTTTTGGCAGTGTTGTAAGTAGTTTAATCTTATTGGGAAATAATTTTATAAAATACTATCTATACAAAGGAAGGTTTGTTATAGAAACAGATTTATTGGGATATTTTTTCACATACCACGAGTTTGCTCACCTTTTAAAATTTCACCCTACACTATTAGGATTATATTTAGTATTCAGCATTATTATAATTAATGAGTTTCTTGATTTTATTTTACATAAGTTTAAATATATTTTCTTTCTTATTTTCTTTCTTTGTTTAGTGTTTTTGAATTCAAGAACACCATTTTTGGTTTTTGCTTTGTATCTTTTATTTTGTTTCTGTAGATTAATCAAAAATAATTTAAATAATAGAAAAGGTAGGTTACGTATTTTATTCGCGATTGTTGGATTGATGATATTAAGTGTAGGCTTATTTTTTACTATTAGAAAGACTTATATCTATGAAAGATTTTCCTCTCATTTAGTTTGGGAATTAACTGAAAATAAAGGGACGTCATATGATGGAATTTATTCAAATGATAGCCGCTTCTCAAGATGGAAAGCTCTTTTTAATAAGGGGTTAGAAAGACCCATTTTAGGGTTTGGCTCAGGGAGTGAAGATACTATTGTATTACAAGCTTATGCAGAGAATGATTTAGTTTATGCATTTAAGTCTAAATATGGGTCACATAATCAATATTTAGTATTCTTTTTAGAGTATGGTATTTTTGGGTTACTATTATTTCTGCACTTTATTTTTGTTCAATTTAAATATTCTTTTAGAGCTAAAAATACAATATCTTTTTTACTAAATGGTATTGTTCTGATTGCTTGTATTTTTGATTCAATATTATATTTAAATACCTATATAATATTTGTAGCGCTCTTTTTGAATTTATTTTATTTTGAAAATAAACTCAAAATAAAAGAGTATAAAGTTTGATTATATATAAAAAATTGATGAAAAATAAACAAAAAATATTTAATATAGAGATTGATAATCTTTCAATGAGTGAAACGCTTGAGGTAATTAATAATTCAATTGATAATGAAACACCTTTATTACATATTGTTGTAAATGCGGCAAAACTTGTTAATATGCAAAAAGACTCTGCTCTTTATGAAAGTATAAAAAGTGCAGATATTGTTAATGCAGATGGAATGGCTGTTGTATGGGCGGCTAAGTTTGTTGGAAAAGAACTGAAAGAACGGGTTTCTGGAATTGATTTATTTGTTAAGTTAGTTGAGAATGCACATTTAAGAAAAGAGAAAGTGTTTTTGTTAGGAGCAAGAGAAGAAGTTGTAAAAATAGTAGCAGAAAAATTTCAAATGCAATATGGCAAGGATATCATTGGAGGGTATAGAAATGGTTATTTTAAAAAAGGAAATGAAAAAGAAATTATAGAGCAGATTAGAGATAGTGGGGCTAAATATTTGTTTGTTGCAATAAGCTCTCCTTTTAAAGAAATTTTTCTCTCTACATACAAGAAGGAATTGAGTGAATTAGGATTTATTATGGGAGTTGGGGGAAGTTTTGATGTTGTATCAGGTAAAGTTAAGAGAGCTCCTTTGTGGATGCAAAAAATTGGAATGGAGTGGTTTTATCGCTTTTTGCAAGAACCCCGAAGAATGTGGAAAAGAAGTTTTATAGATAATGGAAAGTTTATAGGACTTGTAATTAAAGAAAAGTTTAAAAAATAATGAAACGTATACTTATTACAGGAGCAGCAGGATTTTTAGGGTCACATTTATGTGATCGTTTTATCGAAGAAGGTTTTCATGTAATTGGAATGGATAATTTGATTACAGGAGATCTTAAAAATATAGAACATCTTTTTAAGTTAGAGAATTTTGAATTCTATCATCATGATGTGACTAAGTTTGTTCATGTTCCTGGAGAGTTAGACTATATATTACACTTTGCATCACCAGCGAGTCCAATAGATTATTTAAAGATACCTATTCAAACTTTAAAGGTAGGGTCTTTAGGAACACATAATTTATTAGGATTAGCAAGAGTTAAAGGTGCAAGAATTTTGATTGCATCTACATCTGAGGTATATGGAGATCCTTTAGTTCATCCCCAGACAGAAGAATATTATGGTAATGTTAATACGATTGGACCAAGAGGAGTTTATGATGAAGCAAAGAGGTTCCAGGAGTCTATTACGATGGCATATCACACTTTTCACGGGGTAGAAACAAGAATTGTTCGTATCTTTAATACTTATGGACCTCGAATGAGGTTAAATGATGGAAGGGTAATTCCTGCATTTATAGGACAAGCGCTAAGAGGAGAAGATTTAACGGTTTTCGGTGATGGTAAACAAACCAGATCTTTTTGTTATGTAGATGATCAAGTAGAGGGAATCTATAGATTGCTTTTTTCTGATTATAACTTGCCAATTAATATTGGAAATCCAGATGAAATATCAATATTAGACTTTGCAAAAGAAATAATTAACCTTACGAATAGTACGCAAAAAATTATTTTTAAAGATTTGCCAATAAATGATCCAATGCAACGTTGTCCTAATATTGAAAAAGCTATAAATTTATTGGATTGGAGACCAAAAGTTTCAAGATCTCAGGGAATGTTAGCAACATATAATTATTTTAAGAATTTTTCTGATTCTGATTTACTAAAAGAAGAACATAAAGATTTTTCTAAATTTATATATTAATGCAAAAGAAAAAAATAGGACGTTATTCTTATCTTATTCGTCCAGCTATGATATTAGTTGATTTATTAATAATAAATTTTTTAGCTAATTATTGGTTTTCATTTTTAGACAATAAAGGGGTAGGGTATTATAATATATTACTTTCTATCTCTTGGATAGCTGTATCTTGGGGATCTGGGTTTTACGATGTATATCGACATACAAGAGTAGTTCGTGTTTTAGAAAAAATATTTAAGCAATTTGTTCTACAGTTTATCTTAGTTAGTGCCTTAAATGGCTTTGTGGAGCGATTTGCAGAACCTAAAGAGTTAATAGCATTTGGTTTTTCTTCATTATTAGTTGTCAGTTCTTTTAAATTTTTAGTATTATTTGTTTTAAAGTATATACGAAGGGTTTTAGGAGGTAATTTTAGAAATATTGTCCTTGTAGGAAATGGAAAGGAAATAGATTCTTTAAAGAAAGTATTAGTAAAAAGAGAAGATTTAGGGTATCGTATTAGTAGAGTTTTTGATAATGTAGAAGAAGAAAATTTAGAAGAAATAGAAAAATTTGTTTCATCAAATAAAATAGACGAAATCTATATACAATTCTCAATTGTTCAAAAAGATGATTACCACGAATTATTAGAATTTGCTGATAATAATTTTATAACGGTTAAATATGTACCTTCTCAAAAACAACTTTTAAGTCATAATTTTTCTTTAGAATATTATGATGTTGTTGCGGTCGTTCCAAGAAGAATTATACCTCTTGATAAGTCCTATAATAAATTCTTCAAGAGAGTTTTTGATTTAGTTTTTTCAACTTTAGTTATTGTCTTTATTCTTTCTTGGCTTGTACCATTGATAGCAATTTTAATTAAAAGTGAATCAAAAGGACCAGTCTTCTTTAAACAAATGAGAACTGGTTTAAATGACGAAGAATTTGCTTGTTGGAAGTTTAGATCGATGCAAGTAAATTCAGATTCAGATAAAAGACAAGCAACAAAAGGAGATTGTCGTATTACGAAAATAGGAGTTTTTTTAAGAAAGACAAGTTTAGATGAGTTTCCACAGTTTCTTAATGTCTTTGTTGGAGATATGTCAATTGTTGGTCCAAGACCTCATATGATTGTTCATACGAAAATGTATTCAAAACGGGTTAATCGTTTTATGCTTAGACATTTAGTAAAGCCAGGAATTACAGGAATGGCTCAAACGCATGGTTATAGAGGAGAAATAGAAACAAATAGAGATATTGTCAATAGATTTAAGTATGATTTATTTTATTTAGAAAATTGGTCTATTTTTTTAGATTTAAAAATAATCTACTTAACTGTATACAATGTTTTTAAGGGAGAAAAGAAAGCTTATTAAAGAAAGTCACTAATATGTATGTTAGTGACTTTTTTATTATTCCGTACTCTTCGTTATTCCTTAATTTATATTTATTTTTGAAACGTAATTACAAACAACACACACAAATGAAAATTTTATTACTTGGTTCTGGAGGACGTGAACATGCTTTAGCATGGAAAATGTTACAGAGCAAAAAATGTGAAGCACTATTTGTAGCTCCAGGAAATGCTGGTACAAGAGATATTGCTACAAATATTGATGTTAATCTGAATGATTTTGAAGCTGTTAAAAAGACAGTTTTAGAAAAACAGATTGATATTGTTATTGTTGGACCAGAAGATCCTTTGGTAAAAGGGATTGTTGATTTTTTTAAAAATGATCAAGAAATCAAAAATATACCTGTTGTTGGACCTTCACAAAAAGGAGCACAACTAGAGGGGAGTAAAGATTTTGCAAAAGAATTTTTGATCAAACACAATATACCAACAGCAGCATATCAAAGTTTTACTAAAGATACGGTAGAAGAGGGGAAAATGTTTTTAGAGACATTAAAGGCACCTTATGTGTTAAAAGCAGATGGTTTAGCTGCAGGAAAGGGAGTTGTTATCTTAGAAAAATTAGACGAAGCAAAGTTAGAATTAGAGAATATGCTTGTTGATGCTAAGTTTGGAGATGCAAGCTCTAAGGTTGTAATTGAAGAGTTTTTATCAGGTATTGAACTTAGTTGTTTTGTATTAACAGATGGTAAGTCTTATAAAATGCTCCCAACAGCAAAAGATTATAAACGAATCGGAGAAGGAGATACAGGCTTAAATACAGGAGGTATGGGAGCTGTTTCACCTGTTCCATTTGCAACAGATGATTTTATGCAAAAGGTAGAACAACGTATCGTTATACCTACTGTAAAAGGATTACAAGAAGATGAACTTGATTTTAAAGGATTTGTTTTTATTGGTTTAATTAAGGTTGGTGATGATCCATTTGTAATTGAGTACAACGTGCGTATGGGAGATCCAGAAACAGAAGTTGTTATGCCAAGGATAAAGTCTGATGTAGTCGAATTATTTGTTTCATTAGCAAAGCAAGAGCTTGATCAAGTGGAGTTAGAAATAGATAGTCGCACGGCTACAACTGTTATGTTAGTCTCTGGAGGCTATCCTGAAGATTATGAAAAAGGAAAAGTAATTACAGGTTTTGATAAAGTAGATGATTCTATTGTTTTTCATGCAGGGACAACTATGAAAAATAATGAAGTAGTAACAAATGGAGGAAGAGTTTTAGCTGTAACATCTTATGGTAATAGTTATGAAGAGGCATTAAAAAAATCTTACCAAAATATAGACAAGCTAAATTTTGATAAGATTTATTATCGTAAAGATATTGGATTTGATCTTTAAAAACCTACTATTTTAAAAATGAGTGGGCTGTAGTATCTTGGTCATCTTCATTATTTGATTTAAAAATCTGAAGTTGTTTTAACCAAAACACAAAGAAATAGCAAGTGATAAGGATAAATACCCAAGTAAGGATATTAGCAGCCCACCAATTTTCTAATTCTAATTTTGCAAAAAAGTCCATTGGTATAAAAAGAACTTTTTCAAATAGGAACCCAAGTCCGTTAAAAAATGAAGTCATCGTACTTTATTTTTAAATTAAATAAAATTATTTTATCAATCCGTTTTTTTAAAGAAAAAACTCTCAAAGGAAAAGTTTTATCTTTATAATCTACAAAAATATAAAATATATAAATGTTAGCAAGTATTTTTAGTAAAACAAAACCAATTAATTACATCATACTTACACTTTTAATCTTGATTATTAGTGTTTTGTACTTATTTATAGATCAAGAACATCTTATTTGGACAAGATTTGAAGTAGTTAAGAGAAGTGTTTTGATAGGAATGCTGTTGTTAATGATGTATTTATCACAGTTTATTGTGACAAGGAATAGGTTGGTAAAAGATAATGCTTATGTTCCTCTGTTATTTGTATCATTCTTGATGTTATTTCCAACTGTATTAGGACATAGTAGAGTAATAGTATCAAGTTTTTTTATAATGCTTGCTCTTAGAAGATTGTTCTCTTTACATTCTTTAAAGCAATCAAAAGAGAAAGTATTTGACGCTTCATTGTGGATATTTGTTGCAGGGTTATTTCACTTTTGGAGTGTTTTATATTTCCTACTCTTATTTTTTGCAATAACTTTTTTTGGATCAAAAGATTATAGAAATTGGTTTATACCAATAATAGCTTTTTTTACAGTTACTGTCTTTTTATTTCTTTATCTGTTAATAAACGAAATTAGTTATATTGATTGGTTTTGGTCTAAGTGTAAAATAAGTTTTGATTTTATGTATTTTGAAAATGTATATCAAAATATTGCATTAGCTATTTTTGTTTCAATATCACTCTTGTTCTTTGTTAGTCAGGCCACAAGTATTTCTTCTAAGCCATACAATATGCAAAGTACCTATAAGAAAATGTTGTTGTCTTTTCTTATAGGCGTTGCAATTTATGTGATTTCTGCTGATAAAAATAACGGGACATTGCTATTTACTTTTTTCCCATTATCGTTACTTGGAGCAAACTATATTGAGAATCTGCCACAAGCATGGAGAAGAGAAGCAGTTGTTTATAGCGTGTTCTTTATCGGATTATTCTTTTATATTGCGCAGATTATCTTATAACTTATGGCCATAAGCTAAATCTCCAGCATCTCCTAAACCAGGAACGATGTAATTGTGGTCGTCTAATTTTTCATCTAAAGTAGCAACCCATAAATTAACATTATCAGGTAAGTTTTCTTCTAAGAATTGAATTCCTTCAGGAGCAGAAATTACTACAGCGATGTGTAATTCTTTTGGAGTTTCTTCTGCCATTAATTTATTGATTACGGCAACTAAAGATTGACCTGTAGCAAGCATAGGATCAATTAAAATAAGAATTTTGTCTTGGAATGAAGGAGCAGCTTGGTATTCTACTAAGATTTCACTTGCCTCTCCATGTTTACCATGACGTCGATAAGCAGATACAAAACCGTTTTCTGCGTTATCGAAAAAGTTCATAAATCCTGTGTGTAGAGCAAGACCTGCGCGAAGGATAGAACATAAAACGACATTGTCTTCAATACAAGTTGTGTGTTTAATTCCTAAGGGAGTTTGAACAGCAATATCCTTATAAGGAAGTTTTTTACTCAATTCATAAGCCATGATTTCTCCGATACGCTCAATGTTTTTTCTAAAACGCATACTGTCTTTTTGTACGTTTACGTCGCGTAGTTGAGCTAAGAAGTGATTTAAGATACTGTTCTCTGCTGAAATATAGTGAATTTTCATATGGGTATAATTAGTACCATAAAAGTATAAAAACTATATTTGTAAATAAAATTATTCATATGTTTTCAGAGTTAGCATTTCCGATATTCGAAGAGAGTATACGTGATTATCATAAATACGACAATGTAGATCAGCCAATTAGCAATCCTTATCCTAAAGAAGATATTAAACATCTTTTATATTTAAAAAATTGGATAGATACTGTTCAATGGCATTTTGAGGATATTATTCGTGATCCTAAGATTGATCCAGTAGCAGCATTAGCTTTAAAAAGAAGAATTGACGCATCAAATCAGGAACGTACTGATATGGTAGAGTTTATAGATAGTTACTTCTTACAAAAGTATAAAGATGTTACAATTAAAGGAGATGCAAAAATTAACTCTGAGAGTCCTGCTTGGGCTATAGACCGTTTATCAATTTTAGCATTAAAAATTTATCATATGAATGAAGAGGCAACAAGAGTTGAAGCTTCACAAGATCATAGAGATAAATGTCAGGTTAAATTGGATGTTCTTTTAGAGCAAAAGAAAGATTTAACCACTGCTATTGACGATTTATTAAACGATATTGCTAACGGTGATAAGTATATGAAAGTATACAAACAAATGAAAATGTATAATGACGAGGAATTAAACCCAGTATTATACCAAAATAAGAAATAATCATATCTTTGATATAAAATATTGAAAGCGTGAATTTTTCACGCTTTTCTTGTTCATAAACAAATTAAGATTGACGTGGCAAATTTGAAACATATTTTAATTTTTAGGTTGTCTGCAATGGGGGATGTTGCAATGACTGTTCCTGTTGTAAGAGCTTTAATTTCACAAAATAAAGATATTCGTGTAACTGTGGTTTCAAGACCCTTTTTCAAGCCTTTTTTTAAAGGAATTGATCGCGTTGATTTTTTCCCTATTGATGTAAAGAAAAGACATAAAGGATTTGTAGGTCTAATTAGGTTATATCGTGATTTATCGAAATTAGAAGTTGATTACTTTGCAGATTTTCATAATGTATTGAGGTCTCAAATAGTCCGCAATTTGTTTAAATTAAAGGGAACAAAGGTTGCAGCACTAGACAAAGGGAGAGAAGCTAAAAAGGCATTAGTTCGCGCTGAAAACAAGGTTTATAAGCAGGTACCAACAATGTTTTCAAATCATTTGAATACTTTAAAACAATTAGGTTTTATTGTTAATTTAGATAATCCAGAGTTTCCTTCTATTCCTGATCTATCTCCAGATTTACTACAATATGTAAAAGAAAAAGACACTTATTGGATTGGTATTGCTCCTTTTGCACAGTATACATCTAAGGTTTACCCGTTAGATTTAATGCAGAAAGTAGTTGATACATTAGCAGAAAGAGAGAAGTCAATTATCTTTTTATTTGGAGGGGGAGAAGAGGAAATTTCTCTTTTAAATCAATTGAAAAGAGATAATTACAATGTAATTGTAATGGCAGGGAAAGTAAAGTTTGACGTGGAATTGAACTTAATACAGCATTTAGATGTAATGCTTGCAATGGACTCAGGAAATGCTCATATTGCAGCTATGTTGGGTAAAAAAGTAATAACTTTATGGGGTGCTACACATCCATATGCTGGGTTTGCACCTTTTAATCAACCTTCTGATTATTGTTTAACAGCTGATAGACAAAAGTATCCTCTTTTACCTACGTCTGTTTACGGAAATAAAGTTGTTGAGGGTTATGAAGATGTGATGAGAACGATTGATCCTATAAAAGTTTGTGAGAAGATTATAAAAGTAATTAAATCAGATAATTAAAAGTATTTTTGAATTCAAAATGAATGAGATGAGAATAGAAGATTATATTAGAGATATTCAAGATTTTCCAAAAGAAGGTATTGGATTTAAGGATATTACTCCTCTTTTAAATGACCATGAAGCTATGGTTGAGACTACCAAACAGTTATTAGAACTTATTGGTGATCAAAAAATAGATAGAGTTGTGGGTATGGAGAGTAGAGGTTTCTTTTTTGCAACTTTATTAGCTGAGAAATTGGGGGCTGGTTTTGTTCCTGTACGAAAACCTAAAAAACTTCCTTTTGATACTATTTCTGAAGAATATAGTTTAGAATATGGAACCGATATTTTAGAGATGCATGCAGATGCTATAAAACCAGGTGAAAAAGTATTGATTCACGATGATGTTTTAGCTACTGGAGGAACAGCTGAAGCTGTATGTAAATTAGTAGAAAAATTGGGTGGTGAAATTGTTCAAGTTAATTTTTTAATGGAGCTATCTTTTCTTCATGGACGCAAGAAATTAGCGAAATATGATGTAAAAAGTTTACTGACTTACTAAGATAATCTAAATTTAGATAGTTTAAATCCTTTTGTAAAGCCTTGTTTTATTAGGTTTTATGAGAGGATTTATTTTTTTATAAAAAGTCTTGCATATTTGAAAAATAATTGCAAACCTTTGTTTCAGCTAATTAAGTAGCTAAATATCAAATGATGAAAACCATTTCAAATATTATTTTTTCTTTGAACAACATTGCTCCTGCAACTGTTGCGGTTTTTGCTATTCTTACTTCGCGGTCTTCGCGGTCACGGGCTTAATTTTTTTAAGTCTTTTTTAATGTGATGCTTTTTTGGCATCATATCTGTATATATATCATCGAATTTTAACATTATTCAATTACCTTAAAGGAGTTCTTGTATCCAAGAATTAACTCTTGTATTGGGCATTTTGAATACTAATTCTCTGTTTTTGAAATGAATTCAAATCAGTTTTTCGTTATTCCTGCGAATGAATCTCACGTAGGATATGCTGAACAAATTTGCGAAGAAATGGCGCAGTCTGCATTAGCCAGAGGTACTGGTATTGCACGAAGAAAGCCTGAGTATGTGTCCAATAAAATGATTGAAGGTAAGGCTGTTATAGCACTTCATGCTGATGGAACGTGGGCTGGTTTTTGTTATATAGAAACGTGGAGTCATGGTGATTATGTAGCTAATTCAGGTTTGATTGTTAATCCGATTTTTAGAAAAGAAGGCTTAGCTAAAGCAATCAAAAAAAGAGTTTTTGAATTGTCTAAAAGTAAATATCCAAAAGCAAAAATATTCGGTTTAACAACTGGTTTCGCAGTTATGAAAATTAACTCTGAGTTAGGGTATGAACCAGTACCATATTCAGAATTAACACAAGATGAAATGTTTTGGAAAGGATGTGAAAGTTGTGTCAATTTTCAAATTTTGAAAAGTAAAGAACGAAACAACTGTTTGTGTACTGCAATGCTTTATAGTCCTGAAGCAAAAGAAAAGGAAATTCGTAATAAGATTGACCAGAAAATAAAAGCTAAGGAGCGTTTGAAACGTATGCAGAAGAAATATTCTCTCTTGAAAAGATTGCAAATGCAATTGAAAAAAACAGTCAAAAAAACACATCTATTTTAATTTTTAAACAACACAATCATGAATAATAAGAAAGTAGTTTTAGCATTTAGCGGAGGTTTAGATACAAGCTTTTGCGTAATTTATTTGAAAGAAGAACTTGGATATGAAGTACACTCTGTTGTAGTAAATACAGGAGGTTTTTCGTCAGAAGAAATGAAGGCAATTGAAGAAAAGGCCTATGCATTAGGTGTAGCATCTCATACAACGATAGATGAAACAGAGGATTACTATAAGGATAGTGTTAAGTATTTGATTTTTGGGAATGTTTTAAAGAATGCAACATATCCATTGTCAGTAAGCGCAGAACGTGTTTGTCAAGCTACGGCTATTGCTAACTATGCTAAGAAAATTGGTGCAGAAGCAGTTGCTCACGGTAGTACAGGCGCTGGAAATGACCAAGTGCGTTTTGATATGATATTCAATATTTTAATACCTAATGTGCAGATTATTACTCCGATTAGAGATTTAAAATTAAGTAGAGAAGAGGAGATTGCGTTCTTACAAAAAAATGGGGTTGAAATAAACGCTGAAAAAGCAAAATATTCAATTAATAAAGGTTTATGGGGGACTTCAGTAGGTGGAAAAGAAACCCTAACTTCTAATTTATATTTACCTGAAGAAGCATGGCCAACACCTGTTAGCAAGTCAACTCCAGAAACTGTGGAGATTGAGTTTGAGAAAGGGGAGCCAGTAGCATTAAATGGTAAAAAAATGAAACCTACTGAGGTAATTCAACAATTACAAGATTTAGCTCAACCTTTTGGTATTGGTAGAGATATTCACGTTGGTGATACAATTATCGGAATCAAAGGAAGAGTTGGTTTTGAAGCAGCAGGACCTGTTATCCTTGTAAAAGCTCACCATACTTTAGAAAAACATACGTTGACTAAATGGCAATTAAGTTGGAAAGAACAGTTGGGTTCTTTTTATGGTAACTATTTACACGAAGGACAGTTTCACGATCCAATTATGCGTGATATGGAGGCTTTCTTGACTAGTACACAACAAACTGTAAGTGGTAAAGTGATCGTTGAGTTGCATCCATATCGTTTCGTAGTTGTAGGTATCGAATCTGAACATGATTTAATGTCTAATAAATTTGGTAGCTACGGTGAGATGAATAATGCTTGGTCTGGAGAAGATGTAAAAGGGTTCTCTAAGATATTTGGTAACCAAGTAATGATTTGGCATAAAGTTAATAACACAAACCAAGAGTAATATGCAGAAGGTAAAAGTTGGAATAGTAGGTGGTGCTGGTTATACGGGAGGTGAATTATTGCGTTTGTTACTTATTCATCCAGCAGTAGATTTAACCTTTGTACATAGTAAAAGTAATGCGAATAAGCCTGTATATGAAGCTCATGCTGACTTATTTGGTGATACTGATTTAGTTTTTACAGATGAGTTAAACCAGAAGATAGATGTATTATTTTTATGTTTAGGACATGGTGATTCAAAAGTTTTCTTACAAGAGAATCCAATTGACAAACACATTAAGATTATTGATCTAAGCCAAGATTTTAGATTGCACGAAACAGCAGGAGAGTTTGTTTATGGATTACCAGAATTGAACAAAGAAAAAATTAGGGAAGCTAATTATATAGCAAACCCTGGTTGTTTTGCTACAGCAATTCAGTTAGCATTATTACCTTTAGCTAAGGTAGGTAAGTTAGGAGATGCTCTTTATATCAATGCATTAACGGGATCTACTGGTGCAGGACAACGACCTTCAGCATCTACACACTTTAGTTGGAGAGCAAATAATATCTCTGTCTATAAAGCTTTTACCCATCAGCATTTGAATGAAATAGGAGAGAGTTTAGCACAACTACAACCAAACTTTAATCAAAATATTAAGTTTATTCCTGAACGTGGTGATTTTGCAAGAGGGATTTTTGTTAGTATAGTGTTAGAATCTAAAGATACAACAGAAGAATTATTACAGCTATATAAAGACTATTATCAACCTCATCCTTTTACTCATATTAGTGATAAGGAAATAGACTTAAAGCAAGTAGTAAATACAAATAAATGCTTGATATCTATAACAAAACACGGTGATGATGTATTGATAACAAGTACAATTGACAACCTGTTAAAAGGAGCAAGTGGACAAGCAGTTCAGAATATGAATTTGCTTTTTGGATTGGATGAAAAAACAGGGTTACAATTAAAAGCTTCGGCTTTCTAAAAAGAGATTATTATGATGAAATTATATGGTGTATATCCTTTAAATCCTATTGAAATTGTCAAAGGTAATGGGAGTTATGTGTACGATAAAACAGGTCAACAGTATTTAGATCTATATGGAGGACATGCTGTAATATCTATTGGACATACAAACCCACATTATGTTGCAAGTATCAAAAACCAATTAGATAATATTGGTTTTTATTCCAATTCAATTGAGATACCACAACAACAGCACTTAGCTGGATTATTAGGTGAAGTATCAGGTTTAAATAATTACCAGTTGTTTTTGTGTAATTCCGGAGCTGAAGCAAATGAAAATGCATTAAAATTGGCATCTTTCTACAATGGTAAAAAGAAAGTAATTGCTTTCTCTAAAGCTTTTCACGGAAGAACATCATTAGCAGTTACTGCTACTGATAATCCGAAAATAGTTGCCCCTGTTAACGAAACGGACAATATTGTCTTCTTGCCTTTTAATGATGAGTCGGCTTTAGAACAAGCATTTGCTACTTATGGAGCAGAAGTTACAGCTGTAATCATTGAAGGAATTCAAGGGGTTGGAGGAATCCAAGTTGCAACCGATAGTTTCTTAGCAAAAATCAGAAGTCTTACGTCACAATATAATGCTGTATTTATAGCAGATGAAGTGCAATGTGGATATGGCCGTACAGGGTCTTTCTACGCTGTGAATGACGGTGGAGTTAAGGCAGACATCTATACAATGGCTAAAGGAATGGGGAATGGTTTTCCTATTGGAGCTTTGGCAATTAGCCCTCAGTTTAAACCATGGCACGGACAGTTGGGAACTACATTTGGAGGAAATCACTTAGCGTGTGCTGCTGCAATTGCTGTTCTTGATGTAATTAAACAAGATAACTTACTTCAAAACGCTAAAATGATAGGAGACTATTTAATGAGTGAATTGAAGGGAAATAATAAAATTCAGGAAGTAAGAGGTAAAGGACTTATGATTGGTATAGATCTTGCTCCTGAGTTAAAAGATGTAAGAAAAGAACTATTGTTTAAAGATCACATCTTTACAGGGACTGCAAGTCCTAACGTAATTCGGTTGTTGCCTGCGTTAAATCTGACAAAAGCAGATGCAGATTTATTCTTAGAAAAATTCAACAACAGATTACAACAATTCTAAAATTACAATTACAATGAAACAGTTTTTTTCCGTAAAAGATATTCCGTCACTTTCTTTAGCTGCTAAAAGTGCTTTAGAAAGTAAGCAAAACCCATTCGCAGATGAAGCTTTGGGCAAACATAAAACAATTGGTTTGGTGTTTTTAAACCCAAGTCTGCGTACTAGAATGAGTACACAAAAGGCAGCAACGAATCTTGGAATGAATGTTATGGTGATGAATATGACATCTGATGGTTGGGCGTTAGAAACTAAAGACGGAGTTGTCATGGATGGAAATACAGCAGAACACATAAAAGAAGCTGCTGCAGTTATGGGAGAATATTGTGATATTCTTGGGTTGCGTTCTTTTCCGGGGTTAAAAGATGCAGCAGAAGATTATAGTGAAGACTTGTTTAGCAAATTTTCGAAGTATTGTGGAAAACCAGTAGTGAGTTTAGAAAGCGCTACAAGACATCCCTTACAGAGTTTTACAGATTTGATTACAATTATGGAGCATAGCCACTATCAGTTTGACCAAGAAAAAGCACAATATATTCCACAAGGAAAGAAACCTAAAGTAGTCTTGTCTTGGGCTCCTCATGTAAGAGCACTTCCACAAGCAGTACCTAATTCTTTTGCTGAGTGGATGTGCAAAGCACAGGAAGAAGGATTGGTTGATTTTGTGGTTACTCATCCAGAAGGTTATGCTTTAAATGAGGAATTCACAAATGGAGCAACTATAACAACAAATCAAGATGAAGCTTTAGTAGATGCTGATTTCGTGTATGTAAAAAACTGGTCAAACTATGAAAGCTATGGGCAGATTACTTGTACTGATTCTTCTTGGATGTTGACATTAGATAAGTTAAAACCAACTAATAACGCGAAGGTAATGCACTGCTTACCTGTTCGTCGTGATTTAGTAATCTCTTCAGAAGTATTAGATAGTGACCACGCAATTGTAATACAAGAAGCAGGGAATAGAGTTTGGGCGGCACAAGCTGTTTTAAAAGAAATGCTAAAAAACCAATAGATTATGCAAAGCCTTACAGTAATAAAAATAGGAGGTAATATTGTAGATAACGAAGGGGCATTAACTGCTTTTTTAGATACCTATGCCCAGATTCAAGGACCTAAGGTCTTGGTACATGGGGGAGGGAAATTAGCTACTCGTATGGCTAACCAATTGGGGATTGAAACGCAAATGGTCAATGGGCGTCGTGTAACTGATGATGCGATGTTACCT
The DNA here is from genome assembly GCF_900099675.1 of Myroides phaeus. Classification (GTDB taxonomy): domain Bacteria; phylum Bacteroidota; class Bacteroidia; order Flavobacteriales; family Flavobacteriaceae; genus Flavobacterium; species Flavobacterium phaeum. The sequence goes on from NZ_FNDQ01000001.1 coordinate 193,041, forward strand.
ATAGCTGTAATGGTCTACGCAGGATTGATAAATAAAAAGATTGTAGCACAACTTCAACGTAGGGGATGTGATGCAATGGGTTTTTCTGGAGCAGATGCACAGGTAATCACCAGTCATAAACGTTCAGTCAAACCAATAGACTATGGATTTGTTGGGGATTTTACGCCAAAGGATGTAAATAAAACTCGAATTAAACAATTGATAGAGATTGGACTTTGTCCTGTTTTCTCTGCAATTACGGCTGATAAGGAAGGTCAACTACTAAATACCAATGCAGACACGATTGCATCCAACTTAGCAGTCGCTCTTGCTTCTTACTATGAAGTGAGCTTAGTTTATTGCTTTGAGCGCAGTGGTGTATTGCAAGACATTAACAATGAAAATTCTGTTATCTCTACTATAAATAGAGAGAGTTTCAATCAACTTAAAAATGCTGGAATTATAGCAGATGGTATGTTGCCAAAAATAGAAAATGCATTAGCTGCTATAGACCAAAATGTAAAGAAAGTGTGTATTAAAAAAGCTGAACACTTATTAAATGAACAAGCAGGAACTACAATTCAACTGTAATTGAACGTTGCTTGGAAAAAAATGATATTACATTGAAATGAAAAATAACTTAACAACACAAGCTATATATTTATTGGAGCAGATGATTGCTTCTCCATCTTTTAGTAAAGAGGAACATTTGACTTCGGAACTTATTGCTCAGTTTCTTGAGAAAAATGGCGTTGAAATACACAGAGAATTGTTTAATGTGTGGGCTTTCAACAAACATTACGACCCAAGTAAACCAACGATATTATTAAACTCTCATCACGATACGGTAAAACCGAATAAGGATTATACAAGAGACCCTTTTAAAGCAGAGATAATAGATGGAAAACTATTTGGTTTAGGTAGTAATGATGCAGGAGGATGTTTGGTTTCCCTAATTGCTACGTTTCTATACTTTTATGAAAAAGAAGGAATGAAATATAACTTCTGTTTGGCTGCTACAGCGGAAGAAGAAATATCTGGTCAGAATGGTTTGGAGTTTGTTATTCCTAAGTTAGGAGAGTTGGAGTTCGCTATTGTAGGAGAACCAACGCAAATGCATTTAGCAGTAGCGGAAAGAGGGTTGATGGTGTTAGATTGTATAGCGAATGGACGCTCTGGTCATGCTGCTCGTGACGAGGGGGATAATGCTATTTTTAAAGCAATAAAAGATATTGAATGGTTCAACACGTATCAATTCCCTAAAGTATCAGAAGAGTTTGGATCTATTAAGATGAGTGTAACAATGATAAATGCAGGTACACAACACAATGTGGTTCCTTCTACTTGTGATTTTGTAGTTGATATCCGTGTTACTGATGCTTATACAAATGAAGAGGTATTAGAGATTATAAAACAAAATGTTAATTGTGAAGTAAAGGCACGTTCTACTCGTCTGAAACCTTCGTCAATAGCTAAAGATCATCCAATCGTGAAAGCAGGTATATCATTAGGAAGAGAGACGTATGGTTCGCCTACAACAAGTGATCAAGCTTTGTTGAGTATTCCTTCATTGAAATGTGGGCCTGGTGACTCTGCACGTTCACATACTGCAGATGAGTTTGTATATGTACAAGAGATAAAAGAGGGAATTGAATTGTATATAGATATGTTAACTAAAATTGTGTATTAAGATGAAATTATGGCAAAAGAATATTACTGTTAATCAATCGGTAGATACATTTACAGTAGGACAAGATAGAGTGTTAGATATGAACTTGGCGGCTTTTGACGTATTAGGTTCATTGGCACATACACAAATGTTGGAAAGTATTGGATTATTGACTTATAATGAATTAGAAATTATTCAAAAGGAGTTAAAACTGATTTATAAAGAAATATTAGCTGGAGATTTTCAGATTGAAGATGACGTAGAAGATATTCACTCTCAAGTAGAGTTGCTACTGACAAGAAGAATTGGTGATGCTGGTAAAAAGATACATTCTGGTCGTTCAAGAAATGACCAAGTTTTAGTAGACTTAAAATTGTATTTCCGTCATGAAATAGAAGAAGTAGTTGAAAAGACAAAAATCGTTTTTGAAAAACTACAAGAGTTAAGTAATCAGCATAAAGAGGTATTAATGCCGGGATATACGCATTTACAAATAGCAATGCCGTCTTCTTTTGGATTGTGGTTTGGTTCGTATGCAGAAAGCTTAGTTGATGATTTAGAGTTGATGTTAGCTGCTTGGAAGGTTACAAATAAAAACCCATTAGGTTCTGCAGCGGGGTATGGTTCTTCTTTTCCTTTAAATAGACAAATGACTACTGACTTATTAGGGTTTGGTAGTATGAACCACAATGTTGTATATGCTCAAATGGGTAGAGGAAAGACAGAGCGTATCCTTGCACAAGGATTAAGTGCAATTGCAGCGACATTGGCAAAGTTTGCAATGGATGGTTGTTTGTATATGAATCAGAATTTCGGTTTTATTAAGTTTCCAGATCATTTAACGACAGGATCAAGTATTATGCCGCATAAGAAGAATCCAGATGTATTAGAGCTAATACGTTCTCGTTGTAATAAGATTCAAGCCTTGCCAAATGAAATAGCCTTAATGACTACTAATTTGCCCTCTGGTTACCATAGGGATTTACAATTATTGAAGGAAAACTTATTCCCTGCATTTACGTCTTTAAAAGAGTGTTTAGATATATTGAATTTAATGTTAGATAACATTGAAATCAATAAAGAGATATTAAATGACCCTAGATATGACTATTTATTTAGTGTAGAGGTTGTGAATGAAAGCGTGCTTCAAGGAATGCCATTTAGAGAAGCGTATAAACAAATCGGTCTTTCTATTGAGGAAGGAACGTATAAACCTTCGAAAGAGGTGAATCATACGCATGAAGGAAGTATAGGTAACTTGATGAACGAGGCAATCAAAGCAGAGTTTGACTATGTATATAGTGGCTTTGGCTTTGACCAAGTAAATGAAAAACTAGTAAGTTTAGTGTTGTGATAGACGAAAGAAGGACTTTTCCACGCGGTGGAAGAGTCCTTCGTGTTTATATATTTCCATAATTATTTTAGCAGCTGTGCAAGAGTTTAATCTTGTGCAGTTTTTTTATGCCAATAGGTAAGTATAGAAGAATAGTGTTATAAAAAAGAAAAGCCCTTTCAATTAAGAAAAGGCTTTATATCTATTACATATCGTCGTAGTCAACGTAAATCTCATCAGAAGTAACAAGTGCTTGACATGATAAAATATATCCATCTGCAATTTCATCATCTGTAAGGATGCTATTCTTTTTCATTACAGCAGATCCTTTAACAATCTTACACATACAAGAGCTACAAATACCTCCTTGGCAAGAGTATGGTGCATCAATACCTTCTTTTAAAATAGCGTTTAGCAATACTTCACTTTTAGGCATTTCAAATGTAGTCTCATCATCATCTACAAGAACTGTTACTTTTGTAGAACCTCCTTCTGCTTCAATTGGGTCAACACCATCTGTATTTGGTGTGAAAATTTCATTTGATATTTTCTCTTTATTAATACCACGTTCTACTAAAGTAGCAGTAACCGTATTAATCATATCTTCTGGTCCACATAAGAAGAAACGATCAAACTCTTTTTCTTTATGTTTGTTGTTTACTACAAAGTTGATAGCTGCTTTATCAATACGGCCAAAGATTGAGTTTTCTTCACGTACTCTTGAGTAAACAAAATGTACAAATAAACGCTCTGGGTATTGTTCTTGTAATAAGTGTAGTTTTTTGTGGAAGATTGTTTCTTCTATATTCTTGTTTCCGTAAACTAATACAAATTTACTATTTACTTCTTGTTCTAAAACTGATTTAAGGATTGCCATTACAGGAGTAATCCCACTTCCTGCTGCAAATGCGGCATAGTTGTTAGAAGCGTTAGTATTTGGCTCAAAAGTAAATCTTCCTTCAGGTGTTTCTACTTCTAATTGGTCTCCTGCTTTTAAAACTTCATTTGCATAAGTAGAGAATACACCGTGTTCTACTTTCTTAACAGCAACTCTAACTTCATTGCTTGTAGGTGATGAACAAATAGAATATGCTCTTCTTATTTCTTTTCCTTCGTGTTTATGTTTAATGTTTAAGTATTGACCTGCGATATAGTCATAGTCGTCTTTTAATTCAGCAGGAATATCAAACACAATTGAAACTGCATTAGGAGTTTCTTTATGAACTTCTTTTACAGTTAATAGGTTGAATTTTGACATAGTTAGTTTTGTTTGAATTAAACAAAAATACAAAACCGATTGACTTTATTAAACTTTATTGTACCCTTTGACTCAATTTTATGCTATTTAGAAGTTTAGCGAATAAAAGAAAGCTTATAACTAAAAATTAGTTTATTATTTTAAATAGCATTAAATATGGTTTTGTTATTTATCAAATGTAATTTTCCACATTCCTCTAAGTTCTTTTAGGTTATACCCTACTGCTTTGTCAAGAGGGTAATGCTCTTTTATCTTCAAATAGGTTTCTGTGTCAATATTTGAGTCAGGTGTTCCATGACACTTCAAGCAAGTCTCCATTCCAAGGTTTATACGCTTATAGTAGATGTGTTTACCATTTTCTGCGATAAGACTATCTTGTAGATGAGTATTCTCCTTAAATGCATTAAAAAGAGCTTTTTCATTGGCTGAGGTTAATTCATTATTTGCGTTTCTGTTTTTATCTGTTATGCGCTGAATTGTTGCTTCGTATTTTTTTGAAAGTGAGTCGGTTAGTACTAATGCTTTTGTGTTACAAAATTCAACTCCATAAGTAGTGCCTCCTTTTGTAATGGCATTAGAAACGCTTGACATTAATGCTTGTTGAGTAACTGTTGTTATAGAGTCTCCTTGTACTTTTAATGTTTCTAAGTCAACGGATGTTTTTTGTTTGTTGCCACAAGAAACCAATGAGATGGTTACAAAAGACAACAAAAGAATCTTTTTCATTTTCTTCAATTATAGTTAGTGTCTCAAAATTAAAGAGTTGACATTGAATTTTAAGTAACTTAGGTTACATTTATTAAAAAGGAAAGAGTATAAGTGATTAATAGTATTTTTTCTCTATGAACAAAGAAAAGTATCATATAAATTAAAAAAGCCGACTCCATTTTCTGAAGTCGGCTTTATATATAAATATTTCTATTTAGAAGCTTGTTTTAAATTGTTCTAAAAAACGGATATCGTTTTCATAGAACATACGGATATCTCCGATTTGGTATAATAACATTGCAATACGCTCAATACCCATACCGAAAGCAAAACCGCTATATTCGTTTGGATCAATGTTACAGTTTTTCAATACATTAGGATCTACCATTCCACATCCCATGATTTCTAACCATCCTGTACCTTTTGTAATACGGTAGTCAGTTTCTGTTTTTAATCCCCAATAGATGTCTACTTCAGCACTTGGCTCAGTAAATGGGAAGTATGATGGACGTAAACGGATTTTAGACTTACCAAACATCTCTTTTGTGAAGTATAACAAGGTTTGCTTTAAATCTGCAAAAGAAACATCTTTATCAATGTACAATCCTTCTACTTGGTGGAAGATACAGTGAGAACGTGAAGAGATAGCTTCGTTTCTAAATACACGTCCTGGAGAGATTGTTCTCAAAGGTGGTGTGTTTTTCTCCATATAACGAACCTGAACTGATGACGTATGTGTACGTAATAAGTGCTCTGGATTTGTTTGCACGAAGAAAGTATCTTGCATATCTCTCGCTGGATGATACTCAGGGAAATTCAATGCTTCGAAGTTATGCCAGTCATCTTCAATTTCTGGACCTTCTGAAATGTTGAAACCAATAGAGTTGAAAATATCAACAATTTGATTTTTTACCAATGAGATAGGGTGTCTTGAACCTATTTCTAATGGGTAACCTGGACGAGTTAAATCTCCATAAAGACCTTGAACATCTTTAGAATCTAAAGTTTCTTGAATTGATTTTACTTTATTTTCAATAGTGTTTTTTAGTGCATTGATAGCTTGTCCAAACTCTTTCTTTTGATCATTTGGAACTGTTTTGAAGTGAGCAAATAAATCGTTTAAGATTCCTTTTTTAGAAAGGAATTTAATTCTAAATGCTTCAAGCGTCTCTTTATTATCGGTAGTAAACTGTTCCGCTTCACCGATATACTCTTTTATTTTATCTATCATTTTAAGTAAAGTAAAGTGCAAATTTACTGCTTTTCAATTAGACATAAAATTTAATACTGCTAATATTTTTATATTTCTTGTTAGTTTTAGCTAATAAAGCCACTTTCTAAAAAATAATTCACGATTGCTTCTTTCATTAGAACGCTTTGTTCTCCTGCTTTTAAAGCTGGTAAGTGTTCTTTTACAGTGTAATGTGGCCACCCGTCTTCGTCAAAGTGATCGAATTCGTAATAACCATATGGTTCTAATAAACGACAAATAGCAATGTGCATTAAATTTATTTTGTCGTCTTTCTTATATTTCTTTTTGATTTTCCCTCTTTCTTGTACGCCAATTAGGTAAATAATTGCTTCTAAGTCGAGAGTTTCTCCATCACCAAAGCGATCTGATATTTTCTTAACCAAGGTTTCCCATCTGGTTTTTAATTGTTCGTCTCTTGCCATATATTTTGCTATAGTACACAAAGATAGTATTTATCCGCATTGTATAGTGTAAATTAATCTCCTTAACAATAGTGTGAGTGATGAGGTTTAAGAGAGACTTGATGTAAATTTGTTTGAGATAACTGTTGAAAGATCGTTATTCATATTAGTCAGATTTGTAATATCTTCGCACAGTAAAAAATTAGTTGACTATGTTTTTAGATGTTATCGCTTTAATTGCATTTGTATTTGCTTTGTATAAAGGAATAAAAGATGGTTTTTTTGTATCTGTTGTAGCCTTTTTAGCAATATTTATTGGGGCTATTGGAGCATTAAAATTTTCAAACGTAGTTAAAGAATTTCTCTTTGAGTCTTTTGGTTGGCAAACTTCTTTTTTACCAGTAATTGCGTTTGTGCTAACTTTTTTCTTTGCAATTTTAATTGCTAAGTTCTTGGCTAATTTGGTTACTAAGTTTTTTGATGCTGTATTCTTAGGAATGTTTAATCGTTTTTTTGGTGCTTTGTTCCAAGTTTTGGTTGTTGTATTGGTGGGAAGTATGTTACTTTCATTTTTTGATCAGATTAACAATATTTTTCAAGTAGTAAAGAAAGAAACATTAGAGGCTTCATATAGCTATCAAGTGTATTTAGTGGTTTCAGATTCTATTTTACCAAGTTTCTTCCAATTGATTAAAACATTATTTGAAAAAAGCGTAGAAGTATTACATACAACTACGCCTTCGGAATCTGTTTAAATATTTTTAATGGTAGCTTTTTCAAGCCATCCGATCTCTTGATTGTCTAATCTAACTTTGATCCAGAGAGCATTGTGCTCTAAGATGTAAACCTTTGTTCCTGCATGGAGTTCTTTTATGGTTTTAGAAGTGTTTTTTGCTTCTTCTTTTAAATTTGTTTCTTGAGCAAAGATTATTGCTGTCTCTTCTTTTCCTATATAAGCTTCTTCAAATTGAGCAGCATAAATAGATGCTCCTAAACTTAATAGAGCAACTATCATCCAAACAAAACTTATTCTTTTAATAGAACTTTTCTCATTGAGGTAGTAAACAATAAAAGCAAGTAAGATTGTAAAAGCTAAAATTGTTGCCAAGATTGACCATTGATCAGGTGTTAGTTTTCCAAGTGTTTGATGTAAGATGTCTTGATTATCATACTCTTTTACAATTGTAATATCATCTATTAAATTCTTGCGTGCATAACCTAAATTAGTTTCAATGCTTTTATCATTAGGTGTTAGTTTTAATGCCTTTTCATAGTAATAAACAGCATTAACATTATCGTTTGTACGATAAAAAGCATTCCCTAAATTAAAAAGTAATTCAGGAGATGAATTATTTTCCTTTTCCAAATCTTGGAAGATGGTGATCGCTTCGTGGAACTTCTCTTTTAGAATTAGCTCATTTGCTTTTTCAAATCTTTCAGTCCAATTAGCTGTTTGCCCCCAAGAAATGGTGCTCAATACAAATAATATGAAAGTGATAATATGCTTCATTTTTCTCTATTTGAATTGTTTTTCTAATTTACTAATTGCTTGAATAGCTTTCTCATAATCGTTTGTGATGTTTACTTGGTTGGTTGGCGTGTATCGTGCCCACTCACAAGCATTTTTTAAATTCATAAACTCAGAGATTGCTTCTGTATCTATTTGTTTTTCTACTAATATCTCTTCAATATTTTCATTGCTCATTTCACTTGTTTCAATGTTCAATTTAGCTTTTAGGAAGTTGTGTAAACAACGTTCTAATGCTTCGTAGAATAATTCTTTATTGTTAAGGTTCTTTTTCGCTTCGCTAAGATATTTCTTTGCTAAACGATTGTTGTTTCTCAATCGTCGTCCTTCTGTATCACTACTAATTGCTCTTTGTTTATTAATTCCAAAAATAAAGAAAGGAATGGCTATGAACGGAATAAGCGTAAGTATATAAAATAGGTTAGTATTCCAATATTTTGTTTGATAAGGTTCTATGAAATTGACTTTTGTTTTAAAAGGCTGAAATAATTCATCTGTATTTACAATGTCTGTACCAACAGCATCTTTATTAGTTGGCAAAGTAGGTCCTTCTAATACATTTATAACAAGACTATCTGTGTTGATTGTCTTATATTTTTTTGTTCCTAAATCAAAATAAGAGAATTCCATAGGTTCTATATTGTACTCTCCTTTATATTGTGGAATAATAATGTATTCATTACTTCTTTTACCTTGCATACCGTAGATTCCTGAATTTATTTTTTCTGCATAAACAGGGTCGTAAATTTCTAAAGCTGAATGCGCTTTAGGTTGTGGCATTGTTAACAAGTTTAAGTTTCCTTTTCCAGATATTTCAACAGTTAGTTTTAGTTGTTCTCCTGCTTTTAAATCTGTTTTAGTTGGGGTAACTTTAAAGTCAAATGTTCCAACGCCTCCTGAGAAGTTTTCTGGCTTTCCGGCTTCAGGTAAGGCTTTAGCGTTAATAGTTACTTTATTTGTTGAGAACTCTTTTTCAATATATCCGTATTCTGGAAAGCCAAAGAAATCTCGTCTTCCCGTAGGTACTTCTGCTTGAATATTTAAAATTAAAGGGTCAATAGATAGGGCGCCTTCTTCTTGTGCCATTAACACGTCTTGTTTTAAAACAATATAGTGATAGTTCTCTCCTTTAAATTTTCCTTGTTTTACTTCAGGTCGGCCATCTAAATTGATATTGTGAACCCAAAACTTTTCATAAGTTGGGATTTGTTTACCCATATAACCTCCAATAGATGTATTGAAATATAATTTATATGTAATTGTAATAGGTTCATTGATATACGGTTTGGTATTTGTTACTTCGGCTACCAAATGTATATTGTCGATTGATTGTTGTTGTACTTGATTAATTTGTTGTCTTGGATCTTGTTTTGCAACAGCGTCTCCTACAGTGATAGTTACTGCTTTTGTTTTGTAAACTTGTCCATCAATCTCTATACTGGCTCCTTGTATCGTTAACTTTCCTTTACGTGTTGGTTGTAGAAAGTATGAGTATGTTTTGTTGAATGATTTTTGACCATTCGTCCAAGCATAGCTAACTGATTGGTTCGGACCTCCAACTACTGTAAATCCATCAAATCGGGGAGGAGTAAAGTTGTCTCCATCTTTATTCATTGAAAAGTCAACACGAACATTTTCGTTTAAAGGCACACTTTCTCTACTTACTTTTGCGTCAAAAGTAATTTGTGCAAAAATAGCTTGTGTGCTTATAAAGCATATTATTAATATGAAATTACGCAGTGTTTTCATTGTTCTTTACCAGTCTTTTTTTCTTTGTCCAGCAGGTACTGCTTGACCTTCTCCTTTATCTCCTTTTTTACCTTTGTTAATCAAACGCTGTTGAATATCTTTTTCTTTTTGGTTCATCGCGTCTAAGATACGATCAATTTGATCTCTACTTGGAGCTTGTGGATTATTTTGTGGTTTGTTATCCTTGTTCTGATCGTCCTTATTGTCTTTGTTATCCTTGTTCTGATCGTCCTTATTGTCTTTGTTATCCTTGTTCTGATCGTCCTTATTGTCTTTGTTATCCTTGTTCTGGTCGTCCTTATTGTCTTTGTTATCCTTGTTCTGATCGTCCTTATTGTCTTTGTTATCTTTATTCTGATCGTCCTTATTGTCTTTGTTATCCTTATTCTGATCGTCTTTATTATCGTCGTTCTGCTGAGGGTTTTCTTCGTTTAGTTTTTTAGCTACAGCATAGTTATAACGAGTTTCGTCATCTTTAGGATTGTTTAATAAAGCACTTTTGTATGCCTTTTCTGCTTCTTGATAGTTTTTGTTTTTCATATAAACATTACCAAGGTTGTGAAAAGCTCTATGTTTTTCAGCTTTTGTAGTTGCTGTTTTTGTTGCTCTTGTAAGGGCAGTGATAGCTTCTTTTGTGTGGTTTTGTTTATATAGAGTATTACCCATATTATAATCTGCAGTAGATTTAGGGCTTTTAGATTTCGCAATTCTATAAGCTGCTTCTGCCTGTGTGTAGTGTTTTTGTTCGTAACCTTCATTTCCTTTATTTAAGGCTCTTCCTGCTGATTGAGCAAAAGAGAATATAGTAAACAAACAAAATATAGCAGTGTAAAGTAAATTCCTCATTGTCTAAGTTCTTTTGGTATTCTATTACTTCTCGTTGAAAAGATTTAGCTTCTTCATCCACATTGTCTTTCTCTCTAAGATGAATAGGTCAATAAAAATAAGTAAAAAAGCTAAACCTAAAAACCATTGGTATTGCGCTTGAAATTCTGCAATTTGTTGTGATTCAAAGTCTGTTTTTTCTATTTTATTTAATTCATTTTTGATTAAATCTACTATCTCTTGTGTGTTAGAGCCATAGAAATACTTTCCTCCTGTTGCATCTGCAATGTGTTTAAGTGTTGCTGGGTTTAACTTTGTTGTTACTATTTCATTGTCCCAATCTCTTTTATATTCAACTCCTTTGGCTGTGCGAATTGGAATTGGACCTCCGTTTTCTGTACCTACACCAATTGTAATGATTTTAATACCTTTTTGTTTTGCAATTGCAATAGCTCCATCCATTTCTTCTCCGTGGTCTTCTCCATCAGAAATAAGAATCATAACCTTACTGGTTTGTGGATTGTCAAAATAGTTACTTGCTACGTAAATAGCATCTTCAAAGGCAGTTCCTTGTGATGATACCATATCCGTGTTCATTGACTGCAAGTACATTTTAGCAACATAGTGGTCTGTCGTAATTGGTAACATAGGAAAAGCACTACCTGCATAACCAACAATGCCTATTCTGTCTGGACCAAGATTGTTGATAATTTGTGAAACAAGTTGTTTCATTTTTGCCATTCTATCTGGAGCCATGTCTTGGGCAAGCATACTTTTAGATACGTCAAGTGTAAAGACAATATCAATTCCTTGTCTTTTTACAGTGACAACTTTTGTTCCTATTTTAGGATTTACTAAGGCAAATACAATAGCTGTTAATGCTACTAAGTAGATGCTGGCTTTAATAATTGTCTTATTCTTTGAACGATTTGGAGCCAAAATCTTCATTGCTTTTGATGTAGCAAATAGGCTTTGTCTCTTTTTTTTCCATATTACGTCAGCAATAAATAGCACAACTAATATTGCAACTATGAGTAATAAGAAAAGATATTTTTTATTGTCTAATTCCCACATAATCTATTAAATAAATCCTCTGAAAAGTGTTTTTTGTAAAATAAAATCTAACGCTAATAACACAAATGCTAATAATGCTAATAAGTGGAACTTATCATCAGAGTTAACAAACTTCTGTTCGTCTATTTTCGTTTTTTCTAATTGATTAATTTCTTCGTAAATAGCTGACAGCTTCTTAGTATCTGTTGCTCTAAAGTATTTACCTCCTGTTATTTTAGCAATTTCCTTCATTAGCTGTTCATCGATTTCAACAGGTACTTTTTCATAAACTATTTCTCCATTTGGTTTTATGCCTACAGGTGATTCTGCTAAACCATTGGTACCAATACCAATAGTATAGGTTTTAATATTATACTCTTTGGCAATTTCAGCAGCCATTTTTGGATCTACTGTTCCTGTATTGTTAACTCCATCTGTCAATAAAATGATAATTTTACTTTTAGCTGGACTATCTTTTAGTCTATTTATTGCTGTTGCCAAACCTACTCCAATTGCAGTACCATCTCTTAAGTCATTATTGTACTTAATTGATTTCATGTCGTTCAAAATAAGTATTTTATCACTGGTAACAGGTGTTTTCGTATATCCTTCTGCTGCGTAAATAACGAGTCCAATACGGTCTGTTACTCGTTGTTCAACAAAGTTTGCAGCTACTGATTTTAGAGCTTCTAAGCGATTTGGTTTTAAGTCTTTTGCAAGCATACTACCTGACACGTCCATTGCCATTACAATGTCTATACCGTGAGTTGAATGTACTTTACTGTCTACATTTACGATTTGTGGTCTGGCCATTGCTACAATAATTGCTGATAGTGCAAGCATTCTTAAAACAATGGATATAGGTAGTAATTTAACTAATAGTGAACGATGACCAATAACGCTGTCTATTGAACTTAGTTTGATTGTCGCACGTTGTTTTTTCCTGTTTTTATACCATACAAACAAAGCAATTGGCAACAGTAAGAAAAGCCAAAAAAACTCTGGATTTGCAAATGTTATGTTCTTCATCATTATTTCTGCTCTTGTTTATAAAGTATTGAGTCAAAGATTCGATTAACAATTTGAGGTGCTATGGTATCTTCTGCTAAATAGAATATCCATATTATATCTTTATTGGCACCGTGTTGTGTTAATACTCCTTCAAATGCTATTTTTTCTTCTTTGTTATTATCGGGATTTTGAAATATAAAATCGCCTACTATTTTATTTCCTATGACTCCATTAGCATTTTCAAAACCTTCTTCTTTATATTGTAAATCATCAATTTTATTATTTTGAGTCATTGCTGTAATAGCATAAGTAATAAGTTCTTTATCAGTATACTTATACTCTTTAGTAGTTACTATATTATTTAAAACAATGTGTAAAGGGTCTTCTAACGTTTCAAATTTAAACTGTTGAATAGATTCTACTCCTTCTGGTTTTGTTTCTTGTATTATAGGTTCATTTTTTCTAATTAATACTTTCGGAGTACTAACTGTTATTCCAGGATCTGTTCCGTATGTACTTGTAATCCACTCTTTACCTAATAGTTTTTTAGAGTTGTCAAAGGTAAACCAAGTGTATTCTTCTTCTGAAGATGTGTTTACAATATATACTATTCCACATAGTAACATTAGAACTAATGAAGTTGAAATAGGAACCCAAATACGAAAACGTTGTTTTTTTAATTTGCGCTCTTCTCTTAAACGGATGCGTTCTGTTTGGGTTGCAGCGGAAATAGGATAAGCAGTGTTAATATCATCAACGACTTGTTGTATCTTACTTGTATCGGCTGTAATTTGTCTTTCATCCGGTTGAGATTTAGCAAATTTTACTAAATCGGCTGTTTCAAGAATTCGCTTTAAATCCTTAATTATCTCTGGTTTAATTTTAATCTTTTTCTCGTTTAGAGTAGCTTTTAAAATAGTTATAATTTCAAATGTTGTTAGCTCTTTCGCAGAAATACCAAAAGTGTCTTCAATAAAGGAACGAGCAATGTTTGTCATATCTGAATAGTATGGTTTTGCATCTCCTCGGTTCCAGTTTTTCTTCTCTTCAAGTTGCTTTAATTTTTTAACGGCTTTTTCAAAAGGCGTTTTGTACTTGTCGTCTTCTGTTTGATTTTTTTCTTGTTGTTTTTTAATATATATATACAAGGCTAAGCCAACAAGAATTGAAGCGATTAAGAAAATAATGTAATACCAATTTGTTGAGAAAGAAGCTCCTTCGGTTGAAATATTTTTAATATCGTATAAGGGTTGTTTGATAGTATCTACTTCAACTCCTTGTACTTGTATTTGAATTGAGTCTGTGTGAAATACTTGTGCATCTACAATAATTGGTAGTTGAGGAACAGTAAATGCTCCTTCATCAAACATAGTTAAGTGATATTTTTTTATTAGTTCTTGTGTATCGTTATCAATGATTGTATCTGTTGGAAATGTTTCTACAACATCAAAACGACCAATTTCGTTTGTTTCAGGAAAGGTAATATGTGCACCTTGTTTTGTATGTGCTTTGATGGTGTACAAAAAAGTATCTCCTATCTTGATATTGTTTGTATCTACTACGGTTTCTATTGGCGTTTGTGCCAATGAAGTTAGTGTTGATAAAAGCAAAAAGACGATTGTATATAGAAAATTAGATTTCATTTCTCTTAAGTTATCTTGATTTGAAGTACCCTAATAATTTTTTTACATAACTATCTCCTACTTCGATGTTGATAGTTCCTGCTCCGCATTTTTGAAAGACTTTATTAAAAATTCCTTCTTGTTTTAAAAAGTAAGCTGTGTATTCTTTTCTCAACGTGCTATCCGAAGTATTAATTATTTGTTCTTGATGTGTTTCTGCATCAAAAACATTAATTAAACCAACTTTTGGAAGTTCTTTTTCTCTTTTGTCATAAACTCGAATTCCTGTTATATCGTGTTTTTTAGCAGAAATTTTGAGTGTATGTTCGTAATTTGGTGTAATAAAGTCTGAAAGCACAAATACAATAGCTTTCTTTTTTAAAACTTTTGAAAGATATTCTAAAGCCTGGCCCAAGTCTGTTTTTTGACTTTTCGGTTTAAAATTGATTAGTTCTCTAATGATACGTAAAACGTGTGTCTTACCTTTTTTCGGAGGAACAAATAATTCAATTTGATCAGAAAAGAGGATTAAACCAATTTTGTCGTTATTTTGTGTAGCTGAAAAAGCTAAAGTGGCTGCTATTTCAGTTATTATATCTTCTTTAAATTGATCGGAAGAACCAAAACTTTCAGATCCGCTAACATCGACCATTAGCATTAAAGTAAGTTCTCTTTCTTCTTCAAAAACTTTTATATAAGGCTCATTATAACGTGCTGTTACATTCCAGTCAATTGCACGTACATCATCTCCAAATTGATATTGGCGAACCTCAGAAAATGTCATTCCTCTTCCTTTAAAAGAAGTATGATACTCTCCCGAAAATATGTGATCGCTTAATCGCTTGGTCTTTATTTCTATTTTTTTGACCTTCTTTAAAATGTCTTTGGTATCCATGACTTTACCTTTCAAATTTAGTTAATTGGAAAACCTATTTATAAGACTATAAATAGGTTTTCAATATTTTGCTATTTAGAATGCTATTATGGCACTTCTATCTCATTAACAATTTGATTAATAATATCAACAGAAGTAATGTTTTCTGCTTCAGCTTCGTATGTTACTCCAATACGGTGACGTAGTACATCAATTACCACAGCTCTAACGTCTTCTGGAATTACATATCCTCTTCTCTTGATAAATGCATAACATTTAGCAGCTAATGCTAAGTTGATACTTCCACGTGGAGAGGCTCCAAAGCTTATTAATGGTTTTAATTTGTCTAATTTATACTGCTCAGGATAGCGAGTGGCAAAGATGATATCAAGAATGTATTTCTCAATTTTTTCATCCATATATACCTTTTTAACCGCTTCTTGAGCTCGTTTAATTTGATCTATTGTAACGACAGGGTTAACTTGTGGTTTTTCTCCTGCAAGGTTTTGACGAATTACAAGACGTTCGTCTTCCATCTTAGGATAGTCAATCACTGTTTTAAGCATAAAACGGTCCATTTGAGCTTCTGGTAAAGGATATGTTCCTTCTTGCTCAACGGGGTTTTGTGTTGCCATTACTAAGAATGGTTTGTCTAATTTGAATGTGTCATCGCTAATTGTTACTTGTTTTTCTTGCATTGCTTCAAGTAGCGCTGATTGTACTTTTGCAGGAGCACGGTTTATCTCATCGGCTAAAATAAAGTTAGCAAATATAGGTCCCTTGCGAATAGAAAAATCATTCTCCTTTACATTATAGATCATTGTTCCAATAACATCTGCAGGTAGTAAATCTGGGGTAAATTGGATACGGTTAAACGATCCATGAACAGCTTTAGCTAATGTGTTAATTGCTAAAGTTTTCGCTAATCCAGGTACTCCCTCAAGTAATATGTGTCCTTGTCCTAATAATCCAATCAGAAGACGATCTATCATGTGTTTTTGTCCCACAATTACTTTATTCATCTCCATCGTTAGAATATCGATAAACGCGCTTTCTTTTTCTATAAGTTCATTTAACTCGCGGATATCATAGTTTGATCCTGTTGTGTCCATGTGTATGTTTGTGTTTTTTATCTAAAATAATGCTCTTTTATAATAATAACTGCAAATTCTAAAAATATTATTAACCATGTTGTTAATGTATGGTTAAATCTAAATTACAAATTTGAATATTGGGCTTGAATTATGAGTTTCTTTTTATAATTTTAAGAACAAAACCCAAAAGTCGTGATTAATAAGCGTTTACTCATTAAAAATCTACTTGCTCATTACGATGAGAATAGCTTTTACGATAAGAAAAGGCAACTCAATTTACATACTAAATCAGGAAAAGCAAAATTCCTGAAGCATATCTGTGCCTTATCTAATTCTAACCCGGATAACAACTCTTATTTAGTAGTTGGAATCGAGGATGAAGATAATGAAATTGTCGGTGTTGACTTCTATGATGATAGTAAAATTCAAAATTTAATTAATGCGTATTTGAATAATCCTCCGATTATTACATATGATAACGTTACTTTTTCTGATTTGCCAAAGGATAAAGTAGTTGGTTTGGTCACGGTTCAGGCTAATGAAGCCATTACAAGTTTTAAAAGAAATATTGGAGAAGTTGAGGCGGGAACTTATTATGTTCGTATTGGTAGTACATCTGTGCCGGATGTTGTTATTCCAAGAGGTTGTAATAGGGAAATTGTAAGTAGTATTGAAGCGAGTTCTCAAAATGATCTAAAGAGTATCTTGGATAGTGTTATTACATTTATGACGGATACGCATCGGGATATGAAGCCTCGCTATAATGTTTTTAAAGAACAGTTTATTATTTGTTGGGCTGGAAATAGAAAGGTTATTAGAGGACAAGTTTTCTTTTCTCGTGTAGATATTGAGTTTGTCAATGAACATTTAAAACTTTTTTATTCTGATTTGGATGTTGTAACGATAGTTCATAATGATAACGAATTTATTATTACTGAATATTTAAATTTAGGGTTAAATGACAAAACAAGTTATTATCGCTTTGAAGAAGTTTCTATTTCTTTTCAAGAAAATGGCACTTACGCAATAGGAAATAGATTGTTGTTTCAACCGCCTTCTTATAACAGAAATATTCTTGGACATATTTATGGTAATAGTTTGAGGGTGATTTATAAAATTACGAACGACTTAAAATTGACACCAAAAGAAGAGCGTATCCTTAGTAAGCTTTGTTTTAATATGATGCTTTGTTATCTCAATGGCTTTACAAGGGCAAAAGAGGAACTGATTGAAGTTAAAGATTATTTAAAACAATCATCTGACCCGCAGTTGTTCATAGCCTTTAAGGAAGTTATGCGTATCTTACGAAAACTTAAATATGAAACAGATCAAGATGAGTAGAGTTTTAGTTATAGGGGATATTCACGGTGGGTATAAAGCATTATTACAGGTTTTAGATAAGGCTAATATTACATCAAATGATACTTTAATTTTTTTAGGAGATTATGTAGATGGATGGAGTGAATCAGAGAAAGTAGTAGAGTGTTTATTGACTTTAAGGGATACTAATAATTGTGTGTTTTTAAGGGGAAATCATGAAACACTTTTGTTAGATTGGTTAATTACTAAGGAGGAAAATTCAATGTGGGAGTTTCACGGGGGACTTGCTTCAATGAAATCGTACTCGAGTGATAATATGGGGGAGGAACAGCGTCAAAGACATATTGAATTTTTTAAAGGGTTAGAGAATTATTATTTAGATGAACATAATCGTTTGTTTGTTCATGCTGGGTTTACAAATCCAAGAGGTGTAGGTGCAGAGTTTTTTAGGGAATATTTGTATTGGGATAGAACGTTGTGGGAGATGGTGATGGCAATGGACTCATCGATTAAGCCTAATAGTGTGCTGTATCCTAAACGCCTTAAACAGTATAGCGAGATATTTATAGGACATACACCTGTTACGAATTTTGGATTTACACAGCCTACAAATTTTATGAATGTTTGGAATATTGATACAGGGGCTGCTTTTATGGGAAGGATAACTGTAATGGATGTTGATTCTAAAGAGTATTGGCAGAGTGATATAGTTGCGGATTTTTATCCAAATGAGGAGGGTAGGAATCATAAATAATGATTGATTTGTTATATTTGCCAAAAATTTATTGAGTTATGAGAAAATTATTTTTAGCGCTATTATTAATAGGAGGAACTCTTGGGGTTAAGGCTCAGGCAGTTAACGAGGTTAAAGTGAATGTATTGAATACTTTGGTGTTGGCTTCAGTTGAATTAGGATACGAACATTTTATTGATCACAATCAGTCTATTGGAGCAAACTTCAATATTAATGACCGTTTTTCTTACCACGCAGAGAAGAGTAGTAGAAACCAAAAGTTTAAGACTAACAGTATTTTAGTAAACTATAATTACTATTTCGGAGGAAAGACTGATGCTAATGGAAGTGGATATGTTGTGTCTCCATTTATGAAATATCGTTTTGGTAATTTTGAAGAAGATAGATTTAATGATGTTTCTCAGAAAGTTGAGTTAGATAAAGTAGATATGAATAGCTTTATCTTTGGTGTTGGTGTTGGTTATAAATGGGCATTAGGTGATTCTTTTACAATTCACCCATTTGTTGACATCGCTCGTAACTTTAGTAGTGAAGTAAACGACCGTTTCAGTGCAATTGAAGTTAATGCTGGTGTAAATATCGGATATAGATTTTAATTAGAATTGTAATATATAGAAAAAGGGATACTTAAATAAGTATCCCTTTTTTTGTATGTTTTCTTCGGTTTAGAAGTCAAATTTAATTCCTTGAGCTAATGGTAAGTCTGTTCCGTAGTTAATCGTATTTGTTTGTCTTCTCATATATGCTTTCCAAGCATCTGATCCTGACTCACGACCTCCTCCAGTTTCTTTCTCTCCTCCAAATGCTCCTCCAATTTCTGCTCCTGAGGTTCCAATATTGACATTGGCAATACCACAATCTGATCCAGCGTGTGATAAGAATAATTCCATTTCTCTCATATTGGTAGTGAAGATTGATGATGATAACCCTTGTGGAACATTGTTCTGCATATCAATTGCTTCTTCAATTGTTGAATATTTCATAACATATAGAATAGGAGCAAATGTTTCTGCTTGTATAATTTCAAAGCTGTTTTTTCCTTCAATAATACACGGTTTTACATAACAACCGCTTTCATATCCAGAACCTTCTAATACACCACCTTCAACGATTATTTTACCGCCTTCTTGTTTTGCTTTTTCAATCGCATCTAAGTAGTCTTTTACAGCTCCTTTATCAATCAGAGGACCTACGTGGTTAGTAGCGTCTAAAGGATTTCCAATTTTTAATTGAGCATAAGCTTTTTGAAGTACGTCAAGTGTTTTGTCGTAAACGCTTTCGTGTATGATTAATCGTCTTGTAGATGTACAACGTTGTCCTGCTGTTCCTACAGCTCCAAATACGGCTCCTACTAAAACCATATTTATATCTGCGTGTTCTGATACAATAATCGCATTGTTTCCTCCTAATTCAAGAATAGTATTTCCAAAGCGTTCTGCTACAGTTTTTGATACGTGTCTTCCAATACGGGTAGAACCTGTAAATGATACTAATGGAATACGAGGGTCATTGTTGATTAAGTCGCCACATTCGTTACCAATAACTAAGTTTGAAACTCCTTCTGGAATGTTGTTTAACTTGAATACTTCTGAGATAATGTTTTGACAAGCTACTCCACAAAGAGGTGTTTTTGAACTTGGTTTCCAGATACAAACGTCTCCACAAACCCAAGCAATCATCGTATTCCAACTCCATACAGCAACTGGGAAGTTGAAAGCTGAGATAATACCAACAATTCCGATTGGGTGCCATTGCTCATACATTCTGTGCATTGGTCGCTCTGAATGCATTGTTAAGCCGTATAATTGACGTGATAAACCTACTGCAAAGTCACAGATGTCTATCATTTCTTGAACTTCTCCAAGTCCTTCTTGTAAACTTTTTCCCATTTCATAGGAAACAAGCTTTCCTAAGTATTCTTTTTTATTGCGTAGTTCTTGTCCAATTTGACGTACAATATCTCCTCTTTTAGGAGCTGGAACAAGTTTCCAATCTTTATACGCTGCTTGAGCAGTTTGCATCACTTTTTCGTAGTCCTCTGCTGTTGATGCTTTTACTTTTCCAATTAACTTGCCATCTACAGGTGAATAAGATTCAAGTACTTTTCCATTTGAAAAGGATGTTGATCCTGTAGAAGATCGCTCGTTTACTTCTTTTAAACCTAACATTTTCAGAACTTCTGAAATGTCGATTTGGTTAGTTACTGTACTCATTTTTTTAGTTTATAGTTTTTATATGGTTGATATAATGCTAATATAAAAAAAAAACACAGTATTTGATGTAAACACCTAAATAGTTCTATTTTGTAAACTTAGGGTTAGTTGGCATAACGGTATGGCAACATTCACAAGTGCGTAATTCTTCTGAAGAATAAAAGTGTTTAAAGTGTGGTAAGAAATCAGTTTCTATATTGGTTAACTCAAAGTAAACTTCATATAGCTTGTGATTACAGTTATCACAATACCATATTAGCCCATCTTTTGAACCTTTTTCTTTTCGCTTTTTCTCTACAACTAAGCCTACTGAATTTTCTGTTCGAATAGGAGAGTGTGGTACTTTAGGAGGGAGCAAGTAAATATCTCCCTCGTTTAAAGTAATGCGTTTTCTTTCGTTGTTTTCTTGTATATCAATATAGATCGTTCCTTCTAATTGAAAGAAGAATTCTTCTGCTTCGTTGTAATGAAAGTCTTTACGTGCATTTGGTCCACCAACGACCATAATAATATAGTCAGATGACTCTGGATATAAATTTTTATTGCCAACAGGGGGTTGTAATAAGGATTTATTCTCTTTAACCCACTTAAAAATATTAAATGACGATGTTGTACTCATAATGTTATTAATTACTTCTACTCAACCAACTTTGTGGATTGTTGATGTCTGTATTGTGTGAAAGTAAAAATTTCAGTACTGTTTTCCCAGCACTATTTGTATTAACTGTTCCGATGTTTTGTTTGATACTTACTTTATCTCCTTTTTTCACAGATACATCACTTAAGTTTTGATAAACAGTAATGTAGTCCCCGTGTTGAATAAGTACGGCTTTATTTCCTCCAGGCAATACTTGTACTTGTAATACATCTCCCTGGAATACAGCTCTTGCTTTTGAACCTGCTTCTGTCGTAATCTCCAAGCCACTATTGTGAATTGTAAGATGTGTTTGCACAGGGTGTGGTTGGTCTCCATAAGGCAACGAAATATATCCTTTGCTTACTGGCCAAGGTAATTTTCCTTTATTTGATTTAAAGTTATCTGCTACTATTTTTTCTTCTGGTGTAAGTTCAAATGCTGTTGCAGTTTTACTTGTTGTTGTCGATTTAGTAGTTGTTTTACCTGCTTTTGCAGCTTTTTCACGAGCAATACGGTTTGCTTCTTCAATTGCTTCTTTAATTAATTGCTTAATCTTTCTGTCAATCTCTCTCGTTTGCTCTTGTTTGTTTTTAATATCTTGATTGTATTTTTTTTGGTCTTTTTGTACAATAGCTATTAAGTCTTTCTGCTCTACAAGGTCTTGTTGTAAATTCTTTTCGTTTTGCTGTTGTTCAGCCAAAAGTTTTCGTTGTCTTTCTTTTTGAGCTTCAAGTTTTACTAATGCGCCCTTTAATTCTTCTGCTTTTTCTTTTACTTCGTCCCCTTGTGCTTTTCTATAATCAGCATATTGCTTCATATATTGTACGCGTTTGTAAGCCTGTACAAAGTTGTCAGACGATAAGATAAACATAATACGACTTTGGCTTGATTTAGTTTTATATGACTTTAAAACCATTTTAGCATAATCGTCTTTCAAAGCTGTAAGTTCAGCTTGAAGTGCATCTACTTCTTTTTGTGTTTTGCTAATTGTAGTATTAGTTGTAGCAATTTGCATCTGAACATTTTGAATTAATTGTCTGTTCAGGTTTATCTTTCTATTTTGCTCTTCTATTTCAGCAAGAATATTACGTTCCTTAGTTTTTTCTTTTCTAAGTAGGTCTTGTACTACTTTGATCTCAACTAATATTTGCTGTTTTTTACGTTCTAATTGTTCTTGCGTCTCTTTTGTTTGTCCCCAAGCAAACACAGTAAATAAGAAAAATAGGATGTAATATGCTCTTGTCATTTGTAGAATTCTTCTGTGATTTGATCTTTTTAATTTAATCCAACTCGCTTATAACCAGAGGGTACTTTGTATTTGAAGTTTAAATCTTCATTAAAAGTAACATTGTCATAACGGATGTTCAAATGTATGGTTTTTTCTTGTCTTGCGAGAATATTAATTTCAGTTGGTGTAGTAAACTTATCTACCTTTTTATAACTTGGATAATTTATAGTTACGCTTCGATTTTTTGCTGTTTCTGATATCTCTTCTTTTTTCAATAAACCACTTTTATCTTCGAAGTAAAATGCAGATTGAATATCTTCTTCTACGGCAGCTTCTAACTTGTGCAAACCATCTTCTATTGTACTATTTAGTTTTTTATTGAAACTCTTGCTATCAATAGCCTGACCTAATAGAAGATTTTGAAATCGGTTAAAGTCTAATTCTGTCCCAACCCATTTGCTTAGAACACTAAAGTCTCCTTCAAAGTAAACGCCATTTATTTTCTCGTAATATTGAACTTGCTCTGGTGTAACAAGTGCTTTAGCAACAGGAAAACCTAAAAAGCGTACATTAATAAGTATTTGTTTGTCTTTTTCAATGAATATATCCATCCCGAATTTTCGCGATTCCTTGTCTGATTCGAATGACGCTGAAGAGCGAATTGCTGATGTGGTGAAGTCGTTATTATTCTTGTTGTGGTTGTTTAGTATCGTTAATACAGTTTTTGAGTTTGTTGCATCTTTTTCATCTAATAAAGAGCCAGAATTGCCTTTTTTACAACTAATAAGTAGGGAAATGCACAAAAATGTGAATACTATCTTTTTCATAACTACACTTGAAATAATCTGTTTATAGACAAGCAAGATAGATAAAAAAAATCCGTTTTAAAGTAATTTAAAACGGATTTAATATTTTTAGTCTAATACAGAATAATCTCCTATACTGATGTTGGTATGTTTACCGTCATATTTAGCATAGTTACCAATCATAGCATTGTCTAATTTCGCATTGCGAATAGTTGCGTTTGTTTGGATAAGACTATTTTCAATAGTTGAATCTTCTACAACTGAGTTGTCTCCTAAAGAAACGTTTGGACCAACTGTTGCATTTTTTAATACAACGTTATTTCCAATATAACAAGGTCTGATGATTGTACTGTTTTCAATTGTAATGTTTTCTGCTACAAAGTTTTCGTTGTCTTTTTCTAAGAAATTCAACATTCTTGTATTTGTATCCACTGTAACATCTTTGTTTCCACAGTCCATCCACTCATCAACTTTACCAGGAGCAAACAACATTCCTTTTTGCTTCATATTTTCTAAAGCATCGGTTAGTTGGTATTCTCCACCTTTGATAATATTATTGTCAAGTAAGTATTCTAATTCTTTGCGTAAAACTTCTCCGCTTTTGAAGTAGTAAATACCGATAATAGCTAAGTCAGATACAAATTCTTTTGGTTTTTCAACGAAGTCTATAATTTCGTTTTTCTCGTTCAGTTGAACGACACCAAAAGCACTCGGGTCTTCTACTTGTTTTACCCAAATTACACTGTCTGCTTCTTTGTTTAAGTTAAAGTCTGCTCTGAATAATGTATCAGCATAAGCTACTACAATTGGTCCTTGCATACTTTCTTTTGCACAAAGAATAGCGTGTGCTGTTCCTAAAGCTTCGTTTTGGTAACAGATTGTTCCTTTTGCACCTAATTTTTCTGCAATAGCAATTAAATCTTCTTCTACTTTTTTACCGAAACTTTCGTGGATGATAAAAGCGATTTCATCAATTTGGTCGTTTAATACCTTTGCGATGTCTTCTACTAATCTATGTACAATTGGTTTTCCTGCGATTGGAATTAACGGTTTAGGAACCGTTAATGTGTGTGGACGTAAGCGTGAACCACGTCCAGCCATTGGCACGATTATTTTCATTCTCTAATTTCTTTGTATTTACTTCACTTATTTTACTCCTGTACTACCAAAACCACCAGCTCCTCTTTCTGTTTTATTTAAAACTTCAGCTGCTTGCCATTGAATTTGTTCAAATTTTGAAATAACCATTTGTGCAATACGTTCTCCGTTTTCAATTACAAATGGCTCTTTTGATAGGTTTACTACAATTACACCTATTTCTCCTCTATAATCTGCATCTATCGTACCAGGACTGTTTAATAGTGTGATACCTTTTTTAGCTGCTAACCCGCTTCTTGGTCTGATTTGAGCCTCATATCCTTCTGGTAATTCAATGAATAATCCTGTTGGTACAATTGCTCTTTCAAGAGAATTTAAAGTAATAGGCTCCGTTAAATTTGCTCTTAAATCCATACCTGCTGACTGTGAAGTTTCATAGTTAGGTAATGAATGTTGAGATTTATTTATGATTTTTATTGTAGTCATACTTGTCTTTTTTATAGATAACAAATATAAAAAAGATATGAGTATATAAATAATTTATCGCTTGTTGATGTACGTATTAACATTTTTTAGTCGTTTTGTTGTCAGATTGACCCGTACTTAAATTACTGTACAGTACAAAACAGGATTATCAACTATAACTGTACAGCTATAGTAGGACGAGACAAGGACGAGACAGGTTTTATACAGAGTGCTTGTATAGTGTATGTATAGTACTTGTATAGTCAATGTATACTTTTTATGTCAAAGTGTACATTCACTATACATAAAAAGTATAATGAATATAGAAGCACACTGATTAATATTGGAATAAATGATGCTTTAAGGCTATTGTAATTTTGCTAATTTTTATAACAATAGAACGTAGGGCTATTGTATTTAAGATTGTACTTTTGTTTTCAAGTCATTAGAAAAAGCACAAATGAATCAAGAAAAAAAGTTTTTTAGCCTTAGTACAATTTTAAATAGAGTAAAGACTATTGTGGATGACGTTATTGCTGGAAATGCTTTTTGGGTTCGTGTTGAGATATCTCAAATCAAGGAGGATAGAAGAGGGCATATTTATTTAGATTTGGTGGAGAACAAAGATGGTATTGTTTTAGCTAAATGTAGGGCTACTATTTGGCAGAAAAATGCTATTGACATCAAAAGGAGATTAGCTGAAAATGCCAAGGAAATACTGAAAGATGGCTCTGAGATTTTGTGCTATTGCGAGATTGTTTTTAGTGCTGTTTATGGTCTTTCTATTAATATTTTAGAGGTTGATTTGTCTTTTTCTTTAGGAGAGGTTGAACGTATTAAGCAAGAGAATTTAAAGAAACTGAAGGAAAATGGTTTGTTGGATCTAAATGCACGTTTTCACTTACCTAAGGTTATTCAGAAAATCGCATTGATTAGCTCTGAACGTACAGCAGGACATGCTGATTTTGTAAATCAGTTGACTAAGAATGAATATGGCTATGTTTTTCACGTAACTGCGATAGATTGTCAGGTACAAGGGGAGTTTGCTTATATGTCGATTATTAAAGCATTAAAAACAGCAAATAATTTAGAATGTGATGCAGTTGTTGTTATAAGAGGTGGTGGGGCTGCTTTAGATTTAGATGTGTTTAATAATTATGCTTTAGCTGAAACGATTGCTAAAATGAATATGCCTGTTTTAACGGGAATTGGTCATGAAACAGATAGTACTGTGGCAGATTTCGTAGCAAATAGGTTTTTTAAAACACCGAGTGCAGTGGCTGCGTTTATTGTTGAAAAAGCATATCATTTTGATGTGAATATTTCTCGTACTTATGATGGTATTATGCAGCTGTACAGACAACAAGTTACTATGAATAGGCATTTTGTTGATGTAACAGATAAGGAAATTAAATCTAAATCACTGGCGATTACTCGTTTGAAAAGGGGAGAGCTTCACTTGGTTTCTAATCGGTTGATTAGTGAAGTAAAAAAGAGAATGGCTAAAGAAGAGTCTTTCTTGGAAATAAGTAAGCAAGCAATTGTGTTTCGCCCTAAAACAATTCTTACAAAACAAAACCAGGTTCTGAAAGAGAAGGGGAGGATTATTTCTTTTTTAGGTGAACAAATGATAGATACTCAGAAGCAGACATTGACTGTTTTACAAGAAAAACTGGGCTATCACGTGAATGGTTTTTTAAGACGTGAAAAAATTAGAATTAATGCGTTGGAAGAAATTCCACAGCTTTATGATTTAGAGACAATCTTGAAAAAGGGATTTTCGATTGTTAGATTGAACGGAAAAACAATAAACTATAATACCGAAATGAAAGAAGGTGATGAGTTAGAGATTATGGTTTTTAATAAAATATATATAATTACTTTAGGGAGTATTAAAGAGGTAGTATTATGGAACAACTTACTTATGAAAGCGCAGCTTTAGAGCTTGAAGAGATTTTAGAAGATTTAAAAAATGACGAAGTTACTGTAGATGAGCTTGCTCAAAAGGTTGAAAGAGCTTCTAAATTAATTGTTTTCTGTAAAGAAAAATTGAATTCAACGGAAAAACAAGTGGAGGGAATTATAGAGCGATTAGGTTTATAAAATAAGAGGACTTTGTACAATACAAAGTCCTCTTGTTTATTTATGTTGTTCAGCTGTGCTATTGCTGATAAACTGCCTAACATCATCGGATGAAGGGAGTTCAAATATTTCTAAATGGAAGTAATCAACGGATGCTAATACGTGGTCAAATAGGTCTGCCATTACATTTTCGTAGAATACCCATAATGTGCTATTGGTAAACATATACAACTCTAATGGTAATCCGTGTTCTGTTGGTTGTAGATGCCTTACCATTAAGTAAAACTCTTTGTGAATGTTTGGGTTTTGTTGAGCATAACGCAATACATAGGCTCTGAAAAGGCCAATGTTGGTCATTTTTCTTCCATTGACTGGCATTGACTGGTCTGCTTGTGTTTTCTCATTATATTCGTCTATTTCTTTTTGACGTTCTTCAATATAAGGAGCTAATAGTTGTATCTTTTTTAAATTCTCAATCTCGTGTTTTTCTAAAAAACGAATTGAAGACATTTTGATATTAATACTGCGTTTTATTCTTCTTCCTCCTGAGTTTTGCATGCCTCGGTAATTCTTAAACGAATCACTGATTAAAAGATAGGTTGGAATTGTAGTAATGGTTTTATCAAAATTCTGAACTTTTACGGTACTTAAGTTTATCTCTAAAACTGTTCCGTCTGCTCCAAATTTAGCCATTTCAATCCAGTCTCCTACGCGTACCATATCATTAGTAGATACTTGTATACTGGCAACAAACCCCATAATAGTATCTTTAAAAATCAACATTAAAATGGCTGATGCGGCTCCTAATGAGGCAAAGAAAGTACCTAATTTTACTCCGGTTATTGTCGAGAATATGAAGATGAATGCAAAGGTGTACAGTACTATTGTAGCTACTTGAGAGTAGCTATCTACTGGCTTGTCTGCTAATTTAGGTTTTGTTTTAGAGTAATCTCTAATACTGCGTATAATAGAGCGGAATAGGAATGTTATAGCAACTACCACTAATATATTAGTTAGAGAGATGGTAAAACTCGTTAAATTCGGAAAGCCCTTAAAAAAGATAGGGAATAGAATTTTTGCAAGTGCAATTGGAATTAAATGGGTGATATTGTGAAATACTTTGTTCTCGACTAATATATCGTCAAAGTTCGTTTT
The DNA here is from genome assembly GCF_900099675.1 of Myroides phaeus. Lineage (GTDB taxonomy): Bacteria > Bacteroidota > Bacteroidia > Flavobacteriales > Flavobacteriaceae > Flavobacterium > Flavobacterium phaeum. The sequence goes on from NZ_FNDQ01000001.1 coordinate 221,155, forward strand.
GCTTTTTACAGCGAAACTTTTTACAAGTACAATGAATATGTTTTTTAATATGTAATCTAAAATAAGCATACATATTGTAAAGGTTACTAATAGTAATACTGCTGTAGCAACGTGAGTTTCATATTCAGATAGCTGCAGAAAATCTAAAAGATTAAAAAACCAATTGTAAAGCCCATTGAAATCTGAAGGGTCTACAATGTTATTTATATGCGGTACTAAGGGAAGTATACTCATTCGTGTAAATAGTTTTTGTAATTAAAGGTAATATAATATAGTATTATAAACCGCTAATGCAAGTTTAATGGTTTTTATCTGTTTTTATTTCTAATAAAATGCAAATGTTTTGAGATTAGATAAAAAAAGGGATTAAGTTTCCTTAATCCCTTTGGGGTATTGCTTTTATCGTTGAAGCTTATAATTGGTTAAGCATTGCATTGATTTTATCTAAGTTTGGAGTTAAGATAACTTCAATACGTCTGTTTTTTGCTTTTCCTTCAGCTGTTTTATTGTCTGCAATTGGAGCAAATTCGCTTCTTCCTGCTGCTGTAAGGTTCTTTTTGTCTATTCCTGCTGTTTTTTCAAGAATTGATACAATTGCTAATGATCTTTTAGTAGACAAATCCCAGTTGGTTGTTACGCCTTCTCCTAAGTTACCTAAGATTTTGTCGTTATCGGTATGTCCTTCAATTAAGACGGTAATGTCTGGATTGTCAGCTAATACTTTTCCTAATTCTACTACAGCTTCGTTTCCTTCGTTGTTTACTGTCCAACTACCAGATTTGAATAATAACTTGTTTTCCATAGAAACGTAAACTTTACCATTTTTCTGTTCGATTGTAAGTCCACGTCCTTCAAAGGCATTTAAAGCTTTAGATAAATTATCTTTTAAAGCTCTCATTTGCTTGTCATTGTTTGCTAAGATACTTTCTAATTCAGCAACGCGTTTTGCTTTTTCTTCTAATTCTGATTTAGCACTTGCTAATCTTGCTGCTTCTGCTTTTAATGTTTCAGCACTGTGTTTTTCTAAGTTAGAATAAGAATGTTCTAAATCTTTTAGTTTGTTTTGTGCTGCAGAGATTTCTGCATTTAGATTATTGCGCTCTTGTTGCAATTCACGCAACTGGTCTGCTAATTGTTTCTTGATTTGTTCTAAGTCTGTATTTGACGTGTTTAACAAGTCAAGGTCTGAACTTAAACGTTCGTTATCTTTTAATGCATCTTGATATTGTGCATCAAGTTCGTTGTATAATCTTCTTGTTACACAAGATGAAAGCATTGTTACAGCTAATATGCTTAGGGCGATTTTACGTAATATCATATTGTAGTTTGTTTTATTTGTTGTTTATGATTTTAGCTCAACAACAATAGGACAGTGGTCAGAGTGTTTTACATCTGCTAAGATGCGAGCAGCTGTAATACGGTCTTCAAGGGGGGCAGATACCATATTATAGTCAATACGCCAACCTTTATTGTTGTTTCTTGCGTTTGCTCTGTATGTCCACCAACTATAATTGTGAGGTTCTTTATTAAACATACGGAAGCTATCAATAAATCCGTTTTCTATAAATTTACTAATCCAAGCTCTTTCTTCAGGTAAGAAGCCAGATACTTTGGCATTTCTTACAGGGTCGTGAATATCAATTGCTTCGTGACATATATTGTAATCACCACAAATAACAAGATTTGGAAGTTCTTTTCTTAATTCATTTATATAAGTAAAGAAGTCATCCATATATTGATATTTAAAGTCTAAACGTTCAATATTAGATGCAGAGGGTAAGTATAATGACATGACAGATACGGTATCAAAATCTACACGTAAATTACGACCTTCTGAGTCCATATACTCAATACCTGTTCCGTATGCCACATTGTTCGGTTTTTCTTTACACAAAACTGCAACTCCACTATATCCTGCTTTTTGAGCTGAAAAGTAGTATTGGTATGGGTAACCTGCCGCGGCTAATTCTTCTGTTGGTATTTGACTTTCGTTGGCTTTGATTTCTTGTAAACAAATTACATCAGCATTTTCTTCTTGAATCCAGTCGATAAATCCTTTTTTTATCGCTGCACGTATTCCATTTACATTGTATGAGATAATCTTCATGTTTCATTGATTGTTTGAATTGTCAAAAATAGAAAAAATATATCTTGTTATTTAATAAGTTATCTTTGTTTTAATCAGAGATTTAAATGTTTTATAAAGCCATTATTATTTTTTATAAGTCGTCTTTAGTAAAATAAAACAGATTAGCTGAAGTTTTTAGTATATTTGTATTACTTAATTTTGAATATTAATGGGGTTAGTAACGGCGAAAGAAGTAGCAAAGGCAATTAACGTAGATAAATATGGTGTTTTAGGCACATTTTCAGGATGGATGTTGATGAAAGCTTTGAAAATCACAACGTTAAATAAAATTTACGACCGCAATAAGCATTTAGAAAACCTTGATTTTTTAAATGCTATTTTAGAAGAGTTTCAAATCGAATTTGAAATTGATCCAGATGAACTAAAAAGGTTGCCTAAAAAGGGGCCTTATATTACAATATCAAATCATCCATTGGGTGGTATTGATGGTATTTTATTGTTGAAATTAATGCAAGAGCACGATCCTAATTTTAAGATTGTTGCTAACTTTTTATTGCATAGAATTGAACCATTGAAACCTTATATTATGCCTGTCAATCCTTTTGAAAATAATAAGGATATAAAGTCAAGTGTAGTTGGGTTAAAAGATACTTTACGCCACCTTAGTGATGGCAAGCCTTTAGGAATTTTCCCTGCTGGGGAGGTTTCTACTTACCAAGATGATAGACTTGTTGTTGATAAACCTTGGGAGGAAGGGGCAATTAAATTAATCAAAAAGGCAAATGTTCCTGTTGTGCCTATTTACTTTCATGCAACGAATAGTAAATTATTCTATTTCTTATCGAAAATTAATCCAACATTGCGTACAGCAAAGTTGCCTTCTGAATTATTAACTCAGAAGAATAGAGTAATTAAGATTAGAATTGGACGTCCTATCTCTGTTGAGGAACAGAATGAGCATTATGATCTAAATGATTATGGTAATTTCTTGCGTTTTAAAACGTATTTATTATCGAATGCTTATAAGGATGAGGATAGCAGAAAGAGAATTAAAGTTCCGTCTTTTAATTTTAAATTTCCAAAAGTGGTTAAGGATATTATTGAACCACAACCAAAGGAAAAAATTTTAGAAGAGATTGAGGCACTTAGAGAAAATGATTTTCGTCTTCTCCAAAGTAAAAACTACGAGGTTTTCTTGTGTAAATCTGAGAAAATTCCGTGTATTTTACAAGAAATTGGTCGTTTGAGAGAAATAACTTTCCGCCAAGTTGGTGAAGGAACTAATAATGAATCAGATTTAGATCAATATGATAATTATTATCATCATATGTTCTTATGGGATAATGATGCCAATGAAATTTGTGGAGCTTATCGTATGGGATTGGGGTCTGAGATTTATAAGAAATATGGTATTAATGGGTTTTATTTGAACGAGTTATTCCGTTTTGAGTCTGAGTTGTATCCAATGCTTTCTCAGTCTATTGAAATGGGTAGGGCTTTTATTATAAAAGAGTATCAGCAGAAACCAATGCCACTGTTTTTATTGTGGAAAGGAATTGTACATACAACTTTGCGTTTTCCTGAACATAAGTACTTAATTGGTGGGGTGAGTATTAGCAATCAATTTTCTGATTTCTCTAAGTCATTGATGATTGAGTTTATGCGTTCACATTATTTTGATCCTTTTATTGCACAATATATTACGCCTAAAATGGAGTATAAAGTGAACTTAAAGGATAGTGAAAAGGATTTAATATTTAGTGAAACAGATTCGGATTTGAATAAATTTGATAAAATCATTGAAGATGTTGAACCTGGGAAATTGAGATTACCTGTTTTGATTAAAAAATATATTAAACAAAATGCTAAGGTAGTTGCGTTCAATGTGGATCCTTTGTTTAATAATGCAATTGATGGATTGATGTATATTAAAATTGCTGATTTACCAGAGAGTACTGTTAAACCTGTAATGGAGGAGTTTGCTGCTGAATTGGAAAAGAAAATTCAGGAAGAGAATAATAAAACGGAAGAGTAATCTGACACATTAAAATACAAAAGAGGGATTATCAATTTGATAATCCCTCTTTTGTATTTTAATGTGTTACCTATTTTAATAGTGCGTAAAGCGTTATTGTTTTATAGGGATGACATTAGTTGTTTAGTAATTTTATTTTGTCAATGATTACTTGTGCTAATTTTTCTTTGCTTTCAATAGTCCAACCTGCAATATGAGGGGATAGTAAGACATTTTTAGCTTGTACTAAGTACTGCATTGGTTCAGGAAGTGTATTGTCGCTAAACATATTTTCGAAAGATGATTTTTCATATTCTAAAACATCTAATGCGGCTCCTAATACTTTTCCTTGTTTAAGGGCATTGACTAATGCTGCTGTATTTACAGACTTACCTCGTGCAGTATTGACAAACCATATTGGTTTTCTTAAACGGTTGATGAATTGTTCATCAATCATATTCATTGTCTCAGGTGTTTGTGGGGTGTGTAAGCTTAGAATATCTACTTGTTCTTGTAGTTCTTCTAAAGTTACTTGTTTTGCAAATTGATTTTCTAAGCCTTCTTTAATGTCATAGAAAATAACTTTACAGTCAAAGCCTTGTAAGCGTTTTGCAAACGCATTTCCCATATTTCCATAACCAATTATTCCTACTGTTTTTCCTTCAATTTCATACCCACGATTGCCTTCTCTTATCCAAATACCTTCTCTAACTTCTTGGTCAACTAAGTTTAGTTTGTTCATTAAGGTTAGCAACATTCCTAAAGCGTGTTCTCCAACGGCTGTTCTATTTCCTTCTGGAGCGGCAATTAGTGCTATTCCTTTTGTAGTTGCATAGTCACAATCAATGTTTTCTAATCCTGCGCCAACACGACCAATAAATTTTAAATTAGTGGCAGAGTCTAAAAAGGTTTTGTCAATTTTAAACCTACTTCTAATGATTACTCCTTCATATTCAGAAATAGTTTGTTCGATTTCTTCTTTTGTAGAAGTATAGTTTTCTACATTTTCATATCCCATTTGAGCTAATTGCTCTATCATTAACGGGTGGTTACTGTCAATATGTAAAACTTTTCTTGTATTCATTTGATTAGATTTTGAGGATATTGTTTAGAGATTTTAGAAACCTAATATAGCTTTTGCTATTGAAAAGTAAATTAAAATTCCAAAGATATCATTGCTGGTTGTGATAAATGGACCTGTCGCTAAAGCGGGGTCAATACCGTATTTGTTTAAGAAAATGGGAACAAACGTTCCGATTAAACTTGCGATTATAATAACACTAATTAGGGCTATTGAAACTGTAATACCTATTATATAATCTACTCCTAATAAGAAGTGACTACCTATCATCATAAGTATAGCAAGTAAAAAACCATTTAGTAAACTTAGAGTAACTTCTTTTCCAAGACGTTTCCAAATTGAACCTGTAATGCTGTTATTTGCTAATCCTTGTACAATAATTGCAGAGGATTGAACTCCTACATTTCCTGCCATTGCTGCAATTAATGGAGTGAAAAAGAATAGGACACCAAATTTTTCCATCGCTCCTTCAAAGCTTCGGGATACATTTACTGCTACAAATCCTCCGATCATAGCTAAGATTAACCAAGGTAATCGTGCTCGTGTAAGGGTTAGAATACTATCATTTGCTTCTACGTCTTGTGAGATACCTGCTGCTAATTGGTAATCTTTATCTGCTTCTTCTTTGATTACGTCAACAATATCGTCGATGGTAATACGACCTACTAAGCGCCCCATCTCATCTACTACGGGGATGGCTTCTAAGTCATACTTTTGCATGATACGTGCTACTTCAACATCTTTTGTATCTACTTTTACTGAATCTACATTTCTAATGTAGACATCACTAATATGTGTAGTTGTGGATGTAGTAAGCAAATCCTTTAATGATAAACGTCCTTTTAAACGCCCTTCATTGTCTAATACATAAATAGAGTGTACGCGTGAAACATGTTCTGCTTGTTTACGCATTTCTTTTACACAAGTTAAAACTGACCAATTTTCATTGACTGAAACAAATTCTTTGGCCATTAATCCTCCTGCTGTATCTTCATCGTAGCGCAATAACTCTACAATGTCTTTTGCGTGCTCTAAATCTTCTAACTCAGAAAGTACTTCTTCTTTTCTATCTTCTGATAATTCTGAAATAATATCTGCAGCATCATCCGTGTCTAACTCGTCTAATTCTTCTGCAATTTCTTTTGGCGAAAGAGATTTTAATATCTTTTCACGTACGTCTTCATCTAATTCTAATAATATCTCTGCAGTAACTTCACTGTCTAAAATGTCAAAAATATAAATGGCTTCCTCTGTAGAAAGCTCATTCATTATTTCTGCTATATCTGCATAGTGAATATCTTTTAGGATATGAAGAAGCTCCTTTTCATTATTTTCAGCAATTAAATCTTCAAATTGTTGGATAGATTCTTTACTGATTTTAAACTCCATTGGCTTCTATTTTTTGTGTAATTTCTATAAATTGTTCGTAACCTAATTGTTCTGGTCTTAGGTTAAATATCTCTTGTTCTCTAATCTCTTCTGGTAGATTGAAACTCTTAAGACTGTTTCTTAATGTTTTTCTTCTTTGATTGAAAGCTGTTTTTACTACGTTGAAAAATAGCTTTTCGTTACATGCTAAGCTGTAGTTCTCTTTACGTCTCATACGCATCACTCCTGACTTAACTTTTGGTGGTGGATTGAATACGTGTTCTGAAACAGTAAATAAATACTCTACTTCATAGAACGCTTGGGTTAACACGGATAAAATTCCGTAGGCTTTGCTTCCTTTTTTCTCACAGATTCTTTCAGCTACTTCTTTTTGGAACATACCTGAAAATTCTGGAACGTAATCGCGTAACTCTAAGGCTCTAAATACAATTTGAGTTGATATATTGTAAGGGAAGTTTCCAATTACTGCAAAAGGCTCTTGTTTGAATGCAGTTGTTATATCGAACTTTAAAAAATCTTGTGCGAAAATGTGATCTCTTAATTTCGGATAGTGTTGATGTAAATAGTCTACTGATTCTGTGTCAATTTCAACAACAAAGGTTTCTGTAGGCTTGTCTAAGATGTATTTTGTTAATACTCCCATTCCTGGTCCGATTTCTAATACTTTCTTATATCCTTCTAAGGTTAACGTATCTGCTATGCGTTTAGCTACACTTTCATCTGTTAAAAAATGTTGACCTAAGTGTTTTTTTGCTCTTACTTTATCCATCTACTTGTTGTTAATATTCACGGATTAATTCTAATTCTGTTTTAAAGGTAAGCATTAACTCACCAAATAACTTTCTTGCTTCATTTTCAAAACGATCAAAGTCTTCTTTGTAAAATTGCTCTAATAGTTCTTTACTTTGGGTTTCAAATTGAAGAGAGTATGTTTGTCCTCCCATTTCTTCTTCAATCAATACTTTTACCATTCTTGCTTTGTCAAATTTGCCTGTTGCAAGTATTCCAGGTATGTATGTGTTGTTAATCCATTTCATCCATATATCATGGGCACTCTCGTGTATGTTAACTGTAACATTGTATATAATCATCGCTCTTCGTTTTGAATTAAGTAAAGATTTGCTGTGCAAAGATAAAAAAAGCACCAAATGTCTTTTTTCGGATTTGGTGCTTTTTTAGTTATTGTATTTGTTTTATTTAGTCGATAATATCAAATCCTGTGTAAGGACGTAATGCTTCTGGTATTACAATTCCTTCTGGTGTTTGATAGTTTTCAAGTATTCCTGCTAATACACGTGGTAAAGCTAATGAGCTTCCGTTTAATGTATGTGCTAATTGATTTTTACCTTCTTTGTCTTTAAAGCGTAATTTTAATCTGTTAGCTTGGAATGTCTCAAAGTTTGAAACAGAACTAATTTCTAACCATCTGTCTTGTGCTGTTGAGAATACTTCAAAGTCATATGTTAATGAAGAAGTGAATCCCATATCTCCACCACATAATCTTAAGATTCTGTATGGTAATTTTAATTCGTCTAAAATTCCTTTAACGTGTTCAACCATTCCGTCTAAAGCGATGTATGAATTTTCTGGGTGTTCTATTCTTACAATTTCTACTTTGTCAAATTGGTGTAAACGGTTTAAACCTCTTACGTGTGCTCCATACGAACCTGCTTCTCTACGGAAACATGGTGTGTATGCTGTACATTGAATTGGTAATTCGCTCTCTTGTAATATTACATCGCGGAAAATGTTTGTTACGGGAACTTCTGCAGTTGGTATTAAGTATAAATCATCTACTGTTGAGTGGTACATTTGCCCTTCTTTGTCTGGCAATTGCCCTGTTCCATATCCTGATGCCTCATTGATTAAATGAGGTACTTGGTATTCTTTGTATCCTGCAGCTGTATTCTTGTCTAAAAAGTAAGAAATTAACGCTCTTTGTAAACGTGCTCCTTTACCTTTATATACAGGGAATCCTGCTCCAGTAATTTTATTACCTAATTCGAAATCGATAATATCGTATTTTTTTGCTAATTCCCAGTGTGGTAATGCGCCTTCATGTAATGTTGGTACTTCTCCTGCTTGGAATACATTCAAGTTATCGTCTGCATCTTTTCCTGGAGGAACAATGTCTGCTGGTACGTTAGGTAAAGTGTATAACTTCTCTGTTAAGTCTGCAGAAATATTGTTTAATTCTTCAGTTAATTGTTTGCTTTGCTCACGTAAGTTTGATGTTTTCTCTTTAATGATTTCTGCTTTCGCTTTCTCACCACTTTTCATCAACTCACCGATGCTTTTGGATAGCTTGTTAGATTCTGCTAATACATTGTCTAATTCAACTTGTGTGCTTCTTCTTTTTTCATCTAATTCCAACACTTCGTTTAGCAAATCTGCAACATCAAGATTTCTTTTGGCTAAGCCTTTAACCACTTTCTCTTGATTTTCTCTAATAAAAGCTATCTGTAACATATTATAAATATTAATTGATAGAGCAAAGTTAGAAAATAGTTTTCTATTATAGCTTATTTTCTGTTCGTTGGTTGTATTTTTCTCTTTGTTGAATGTTATATTTACTGCTATTTATGTTTCAATGGTTATATATTGGTGTTTAAATTGGTTTTTGTATGTGAAGAATGGGGTAAATAAACTCCTTGTTTAAAAAAAAAGTGAAATACTGAAAGTAATCAGTTATTTTTGTTCTTTATTTTTAAGATTGTAATAAAACGAAATGGATATACTTATTAAATTATCTCAATTCTTATTGAGCTTGTCGCTATTAATTATTTTGCATGAGTTAGGTCACTTTATTCCTGCTAAACTTTTTAAAACTCGTGTTGAGAAGTTTTACTTGTTTTTCGATGTAAAGTTCTCCTTGTTTAAAAAGAAAATTGGGGATACAGTTTATGGTATTGGCTGGCTGCCTCTTGGAGGTTATGTGAAAATTGCTGGTATGGTGGATGAAAGTATGGATACTGAACAGCTGAAAAGTGAGCCTCAGCCTTGGGAATTTAGGTCTAAACCGGCTTGGCAAAGATTAATAATAATGTTAGGTGGTGTTTTTGTAAACTTTGTGCTTGCTTTTATTATATATATTGGTATGGCTTATACTTACGGTGAACTTTTTATTTCTAATAAAGATATTAAACACGGGGTATGGGTACAGTCTCCTATTTTAAAGGATGCTGGATTACAAAGTGGTGATAAAATACTTGCTGTGGATGGTAAAGAAATTGTGAAGTTTAACGATTTACCAGAGGCTGTTTTATTAGGACATTCTATCGAGATTGAGAGAGAAGGTGTGAATCAGACTGTTACTTTGCCTACTGATTTTTTGGGACAGGTTACGCAAAGTAAAGGTATGGGCTTTGTTGCTCTTCGTATTCCTTTTGTTGTAACGGGACTTGCTGAAGGTTCTGCGAATGAAAATGTTTTGGTAGCTAAGGATGTAGTGAAAAGTATTAATGGTGTTGATACTCCTTTTGTTGATATGGTGATGGGGGTTCTTGATGAGAATAAAGGAAAAACTGTTCCTGCTGTTGTTGAAAGAGAGGGGAAAGAGGTTGCTGTTAATTTAAATATTGATGCTGAGGGTAAATTGAATGTGATATTTGCTGGGGGATTGCCTTTGGATAACTTAGAGAAATTAGGGCTTTATACTATTAGTCAAGAGAAGTATTCGTTGATTGAGTCGGTTCCTGTTGGATTGAAAAATGGAAAGGATCGTGTTGTTAGTTATTTTGCTCAATTGAAAAAAATTGTTCAACCTGAAACGGGAGCTTACAAAGGATTAGGTGGTTTTATGGCTATTTATGATATTTTCCCTCAAGTATGGAGTTGGCAAGTTTTTTGGAGTATTACTGCTATGTTGTCAATTATGCTTGGAGTGATGAACTTATTACCTATTCCTGCGCTTGATGGTGGACACGTAATATTTTTATTGTACGAAATGATATCAGGTAGAAAGCCAAGTGATAAGTTCTTGGAAAATGCGCAAATGGTTGGTTTCTTTATACTTATAGGGTTGCTTCTGTTTGCTAATGGGAATGATATTTATAAGGCAATATTTGTGAAATAATAAAAAAACAAAAAAAAAGGTATTTGTGTTTGCAAGATTAGAAAAACATTATATCTTTGCATCGCAATAAAGGTAGAAAATAACCTTCCTCCTTAGCTCAGTTGGTTAGAGCATCTGACTGTTAATCAGAGGGTCCTTGGTTCGAGCCCAAGAGGGGGAGCAGAGAAGCCAGTCCAAGACTGGCTTTTTTCTTATAACCTTGTTAGGTTAAAAGAATTTTAAAAACAAGAATACAGTAAAGAAATTTACTTTTTAAGGGGATTTGAAAAGCGATATCAGTCAATGGTATCGCTTTTCGTTTTTTAAATACTATCTGTTTTTATATTTAGTAATTATGGAATGCTTGACTAATGTATAGGCGGTGGGTGACTTCAATCTTTCGGGATGTGAAGTTAAATGTGGTTATGAAATTGTTTCTGTCTATTTGTAAATAGAAAGCTTTTTTTGAGAATATATGCCTGGTTTGAATGTTAATGCTTTTTTGTTTGGCGTTAGTACGGGATCTCTTGCTTGGGTTTGTGATGGTAAGTAGTACAAATAGCTAATAGTATGGTGATTATTAGTAGTGAAAAAGGTTTTTACGAAGTTCTAATAAGGGCTTTTTATATGTTTTATGCTCTGGATAGTTTGTAAAGACTGGACTTAGGTAGTATTTATTACTATCTCATACGGTATTAAGTCGTAATTAGTTCGCGAAAAAGGCCTTTAGGTGAGGTAATTACGACTTATTTACGGCTTATTTGCGACTAAATGTCATTTGAAACTCTTTTAATCCCTTTGTTTGTAAGGGTTTGCGGAGATTTGAGTACAAAAGTGGGACAGCGTTTATAGTGCATATGATGTCATTTGATAGCAAAATAACCGCTTTACAATTACGTATAGAAGTGATATAATTAATTTTGTACCTATATAAGGAGAGGATTAGAACATATATAATAGTATACTTATATATAGAGTGTTTGCTTTACTAAAGAAGACCAGACCTATTTGAACCAACAAAAACAAAAAGTAAAAAAACTTTCAGAGGTAATAAACAACATAACAACAGGTTATAAAAAACCTTTCAAAAAAGGAGTTGTAAAGTTTGGAAATAGCCAAAAAGATGCTACTTTTGCATCCGCATTACAGCAGACGATCATACACAAATAGTGAAAGAGTAAAGATAAAAAAGTAACGTTATTTCGCTTTGAAAAAAATAAGAAATTAAATTTGGATAAGTAAAAAATAAGGTTGTATCTTTGCAGTCCGCTTCAGTAAATACGTCGGTTTAGCGATAAAAACAAAATGAAATTTATTTCAAAAAAAGTTTTGCTAAATTAAAAAAGTTATTTACTTTTGCACTCGCTTTGAAAGACAAGTGAGATTATAATTAAGAAGACACGTTCATAGACATATTGGATTGACAGCAAAAATTAAGAGAGTAAG
>NZ_FNDQ01000003.1 GCF_900099675.1 Myroides phaeus
ATGCAGTTTTACTGATTTCCCACGTAATGGAAAATCTTCGATGGTAGTCATAGGATAAAATCCTTTGGAAACTAATTGTCTATCTGGAAGTTGATGACCATAATCGTTTTTTTCTTCGAAGTAAATATCTAAACGACTATTTAATTCTTCAACTTTTGTAATATTGAAATGCTCTACCAAGTACTCAGGTAGGATTAGTTTTAGTATTTCTTTGCTATCCATCATGATGCAAATATATTATTTTACAACTTCCTCCCCAACTTTTGTGCTTGATCCATAGTGATGAATATAGTGCAAAAAGCTCAGCCAATCTGTATCTGAAAAAATCACTATTTCCAACTCCTCTGAATCAGCTCTGAAAAAAGAACTAAAATAATATTTCCATAAATCAGACTACGCTCTTCATCAAAAAACTCACATTCCTTACCACCTTGTTAAACTAAATAATACAAGTTGAATACTCATATCTTAATGCCCCACCTATTCCCTTCTGTTGCAATAATATTTTATCCAATACACCATTGCAAAATAGATACTATACAGAATTAAAATAAAAAAACACTCTATTTACAAAACATAAAATACTCAATACCAGACACAAGAAATAAAATACAATAAAAACCCCAAATTTTATTGTATCTACCTATTGCAGAATACATATTTTACGCTATATTTGCACTCGCAATACGGAAGTAATTAGTGTTGCAAACCAAATGAAGCTCGGGTGGTGGAAGTGGTAGACACGCTGGACTTAAAATCCAGTGAGCAGTAATGTTCGTGCGGGTTCAAGTCCCGCTCCGAGTACAAAAGTTCTAAACTAACGTTTAGAACTTTTTTTTTGCACTATTATTAAGTTTCTTAGTCCCAAGATAAGTTAGCAATCAATAAAACTAACGTAAATTCGAAAAATGAAAAAGTCCCTATCTAATCTTCATTTTATAACATTATTACTGATAAGCATTAGTTTTATTGTACTCACCTCTTGCGCCAAAGAAAACAGCAATACACCTCCTTTTGAAGAGGATACAATTGCTAAAGATTTACAAATTAAAGCAGATTCCTTATACAACCTAAATCAACTAAAAAGCGCTTTTCATAGCTACCTGGATTCTAATCTTAGATTTAAAAAGCAAAAGGACTCCCCTAACATCACTTATAACAATTTAAAAATAGCCTCAATATACCTAATAATTGGCGATCCAAATAGTGCACAAGAAGTTGTAACCAACGAATTGAGGTACATCAGTGAAGGTCCAAATACATATCGCTTTTACGTTTATTCAATATTATCTATTTGTTATTCTGAATTAGAAGACTATGAAGCTTCCATTGCTTATAACAACCTCTCTCTTGAATTAGCTTCATCCGATTATGAAGTCAAAATGATTGAAAACAACAATGCTTTAAATTACATTAAACTACAACAATATGAGAAAGCTATCCTTTCTCTACAAGCCATTTTAGATAGTAAAGCTTTTGAAGGACATTCAGGAGAAGAAGCACGTGTATTAAACAATTTAGGACAAGCAAAGTTCCTATTAAATAACAATGAAGGACTTGAAGAACTTAAACGAGCTTTGGCTTTAAGACTACCTACAAATCTTCCAGATGACTTATTTTGGAGTTACGTCAACTTAAGTGAGTACTACCAAGCCCATGATAAAAATATAGGTAAACAATATGCTCAAAAAGCATTTGACATTGCACGTGATTTTGAAAACAAAAATCAGAAATTAATTGCTCTTGAATACCTGATCAAAAACGAAGACTATAATCCCTATAACAAATACACGAATATTGACTATATAAATCTATCAAAACAAATAACAACTGAAAATCAACAAGCAAAAAATCAATATGCTAAAGTTAGATATGACTTTGATAAACATTCACGTGAAAATGCAAAACTGAGATACGACTTACAACAAACTGAAATAACGGTTACGAAGCAATACAATGTTATCTTGCTTATTTTTCTTTTTATAATCATTAGTGCTTCTATATTTGGACTCATTTATAAACAATTAAAAAGAAGACACAAAAAAGAAAAATTAGAACAAGTTTATATCACTGAAACTACAATTGCTAAAAAAATACATGACGAACTTGCTAATGATGTGTTTAACGTACTTACACTTTCTCAAAACTTTAAACTTGATACTGAAAAAACAAAAAACCATTTAATTAATGACTTGGAACTTATCTATAAAAAAGCTCGTAATATCTCCTTACAGCATAGTTCTATTAGTACGGGTACAAAGTTTAAAGAGCATCTTACAAACCTATTTAACGAATACAATACAGCTGCTTGTAGAATTATAATTACAGGTTTAGATAAGTTTGATTTTGATCAATTAGACAAAACTCAAAAAATAACTTTGTATAGAGTTATTCAAGAACTACTTGTCAATATGAAGAAACACAGTATGGCAACCTTAGTTGTTTTCAAATTTGAAGATTTAAAAAACAAAATAACCCTCTTTTACTCTGACAACGGAATTGGCATCATTCAAAAAGAAATCATCTCTAAAAATGGTTTATCGAATATGGAAAACCGCATCAAAAATATAAACGGAACAATTACATTTGATAATGAGAATAAATTAGGTGTAAAATATTTCATACAATTACCCAAAAGTTATGATTAAAAAAATTCTTGTAGTTGAAGACTACGACAGTATAAATGTTGGAATTGTAACTGCTTTATCTGAACAAACAAATGCAGAAATTTACAGTACTAAATACTGTGATGATGCTTGGTTAAAAATACAGAGTGCAGAACACAACAATTCTCCTTTCGACTTAATTATCTCTGATTTGTCCTTTGAACAAGATCACAGAGAAACCAAACTACACGGAGGAATTGATTTAATTAGACAAGTAAAACAATGCTACCCTAAAATAAAAATTATCGTTTATTCAATTGAAAACAGATATATTGAAATCAACGACTTATTAGAACATTTACAAGTAAATGCTTTTATCAGTAAAGGAAGAAATAGTATCAAAGAATTAGTAGAAGCTATTAATTACATTCAAAAAGATACAAATGTACCTTATTTATCAGCAGAGATATTTGAAGTAAAAAACAACCCTACTTCTCTTATTTTACAAGATGAAGATTTAGCAATTCTAAAATTACTTTCAGAAGGATATTCTCAAAGTGAAATGGGCAATAAACTAAAAGAAGATGAACTCTGTATTTCCAGTAAGAGTAGTATAGAGAAACGCATAAGTAAATTGAGAATTTCTTTAAACGCTAAAAATGCAACTCACTTAGTTAGCATTGCAAAAGACATGGGAATTATTTGAAACAAAATGACATAAAGTATCAACTAATAAGGTTTCCCGTAAAGGACACTTAATGTCAATAGGTATCTTTGTAAACGGAAAAGTTACAAGTTTTTAATATGTTCAGAATGATTACCTCTCTAATCGTGTTATTAGGGATAAGTATTAGTTGTGGTAGGCATCATAACGATAAAGAATACGAAAAAACACATAATCTTGATATACCTAAAATCAATTTAGACGCCTGTTTAGAGACTTACAACGAATACGTGAACAAATACCCTGTTTTATTCCAAAAAGCCCTCTATGGTGATAAAAAAGCATTAAAAGAATACTCAGATTTAATGCTATCTATTGCTAAAATAGAAAACAAGATTAATGAGTTATCAAATGCTCACGAATTGCCTTATCGACAATTTAAAAAATATAAGGAGCTAAAAAGTAAATTAACTCCATAAAAAAAAGCAGAAGATAAATATCTTCTGCTTTTTTAGTATTAAGATGCAGCCTCAAGGCGTTGCAATAAATTCTTGTTTAAGGCGTGTTCTGTATATTCTTTATCAACATTCAGTTCTTTCACCTCATCTTTACTTGGCAACTCATACATTGCATCCGTTAAGATTGCTTCACAAAGAGATCTCAATCCACGAGCACCTAATTTATATTCTAAAGCTTTGTCTACAATATAATCTAAAGCATCTTCTGTAATAGTAAATTTAATACCATCCATTTCGAATAACTTCTCATACTGTTTAATCAAAGCATTCTTAGGCTCTGTCAGAATTGCTCTTAGCGTTTTACGATCCAATGGATCCATATGAGTCAACACAGGTAAACGTCCAATAATTTCAGGAATTAAACCATAGTCTTTAATATCTTTTGGAATAATGTACTGCATTAAATTGGTACGATCTACTTGATCAACTTCTTTAGCAGAACTATACCCTACTGCTTGGAAGTTTAAACGTTTTGAAATAATTCTCTCAATACCGTCAAATGCTCCACCTGCAACAAATAAGATATTCTTTGTATTTACTTCAATGAACTTTTGGTCAGGGTGCTTTCTTCCTCCTTTAGGCGGAACATTAACAACACTTCCTTCCAACAATTTCAATAAAGCTTGTTGCACCCCTTCACCAGACACATCACGTGTAATAGAAGGATTGTCGCTTTTACGTGCAATTTTATCGATCTCATCAATAAAAATAATACCACGTTCAGCTTTCTCAACATCGTAATCTGCAGCTTGTAAAAGTTTAGTCAAAATACCTTCAACGTCTTCTCCTACATACCCTGCTTCTGTAAGTACTGTTGCATCAACAATTGCCAATGGTACGTTCAACATACGTGCAATAGTTTTTGCCACTAATGTTTTACCTGTCCCCGTTTGACCAACCATTAAGATGTTACTCTTCTCTATTTCGATGTCTTGATCTTCGTTATTTAATTCCTGTAATAAACGTTTATAGTGATTATATACAGCAACAGCCATAACTTTTTTAGTTTGGTCTTGACCTATAACATATTCGTCTAAGAAAGCTCTAATTTCCATAGGCTTTTTCAACAATAGATCACTTGAAATAGCCTCAAGCTCTTTCGCATCATTCTCTTCTAAAATGATATCATAAGCTTGCTCTACACAACGATCACAAATATGAGCATCAATACCAGCTATAAGAATATTCGTTTCTGCTTTTGGACGACCGCAAAACGAACATCTCTTTTCATCCTTTGCCATAAATAATTATTCTCTTATTAATACCTCATCAATCATTCCGTACTCTTTAGCTTCTTGTGCTATCATCCAATAGTCACGGTCGCTATCATGGTGTACTTTTTCCATTGATTGACCAGAGTGCTTAGAAATAATTTGGTATAATTCGTCTTTCAACTTCATAATCTCTCTTGCTGTAATCTCGATATCTGAAGCTTGACCTTGCGCACCTCCAAGTGGTTGGTGAATCATAACTCTTGAGTGTGGTAATGCAGATCTTTTCCCTTCCGCACCAGCACATAACAATACAGCTCCCATAGAAGCAGCCATACCTGTACAAATAGTAGCTACATCAGGTTTAATAAACTGCATAGTATCATAAATACCTAAACCAGCGTAAACACCTCCTCCAGGAGAATTTACATAAATACTAATATCTTTTTCGTTATCAACACTTGCTAAGAATAACAACTGCGCTTGAATAATATTAGCAACATAATCATCAATCCCTGTTCCTAAAAAGATAATTCTATCCATCATCAAACGAGAAAAAACATCCATAGAAGCTACGTTCATTTGTCTCTCTTCAATGATATATGGAGTCATACTACTTACAATTTTATCGTAGTACATACTATTTATACCGTGATGCTTAGTAGCATACTTTTGAAACTCTTTACCTATATCCATATGATAATTCAATTTTTTTTGATTTCTAAATATAAAAAAAATAAGCGTCTTTCCTTAACAGAAAGACGCTCAAATATACTTATTTTTTTCCGGATATTATTCTCCGTACATTTCCTTAACGAAATCTTTGTAAGAAACTTCTTTAACCTCAGCTTTAACTTTTTCGTTGAATAAAGCTAACATTTTGTCGTTCATCAATTGCTCAGAAATACGTTTAACCTCTTCTTGGTTAGACATAACTCTTGCAACGATATCTTCAACCATTTTATCGTCTGGTTCAGCTTGTCCGAATTGAGCCATTTGATCTTTGATTAACTTAACAGTAAATGCTTTTACTTCATCAAAGTTTAATTGTAACTCATATTGAGACATTACTTTTCCTTCAACTAATTGGAAACGTAAACCTTGCTCAGACTTAGCGTACTCAGCAGCAGCTTCTTCAGCAGTCATTCTTGTTTCACCTGCAGTTTCTAACCATCTTGTTAAGAATTCAGCTGGTAAATCAAATTTAGTATTAGCTAATAAAGACTCATAAACATCGTTTACAAATTTTTGATCAGCTTGACCTGCGAATTGTTTCTCAGCGTCTTCTTTGATTTTTTCTTTTAATTGCTCAACAGATGTTACAACACCTTCTCCGAACAATTTGTCGAATAATTCTTGGTTTAATTCAGCTTTCTCAGTTTCGTTGATTTCTTGAATAGTAAATACTACGTCAATTTCTAAACCGTGAACAGCATCGTGGTCAACACCTAAGTGCTCCATAAGTTTGTGATCATCTTCAAATAATCCTTTAGTACTTACAGTAACTTGCTCACCAACTTTTTTATTTAAAAATTTCTTTTGGTTTGTTTTAGTTCTGAACGCTTCAACAGCTACTTTAGTTTCTTTGTTAATTCCAGCTTCTTCGTTAGTAAATGTACCTACTAATTCTGAAGTTTCTTCAACAGCTTCTTTAGAAACTAACTTTCCATATTGTTTTTGGATAAACTCAACTTGCTCGTCTAACATTGCGTCATCTGCAACAACTTTGAATTTAGTAACGTTTACACCTTCTAAGTCAACAGTGAACTCAGGAGCCAATCCTAATTCAAAATCAAATTTTAATACATCAGCATCCCAGTCAAAATTTTCATTGTCCACTGGTAATGGATTTCCTAAAATATCTAATTTTTCATCTACAAGATAGTTTCCTAATTTCTCTTGCAAAATTTTGTTCACTTCTTCGAACAATACTGCTTTACCGTATTGTTTAAGAATTAAACTCATTGGTACTGCACCTTTTCTAAATCCTGGAACGCTTGCGTTCTTTTTGTAGTTAGATAAAACATTATCTACATTACCTTGATAATCTTCTTTTGCAAGCTCAATAGTTACGATTGCATTAAGAGCATCTACATTATTTCTTGTAATATTCATTTTTGATGTATTTACATATAAAATTGGGTTGCAAAAATAAATTATTTTTACAACCCAACCAAGTTTTTAAGTAATTGTATTTCAACTATTAATTTTTTATCTTCTTTGCGGCTCGCCTTTTTGAAGGAAGCCATTTACTATTGATTGACAGAAAGTCAATACTACACTAAATAAAAGTGCGTACCAAAAATTATCAACAGTAAATTCTTTCACAAAATAAGCACTCAATTGAATAATCACTGCATTGATAACTAATAAAAATAATCCCATTGTTATTACTGTTGCTGGCAAGGTTAAGAAAACCAGAACTGGTCTTAAAAACATATTTAACAATCCCATAGCAACGGCTACCCATAGCGCTGTTGTCCAACCCGTAACTGCTACTCCTGGTAATAACCAGCACAAAAACATAACAATAGCAGTCGTT
The DNA here is from genome assembly GCF_900099675.1 of Myroides phaeus. GTDB lineage: Bacteria > Bacteroidota > Bacteroidia > Flavobacteriales > Flavobacteriaceae > Flavobacterium > Flavobacterium phaeum. The sequence continues at coordinate 7,542 of NZ_FNDQ01000003.1, forward strand.
ATTAATAATCTAACAATTAGTCCCATAATATTTTTTTTATAAAAATAAGGAAAATTATTTATTTGAAGCAACCAAAGTAGGCCCTGGATATACGGCAGGATTAACTAACGGAATAGTTGCATTATAATGCTTATTAATTACTCTTAAGATTTCAGCCGAAATAAACGCATATCCTCTTGCATTTAAATGCACCCCATCTAAAGAAAACATTACTGTATTTAAATTACCCATTCCCTTAAAGTAATCAGCTGTATAAATCTGACCATCTTCTACACGAAGACCAGCTACTGCTTTGTTTAAAACATCATTCATATCCGCTACTGCAAGTCCTTTTGTAGCCGCTACTGCTCTAATGATATTATTAAACTGTACTGTTGCTTCTTTTACTTTCTTTTGTTCAACAGGATTCAACACAAATGCATCACTTAAAGGAAAAGTTACTCCTACTTTAAGCATCTCATCCATTACTGCACTTCCTGTTGATTGCGGTAAAGAAGCTCCAATTTGAGGTTTACTTGTTAATAGTAACAAATCTTTATCTGTTGCGTGTCTCGCTTTTCCAAAAGCTTGTGCTACCAATTTAATTTGTGGATCACTTATTGGAAAAGGAAATTGTCCTGCAGCAACTACAGCTTTAATACCCCCTTCTAACAAAGCAGACATATCTGTCAGTGTTCTATCCTCAATTAACAATGGATTAGCGTGCTCTTTAGAAAACAATTGCAAACGATCTCCTTGTCCTCCTTTAGCTAATATTTGTTTCAACATACCAACCAACATATTTAATTGGTCTATTTTTTCAACACCTATTAATTCTGGTGTCAATGGGCTATATGGCACAGTTGTAAAAAACGGTATAGCTGTTACATCTGGAATTGTTGCTACAACTCCTTTTGCCCCACCTGAAACTAATGTATTTGTAATTGTTTCATAAACGTTTTTAAACACTCCTGCGTGTGTAATATCATTTGGTCCATATTGAGCAGGATCTAATCCTCCCTTTTCATTTTGATCAACACCTTCTCCACCAGAAGTTGCATAAGACAATACGTCATTTGCTCCAATCCAGTTTGTAAAGAAAGTAGGTTTTAAAGACATAGCATCTCCTAAAACAGTAGCATCATCACTTGTAGCTGTTCTTACGAAATACGGGTTAGCCTTTCCTGCTGCTAATCCAGCAATACTACCATATCCTTTAGCTAATAAATGATATGTTTTAGCTCCAGGAACTCCCGCATTATGATATGCTTTTTTCTGCTGTGCTGTAGCTTCAATCGTACTTGTACCTTTAATATTCTCAGGTCCTCCTGTAGACATATTAATCACCATTCTTGTTTTAAAGTTTGGATTTTCAACACCTCCAAACAAAAAACCACCTACATTATTAACGTCATCTGCAAAAGATGGTTGCGTAAATTCTCCTCCACCAACTGCTTTAAACTGATTAGCTAAAATATTAGGGAATGAATTTTCTTGTCCAGAACGGAAAACAGTTCCGTCCATATATCCAGCTGTCAATGAATTACCTATTGCAACATAAGAGCTAAAGTCTGCATCACCTGCAGAGTAAGTCCCACCATCAATTTTATCTTCAAAAGAAGGTTCACAAGAAGCCAATAAAGCAACTGCTGGTAATAATAATAAATATCTTTTTTTCATGTTCGTTCTTCTTTAAAATTAAAAACTATAGCTTAGACCAATACCTCCACTTGTTACAGCACTCTTATATGTTCCTCCAAAAGAAACATTTTGTCCATCTTCCATGTAGTAATCGTATGAACTATTTGTATCACTGAAATGTAAATAAGAGAATACTAAATCTACACCAATACCATTTTTAAATTTATATGTCAAACCACCTGTATAAGCTCTTGAATCGTTACGTGGTGTTTCTGGAGCAAAATAACCCTCTTGAACTGGTGTTTCGTCAAAATACCAACCTGCTCTTAATGATAATTGCTCTGTTGCCTTATACTGAACACCTAAACGGTATGTACTTGAATCTTTATAATTACGAGCATTCACTGATTTTCCAACTGCCGGATTATCTACGAAGTCAATTACTAAAGAATCATATAATTTCCAGAAAGTTCTGTTATAGTCAAAAGCAAAAAGCCATTTGTCCCATTCATAAGAAGCTCCAACTGTTAATTCAGCTGGCAAAGGCATTTGCGCTTTGATTTTTCCATCTTTAAACAATGACTGTCCAAAAGCAGGAACATCGTGGAAGTGTGCTTTTCCATCATTTGCCTTCATAATAACCTTAGATCGGTAGTTAAGACCAAATCTTAAATGATCATCAACATTAACCATATATCCTGCAGTCCACCCCCAAGCAGTTACACCTTTTGCCTCAACAGTAACATCTGTTCTGTTTCCTTGCTCATCCGTCATACTGCGAGATACGTTTCTATTAAAAGTTACCCCTCCATTTACAAAAACAGGTCCCCCTCCAAAACTGAAGTGCTTACTAACTTTCACTGCAATTGTTGGTTGAAAATAAATAGCCTTTAAATCAATATTATTTACCAAGTGAGAACCTTGCCAATCTTGATCCCAATCAACGGCACTTCCATAAGGAGAATACACAGCTAAACCAACTGTTAACCAATCTGTAGCCTTATAAGATCCATACGCATAAAAAGGAGTACCCGTATTTCTTGTCTTATTTTCCCAACCATAAGTTTTGTTTTGAAATTTTGTATCAGCTACTAAAACACTTGCTCCTGCAGAAAAGTTAAATCTATCTTCCAAATAAACAGATGCCGCGGGGTTAAAAAACATTGTTTCTGCTCCACCTACTACTGCAACCCCGGTATGTCCCATCGCAAGTTGCTTATTGCCTTGCATTGCTACTCTATACCCTCCAGCAAATGCAGAATAAGACACTAAAGTAACAAGAGACAATGATAATAATTTTCTTATCATAATTGACTGTTATTTAAAATTCGTTTATTCCAAATATATATAGTAAATAGAGTTTGACAAATTTTTAAGTCTTATTTTAACAATTAAATTTCCTTCTTTTAATTTTTATTCAGCAAAACAACAAAATAAAAGAGAAAACCAAAACAATATTAACCAAATTAAATGAAAAAATAAATTTTAAGCAACAAGCAAAATACTCCACAAAGCTCTTTTATATTAAAAAATATTCATTTCACATACACTTTCCTCTCTATGAAAGTTTTAGATCCTACAAAAAACGCTAATCAACTGATATTTATCTTAAATAAGTTATTATTCTTCAAAGTACTCAAAACGATCAAAAAAGAGAAACTTCTATTATAAAAGTCCTTGTTCTGTTTCTTTAATGACAATAAAATGCGCTATCTCCCATATTTTTCCCTACCATATTCGAAAGAAGTACCACACATATACCACACATATACCACACACTTTCGGTAAAAAGGTCGATTACCGAATGAATGTGGTACTTATCTCGAACTTGTCTCGAACAAGGTCTAACCAAACCCCTTACAGCCCCCGTATTTACAAGCACTCCAAGAATATCTAAAAAGTATTTGCAATGGTATTTAATAAGACCTGTAAAAAACACAACCGCCCTATCTACATTTTAAAATAGAGGCCAATAAAAAAAGGTAAGCAGATTACTCTACTTACCTTTTATATCTCATTTAATAATATCTAAAAAAGATTACTTATCTCTCTAGAAAATCTTTTACTATTTCATAAAACATTTGTGGATTTTCCGCATGTAACCAATGTCCTACATTTGGAATTGTTTGCACTTCAGAATTTGGAAAATGCTTTAAAATCACTTCTTCATCTGCTTGTTGAATATAATTAGATTTGCCCCCTCTTATAAACAATGTCGGATTTGAAAAATAGGCATCTTCCTCTAACGCTTCACCTACTACCTCTTCATTCGCTCTAAAAGCATCTAAATTAAAACGAAATGCCAATTGTCCTGGTTCTTTCCAATACAAACTCTTTGCAAGAAATAATCGAGTACCTTCATCTTTAATTTCATTGCGCAATAAATCATCTACATCTCCACGAGAAGGCTTTAAAGTAAAATCTACTTTACTTAAAGCATTCAAGATAATTTGATGATGTGGAGGATATTCTCTTGGTGCAATATCAGCAACAATCAATTTAGTAATGCGATCTGGATATCTATCTGCTAATTTCATTACTACTTTCCCTCCCATCGAGTGTCCTAAAGCAATTGCATTAGCTAAATTATGATTATCCATATAACGTATTACATCCTCCACCATTAAATCATACGACCAATCCATTGAATGAAAACTGCGCCCGTGATTTCTCAAGTCTAACAAATGCACTTCATATCCTTGGTCTGCCATTTGCTTTCCAAATGTCTTCCAATTGTCAGACATTCCAAAATAACCGTGAATTACAAGAAATGGAATTCCTCCTTCTCCTTCAATTTTTGAATAAAGAATTTCTGCCATTACGATAATTTTCTGATATACATATTTACTACATTCTCAATTCCTAAGTAGATAGACTCTGCGATTAAAGCATGTCCGATAGATACTTCTAAAAGATTTGGAATATTATTTTTAAAGAAAGCAATATTATCAAGACTTAAATCGTGTCCTGCATTAATACCTAAACCTAACTCTGTTGCTAATTCCGCAGCTTTCACGTAAGGTTCGATTGCCTTCTCGTTTCCTTTTCCATATTGGTAAGCAAACTCTTCTGTATAAAGTTCAATACGATCAGCGCCTACTATTTTAGCACCTTCAATCATATCTAAAACTGGATCTACAAAGATTGACGTACGAATACCTTTTAAACGGCATTCATCAATTACTTCTTTTAAAAAATCTTTATGCTTGATTGTGTTCCATCCAGCATTTGAAGTTAATGCATCAACTGCATCAGGAACAAGAGTAACCTGGGTTGGTTTACACTCATAAACTAACTTCAAGAAATTGTCCATTGGGTTACCCTCAATATTATATTCCGTATAAACAACGTCCACTAAATCTCTTGCATCTTGGTAACGAATATGTCTCTCATCCGGTCTTGGATGAACAGTCACACCTTGAGCACCAAATTTCTGAACGTCTCTTGCTACTTGTAATAAATTTGGAACGTCTCCTCCTCTTGAATTACGTAGAGTAGCAATTTTGTTGATATTAACAGATAGCTTAGTCATATTTTTAAATTTTAAACACAAAAATACAAACTATAATTAACGTCTATTGTTTTATTTTTGATTATTTTGCACTACTAAATTAGAGAGTGTATTATGTTGGCGTCAGAAAATTTACTTACCACAGATTTACCTATCTGCAAGATGAACACTTTAATCGAGGAAATACTCCCTCAGTTAGAAGATTGTTCGTTTACCCATTTTCCTATTGTTGACCAAAACAACAATTGGCTTGGTAATATTTTATTGGAAGATTTACAGAATGCTTCTCCTGCTCAGTCGGTAGAAGACATTATGTACGACATAGAAAAATTTTACTTAGTAAATCACAATGACCTCAACCCTTTTGATTTCTTTGATTTGTTTCATAAAAATGACACAAATATTATTCCTCTAATTGATGAAAACGGATTACTACTTGGTGTTTTTTCAAAAGAAACACTCTTAAATCAATGGAGTAAGACCTTGTTTTTTGAAGAGAAAGGCACATCTTTTGTTGTAGCAAAACACCTACAACACTATAGCTTTACTGAAATCACTCAAATTGTTGAAAGTAATAATGCCAAGATTTTAGGAATTCTATTACTTGAAGCGAGTAATGATATGTTCCATATTCTAATAAAAACAAATGGTATTAACACCCAAGTAATATTGGATGATTTACGCCGTTACAACTATGAAATACAGACAAATCTTTTAGATGATTCTCATTATAATGATTTAAAAGAAAGATCTGATTACTTAAATAAATATCTAAACATATAATATGAAGTTTGCGATTTATGGACAGACGTGTAAACCTATTGTACAAAATATTGTACGCAGGTTACTAAACCTATTTCAAAATTATGATAATACTGAAATTATCTTTGAAGAAGGATTTCACCGTCTATTGAAGGAACAAAATATTCTTGACAAAGAATATGAAACGTTTGGAAATTCAAATAACCTAACAAGTGATGTGAATTTTTTTATTGGAATTGGTGGAGATGGAACATTACTGAGAGCTGCTAATTTCATTAAAAACACAAATATTCCTGTTGTAGGAATTAACGCTGGGCGTCTTGGTTTCTTAGCCAATGTACAGCACGATAATTTAGAAGAACAAATTCCTTTGTTGTATAAAAATGAATTTAAAAAGTCTAAACGCTCTCTTTTAAGCTTACAATGTACTCCTGAAGAAAACAATAAATTTGATTTACAATTTGCTTTAAACGAAGTTACTGTTTCAAGAAAAAACACAACTTCAATGATTACGGTTGAAACTTATTTAGATGATGAATTTTTAGCTACTTATTGGGCAGATGGACTGATAATTTCAACACCTTCTGGATCTACAGGGTACTCTCTAAGCTGTGGTGGTCCTATTATTGAACCAGAAACAGGATGCTTTGTACTTACTCCTTTAGCACCACATAATCTAAATGTAAGACCTTTAGTAATTAGAGATAATTTGACAATTAAATTGCGTGTGAGTTCAAGAGAAAAACAGTTCTTAGTTTCTTTAGATACTACCACAGAAGCTGTGGATAATGACACGGAAATTACAATATCAAAAGCACCATTTACTATTGACCTTGTAGAATTCCCTAACCAAAGTTTTATTAAAACATTGAGAAACAAACTTCTTTGGGGAGAAGACAAAAGAAATTAATTCTAATACAACAAGCTATACTTTTTAAGTAGTTTTAGCGTTTTAAAAATCAGAAAGAACTATATATGTGAATATCCTACATAAAAAGTTACTCTTTTAAAATACGATATTACTATATTTGCAAATTATTTTAACAGAATGAACAAAATCCTAATATCTCTTTTAGTGTTATTTACAGCTACTATTGCTCAAGCACAAATCCACGAAGTTGGACTTGGAGTTGGTGGCTCTAATTATGTTGGAGATGTTGGGTCAACTAAATACATAGACCCTACAAATGTAGGTTTCAATGCTTTTTATCGTTGGAATAGAAGTCCCCGTCACTCTTATAAAGTGAGCATTTCGCAAAATAAAATATCAGGCAATGATGCCAAATCAGATATGCAAAGCCGAAAAGCAAGAGGATATAGTTTTACTAATACAATACAACAAGTTGCGGTAGGTATTGAATTCAATTTCTTTGAATTTGACTTACACGAAGAAAATTTTGGGTTAACACCTTATTTATACGTTGGAGTTGCTGGTATTCGTTATAATGATTTACACTATAGGACTTTCGAACCGATTGATTCATTTGATCCGACAGGAATTGATGATCTTGATAAATTGAATAAAAAATCTACTGATTTGGTTAGAGGTTCTAAAACAAATTCTGTTGCGATTCCTTTTGCTGGAGGTATAAAGCTTAGACTTACTTCACAATTGAATTTAAACGCAGAAGTAGCGGCGAACTATACATTTACGGATAACTTAGATGGTAGTCACCCTAAACAAGAAAATAGAAAATCCTACCGTTTTGGAAAAAATGGAAACGATTGGTTTTTCTACTCGAGCTTAACACTAAGCTACACTTTTGGTAAAAACCCTTGTTATTGTGCAGACTAAATGAATTTGAAAGAACAAATAGACGTAAACAACATCCCTCAACACATTGCTATAATTATGGATGGTAATGGTAGATGGGCAAAGAAAAAAGGATTCTTAAGAACTATAGGGCACGAAAATGGTGTGAAATCAGTACGTACTACAATTAGTGAATGTGCTGCTATGGGCATTAAATACTTAACGCTTTATGCTTTTTCTACGGAAAATTGGAATAGACCAAGATTTGAAGTACAAAAATTAATGGAGATCTTAATTAAGTCTTTAAAGAAAGAATTACCTACTTTCACTAAGAATAATATCAAATTAAATGCTATCGGTGATTTAACACTTTTACCTAAAAAAGTACAAGAAACTTTACAAGAGGTAATTGATAGTACGAAAGACAATACGCATATGACTTTGACCTTAGCATTGAGCTATGGTTCAAGAGCTGAATTAATTAATGCTGTAAAAGAAATTTCTTTTAAAGTTAAAAATAACTTAATTTCGGAAGCTGATATTGACGAATCAGTTATTAATAATCATCTTTACACTAATGACCTACCTGATGTAGATCTATTAGTTAGAACAAGTGGAGAGCAGCGTATTAGCAATTTTTTGCTTTGGCAAATAGCTTATGCTGAACTTTATTTTACTGAAGTTCTTTGGCCAGATTTTACTGAAGAAGAACTTTACAAAGCCATTCTTACCTATCAAAATAGGGAAAGAAGATTTGGAAAAACGAGTGAACAAATTAAATAAAAACGAATCTAATGTTTCAAAAAGGTACATCTCTTTTTGCACTGTTTATCGCAGGTTTAATATATACTAGTGCTCAAGCACAGGATAGTATAAACATCCCTTCTTTTGAAGCTCCTAAGCACTATGTATTAGGAGATATTGTAGTATCTGGAAAATTTAGCTTAAATCCTCAGACGATAGTTACTTTCACTGGTCTAAACAAAGGTCAGAAAATTGCAGTGCCAGGAGAAGAAATTTCTAATGCTCTAAAAAAGCTTTGGAACGTTGGTTCTTTTACTGACATTAATATTTACGAAACATCTGTAAAGAACGATACTATAAACATTGAGTTAACGCTTAATGAATTACCTCGTTTAAACAGTGTTAAAATTAAAGGTTTCAAAAAATCTAAGTCTGAAGCGCTTATCAAAGAAGCTAAATTGACTAAAGGTAAAATTGTAAACGACAACTTTTTATCTACAACAAAATATTTCTTGTTAAACAAATACAAGAAAGATGGTTTCTATAACACAAAAGTTACTTTAAATACTGTTCCTTCTGATTCTACTAATAGAAAAGTAGATTTATTAGTTGGTATTGATAGAGGTAAAAAAGTACGTATTTCAAAAATTACTTTTGATGGTAACCAACAGTTGACAGATAAGAAACTGAAAAAAGCAATGAAGGAAACAAAAGAACGTAGTCCTTTTAATCCATTGCGTATATTTAAATCTTCTAAATTTATCAAAAATAAATATGAAGAAGATTTAACTAAGATTGTAGATAAATATAAAGAAAGTGGGTACCGTGATGCTCGTATCATCGCTGATACTACAAGCTATGATCCTAAAACAAATCGCATAGCTATTAATATCGATGTTACTGAAGGAAATAAATACTACTTCGGTGATATTCGTTTTATTGGTAACACAGTTTATACAAATAGTCAGTTAAGAAATATCTTAGGTATTCAAAAAGGAGAGACTTATAATGGTATTCTTTTAGACAAACGTATTCAAGATAACACAAGACCTGATGGCTTTGATATTACTAACCAATATCAAAACAATGGTTATTTATTCTCTCGTATTACACCTGTTGAAGTAAAAACAGCAAATGATACTATTGACTTCGAAATTAGAATTGCTGAAGGACCAATTGCTAAGTTTAATAATGTAACTGTATCAGGAAACGAGCATACTCATGACCATGTAATATATAGAGATCTAAGTACTCGTCCAGGAGAAACTTGGAACAAAGCATTAGTTATGGAAACAATGCGTAAGCTTGGTTCTTTAAACATCTTTGATCCACAAGCAATTAATCCCGATATCCAAAATGCTGATCCATCTTCAGGTACTGTTGATGTTGAATGGCAAGTAGCTGAAAAAGGTTCAAGTCAAGTTGAGCTTCAAGGTGGTTACGGTGGAGGTGGTTTCATCGGTACGTTAGGTCTTTCGTTTAACAACTTCTCGTTGAGAAATATATTTAACAAAAAATCTTACCAACCTTTCCCAATGGGAGACGGACAAACAATGGCGTTGCGTTTACAAGGAAGTACATATTTCCAAACGTATAGTTTAAGTTTCTCTGAGCCTTGGTTTGGTGGACGTAAACCAATCAACTTCTTTGGTACTGTTGCTTATAGTAAACAAAACCTATATGACTACGTGAATAGACGTACAGACAGAAGTAGAGGTTTTAATATTACAACATTACAATTTGGTATTGCAAAACGTTTAAATATTCCTGATGATTATTTTGTATTATCTCATACATTGAGTTTCCAATATTATGATATGAACAATTACAACACAGGACTATTTACTTTTGGTGATGGTGCTTCGCGTAACTTGTCTTATCAAATTGAATTAAGAAGAGATAACCGTGGTATGGACCCTATCTTCCCTACTTTTGGATCTTTCTTCAGTGTTAGTGGTAAATTCACAGCTCCTTATTCTGTTTTCAACAATGTTGATTATAAAAACTTAGGAGATAAAGAGGAGTACAAAAGACGTGCTTTAGCGAATTCTATTGATCCTGTAACAGGAACATCTATTCCTGAAGGAACGTACTTAAATGAGCAAAACAGACCTGTTAATAACTGGGAAGATGCAGCAGCTGATATAGCTAAAGTTGACCAAAAAAGATTTAACTGGTTAGAATATTATAAATTGAAATTTAAAGGAGACTGGTACACTACAGTTTTTGATAAGTTAGTTCTTAGAACAACTGCTGATTTTGGTTTTATGGGAGCATATAACAATAATCGTGGGGTTGTGCCGTTTGAAAGATTCTATTTAGGTGGAGATGGTATGGCAAACTTCTCTTTGGATGGCCGTGAAGTTATCCAATTAAGAGGTTACCAAAACCAAACATTAACTCCATATAATGACAGAGGTGAACAAGTAGGTGGTACTATTTATAACAAATTCTCGTTAGAATTACGTTACCCAATTACATTGAAACCAAGTGCATCAGTTTATGTATTGTCATTTGCTGAAGCAGGAAATGCTTATGAGTCATTCAAACAATATAGTCCTTTTGAACTGAAAAGATCTGCAGGATTAGGTGTTAGAGTATTTATGCCAATGTTTGGATTGCTTGGTATTGACTTCGGATATGGATTTGATACAGTTCCTGGAACTACTCAAAAAAGTGGATGGCAAACGCACTTTATCCTTGGTCAATCGTTTTAATGTACTTGTTGCATAAAATTTGATTAAAATGAGAACGCTATTAGCCTTTATTTTTTGTATATTTAATATTACCTTTCTCCTTGCACAAGGAGGAAGTGCTCGTGTGGCTTATATTGATATGGAATACATATTAAGTCAGACACCTGAATATATAGAGGCAACAAGTCAATTAGACGAAAGAGCTGGTACTTGGAAAGCAGATATAGACAAGAAAAAAGCAGAAATTAAAAAGTTAAAAGATAATTTAGCTGCAGAAAGAATTCTACTAACTCGGGAATTAATTGAGGAAAAAGAGGAAGAAATCTCCATTTTGGAAGATGACCTTTTTCAATACCAACAAAAAAGATTCGGTACGAGTGGAGATTTAATTACACAGAAAGTTATGCTCGCTAAACCTATTCAAGACCAAGTGTTTTCAGTGGTTGAAGATATAGCTGAGGCAAGAAAATTTGACTACGTTCTTGATAAAAATAGTGAAGCTACAATGGTCTTAGCTACAAAAAGGCACGATATTAGTGACCTTGTTCTAAGAAGAATGGCTACTTCTCGTAGAAAACAGGGTATGAGCAAAAAGCAAGTACAGGCTGTAGAAGAAGAAGAAGAAATCGAAGATGCAATGTCATTAAGACAAAGTCGTCGTGAAGAACAAAAACGTAGAAAAGAAGAGGCTGAACGTATAATGCGCATTGAAGAAAAGAAACGTCAAGAAGAACTTTCTACTAATGCTGCGTATCAAAAACAACAAGAAGCTCTACGCTTAAGGGAAGAACAGATCAAAGCTCAGCAAGAAAAACAAGACAGACTTGCCAGAGAAAGACAAGAAAAAATAGACGCTCAGAAACAATTACAGCAAGAGAAAATTAAAGAAGCTGAGCAAAAAAGAGAACAGCAAGAAGAAAATAAACAGCAAGCAATCAAGGATCGTATAAAAGCCATTGAAGAACAAAAAGAAGAGGCAGACAGACGAAAAGCTGAAAGAGAGCGTTTATTAGCTGAAGAAAGAGAGCGTAGAAGATTACAAGCTCTTGAACAAGACTCTAAAAAATCAACAATTGATGTTGAAAAATTAAAAGAAGAACGTAGATTAGCTCAGGAGAAAAGAGAAGCTGAGCAAAAACGTAAAAAAGAAGAAGCTCTGAAGCGCAGACAAGAATTAATTGACGAAAATCAACGCAAACAAGAAGAAAGACGTCAACGAATTCTGAAAGATCAAGAAGAACGTAAAGAGCGAATTGAAAAACAAAAAGCGGAAGCTTTAAAACAAGCTGAAGAGGCTAAAACAAGTAAATAACGAGAAATTTATAAAATCAAAAATCGAGACAATGAGAAAAATGAAATCTTTATTAATCGCAGCTGTTATGTTCTTAGGTGTAAGTTCAACTGCTGTTATGGCTCAAACGAAAGTAGCACACGTTGATGTAAGAGCATTAATGACTGAGTTACCAGCAATGAAAAATGCAGAAGCTGAATTAAAGAAAATTGGTGAGGGATATCAGAAGAATTTTGAAACTATGATGAACGAATACCAAACTAAAATTCAAAAATACCAAGGTGAAGCTGCTACTGTAGGTGAAGCTAAAAATGAAGAAAGAGCTAAAGAAATTGATGAATTACAACAAAGAATTCAACAATTCCAAACTACTGCTCAACAAGACCTTCAAAAGAAAGAGTTAGAGTTAACTCAACCTATCTATGAAAAAGCTTTAGCTGCTATTCAAAAAGTTGGTCGTGCAAAAGGATTCCAATACATTATGGATTCTTCAATCGGACAAGGTGTTCTTTTAGCTGATGGTACAGATTTAATCACTGACGTTAAAAAAGAATTAGGAGTAAAATAATTCCTAAAAAAAGAATAAAATATTTAAACCACTCTTTATCAAGAGTGGTTTTTTTATATTTGTATATGAATAAAAACAATCCTATAGGTTTATTTGACTCCGGCATTGGCGGAACCACTATTTGGCAAGAAGTTAGTCTTTTAATGCCAAATGAAGATACTATCTTTATTGGCGATCAACGTAATGCGCCTTATGGGATAAGACCAAAACAAGAAATCGTAGATCTATCATTTAAAAACATTGATTATTTATTATCACTTGATTGTAAAATTATCGTTGTTGCGTGCAATACAGCTACTACTAACGCTGTTAAAGAAATGAGAGAGAAATACCAAGTTCCTATTATTGGAATCGAACCGGCTATCAAGCCTGCTACTATTCTAACAAAGACTTCTAAAATTGGTATTTTAGCCACAAAAGGAACCATTACAAGTGACTTTTATAGTGCTAAAGTAAAACAATACCCTCATATTGAAATAATCGAGCAAATCGGCTATAATTTAGTCAACCTCATCGAGTCTGGAAAAATACACTCTGACGAAATGAAAGAACTGTTAGCCTCTTATGTTACTCCAATGGTAGAGAAAGGAATTGATACCCTTGTTTTAGGATGTACACATTACCCCTATTTAAAGCCAATTATAGAAACTATAATACCGGAAGGAATACAAATTATTGACTCAGGTAAAGCTGTTGCTAAACAGACTAAAAAGGTATTAAGTGAGCTTGACTTACTTACTGATCGAACAACAAAAGGAACAAACTACTTTTTTACAAATCACGACTTGAATATCTTAAAAGAGTTTGCTCCATTTGATGGTATTATTGAACACAGAGAGTTTTAGTTTATAAACACCCCATATCCCCAATTAGATATAAAGTTAATTGAATTTTTTAAATAGTTGACTTTGCATATGATCTCAATAAAAAAGGTCAATACTCAATTGAGTATTGACCTTTTTGTTCTATATAATTTACTTCTTTATTCCTTGTACCAGCTTGAATACATAACATAATTATTAGCTATGCGTTCTACTTCTCCTCCAAAATCTGAAGCGTTGATATCTTTTACTTTCTTAGCAGGAACTCCTGCATAAATAGCACCTGATTCAACAACTGTGTTTTGTGTTACTACAGCACCCGCAGCAATAATTGTATTGCTATGTACCACACAATTATCCATCACTATTGCTCCCATACCAATTAATACATTGTCGTGAATAACACAACCGTGTACTAATGCATTATGTCCTATCGAAACATTATTACCAATTATTGTAGGGTGCTTTTCGTATGTACAATGAACCACTGCTCCATCTTGTACATTTACTTTATCTCCTAAAACAATTGAATTTACATCTCCTCTAATGACAGCATTAAACCAAACACTGCAATTCTTACCAAACTTTACATCTCCAACTATAGTAGCATTCTCTGCTACATAACAATCTTCTGGTATCTGAGGACTTTTGCCTCTTACTTCTTTTATAATCATAATATAGTGCAATAAAAAATCCCGATAAATATCGGGATTTTTTTAATTAGTCTTTTACTCCAGGACAATTACAATCTAAACTTATGCGCTTTGGAAATAAGTTAAACCCTACTGTAAACTGGTGGAAACCAGAATTACTAAAAGTTACATCTCCTGTTAGCTGTGAATAAGAATAAGAGAACATTACATTCTTATAATTTCCTCCTACTAATGGCGTAATATATTGTAATCTTTCTGTTTTTGTTTTACCATTTTCAATATGATCTGCACCATCAAGACTTGTTCTGTATGATACTCCAGCCCATATTCTACCAAAATCAAACTGTCTATAAACTTTCATATTTATATCCATTGTTTTCTCTTGTGTTTCTTCAGTATATTGGAACATAGCAGATGGTTCATATATCCAACCCGTACCATATTTAGTGTTTCCAAAGCTATACCCTGCTCCTAACAAATACTTGCGCAGATTGTTACTTTCTGCATCAGAATACATCTTCTGTGTACTTGATACTGCATTTTTAACTGTCAACATAGAAAAGAAGTTTCTATAGTGATAAGCAGCTCCAAAGTCTACTGAGAAATAAGAATCCTTAGCCTCTATTCCTCCTCCTATAGTTGGATCAAAACTACCTCCAAACTCAGACTCATCTAAAGTTGTACGAGCAAAACCAGCACTCATACCAAAAGACAATTGATTCAAATCATAACGAGATTCACTAAACGAAATATGGTAAGCATAAGTTGCTTTAAAACCTGTTTGTTTATGATAACCGTTTTTATCGTTAAAGGCAATAATACCAACACCTGAATTATCACTTAAACGACTACTCGCAGCTAAAGTCATCAACTTAGGAGCATCGTCTACATCATTCCATTGTTGTCTCATTGTCATCCTAACTTGAGTACTATTTTTTATACCCGCCATTGCAGGGTGTAAAAGATAATAGTTATCAGCCAAATATTCTGAGTACACAGATAAGCCTTCTTGTGCAAAACCAAATTGCGACAATAACAATGCTACAGCTAAATAACGTTTTCTAAATATCTTCTTCATAACTTAATTATCTTTTTAAAGAGAAGTGTCCTTTGTAACTTACTTTACGTCCATCTAATTCTTTATTGGCTACAAAATCAGTAGTAAACTCTACTGTAAACCAATAGTCTGTTGAAGGCAACTGTTTTCCATTAAATGTACCATCCCATCCTTCTCCTTGTGGACTCATTTGTTTTATCAATTTACCATAACGGTCATAAATATAAATTCTCGCTTCTGGGTGTCCTTGTAATCCAGGAATATTCCAAGTGTCATTATATCCATCTCCATTTGGAGTAAAGAACTTTGGATAACCAAAAACAGAGAACGTAGTAAATGCAGAACATCCTGATGCTATATCACGTACCCAAGCAGTGTGCTCTCCAATCGGAACATTGTAAAAATGACTTGACGGTTGGAATGCTCCTGTGTCAATTCTAAACTCGTACCCGCTTGTAGTACCACTTGCTAATCCTATAACAACAGCTGCTTGACCTTGTTCATTAACATCTAAAGAATTGATCATACCTGTAGAGTCTGTGTTTTCAACTTCTACAACTAATATATCTTTAACTGTCCACTCATTACTTTTTATACAAGCCTCCACAGCTGGATAAGGGTTATCTTTATACTTCACATTTACACGATATCTTCCAGGTTTAGAAATCTCCTCTTGCATTTTATCTTTTAAAGATTTTTCTAAAGGAAGCCACTTTTCACTACCGTTTTCATAATATCCTTCAAACTTATACCAAGTAGTAGAATACTCTTTTCCATCCTCTGATTTAACGCCTAAAACAACTGGAGTAATAGCACCATTATCATTCATACACAACTGAGGCTCATCTACATCTTGATCAGAGTAAAAAGAAACGTTCGGATAAATATTTGATGAAACTCTAAATTTACTAATATTATCATCTCTTTCTGCTTTACAAACAAAACCTTCTTCCATTATTACACGTGCATAAATTGTATCAGAAATTTGCCCAAGAGGTAGTTTATATTCCTGAACATCAGATTCATTCATTCTGATATCATTCTGTGCATCTGAAAATGTTTTATAATAAGCAACTGATAATTTTGCGTCTACAGGATTAATTGGAACATTCAAATTTTGTCCTTTGAAACTTGAATTAAGTCTTCTTAAATCAACAAAATCTTCTGTCTGGCAAAAATTTATAATTGAATTACCTAATTGAACTGTTTTTAGTTCACTATATCCAACAGAGACATAGAAATATGACCAATTGAAATTTGTTCCTTCTTTTTCTGATAAACGAACCCAGATTCTGTCTGCATTATTTTTTTTAATGACATATGTCTCCGGTAAAGGATTAACATTATTCTTAGCATCCTCTTCAGTAGCGTGGTAGCTCACAACATAATCATCTTTATCTTTACCCTCCTTGATTATCATTTCTAAAGCTTCGCTATTTTTTTCTGTTAAATCAACAAAGATCTCATCATCCTTATCCTTAGCAACACAAAAACCTTTATTGGTTAAAGGTATAGCAATAGAAGGTCGATTAGTGAATAGCATTTTAATATCTACATCTTTCCTTCCTTTAGGGTTTGTTTCCAATAATTTATCTGTAACCGACACATATACCTTTTCAACAACAGCTTCATCAAAAACATATTTAGTAATATCAGTAATAGCTTTTTTTACAAAATGTCCATTTGCGTCTTTAGCTACTTCAAAAAAATCAAGTCCTAAATAAATAGAGTCATCGCTAGCTCTTAACTGTTTTCTTACAACCGATAAATCAAAAGTTCCTTTATTTTTTCCATCAATATTAGTATCATCAATTTGTCCTTCCACAGTAGCAGAATACTGATCCAAAATCACTTCTTCTATATGTAAACGAAACTCACGACTTCCAAATACTTTCGCATCATCTTTACTATAAACCTTTATTTCAATAACTTCATTATTATAACCTACTATTGGAAAATCCACATCAGGTTTAGACGGTATTGCAATTTTTTCAGGGTTACTAGTTCCATTAATCCCTTTTCTATAAACTTCATATGAAGTAAATTGTCCATAATATATCATATTATACTGAGGTGCAATATTAAAAGTAGCACTGCTATCTGCTTTTCCACTTTCATACATATCGCGCAATGACACTAATTGATCATTGAAATCACAATCAGCACTATTTGATAAAGAAACACTAAAAGCAACAGGTTCTCCTCCCTTTTCATCTAGTACAGAGTAAACTCTAACCCAGAACATCTTAGGTTCTCCATCAATAGCAACATATTCAGAGGTCAAAGGCGAATTACTATTAGCTTTGTCATAAAACAAATACTTATATCCTCTAGGCAACCTATCATTTCCTTCTTCATCTTTTCCCTCTAATGCTTCACTCAACAGAATATTAAACTTCGTTGCTACATGTTTTGAAGGAACACACTTTATTAAATCTTGAGGCTTCCCAACTTTAACCTCTGGTTTTTGTTCATCTTGATCGTTATAAACCTCAGCTAATTCTGTCTTACCCAGATAATCAAAAGGGTTTGTACCTCCTACCACAGTTCCTACTGATAAGAAACTAAAAAGTACAAATAATAAAAGCCACTTTCTTTTGCCCATTTTACCGCTATATTAAATTGTTATTGCTTACTAATGTTAATTAAATGTTTAAAAATCTTATCTTCGTGACACTTAGAATTTTTCTTTGTTAATTTTGAAAAAACAAAAATAATATGTCAAAAATACAAATTCAAGATACGTCAAATCCAGCTATTATAAAATTTGTTTTACCAGATTTTATAACTAAAGGTGATAACTATGAGTTCAAAAACATTGACGAGACTGCAAACTCTCCTCTTGCGAAAGAACTTTTCTACCTTCCTTTTGTTAAAACGGTTTATATCTCAAATAATTTTATCGCCATCGAAAAATTTTCAATTGTTGAATGGGATGAAGTAAAAGAGACCGTTGCTGATCAGATTGAACTTTTCATCGCTAAAGGTAAGAAAATCCTAATAGATTCTAAAAAAGAAATAAAAAAGCAACCAATTACAATTTATGCTGAATCAACACCAAATCCTGCAGTATTAAAATTCGTTGCTAATAAATTATTAACAAAAAAAGGAGTAGAATTTAAAAATATTGATGAAGCAAGTTCATCTGCTCTTGCGAAAGAATTATTTAAATTATCTTTTGTTAAAGAAATCTTTATTGATGAGAACTACGTTTCTATTTCTAAATATGATGCTTACGACTGGAATGAATTCGTAAACTCTACAAGATCTTTTATCAAAGAGTTTTTAGAAAACGGAAACTTAGCTGTTGATGAATCATTAATTACAGATACAAAAGCAATTGAAGAGCACGAAGAACAACACTTCGATTCTTTAGATGAAAAGTCTCAACGCATCATCAATATCTTAGAAGAATATGTAAAACCTGCAGTACAAGCAGATGGTGGAAATATTGCTTTTCAAAACTATGACGAAGCTACAAATACAGTTCTTGTAATGTTACAGGGAGCTTGTAGCGGATGTCCTTCTTCTACTTTCACATTGAAAAATGGAATTGAAAATATGCTTAGACAAATGTTACACGACAATGCAATCATTGTTGAAGCATACAACGGATAATAATCCTAAACTTATAACATTAAATAGGCTATCTATATTTAGACAGCCTATTTTTTTATATCCTCTACATTGTAACCTACATCTACCTACATATAGATATCTATTCTAAGTAGTTAAAACTCACACACTCCTTTTCATTTAAAACAATACTCCTCAACTTTATTCCTTGCTTTCAAGAATAGAGAATGCAATTACATTAAGTATCATTTACTTATTGAATAAAAAAAGAGGCTACCGTATCCGATAGCCTCCCTACTTTAACTAAATATAGATTAGTTCATTCTCATGAATGACTTCCTCTTAACATCGATCTCAAAATCTTTAAACAGCTCTAATAAACCAATAGTTGATTTAATTAAATCATCTGTTTCAAATAATATTGAGAAATATAATTTACTATTCTTAGGACTCGTTTCCGTAGTTCTAATACGAATAATTTGTTTTTGAATCAATTTATCAACAGCAGATATTAACTCCTCTTTATCTTTCAAGATATCATCAATTTCACTAAACTTCTCTTCAGAGAATAAAACAACAATCTTGTCAAATAAATCTTGTAATTTTTTATCAATCAATTTTAAATCTCTAATTTGATTGAATTTTAATTTCTTGTGGTTATTATCAACGTGAGTAAAACTATGTTGCGCAATAAAGCTAATTGCTTTAATCATATCTTGAAGATACCCTAAGGTCAACACATAGAATTTACTTGCTCCAACGGATGTTTCATCTAAGTTCTTAATAAAGAAGTAAACATTACCTCTTAAATCATCTACTTCTTTTTCCAACTTCTTCAATTGCTTCTTGCTCTTCTTAAGTTGGTTAAGATCTTGAAGTGCTACACCATCAACTACAGTTGTATATAACTCATTCGCACGAGTCAATACATTAGCAATTTGTGAAGAACTCTCTGATGCTACTCCTTGAATAGTTACAATATCAACTTTATCAAGTTTTGCTTCTTTAGCTTCTTTTTCTTTTGTCTTCTTAATATGATTTTTATTACTTCTGTATAATAAAATACCTACTAAAATTAACATACCAACTACAGCATAAACCTCTCCAATTTTCAAAATATAAGCAGCGATAAAAGCAGCGATAAAAGCAACAATAGCAGTTACAAACCAACCACCAATTACATTAAACACACCTGCTACACGATATACTGCAGAATCTCTATCCCAAGCTCTATCTGCAAATGATGTACCCATTGCAACCATAAAAGTTACATAAGTAGTAGATAATGGCAACTTCATTGATGTACCAATTGAAATCAAAATACTTGCAACCATTAAGTTTACAGAAGCACGTACCATATCAAAAGCTGGCTCGTCTTTAGATGACGATTTCTTGTCTTTTTTAGGAAGCTCAAAACGACTATCCATTTTCAACTGAAGTGATTTAGGCAAGAAATAGTTAATTCCCATTCCGATTAGAACTGTAGTTCTAACAATGAATTTAGATAAACTATTTGGTGCAAACTTCTCTTCTGTTGATCCTGTATCTTGACGAGCTAAACTCATCTCTGTTTCAATTACATTCTTAGCTTTTTTAGAAGTCCACAAAGTATAAACCATGATTAATCCAGCTATTACTAAGAAGTAAAAAGGAGCAACTACATTTTCCTCTGCTAATTTACCCATCATATAAGTATCTGCTGACTGACCTGATAAGGCAAAGAATTGATAAGATTGGAAAGCTGCAATAGGCACCCCAATAAAGTTTACTAAGTCATTTCCTGCAAACGCTAATGCTAAAGCAAAAGTTCCAATTACAATAATAACTCGTAATATATTTACTTTTAAGAAACTCATTAATGCTTGTGAAAACAATGTCCAGAAAACAAAACTCACCAAAATAATTGTTAACTGATTGTTTGCAATCCACATATTAGTCTCTTTTGTCAAGAAACTTGCTCCTTTTAATCCTTTTATCAAAATGAAGAAAGTAATCGCTGTAATAGCAATCCCTCCAAATAAAGCACCAAAATATTTTAATTTCTTCTCTACTTGAAAAGTAAAAATCAAACGAGAGAAATACTGAACAATTGTACCAATTGAAAAAGATAATAATACCGATAATAAAATACCGACTACAATCTCTGTAGCTTTAGCAGTATTGATATACGCTGGTAATGTTGCCCAACTATCATCATTAGCTACAATTTTCATAATACTTAAACACACTGCAGCTCCTAATAATTCGAAAACAATAGAAACTGTTGTTGATGTTGGTAAACCTAATGAGTTAAAAACGTCTAATAATAAAACGTCAGTAATCATTACGGCGAGGAAGATAATCATCACATCGTTAAAGGTGAACATACTCGGCACAAAAATACCACTCCGAGCTATTTCCATCATTCCACTTGAAAATAACGCCCCGACTAAAATACCTAACGAGGCTACAATCATAATTGTACGGAAAGTAACAGCTTTTGAACCAATTGCAGAATTTAAAAAGTTTACTGCATCATTACTAACCCCAACAGTTAAATCTATAATTGCTAAAAGCCCTAAAGCAATAAGCATTACTATAAAAATCTGTTCCATCTAAAATCTATTTAATTAAAGTATGAAACAAATTTGACTATAATTATCCACTCCGATGTTAACTTAATGTTACCATTTCTCTTTTTTTTGTTACTAAATTTACATTCTCAAAAATCGTAACTTTCGATATTACTTATAAATAGAAAAAAAATGAACGAACTACATATTGAAAATAGTCCATACCTCTTACAGCACGCTAACAACCCTATTCATTGGAAAGCTTGGAATCAAAAGACATTAGAAACAGCTTTACAACAAGATAAACTGATTGTTGTTAGTATTGGTTACTCTACTTGTCACTGGTGCCACGTTATGGAACACGAAAGTTTTGAAAACACAGAAGTTGCCTCATTGATGAATGAGCATTATATCTCAATTAAAATAGACAGAGAAGAACATCCTGATATTGATAACTATTATATGAAAGCAGTTCAACTTATGACAAAACAAGGTGGCTGGCCTCTTAATGTTGTGTGCTTACCTGATGGTCGTCCTATTTGGGGCGGTACTTATTTTAAAAAAGATGCATGGACAGATTCTTTGGAGCAACTAAAAAATCTTTACCGCGATAGAAAAGATACTGTGATTGATTTTGCAGAAAAATTAAGTGAAGGTATTTCTATTTTAAGCTTAGCGCCACAATACAAAGAAGAAAGTAGATTTAATCTCGACATTGTACTTGACAAATGGAAAAAAAGCTTTGATCCTGAATATGGTGGATATAATAGAGCTCCTAAGTTTATGATGCCTACTAACTTGCTTTATCTTCAAAAATTAGGATTTTTAAAGAGTGATAATGATTTATTAGAACACATAGACCTAACGCTAACAAAGATGGCTTATGGAGGACTTTTTGATACGGTCGAAGGAGGGTTTTCAAGATATTCTGTTGATTTCAAATGGCACGTTCCTCATTTTGAAAAAATGCTATATGACAATGCACAATTATTAAGTGTTTATGCAGATGCTTACAAGCGAACTTCTAATCCACTATACACTGAAATAATTGATAAAACAATCAAGTTTATTTTTACAAATTGGGACAATAATCAAGGTGGTTTTTATTCTGCATTGGATGCCGATAGTTTAAATACAAATAGCAAACTTGTTGAAGGAGCATTTTACACTTGGACAAAAAAGGAATTACAAGAGCTTTTACAAGAAGACTTTGACCTATTTAGCATCGTATTTAATATCAACGAATTTGGTTATTGGGAAGAAGGACAATTTGTTTTAATACAAAACAAATCATTAGAAGAAATTGCACTCTCACAAAATATAGCGCTAACTGACTTGCACTCTAAAAAGTGTACGTGGGAAACGCTTCTTTTAGAAAAAAGAAATTTACGTGCAAAACCTCGATTAGATGATAAAACAATCACTTCTTGGAATGCTATGTTGATTACAGGATTACTTGATGCATATACTGCAACGCATAATCAAGAGTACCTAAATAGAGCAATCAAATTGGAAGATTTTATTCACACAAAATTATGGAGCGAAGACGGCGGTCTATTTAGAACTTTCAAAAATGACAAAGCTACAATTGAGGCATATTTAGATGATTACAGCTTCTATATTCAGGCACTAATCAATCTTTTTGAACACACAGCTGAGGAAAAATATATCAAACACGCTAAAAACGTAATAGACTTATCACTTGACAAGTTTTTAGACCACAAAAGCTCATTCTTTTTGTATAGTGCAAAATCAAATAAAAATATTACTCCTGCAGTAGAAATTGAAGACAATGTAATTCCTTCTTCAAATGCTATTATGGCAATGAATTTATTAAAGTTAGGCGTACTATTTGAAAACACTCATTATACTCAAATTGCAACAGATATGACTAAAGTAGTTTTGTCTCAGATTGACTATCCTTCTGCTTACTCGCATTGGCTGCTACTTGATCTATACTTCCAACACCCTATTGAATTATCATTTGTTGGAGAAAACGCACAAAAACAAGCTTTAAAAATAAGAGATAAAATGATTTCACGTGCTTTTATATTTTCTTCAACGACTGATTCTACTATTCCATACTTAGCAAAATACGGAAATAGCAATTCAACTTTACATTATATTTGTATGAATTCTTCTTGTTTAAAGCCAGAAGAAAACATTACAGCATTAGAAAAGTACACATTATAACCTATGAATAAATTAGATAATTTACTTACAAGATACATAGAGAACTTTATTGCTTTCATTCCAGAGGTAGTAACCTCTCTAATCATTTTAGGATTAGGAATGTGGGTAATCAAGTTTCTTCAAAAATTAGCACAAAAGATTTTTGTCAAAAATAAAATAGACCCGACTTTTTCGAGCTTTATTTTGGATGTATTGATTTGGGGATTGCGCATCTTACTTTTTGTAATTATTGCATCCAAACTTGGAATTCAAACAAGCTCTTTTGTTGCTATAATTGGTGCAATGAGTTTGGCTATTGGTCTTTCGTTACAAGGATCTCTTAGTAATTTTGCCGGAGGTGTTTTAATCATTTTATTTAAACCTTTTCGCATTGGAGATGTAATTGAAGCACAAGGAGAGACGGGTAAAGTTTTAGCTATTCATATTTTCTCAACACAAATTGTCAATTACCAAAATAATATTATTTATATCCCAAATGGTGTATTATCTAATGGAAAAATAAAAAATATAACTCAAAACAACTTAAGACGAGCAGAAATACTTGTACAAACAAATCTTATTAAGAGTACGAGTGATTTTATAGAACAACTAAAGGTTAAATTAGATAATCACGATATGATTATCTCTCAACCCAAACCACGTATTCTTATCAAAGAACTTTTAGATACTAAGATTACGTACAATGTGCAAGTCTGGGTAGAAAACGACAATTACAATACGGTGTGTTCTTTTGTTTTACTCAAAGCTAAAGAAATCACTGATTCCTTATAATACGTAAGAACTGCTGTCTTTGTTATGAAAGACAGCAGTTCTTATTTTACCTCACGTCTTACAAGAAAAAGTGATTAATTAGATTCTATTAATTACCCTAAAAACAGATTTATTTATAATAATCAACAAGGTTTTAAACATACATTAGTTGGAGATAACTCGTAGATAAGTCGTAGATACCTCGCATACAGGCCTTTTTTGCGAACAATCTACGATTTATCTGCAACTTATCTACGACTAACCACTGCACAAAGCCCTATAAACACAACGTTTCAAGAGTTTCAAAGTCGAAACAATTTATAAGATATTACACACGCCTTTTTAAAACAAACAAAAAAGACTCAAATATTTAAACTTGAGTCTTTCGTTATAGACCTATTAGGTTATGTTATTTCTTCTTTGTTATTAAAACAAAATCTTTCAAATAAAAAGGTTCAAAATAGGCTACATCTACAAAGTCTTTAGCTAAAAACTTACTATGAGCCATTGAACACATTTCTTTTGCGGAAGGGTAAATATTCTCAGGATAATAAATAAAGTTGCCTCCATTTAAAACCTCTTTACACTTCAATGCACCATCACCAATTAAGTGTAAAGTATTTGTTTGACTATAATCTGCAAACGAATTTTCATCAACAACAACTGCTTCAATCGGAGCAATTTTATTATATGTTGAATCAAATACAGCTGAGAAAACTTCCATTCTCCTTGCATCTAACATCGGAATAATTAATCCCTCTTCTACATTAATCTGACGCGCCAAAACTTCTAATGTGTCCAAAGCAATCATTGGGATTGACAAACCATAACAAAGTCCTTTTGCAGAAGATACACCAATACGTAATCCTGTATATGAACCTGGTCCTTGACTTATTGCAATAGCACTTAAATCTTTTAAACTTTTACCGTTATCTTTTAATACTTCTTCAACAAATACGTGTAGTTTTTCTGCGTGAGAAAAATTCTCTTCAGCTATTTCTCTACATTCAATCAATTGACCATCTACAGACAAAGAAACCGAGCAATTCTTAGTTGCTGTTTCAATACTTAAAATCGTTATCATTCTTTTTTACTTTCTACTTTAACTTTATCTCCATTTTGGAGCGTTCTACTAACAGTTGAATAAGGCCCTGTTATAATTTCATCATTCGCACTAACGCCATCTATAATTTGAATGTTAGCATCATCTTGAATACCTGTCTTTACAAACTTAAGTTTTGCTATGCCGTTGTCATTAACAAAAACTGCCTCTCGCATCAAGTCTTTAACTAACGCCTTTTTCCCTTCTTCTTTAGACAAAAGCGTATCTGTTGGACTACGCATTACTACTGCACTAATTGGCACAGCAAGAATATCTTTCTTCACATTTGTAATGATATCTACAGCAGCAGTCATTCCTGGTCTAAAAGGCGAATAGTTTTCAATACTATTATCTAACAAATCCTCATATGACTCTCTCAGTATTTTAATCTTTACCTTGAAAGTAGTTACTTGATCTGACGATAACGTTGCATTTGAAGCAGAATTTGAAATACTTGTTACTACTCCCCTAAACTCCTTTTTTAAATAAGCATCAACATTAATTCGTGTTTCATCTCCAAGCTTTACTTTTACAATATCATTTTCATTGATGTCAACTTCAACTTCCATACTATTCAAATTGGCAACACGCAATATTTCTGTCCCCGCCATTTGTTGTGTCCCTAAAACACGTTCTCCCAACTCTACATCGATTCGTGAAATTGTACCATAAGCAGGAGAATAAATTGTTGTTCTTAGCAAATTACTTTTAGATTCTGCTAAAGCTGCTTTAGCACTCTCTACATTGTAAAAAGCAGAGTTTTGTGTTGCTTTAGCCACTTCATAAGCACGAACTACCTTATCCCACTCTGAGCGAGAGATTACTCCTTTTTCAAATAATCGAGCGTTTCTATCATAATTTGACTTTGCTTCTTTCAGTTGGGCTACTGCCTGCTCTAATCCAGCTTTACTTGTAGCCAGCATAGCAACCATACGGTCTACTGCAGAAGTATATAAATCAGGATTAATCTCTACAAGTAAATCACCTCTTTTTACAACTTGACCTTCTTTCACTGGCAAATTTATGATTTCTCCAGATACTTCAGAAGAAATCTTTATCTCTATTTCAGGTTGAATCTTTCCTGTACCTGATACGGTTTCAACGATATTAGATTTTTCAAGCGTTACCACCTCTATCGTAGTTAATTCTTCTTTCTTTCCGAAAACAAAAACAGATAACAGAATAGCTATAATAACTAAAAGTATAAAAACAACAATGTATTTCTTTTTCATAATCTTAATTTTTAAATAATGGTATTCCAAAGTAATACTCTAATATCTTCGTCTTAAAAATATAATCATACTTGGATTTTAATAAATTCGATTGAGCTGTAACTAATAAGTTTTGATTTTGATTGAGTTCAAAAACATTGATTAACCCCACAGCATATCTCTCTTTTGCATACTCTAAAGATTGCGTTCTTGCTTTTAAACTTACAACACTTGCTTCATAGGTTTTCAATGCACTTTGAGTATCTGTATAAGCCTTAAATACCAATTGCTCTAAATTCAATATCACAACCTCTCTTTCATTCTCAATCTGTTTCAATCTCAACTTGCTCAACTTTACATTATTTCTAACTGAGAACCCCTGAAAAACAGGAACGGCAAGGCTTAGTCCAAAACTTGAGGTTTTATTTTTATCAAACTGACTAAAAAAGGAATTAGGTCCTCCAAACACCCCCATTGTGTTTTGTTGTAAAACACGTTGGTTTGTTCCTTCTACATATCCTATTGTACTACTTGTTCCAGTACTTTCTATACCTACTAATCTATCTTGATAATTAATATTTGTCCCTAAATTGTAAAAAGCACTTAATCGAGGTAAATAAGCTCCTCTGCTAATTTTTACATTTCGTTCAGCAATATCTACTTCAGCTTCTGCATTCTTTACAATTGTTAAAACCTCAAATGCTCTTGACTTTATTTCTTCAGGTGTATAAATCAATACAGCACTTTCTCCTACTTCATAATCTGAATCAATAACATCGAAAGCTTCGTAATCATTTATCTGTAATAACTGAGCTAAATTTAACCGAGCCATTACTAATTCATTCTGAGAAACAATTAACCTTTGTGTAGCCACAGCTACTGTTGCATTAGCCTCTAATAAATCACCTGCAGGAACGACACCTGCTTCTACAAGCTCTTCTGTTCTATTAGACTGACTTTCGTCATATTCAAGTTGTACTTTATTTGTACGTACTAACTCCTTATTAAAAATAATCTGCAAGTAAGAATTAATCACATTTAAAGCGATATCCTCCTTCATTTTTTGAAGCTTATATTGTGAGGCTAAATGTGCTAAACGCGATTTGACTAACAAATTTTGATTCTGAAGTCCATTGTATATATCCACATTTACACCAACACCAAAACTACTACTTTGTATTGTTTGACTTTCTACAACTTTTGTAACCTGATTAGGTTGATCTGCAATAGTCCACGAATGATTACCATTCATAGTAATTCCAGGCAAGAAATTACCAAAAGCGATAGCCTTATTAATTAGAGCACTTTCTTCATCAAGTTTTGACTGTTTAATCCGAATATTATTATCGATAGCATATTCAATACACTTTTCTAAGGACCAATAATTATCTTGTGCTAAAATATATTGAGGCAATAAATAAATAAAAAAACTAATTGCAATTACTCTATATTGGTTAATCATAAATCTAATTATTTTTCAGAATTGACAAAAAAACAAACATTATGTTACTGTTGT
Source organism: Myroides phaeus (assembly GCF_900099675.1). GTDB lineage: Bacteria > Bacteroidota > Bacteroidia > Flavobacteriales > Flavobacteriaceae > Flavobacterium > Flavobacterium phaeum. The sequence goes on from NZ_FNDQ01000003.1 coordinate 35,918, forward strand.
ATAAAGTAATAAAAAAAACCGCTACTTATAGCGGTTTTATATTACTGTTTTATAACTTTTTTGCTTTTATAGACTTTATAACTGAAAAATAAAGCTAATCCTACCAAAAGATAAGGAAACAACATCAAGTAGACGATTCCATCATTTACTGCTTCAGCCTTTACTCCACCCTCTTCTGTTTCAAGAGATGCTCTACACATTGCACATTGTGCTTGCATATTTTGTATAGACAAAAAGCAAATAAAAAGAATCCAACCAATTTTTTTCATTGCTTATCGCTTTAGAAATTAATGTATATAGTATGGAGAAATCATTAAATAAACAATTACTCCTGTAACTGCAACGTATAACCACATAGGGTATGTAATACGTGCTAATTTTTTATGTCTTTGATATGAACCTGAAATACCTCTTACAAAAGTAAATAGTACAAAAGGAATGATAATGATAGACAGCATTATGTGCGTTATCAAAATAAAGAAATAAACATAACGAATTACTCCTTCTCCACCATAACTTGTTTCAATCGAAGTCATATGATAAGCTACATACATTGCTAAGAAAGCTAAAGAACATCCCATACAGATTTTAATCAATAGCTCGTGTAACTTCATATTACCTTTTTTAATAGCACGAACTGCTAACACAAGTAATACAGCTGTTATACCATTAATAGTTGCATAAATTGGAGGCAAAAAGGTTAATGGCTTAACATCGTACCCTAACTTCTGCAGATTTACACCAAATAATATTGCCACTACTACCGGTATTGCCACAGACAACACCCAAATCCATTTACTAAACTTTTGTTCTACGTTTGTATTATTTTCCATTTTATTCTTCTAACAATAATTTAATATCTTGTTTTAACCATTCTACCCCTTCATCAGTAGTTCCATCGTAATAAATGATTGGGTTACCGTGTTCATCAATTCTACAACGTATTTGCCCATTTTTATCTACAAGAGCAAACAAACCTGAATGTTCAAATCCACCTGGAGCATCTGGATTAACTCCTGTGTACAGATTAAACTTTTTAGCTAAATCATAAATATAAGTAGCATCTCCAGTCATCATATGCCAATAAGGATTTTTAACTCCTAATTCATCTGCGTGAACTTTCAAAGCTTCTACTGTATCACGAGTTGGGTCAATAGTGATTGATGCTATACCAAATTTCATATTCCCATAAAAAGTATCTTGAAGTTTTAGCATATTCATATTCATAATAGGACAGATAGTAGGACAATTAGCAAAGAAAAACTCAACTAAGTAAACTTTCCCTTCATAACTCACGTTATTAATTGTCTTATTATTTTGGTCTACTAATTCAAACTTAGGTGCTGTACCTACAACGTGTAAATCAGATTTTTCAAACTTTTTAATAATTTTAGGCACTGCCCATATACCAAATATTAATACAATAAATGATATCCAGATGTACGATTTATCTTTCATATTATTCACCTTTGTTTATGCGTTTATACTGTTTCAATGCTAATCTGTATTCTGCTAATACAACTTTCACATCATCCATCATATCATTATTTAACTCCGCAGCTGAAATAGTAGAATAACCTTCTTTATACTCGAAATCACCCATTTTATTAGGTCCCTTTCTACCTCTAAGATTTTTATCTTTATCTATGATATAAACATTCGAGCTTGCTAAGTCATCATCAAGTTTACCAACTAATCCAAGCGAATTATAAAACTCTTGGATTTCTTCTGGTTTTAAAAATAAGTAATTCCAATTTGACATATCTGAAATTGGGCTTAACTCATTAACTACTTTTTCCGCTTCAGCTTCACTTCCTAATGGCAATACCATTACTAATTGAAAGTCTTCAAAGTCTAAATATCTTTTATAAATTTTTTGATTAAGATTAAAAGCGTCTCCGCGATCTCTAAATAGATGTCCTCCTGGAAAACCAAGAACTGTTATCTTTCCTTCTAATTTTGGTTGTTTATTCAATGAGGTTTTTCCTATTGGTAACTCATTTACACCTTCAGTTATAACGGGAAGTCGTACAAACTGATTTACACCTGTTGCAAAAAATAAATAAGCGCAAATAGGCATAACAAATAACAGAACTAAGATAAGGTATTTTTTCATTTTAAAATGCTATTATGTAACTCACAAAAATAAAAAAAGGCGGTCAATAAACCGCCTTTTTCATATATAATATGATATTAAAATATCCACTTGTACTGTGAATTATGGAATACGTCAAAAATATAGTTTCCTTCTGTCAAAACTAAAGTAATTAAGTAAACACATAAGAAAGATAATATCCCCGCTACTGACCATCTAAAAGCTGCTTTTTCTTGCTCTAAGTGCATGAATGCCCACATAATGTAGTAAGCTTTAACAATAGTTAAAATAATGAAGATATAGTTTAATAAACTTAATCCAAAGATATGAACGTGGTGTAATGATTCAGGTTTAAAAATACCTAATACTACCTCAACTAAAGTAATCACAGACATAATTGCGAAAACTACCCAAATTCTCTTTGTATTTGAATGATGTGCTGCTTCTGCTGCCATTTTTTTCGAATTTTAAAGTTAAACCAAATAAAAGAATGTAAATACAAATACCCACACTAAGTCAACAAAGTGCCAGTATAATCCACCTTTCTCAACCATTTCATAGCTACCTCTCTTTTGGTAAGTACCCATTAAAACGTTGAAGAAAATAACCACATTAATTAAAATACCTGTGAATACGTGGAATCCGTGGAATCCTGTAATAAAGAAGAAGAAATCAGCAAATGTTTTGTGTCCGTACTCATTGCGAATTAAACTTGCTCCTTCAACCACTAAAACTGCATCATTCAAACGCTTAACAGACTCTTCTCTTGTAAGAATCTCTTTGTGTTTTTCATCTGTCGTTTTTTGTGTTCTAATTCTCACATTTGGATTTGCTTCAAATCCCGCTTTAACTTCTTCAATTGAATAAGTTGTTGCTTCAGGACCTTTCACGAACCATGTAGCGTCCGCTCTTGTCAATGTAGCTTCATTTCTGTTTGCATCTACTAATGCAAAGTCAGATAGAGCAATCTGTTTTCCGTCTTCTCCAACGAATTGTAAAATAGATCCTCCTCTTGTTTCAACAGCTCCATAAGAACCATTAATAAAATTTTTCCACTCCCAAGCTTGTGATCCTAAGAATACTAATCCTCCTACAATTGTCAAGAACATGTAAGTAGCCACTTTATTCTTTTTCATTTGATGTCCAGCATCTACGGCTAAAACCATAGTAACTGAAGAGAAAATCAAAATAAAAGTCATCAATGCCACATAATACATTGGTGCATCTACACCATGTAAAAATGGAAAGTGATTAAATACTTCGTCTGCAATAGGCCAAGTATCTTGAAATTTGTAACGAGTAAACCCGTATCCTACCAGGAATCCACAAAATGTTAATGAATCTGATAATATGAAATACCACATCATCATTTTACCATAGCTTACCTTTAGAGGCTCATTTCCTCCGCCCCATGTAGTTTCTTTAGTAGCTGCTGTAGTAACTGTCGCTCCCATAAAAAGTTGTTAGTTATAAAGTTCTCAAATTTAGTTATATTTTTCTATTTATAGAATGTAAAAAATAAAAACAAATAAATCCACAACAAATCCAAGAAATGCCAAAACCATGCACATAACTCAATTCCAATGTTTTGCTGAGAATTATACTTTTGTTTAAAATGATTATAAATTACATACAATAATGCTAATAGTCCTCCTGATAGATGGGCTATGTGTACAATTACAATTACGTATAAAAACGAAGTTGTAATTGTACTTTCACTTCCAGTAAAGAAATATCCTGCGGAAATAACTTCACCAAAACCTTTGAACTGCAAAAAAACGAATAACAATCCTAATATCAAAGTAGAAATTAGATAAGTAGTAGTTTTATTTCTATCGTCTCTCTTTATTGCCTTATATCCAAGGTGAAAAGTGATACTACTTAAGAAAATTGCTATTGTACTATATAAAAAGGCTGATGGCAACACAAAATCTGTTAACCAATCTGGACGAGACTTACTAACAACGTACGCACTTGTCAATCCTGCGAATACCATTGCTATACTTCCAATTCCAAAAAGCATCATTACTTTTAATGCTTTCCCCTTTTTTTCATACTGCTCTTGTGCTGTAATATCCATGTTTTTAATTATCTTAAAAATTTATCTAAAACATATATTATTTGAATCAACGAAATATATGTAACACTTACTAACATTAATGAACGTGCAGCTTTATCTGTACGCTTTTTGTACAATTTTACTCCTGCTGACAACATCCATAAACCTGCAATAAAAACTAATACTGCTGATACTGGAGTAAGATATAAACGTCCTGTCATTCCAAATGCTGGGAAAACTGAGGCAATCATTAGCCATATTGTGTACAAGATAATCTGTACAGATGTCTTTGTGTCTCTCTTTCCTGTTGGTAACATTGAAAAACCTCCTTTTTTATAATCGTCATATAAAAACCATCCGATTGCCCAAAAGTGAGGAAATTGCCAAAAGAACTGAATCATAAATAGTGTTCCTGCTTCTATTCCAAAGTTATCCGTCGCTGCAACCCAACCTAACATAAAAGGTATTGCACCAGGAAAAGCTCCAACAAACACAGAAAGTGGTGTTACAGTCTTTAATGGTGTATAAATACTTGTATATAAAAAGATTGAAATAGCCCCAAACATCGCTGTTTTAGGATTGATTGCATATAGAATACCAATTCCTAAAATAGTCAAAACTGTAGCTAACACAAATGCTGATGAAGGCTTTACACGTCCTGAAGCTATCGGACGATTCATTGTACGCTTCATTTTTGCATCAAGTTCCTTCTCAATTATTTGATTGTAAACATTGGAAGCACCAACCATACAATAACCACCTACCGCAAGTGCAATAAGGGTAATAAAATTAATGCTGCTTAAATCAGGAACTGCAATTAGATAACCCGCTATTGTAGAAAAGACAACACTAAAGGCTAACCCCATTTTTGTCATTTCTTTAAACTCCTTCAATAACGAATTAGAAATATTTTTTTCAGAAGATAAATTCAAAGCTGTTTTCATTTACTTTTAATGATTTGCAAATATAGTCCAATTTTTAAAACAAATCCTAAAAACAAAGAGAACAGCTTTGATTATAATATTTTTTTAAGGTTTTAGTAACTATCTACAGTTCCTGATCCCTCTACAATAGTTTTAGCCGATGATGTACCAAGTCTTTTAACACCTAATTTAATCATTTCTATTGCCGCTTCTCTATCGCGAATTCCTCCAGATGCTTTTACTGGTAGTGGTCCTGCGTTTTCAAGCATTAAAACTATCGCTGGAACAGTTGCTCCATTTGGTTTACCTCCCTCTGTTTTATAAAATCCTGTAGATGACTTTACGAATACTTTGTCATAGTCTTTCTCTGAAAATTTTGACATAACTACATTCTTGATTAATGCTGTTAACTGTACAATCTCTACATCTGTTAAAGCGGCTGTTTCAATAATCCATTTTACAAGTTTACCAGCGTTAAGTCCTAATGCAGTACATTCAGCTACTTCATTTTTAACTTTTTCTACTTCTCCTTTTTTGAAAGCTGTATAATCAACTACATAGTCTAATTCATCTACACCATCTTTCACTGCTTGATTTGCTTCAGCTAATTTAGCCTCAAGTCCACGATTACCTTCTGGAAAATCGATTACAGTACCTATTGCTACTTTTGAATTAGCTTCATCAACCATTTTACGACCTAACTTAACGTGGTCTGGTCTAATCATCGCTAATTTAAATTTCTCATCAATAGCTTCTTGAATCAATTCAGCCACTACTTTACTATTTTCTACTTCACTTAAACCAGCTTGTGTCGCAGTTTTTAAATAAGTAGAATCCATAAACTCTCTTAAATCTTGCATAATCTATTTATATTTAAAAAAAATGGCCCCTAATTGGGGCCATTTTGAAATTCTATTTCTTCTTAGTGATAAGAGTTAAACAAAGTAACAACCCAAATAAACTTCCTAAACAATTTGCAAATACATCTCCCCATTCAGCACTTCTTGTTGGAGAAAAGAAATACTGTAATATTTCTACAACTCCTCCTGTTGTACTTGCTATAGTAAAGATATAAATTGTCAACTTAATTTTCGAGTAATTTGGCTTACTTTTCACAATATAATTAAACCATACTATGGAAAATACAAAGTAAAAGGTAAAATGTGCTATTTTATCCTTATTAGGTATTTCCATACTTGGCACTTTGGATACGGTATTACCGTCTAATAAACAGCCCATAAATATTAAAACTGTCCAGATAATTCCTATCCAAAAAAATATCTTACGCTCCAATCAATTCTTTATATTGTGCATCAGATAATAATGAATCAACTTCACTCATATCTGAAATTTTTACCTTAATCATCCATCCTGCTCCGTATGCGTCAGTATTTACTAACTCTGGCTCAGTTTCTAATTCTTCATTGAACTCGATAATCTCTCCTGTCAATGGTAAAAACAAGTCTGAAACTGTTTTTACTGCTTCTACAGTTCCGAATACTTCATCTCTGTCTAAAGTTTGATCTAATGTCTCAACTTCAACATAAACGATGTCTCCTAACTCTTTTTGAGCGAAATCAGTAATTCCGATTGTAGCTACATCTCCTTCGATTGCTACCCACTCGTGATCTTTTGTGTACTTTAAATTAGCTGGTAAATTCATTTTATTTAGTTTTTAGCAAATGTATAATATTATTACATAATTAGGAACCAATCCTCATTAATTTCCGAAATTATATCTCATTGTAAATCCTGCCCTGATATTTGTTATAGGATACATAGTTGAGATTACTGCTTTTGAGAATGAGTGATCGTAGAAAAAGATTGCTGTTAAGTTTTTACTCAACATATAATCTGCCGCTACTCTTAATGACCACATATTTTGTCCTCCTCCCATTTGACTATTATTATAGTCTAAATAGCGAACAATTGTTTCTCGCTTAGTCAATGTTAAGTCTGCCTTGATATTAATATCACTTGATATTCTTCCTCCAGCGCCATTGTTTGCATACATAGAATTAAACCCTACATCTTTTACGCGATAACCTAACCCAAGTACAAAATCGTTACCTCTTGTTTCTGTCAGTAAATTGTTGTCAAAACTTAAAGACAACATACGATCTTTTCTCATTTCTAACAAAACTTTTACGGCTGATTTTGTTTCTAAATCAAAACGAACAAGTGGATTAAACTGTTCATATAACGTTGCACTATTTACTACATTTTTAGTTGGATAGTTACCATACTGATTTAAGGCATTGGAATCTTTGTAATACTCGTGATTGAAGCTATATGAGCCTAAAGTATAAGAAGCGCGATAACCGTGGTGAACAGAAAAACGTCTAAAATTATCTTTAAACCATTTCATCTTCATAAAACCAGTATACTTAATATTCCAGTTTGGCAAAGGCATATCTCTAAACAAACTTGTTGATACCTTCTCTGCATTCCCTCCTGTATAAGCTGCTAAAAACGCAGGTAAAAGAACGGCTTGACTTCCTTTTCCATATCCTATAGGAAAACCATCTTGATCTACTGCTGTTGCATTTGGATCTCTTTCTGCTGCTAAACGATTTGCAACTATCAATCTATTCTCTAACATACGATCAAATGTTGGTGACTGCATTAAATCACTTTTAGAGAATGAAGTTCCAATCATAATTGTTGAAATACTGAAATTCCCATAACTATAAGGAGCTTGTCCGTGATAAATTCCATCTTCTACTACAAACTGTTCAGAGTAATTGTCAGACTTCATACGCTCTGCAAATAAATCAATTGTTAAATCAGGCAACAAGCTTACTGATGCAGTAAGGTTTAATGATTTATTACTAATTGTTGTGTAAGGCTGATTCATCTCAGGGAATTCAGTCAAATATCCATTCTTTGCAGCCTCATATCTAATATCAGCCTGACTACCAAAAACATACCCTAAGCTTGGTTTTGATGTTCCAAAAAATCCAACGCTTGGCATAAAACCAGGCAACATAGTTCCACTATTTTCAGAGTAATTTATCTGAATATTTTTTATAGAAGTAACCACACCAATTAACGCATCAGTTATTGCCGTACCTACTCCTGGCTCATCATTGATATTCTTTTTTGCATTTTCCTTTGTTTGCACCACTTTTTGACCTGGAACAATCGCTACTTTTTTAGCTTTTGAAGGAGTAGCTTTTTTACGTTGACCGCTCTTTACCAAACCTAAATAACGATATAATGTTTCCATTCCTAAAGTTGTATTTAGTCTTTGTGTTCTTGAGTTTTGAATTGTATTCCCTATACTGTAAAACACATCGCTGTCATCGAGTTGAATATTGGAGTAAGCATCTGATGCACGTTGCCAATTAAAATTTCCTGTATAAGCATAGTTTGACCTAATAAAAGATAGCAATGGAATCTTATTTAACGGTATTTCATAGTTTAATGTAAACTGCTGAGAAAACTGATTAGGCTCTCCAATATTAAAATAATCATCCCAAATCCCATTATCGTTGTCTATTTGACCAGTCGTTACATCATAGTAATTTCTTACAATATTATTACTCCCTCCTATATAAGTTAAACGTAAAGATTTTGTCAAATCAAAATTGAAACCAAAATTATAGTTAAAGAAATAATTACGTCTGTACAATGGATCTAAACCTATTCCTTCTACATCAAGCAATCTAAATTCTTGTCTATTATACTGACGCATTACATTACTCGTAAATGAAATATTACTTGGCATATAATTGAAATTAAAATCTCTAATTAATTGCCAATAATTACCGCTTAAAAAACTTACCTTTTTAAACGGTTCTACACTTTTTGTTTCAAATGAATAAGTATAATCTAATGATGTACGTGCTTGTTGTTCTAACATTGACTCTATCTCAAAATCGTGATGTTTCACCTCATTGTATGAATGAGATAATGTTAGGTTTTCAACATCGTAAATATGTCTCTTTTTCTCTGGATTTTTTTCCTTGCTTATACCTATAAAGTTAATACTTTTTCTCTTCGTATAATCAATTGCTCTTTTCTCTGCTTCTTCTGCTTCTGCCGATGATTTAGCTCCTGATTTAATATAGCTCAATTTCAAATCTGGATTATTAGGGTCATATTCAGGAGTAATAAACTCTTCACTGATAGCGTAGTTAAATGGCAAGTTTACTCCCCAAGTTTTAGGTAGTAATTGTCCTAAATTAACATTCGTTACAACGCTATATGACTTTCTATCTTCTCTACTTCTTTGTTGTGGTCCTTGTTCTAATCCTCCAAAACCAATTGTAGATTTCATACCTGTCATTGACACAGTTGCAAAGTCAGCTAAATTAGCATCAAGAGTTGCTGTTGCTGCCCATCCTCCTTTGTTATCCATATCAGACATACGCAACTCGTCAAACCAAAACTCTCCTGAAAACTCTTTACCTGTTACAACACCTACTGCGCCATTCATCACATTTCTAACACCAAGCATCATCACCCTAACTTTTCCAAAGTTTGGATTACCTTTAATTCCTAACTTAAGCTTATTAGGTTTATCTACGACTAATCCGTGTAATTCAGACTCATCTACATAAAAAATCTTTGATGCATCATAACCAGGCTTCCCTGATTCTGCCATTTTCAGCAACTTTAATTTTGCTAATAAATCGATTTCAACTTCTAACTCATTCTCTTTTGGCCAAATCGCCTCAGGATCTGTTTCTCCTCCATTAGTAACTTTTAACGGTATTTCTATTTCATAGAAATTCTCCATCAAATCAGTACCAATACGGATAAAAGCAGCCATATCATAGTCGCCAAGTTTAGCTGATTCTTTTAAAGACTCAGCGTGTATAAACATACGCAGTTTTTTATATTGACGCATATCAACATTAAAGTTTTTATACACCCCTCTTGCGTCTCTATGTGTTAAGTTTTCAACTTTTAAAAGTAACGATTGTTCATTCTGATTTATTAATGTATTATTCATATACACCTGTTCTCTGCGCACACCAGGAGGGGACACATAAGGAATAGGCTTTTTATCGTAGTTATCTGTCAAGTTAACTGATGCAACATCAATTTTTGTGTTTTTACCCCCGCTTACATTAGTTTCTTCAATTAAACTTCTATCAAATTTTTTCCAATCTGAACGCACCAAATTTAATGTTCCAAAACGCAAGGTTACATCTTTCTCAAAATCGGTTAAGTACATACGCATAAAACGTATTGAACGCATATCGCTTATTGCTCCTATTTCTTTTTTCTTATCAGAATCTATAGGTATCTTAAATTGTAACCATCTTACTTCTGTTTCTTGTCCATCAGGCAAAGGAACAATCGTAGTCCTAACATCTGTAACATAACCTTCTCCTGGCTGTAAGTTTGGTTTTACATTAACAGTATATTCGTAATACGCATCTATTGTATTCATCGTATTATCTCCGTCAACATCTTCTGCATCTGGTTGATTATTCCCTCCTCTTCCTCCTGAAGACGGACTATTTCCTTCTAAACCATTATAATCTCTATAACGTTGTAAAATGCCTCCTGAAGCGTCTAAATAGTGTACAAAATTATCTGCAGCTGGGTCTGCAAAACTTGCAAACTCAGCAAACTTTATTCTCTCTTCTTCATCACTTAGTCCATCTAAACCTACATCTTGAAGTTTTCTATTTTCTGCGCTCGTATCAAAAGCATAAATTAATGAAGGTGCAGCTGGAACTTTCCCCCAAATAGTTTCTATGGTATGCACTAAATTTACTCCCGTGTCAGGAAGCCCATTTTCATACTGTTTGTAACCATCTCTTAAAATATCTTCAGAGATAAACCCTAAGTTCAATCGCAATTGTCCTGTATTTGTAGCTGCTACTGCTCCAGATCTACCAACATAAGGATCCATTACCCAAAATTCAACAAATTCAATATTCGCTTGTTCAAAGTTTGTAGTACTTAAGCCACGCATAATCCCTCCCCAGTTGTTTTTAGGAGTTGGAGATTTTGCATTTTTAGTATATCCGTTATAAAAGTTATATGGCCCTCTTTCTTCTGGATAATACGTTAAATCTAACGTGTTAATAACTCTACTTTCTCCGTAGGCAATATCTTTATTTGGAAATAACTCTTCACTATAAATTCTTCTTGTACGAATTGAAGACAAATCATACTCAGTTACGCCATCTGGTTTTGAACCCACGAAAAACACAGGGTCAATCATATACCAAGACAGCTTTGATCGTCTGTAACCATCTTCTAAGGAATATGCTGTAGGTGCAAACTTATCTGCATTGGTGAAATCAGTAAATCTATGAAAACCTATAGGAGTACTTGATAGCTTCCAAGCACTTGGAGCTTTTATATCAATTGTTGATTGCGTAGCTTCGAAATCATCTATATAAGATGTCGCTTCTCCATTCATTTGGTCAAGCTTTGAATTCCCAGGTTGTAAATAAGCAAACTCTCCTCTGAAAGATACACGAGATTCTACATCCGTATCAATATTAGGCAACTTGTTTACTAACCTTGTTAAAAAGGGAACTTCTGTCGAATATTGCGCATTAAAACCCCAAATAGTATTGTTTACTGCTTCTTCACCATAATTTGACTTATGTGTAAAAGGCCTTTCTGATAAACGTAAAAACGTACCTCCTACAATAAAGTCTTTATTAAATTTATGCTCAACATTTAATCCAAAGAAACGTTTGGTTTGCTGTCCAAACATTGTATTGTTTTCAACAGAAACATCAATAGGTGTATTTGACGCTAATAACCCTTGATCTAAAATCATTACGCGTCCTCTGCTGTAATCAACTGTATAATCAACCCCTTCAACAAGTACACGCCCTGCTGCTTGCACAACTACAGATCCTGGTGCAACATTCATCGCTCCAATTGGGATTCCTTCTCCCATTTGACTTGAGTACTTTCCTTTTAGTTGGAATTTATTTTTCTCACTTTGACGTCTTTCTGCATCTATTTTACTTGTGCGGTACATTTCTCTAAAAACATACTTTTTCTGGTTTTTATTGTAAGAATCAGAATTATCATAATCCGCATTGGCAACATTATCTTCAAGCTGCTTAAATAAGTGCTCTCCAAATGGCTCTACTGTTGTAAATATCAATCGCCCATTAGTAGGGTCAATGGTTATCCCCTCAAAGACATTACCACTGTACTGGTTGTTATTATTCCCATACCCATTATTGCCGTAATTATTATTATTTCCGTAGTTATTGTTATTTCCATAACCTCCACTTCCATAATTACTATTATTGGTATTACCTCCTGGATTATTTGGATCAAAAACTTCTTGCATTCCTTTATTGGGTACAAAGTCAAAGAAACCATCTCCTCCTGCTTGAGGGTCATTGGTGCTATTCAATCTATCTAAGTGAAAGACTTTCAAAAGTGGTGTACGCTCAACTCCTTCTGGTAACGGTTGATCTGTTACTGAACTAATGTAGTTTAATGGACTTGGGTCTGTATATAAAATATTGAAGCGGAACTTATCTTGAGACAAATACATCGCATTTGGAATCTGATAAATATTTTTCATCATCAACTTCCACACTGGCTGTCCTACTAACGTCAAATTACTTTTAAGCATTTTTAGAATTAATGCTTGTGATCTTGGAACATCTTCATTTCCTGGAAAATAATTAGGGTCCCCTGGTTTTAAATTACCTTCCGTTGCTGTAGTCATTCCTGAGTCTGTACCAAATTCCCCTACTTGATATACTTGATCTCCAATAGAATATTGGTAAGCAACGGCTAATACTTCATCATTTGACAAACGTTGTTGCAAAGAAATATATCCCAATTGAGGGTGAAAAGTAAACTCACTTGGATTTAATTTTCTTGCACTCTCTAAACGTACAAAGTCTTTTCCTTCTTGAACTGGAATAGTAAATGCTGAACTTCCTGAAGTATTTGTACGAATTGCAGGTGTTAAATAGTTACTTCCTATTTTACCTGGATCAAACTGGTTATTTGCGTTATTCGGAAAAGCGTTATTTTGTAAATTAACAAAGAACCCATTTTCAGGATTAGCTATACCAATTACATCCTTATCATCTTTGCCTATTTTATTACGTCCTTCCCCTAAATCTTGTAAGGCTACAATATTTCGAGAATTATTATTATTTTGATTTACACTATTATAGCGATTTGTAATCCAAACTTCTACACGTGTAATTCTTACCCTACTTCTAACGTAAGGATAATTTTGTAATGCTTCATCGTAATTATTTCGGAAGTATTGTGATAGGAAAAAGTGTTTGTCCTCATCATAATCTAATGCGTATAGTTCGAAATCTTCCAGTGTTCCACCTCCTTCTGCACGCATAGAGGTTGTCTCTGATTTTTGTTCTGAGAATACCCCAGTAATTGTTGTTCTTCCAAATTGAAGTTGTGTTTTAACTCCAAATAAACTTTGCGCACCACGTATTAATGATCCGCTAATTGGCATACTAACATTTCCAACTTCTACTGACCTAACAATATCATCTTCATCTGGCTCAAATGCCAGTTTCATCATATTTTGAAAGTCAAATGTAGCTTGTGTATCGTAATTTATATTAACTGCTAAACGAGTACCTACCATTCCTTGTAACCCCATACTTATCCTTTGATCAAAGTCAAAAGTCATATTCTTACGGTTACGTGGTGACAATATTGGATTGTCTTGTTTACTAAAACGAACTCCCATATCAAATTCTACCGAACCAGAAGGTTTAACATCAATAGTATTTGATCCAAAAATTCCTGCAAACAACTTAGAGTTCACATAATAACGTGGCAACATATCGCGTAAGGCAGGATCATCATCATCTAAACGACCGTGCATCGCATTAAAGCGTTGCTGAAAATACTTACGCATTTCAGCTCGCATAATCATCTCTTCAAATTCTTTACGCGTTAATATCAACGGATAATTCACATTAAACCCATCAAATGTTTTCGTAAAATAATACATATCTGTATAAGGATCATAGGTATATCCTTCCTTGATCATCTGAGGATCAGGAATTACTATTTTACCAACATCGTATTTTGTTTGTAGTGAATCTACAACCTGTTCAGGTAATTCTTGTCCATAGCTACTCTGCAAACCACAAAGTAGTAAGAATACCCAAAATAGGTATAGTTTAATATTAGGAATTATCCCCTTCAAGATTTATAAGTTTTTTAAAGCTTGCTTAATGATAGACTCTACTGAAGCATCTGGTGTTTGCTTAATAATTTTATCCACCACTTTTTCTGCTGACTTACGTATAAAGCCAAGTACTTCTAAAGCAGATAACGCTTCATCCTTATTTGTATTGTTAATAACCGGTAAAACTTCATCAATATTATATAATTTTAGAACTTTTTCTTGAAGATCTAAAATTACACGTTGCGCTGTTTTGGCACCAATTCCTTTTACAGATTGAATTGTCTTAACATCTGCAGATGCAATAGCTTGTAATAATTCCTTTGGGGAAACTGAAGATAGCATATTTCGAGCTGTATTACCTCCAATACCTGAAACAGATATTAAAAGCTTAAATAACTCTCTTTCAATTTTATCGCTAAAACCAAAAAGAGTGTGTCCATCTTCTTTAATTTGTAGAAAAGTATATAATTTTAAGTTTTCAGAGGAACCTATTTGTGAAAAAGTATGCAGGGAAATATGGATAAGATATCCAACTCCCCCGCAATCTATCACCACTTCTGTGGGTGTCTTTTCAACTAATCTTCCTTGAATATGTGCAATCATCTCGTCTAATTTTACTTCAAAAATAGCAAATAATTATTAACTATTCAGTAACATTCCACACGAGTGTTAAACTAATCGTAAAGACCGTTTCTTATTTCTTTTTTCTATTGTCGCGAACTTGTGCATCTACTACTGCTACAGCAGTCATATTCACCATTTCATCAACACTTGCTCCTAATTGGAATACGTGAGCTGCTTTGTCTAACCCCAAAATAATTGGTCCAATTGAAGTTGATTTATTTAGTTCTTTCAACATTTTATAAGTAATGTTTGCTGAATCTAAATTAGGGAACACAAGTGTGTTTACTGTTTTATCAACTAATTTTGAGAATGGGAATTTCGCTTTCAACATTTCTTTGTTCAATGCAAAGTCCATTTGAATTTCTCCATCAACTACCATATCAGGATGCTGTTCGTGTAAGATGCGTACTGCTTCTTTCATTTTTGCTGGTGATGCATTTGCTGCTGATCCAAAGTTAGCGTGTGATAACATTGCAATTACAGGTTCCATACCAAACATACGAACTGTCTTCTCTGTCATTACAGCAATTTTAGCTAAATCTTCTGCTGAAGGGTCTGGATTAATAGCTGTATCAGCTAAGAACATCGGTCCTCTTTTTGTCATCATCAAGTTTGTAGTAGCTACTTTAGTAACTCCTGCTGCTTTTGGTATCAACTCTAAAATTGGTTTTACAACCGTAGGGTAATTTCGTGAGAAACCTGTTAATAAAGCGTCTGCTTCTCCTTGGTTAACTAACATTGCTGCAAAGTAATTACGCTCAATCATCAACTTAGTTGCGTCATACAATGTAATCCCTTTGCGTTGTCTTGTTGACCAATAAGCTTTAGCAAATGCTTCACGTCTTTCTTTTTGTTCTTCTGATTTTGGATCAATAATTTCTAAATCAGCAGTAAACTCAATACTTTTCTTTAAATCAAGAATTGTCTCTTTATCTCCTAAAAGGATTGGAATTGCAATTCCTTCTTCATAAGCAATTTGAGCTGCTTTTAAAACATCTAAATGATCTGCTTCAGCATAAACTACGCGTTTTGGCTCTACTTTTGCACGGTTAATAAGCATTCTCACAAGCTTATTATCGCTACCCATACGAACTTCTAACTCTGATTTATACTTGTCCCAATCAGTAATAACTGCATCTGCTACACCTGTTTCGATAGCTGCTTTTGCTACTGCTGGTGGAACTACAGAAATTAAACGTGGATCAAATGGTTTTGGAATAATATACTCTCGACCGAAAGTAAACTTTGTTTCACCGTATGCTATATTAACTTGTTCTGGAACTGGCTCTTTAGCTAATTTAGCTAATGCTACTACAGCTGCCATTTTCATTTCTTCGTTAATTTTCGTTGCTCTAACATCTAAAGCACCACGGAAAATATAAGGGAACCCTAAAACGTTATTAACTTGGTTAGGATAATCAGATCTACCCGTTGCCATAATAACGTCTTTACGTGTTGCCACTGCAAGATTATAATCTATTTCAGGTTTCGGATTAGCCATTGCAAATACAATTGGATTCTCACTCATTCCTAAAAGCATCTCTGGTTTTAAAACATCAGCTGTAGATAATCCAATAAATACATCTGCTCCTTTTAAAGCATCTGTTAATGATATATCACCATCGATTGCAAACTCGCGTTGCAAATCAGAAATACGCTCATCATTTTTCTTTAATACACCTTTACTATTAAACATTTTGATGTTCTCTTGCTTAACACCAAATGCTACATAAAGTTTAGCACAAGCGATTGCTGCAGATCCAGCACCCGATACAACCATTTTTACATCTTCAAGCTTCTTACCTGCTAACTCTGCCGCATTGATTAATGCTGCAGCTGAAATAATAGCTGTACCGTGTTGGTCATCGTGCATCACAGGAATATTTAATTCCTCCTTTAAACGTCTTTCAATCTCGAAAGACTCAGGCGCTTTAATATCTTCTAAATTAATTCCTCCAAAAGTTGGAGCAATATTTTTAACTGTTTCAATAAACTTTTCAACATCAGTTGTATCAACTTCAATATCGAAAACATCTATATCTGCAAAAATTTTAAATAATAAACCTTTCCCCTCCATTACTGGTTTTGAAGCTTCAGGCCCAATATCACCAAGTCCTAATACTGCAGTCCCGTTTGAGATAACTGCTACTAAATTTCCTTTAGCAGTATATTTGTAAACATTATTTACATCTTTGGCAATTTCTAAACATGGCTCAGCAACTCCAGGTGAATATGCTAATGCTAAATCTCTCTGAGAAGAGTACTTTTTAGTCGGAACTACCTGAATCTTACCAGGTACAGGTTCCGCATGGTACTTTAATGCTTCTTTGCGTAAACTATCTTTGTTCATAAATTTTCATTTAACATGATAAACAAAGGTAGCATTTTTGCCTAATAATCAAAATTAAGTAATTCAGTCGGCTAAAAATTTCATATTTCGCAATAATCCATCATATTTAGTCCTCTTTATTGCAGATTTCTTAAATATTTCACTGAATGTCTCTTTTGTCAATTCACGCCATTCCCTTTTTTCTAAGCGCATTAACTCATTATTGGGAATAAAACGAGGCTCATTATGTGGCTTTGCAAAACGATTCCAAGGACAAATGTCTTGACAAACATCACAACCAAACATCCAATCATCCAATTTGTTAGCAAATTCTGTTGGAATATCATCGCGTAATTCTATGGTTAAATATGAAATACACTTACTACCATTTACAATATACGGACTCTCTATTGCACCTGTCGGACAAGCATCAATGCATTTAGTACAAGTCCCACAATGATCTGTTGTTGGCCCATCAGTTTCTAAATCTAAATCGATTATTAACTCTGCTATAAAAAAGAAAGATCCATTCTTACGATTAATCAAGTTGTTGTTTTTTCCTACCCAACCTAAACCACTTTTTGCCGCCCAAGCTTTGTCTAAAACAGGAGCAGAATCAACAAAAACACGTCCATCTACATCTCCTATTTCACTTTGAATAAAATAAAGTAGCTCTTTTAACTTGTCTTTTATTACATAATGGTAATCTTCTCCATAAGCATATTTAGAAATCTTATAAGAATCTTCTATCTGCGTTTCTTCTGGATAATAGTTTAAAGTAAGTGAAACAACACTTTTTGCCCCCTCTACAAGTAAACGGGGGTCCAAACGCTTGTCAAAATGATTTTCCATATAACTCATTTGACCATGCATTTGTTTATTTAACCAACGCTCTAAACGAGGAGCTTCTACTTCCAAAAAATCAGCTTTGGAAATTCCACAAGACATAAAACCTAAACGGAGAGCTTCAGCTTTAATCAATGCAGCGTGTTTGCTCTTATTTTCTATCATAGTTTATAACTATTCGTCAAAAAGTCCTCCTTGACGAGTAACTCGCTTTCTTCCTAAATGCTCAAAAGCCTTATCAGTAACTTCCCTACCTCTTGGTGTACGTACAATAAAACCTTCTTGAATTAAATATGGTTCATATACTTCCTCAATTGTTTCTCCATTTTCAGATACAGCAGTTGCTAAAGTTGACAAGCCAACCGGTCCTCCTTTAAACTTATCAATAATAGTCAAAAGAATTTTGTTGTCCATCTCATCTAAACCGAATGAATCTACATTTAACGCATTCAAAGCATATTGCGATATAGCAATATCTATTCTACCATTACCTTTAATTTGCGCGAAATCACGTACACGTCTCAATAATGCATTTGCAATACGAGGTGTACCTCTACTTCTTCCGGCAATTTCAATAGCTGCTTCTAAATCAATTGGTACTCCAAGAATTGAGGCACTTCTTTCTATAATTGTAGCCAGTAATTCTTTGTTGTAATATTGCAGCCTACTTTGAATACCAAAACGAGCACGCATTGGTGCTGTCAGTAAACCTGAACGAGTTGTAGCTCCTACTAATGTAAACGGATTTAAATGAATTTGCACTGACCTTGCATTAGGCCCTGATTCAATCATTATATCAATTTTAAAATCTTCCATTGCTGAATATAAATACTCCTCTACAATAGGACTTAATCGATGGATTTCATCAATAAACAATACATCTCTTTCTTCAAGATTAGT
This sequence comes from Myroides phaeus, assembly GCF_900099675.1. Classification (GTDB taxonomy): domain Bacteria; phylum Bacteroidota; class Bacteroidia; order Flavobacteriales; family Flavobacteriaceae; genus Flavobacterium; species Flavobacterium phaeum. The sequence continues at coordinate 54,818 of NZ_FNDQ01000003.1, forward strand.
AAGTAATCCAGCTAAATCACCAGGTTTATCCAATACAGGACCCGATGTAATCTTAATACCTACATCTAACTCATTAGCTAAAATATTAGCCAAAGTTGTTTTTCCTAAACCGGGAGGTCCGTGAAACAAAGTATGATCCAAGGCTTCGCCACGTTGATTAGCTGCTTCAACAAAAATCTTTAAATTTTCCAAAACAGAAGCTTGACCAGCAAAATCATCAAATGATAGTGGTCTTAACTTTTTTTCTATATCATTCTCTTCTGGAGAAAAATGTTTATTAGTAGGGTTCAAATTCTCATTCATATCGCAAAGATAAATTAAAATATCAATCTCTTAAAAACAAAAAAGGTCATCCAGATGGATGACCTTTTTTATATATAATAGACAAGCTATTTCTTAGTGATGTAATTGCTCTTCACCTTCAATAAAAGGCATATTTTGAGGAGCAAAGTCTTCAGGTAAACCTGGTTTACTGTAGTCATAAGGCCATCTGTAAACAACTGGTAATTCACCTGGCCAGTTACCGTGAATATGTTCTACTGGTGTAGTCCATTCTAAAGAGTTACTTCTCCAAGGGTTCTGAGTAGCTTTCTTACCATAGAAAATACTATAGAAGAAGTTCCATAAGAACACTAATTGGAAAGCAGCCCCTACTAAAGCGAACACAGTAATTAACACGTTCACATCGTAGAACTCATCAAACAATGGGAAAGCAGTGTTTGAATAGTAACGACGAGGTAATCCAGCTAATCCGATGAAGTGCATTGGGAAGAAAACTCCGTAAGCACAAACTGCAGTTACCCAGAAGTGGATATAACCTAAGTTCTTGTTCATCATTCTTCCAAATAATTTAGGGAACCAGTGGTAGATACCAGCAAACATTCCGTAAAGAGCAGAAATACCCATTACTAAGTGGAAGTGAGCAATAACGAAATAAGTATCGTGAACGTTGATATCTAATGTTGAGTCTCCTAAAATGATCCCTGTTAAACCTCCAGTAATGAAAGTTGAAACGAAACCTATACAGAAAAGCATAGATGGGTTCATTTGGATATTACCACTCCAAATTGTAGTGATATAGTTAAACGCTTTTACAGCTGATGGAATTGCAATTAACAATGTTGTGAAAGTAAACACAGATCCTAAGAATGGATTCATTCCCGATACGAACATGTGGTGACCCCAAACGATTGTTGATAAGAAAGCAATACCTAAAATTGAAGCAATCATCGCACGATAACCGAAAATTGGTTTACGAGCGTTACATGCAATAACTTCTGAAGTAATACCCATTGCTGGTAAGATTACGATGTAAACCTCAGGGTGACCTAAGAACCAGAATAAGTGCTCATACAATACTGGAGAACCTCCTTGGTAATGTAATACTTCTCCTGCTAAATAAATATCAGATAAGAAGAATGATGTTCCAAAGCTTCTATCAAATAATAATAATAAAGCAGCTGATAATAATACAGGGAAAGAAACGATACCGATGATAGCTGTAGTAAATAAAGCCCAAACTGTCAATGGTAATCTTGTCATAGACATTCCTTTTGTTCTTAAGTTAATTACAGTAGCAACGTAGTTTAAAGATCCCATTAAAGAAGATGCGATAAAGATTGCCATTGAGATTAACCATAAAGTCATCCCCATACCTGATCCAGGAATTGCTTTTGGTAAAGCACTTAATGGAGGATAAACTGTCCATCCAGAAGATGCTGGTCCTCCTTCTACGAATAATGATAAAATCATAATTACTGCAGAAATAAAGAATAACCAATAAGAAAGCATATTCAAGAATCCTGAAGCCATATCACGTGCTCCAATTTGCAATGGAATAAGTAAGTTCGAAAACGTACCACTTAAACCTGCTGTTAATACGAAGAATACCATAATCGTACCGTGCATTGTTACTAATGCTAAGTACGCGTCATTCTTCATTACTCCATCAGGAGCCATTTTATCACCTAATAACCATTTGAATACTGTAAAAGATTCTTCTGGCCAAGCGATTTGCATTCTAAATAAAAGAGACATCACAATCCCTATGATTCCCATAACAATACCTGTAATAAGGTATTGTTTGGCAATCATTTTATGGTCTAAACTAAATACATATTTAGTAAAGAAGTTTCCTTTATCATGATGATCATGAAGATCGTGATCATTAATAATTTCGTGTCCTTCTGCTGACATAGTTAAATTGATTTTAATACGTGAGTTTTATTTTACTACTTGAGCGATAGCTTCAGAATCAACTTCTACTTCAGCTTCCTCTACTGCTGGTACAGCTGGAGCCTCTTTAGATTTTTTCTCTTCAGCAACTTGATTTCCTAATGTAGGAAGTTCTTTTAACCAAGATTCAAATTCTTCAGGAGTTTCAACAACTACCTTCATTTGCATATTATAGTGAGATGCGCCACAAATTTTATTACATAATAATAAGTAATCAAATGAATATGGATCTAAAGCCTCTTCACCTTTAGCGATTAAATCTTGACTTCTATCAGCTCTAATATTGTTAATATTATTTACTTTCTTAACAATTTCCTCACGAGTTCTCATCTCTTCTGTTGTCACAGTTGGAGTAAATGCGAACTGAGTTACCATCCCAGGAACACAGTTCATCTGTGCTCTAAAGTGAGGGAAGTAAGCAGAGTGAAGAACGTCTTGTGAACGGAATTTCAATACAACTTTCTTTCCTAATGGTAAGTGTAATTCTTTTGCCATTTTATCGTCATTAGCATTTGGATCTGACATATCAACTCCAACTACATTGATTCCCTCGATAAAACGAACGTTTGCTTTTCCTAACGTATTGTCTTGTCCTGAGTAACGAACATCCCATCCGAATTGTTTAGCATAAACTTCAACAATTAAAACGTCTTCTTCCTCATCAACAAACATAATGTCATTCCAAGCAAATAATCCGTAAAGGATTAAACCTGATAATGTAATAACAGGGATAATTGTCCAAATAGCCTCTAATTTATCATTATCTGAAAAATACTTAGCTTTTCTACCTTTCACTCCACGACCTTGGAATGCAAAGTAGTGTAATAAAAATTGTGTAAAAATTTGAACGATGAAGATTAATCCCATTGAAATCCACATCAAGTTGTCAACTTGTGTACCGTGCTCTGAAGCAGGGTTACTCATCAAAGGAAAGCTACCATACTCTACTAAACAAAAAATAGTAAAAATGTAGATAAATCCTAAGAAAGCGAAAGTTAAATAACCGTTGATGTTATTATCTTTCTCATTTGCGATTTCCGCATTTGTGTCATTAGGACCAGAACCAACTTGAGTTAAATCAAAGATCTTAGTCAATTGCCAAATAGCAATACCCAATAACACAACTACAGCTAATATTAATAAACTTGTCATTTGTTTATTTTTAGATATTAATAGTGAAAATGTTTACTCTCTTCAATCAAAGGATTGTTCTTAGCTAACAACGGTGCTTTTGCAAGAGCTGTAAATCCAACATAGATAAATAATCCAATGAAGAACATTAATGCAGCAATTTCAGGAACACCGATAAACCAAGATCCTCCTACTGTACCTGGAGAAATCATCATAAAGAAGTCAATATAGTGACCTATGATGATACATACACCAGCCATAACTACAATCCAAGTTAAACGTTTGAAATCTGTATTGATTAATAACACTAATGGCAATACAAAGTTCAATAACAACATTCCGAAGAATGGTAAGTTATACTCTTGAATTCTAAAGATGAAGTAAGTTACTTCCTCAGGAATATTAGAGTACCATTGTAACATAAATTGAGAGAACCAAAGATAAGTCCAGAAAATACTTAATCCAAACATAAATTTAGCTAAATCGTGAATGTGAGAAGTATTAACAAATTCTAAATATCCTTTGTTTTTTAAGTATAAAGTTACAAATGCGATAGTTGTAATAGCAGTTACAAAGAAACTTGCGAATACATACCATCCGAATAATGTACTATACCAGTGTGTATCGATTGACATAATCCAATCCCAAGATGCCATAGACTCAGTTACGATGAAGAAAGCTAAGAATCCAGCAGATGCTTTAAACATCTTTTTGTGGAATACTAAGTCTCCAGTTGCGTCTAAAGCTAATGATTGTTTACGAGCATAAATTCTATAAATATTCCATCCTGCTAAGTAAACAACAGCTCTAATAATAAAGAAAGGAACGTTTAAATATCCTGTTTTACCTTGGATAACTGTATCGTGCGCTACAACGTTAGGATCTGCCCAAATAAATAAATGGTTGAAATTAAATACAGATAATAACAAAATAACGAAGAAGATTATAGAACCAGGTAATACATAAGCTGATAAACCTTCCATTACTCTGAAAAGAACAGGAGACCATCCTGCACTTGCAGCGTAATTAATAGCGTGGAACGCTAAAATACCTACAGACACCAACATAACAAAAATACATGCTACGTACAAAGCTGTCCAAGGTTTGTTTTGCATTTGAGTCAAAACGTGCTCTAAATGCTGTTGATGAGCTTCGTGATCTGCATCTGAAACCGAAGAATCGTGTCCAGAAACGTGACTCGCACCACCATCATGATGCGCTTGCTCAGTTAAGATCTGCTCTACTTCAGCAGTAGTCTTTGGTGCACTGAAGAATCCATATGCAATCCCTACAAGTCCTAAGACCATAAGAACCATTGCAAAAGTCTTCAAGTTTTTTGAAAATGTGTACATATCTAAACTTTCAAATAAGTTTTACAATTTATTATTCTGATTTCAATTTTAAAACGTAATCTGTAACTAACCAACGCTCGTGTTGATTTAATTGATTAGCATGAGATCCCATTGAATTCAAACCATAAGTAATTACATGGTAAATACCTCCTTCTGTTAGCTCTCTATCTTTATAGTTAGGAACTCCCAAGAATTTCTCTCTTTTTACCAAATTACCTTTTCCATCTCCTTTTGCACCGTGACAAACAGAGCAGTAAATTGTATACAATTCTTTACCTTTCTCTAAGTCTTTCTCCTCAGCAGATAATGGTGATTTCAAGTTAGCTTTTGCACTTGCTAAACCTTCTGGAGTATTTGCATACTCCTCAGGTTGAAATCCGCGAGGTACAGATCCTTCTGCAGGAATCTGTCCTTCTTTACCGTTTTTAAATACTGTAGTTGGAACTTCAGAATATGTCTCATATGCAACTGATTCGTACATATTAGGCATAAATTGATAGTTAGGACGCTCTTTATTAAAACAAGAAGTAGTCAAAACTGATACTCCTACTAAAGCTACAATTTTATATATCGTTTTCATTCTACAATTACTTTTCAATTACTTTTACTTCAACTGCACCAGTTTTTTTGAAGAACTCAATAGCTGACTCTTCGTCGCCATTTAAAGCTACCTCCATTAAAAAGTGATCATCTGTAGTTCTAACATCTGGATTCTCAGCTTTTTTGAAAGGCCATAATTTACTTCTCATGAAGAAAGTAAGAACCATTAAGTGAGCTGCAAATAAAACTGTCATCTCGAACATAATTGGAACGAAAGCTGGCATATTTTGAATGAAGCTAAAACTTGGTTTACCTCCAATATCTTGAGGCCAGTCAACAATCATAATAAAATACATCATGAAAGTACCAAAAGACAAACCTACCAAACCATATAAGAATGCACAAATTGCAAGTCTTGTTGGTTTTAATCCCATTGCCTTATCAAGACCGTGTACTGGGAATGGAGTGTATATTTCCTCAATATGATGATGAGCAGATCTTGTTTCTTTTACTGCATCTAACAATACATCATCATCATTGTATAATACGTGAATTACTTTGTTACTCATAATGATTAATGATTTAAAGATTGATGATTCTCTTTAGAGTCTCTTGCTTTCTTGTAATATTCACCAGAAGATTTTAAGATAGTTTTCACCTCTGCCTGTGCAATTACAGGGAAACTTCTTGAATACAATAAGAACAATACAAAGAAGAAACCGATAGTTCCAATATAAATACCAGCATCTACGAAAGTAGGTTGGAACATTGTCCATGAAGATGGTAAGTAATCTCTATGTAATGATGTAACGATAATTACGAAACGCTCAAACCACATACCGATATTTACAATAATCGAAATAATGAATGAGAACATAATGTTTGTTCTAATTTTCTTGAACCACATAACCTGTGGAGAAATTACGTTACAAGTCATCATTAACCAATATGACCACCAGTAAGGTCCTGTAGCACGGTTTAAGAATGCGTATTGTTCATACTCTACTCCTGAATACCAAGCTACCCATAACTCTGTAATATAAGCAACACCTACGATAGATCCTGTAATCATTACAATGATGTTCATCAACTCGATGTGTTGAACTGTAATGTAAGCTTCTAAGTTAGAAACTTTTCTCATAATGATTAACAACGTGTTTACCATTGCGAATCCAGAGAAAATAGCTCCAGCTACGAAGTAAGGAGGTAAGATTGTAGTGTGCCATCCAGGGATAACTGAAGTAGCAAAGTCAAAAGATACAATCGTGTGTACAGAAAGTACCAATGGAGTAGCTAAACCAGCTAATACTAAAGATACCTCTTCGAAACGTTGCCAGTCTTTTGCTCTACCTGACCAACCAAATGATAAAATTGAATATACTCTTTTTGTGAATGGCGTAATTGCTCTATCACGTAACATAGCGAAGTCAGGAAGTAAACCAGTCCACCAGAAAACTAATGATACTGATAAGTACGTTGAAATCGCGAAAACGTCCCATAATAATGGTGAGTTAAAGTTTACCCATAATGAACCAAATTGGTTTGGAATAGGTAATACCCAGTAAGCTAACCATGGACGTCCCATGTGAATGATAGGGAATAAACCTGCCTGAACTACAGAGAAAATTGTCATTGCCTCTGCAGAACGGTTAATAGCCATTCTCCATTTTTGTCTAAATAATAATAATACGGCTGAGATAAGTGTACCAGCGTGACCGATACCTACCCACCAAACGAAGTTGGTAATATCCCATGCCCAACCTACAGTTTTATTTAATCCCCAAGTACCAATACCTGTACCAACAGTGTAAGCCATTGAACCTACACCCCATAAAAAAGCTACTAAAGCTATAGAGAACACTGTCCACCATAATTTATTAGCTCTTCCTTCTACAGGTCTAGCCACATCTACAGTTATATCGTGATATGATTTTTCACCAATAACTAAAGGTTTTCTAATGGGTGCTTCGTAATGTGACGACATAATCCTTTATATGTTTCTTTAATTAATAATTCTTTTAACTTAGATATTTCTAACTTTTACGTGGTAGAAAACATTTGGTTTAGTACCAATGTGCTCTAACAAGTGGTAAGATCTATCAGACTCAGCTAATTTAGTAATTTCTGATTCTTTATCGTTCACGTCTCCAAATACCATAGCTCCGCTTGAACAAGCTGCTGAACACGCAGTTTCAAATTCGTTTGCACGAACTGCTCTACCTTCATTCTTAGCTTTTAATACAGTTGCTTGTGTCATTTGAATACACATTGAACATTTTTCCATTACCCCTCTTGAACGAACTACTACGTCTGGGTTTAAAACCATACGTCCTAAATCATCATTCATGTGGTAATCAAACTCACTATTTTGAGCGTATAAGAACCAGTTGAAACGTCTTACTTTGTAAGGACAGTTATTAGCACAGTATCTCGTACCAACACAACGGTTATATGCCATATGGTTTTGACCTTGACGACCGTGTGATGTAGCAGCTACTGGACATACAGTCTCACAAGGAGCGTGGTTACAGTGCTGACACATAATTGGTTGGAAAGCTACTTGTGGATTATCAGCTGGGTGCTCCAAGCTTTGGAATGCCTCACGGTATTCTCCAAATCCTTGCGTATTTTCTTTCAACTCAACATCTCCAGCGAATGTATCTTCAGATGAATAGTATCTATCAATACGCAACCAGTGCATATCTCTACTTCTTCTAACTTCAGATTTACCAACTACAGGTACGTTGTTTTCTGCATGACAAGAAATTACACAAGCACCACATCCAGTACAAGCATTCAAGTCAATCGATAAGTTAAAGTGGTGTCCTACTGATCTATCAAATGATTCCCAGATATCAATGCTTGAAGCATTTACCTCTTGGTGGTCATAAGATACTTTTGGAAGAATATTCCACTCTTCTACATCCTTCGTATTGAAGATCTCTAAAGTTGTATCTTTAACGATATCTCCTCTACTCATTAATGTATTTTGTAACTGAACACAAGCAAACTCGTGATCTCCACTTGCCTTAGCAATTGTTACATTTTGTACATTATTAAAGTTAGCATATAATTGGTATGCGTTTACACCAACTTGCATCTCTTCTTTTAATGCTGCTTTTTTACCATATCCAAAAGCTAAACCTAACGTTTTAGGCGCTTGCCCTGGTTGGATTAAAGCAGGAACGTTTTCAAGCTTAACTCCGTTAACTTCTAAAGTAACATAGCTACCATTTAAACCTCCGTTTGCAACGTGGTAATTTTTGATACCTAATTCTTCAGCGTCAACTCTTGCAATAGTTACGTAGTTATCCCAAGATACACGTGTAATTGGATCAGGGAACTCTTGTAACCAAGGGTTATTAGCTTGTTGTCCATCTCCCATTCCAGTTTTAGTGTATAACACTAATTCGAAATCTCCAGCTTTCTTAGCTTTAGCTAAATTAGCAGCAGCAGATGATAACTCGATGTTAGATGAAACTTTACCATTAGTACCAACAACAGCAAAACCATCGTGAACTAATTGGTTCCATGTTTTATCAGAAACTACAGATTTACCAACAGCTTTTACATAATCGTAGTAAGCTTCGTTGTTTCCACTCCACAATAATAAAGCGTCTTGGAACTGTCTTGTTTCAAATAAAGGACGGATTGTAGGTTGCATAACTGAATAATGACCTTTTTTGATCATTACATCTCCCCAAGACTCTAAGTAGTGAGGTGCAGCAGCAGCGATAGTAGTAACTAAAGCAGTTTCGTCTTCTTTCAAAGAGAAAGTAACTGAAGTTTTTACTTTACCTAATCCAGCTACGAATGCAGCGCTATCAGCCATTGTGTAAACTGGGTTTACTCCTGACATGATTAATGTATGAACATTACCAGCATTCATATCTTTAACAAGTTGTGCTACTTTAGCAGCATTACCTTGTCTAACGTATTTTGTTTGCTCTGGTAAGAAAGCTTCTGATTGTAATTTTTCATTGATAGCAAATACTACTAATTGAGCATCAACGTCATCAAGACCAGTTACAACAACACCTCTTGTACCAGCAGCTTTAAGTTGCTTAGCAGCTTTAGCGATTTCAGCATCATAAGCAGTAGCACTACTTGAAACTGAACCACCAACGATTTCATTATATAACTTAACTAAAGCAGCTTTTTGTTCAGCTACAGTTAAAGGAATTCTAACGTCAGCATTAGCTCCAGCTAAAGACATATTTGCCTCCATTTGGATATGCTTAGACATTTTTCCGTTTTTAGGAATACGATTATTAGCGTAAGCTGCATCATATCCTCCTCCTTGCCAATCTCCTAAGAAATCTGCACCAACAGAAACAATTACATCAGCATTAGCGAAATCGTAATCAGCTAATCCACGCGTTCCGTAAGCTTTTTCGTAAGCATCTGCAGCAGCAGAAGAAGAAACAGCGTCATAAACAACGTGTTTAGCAGTTGGGTTAGCAGCGATAAACTCTGCAATTAATTTATCAGTTGATGGACTTGCCATTGTATTTGTTAACAATACAACGTTTCCTCCACTTGATTTAGCATCTTGTAAACTTGCTTTTACTTTTAAATCAACCTCGTCCCAAGAAGCGTTCTTCCCTTCGATTTTTGGTTGCTTCAAACGTAAGCTATCATACATTGATAAAACTGATGCATTCACACGAGCATTAGCCCCTGAATATGCATTAGCAAGTTTATTGTTTTCAACTTTAATAGGACGTCCTTCTCTTGTTTTGATCAAAACGTTCACAAAGTCAAATCCGTCTGCTACAGTCGTTGCATAATAATCTGCAACACCAGGAATGATTTCTTCTGGCTGAACTACATACGGAATAGATTTTACAACAGGTCCTTCACAAGCTGCTAATGTTGCCGCAGCAGTAGAGAAACCTACATATTTCAAAAAGTCTCGACGAGTTGTAGATGAAGAAGACAATGTTTCTTTGTCTCCAAGAAATTCGTTAGTAGGAATTTCGTCAACAAATTCATTGTTTCTTAGCGTCTCAACAATAGAACTATTTTCATTCAGCTCCTCAACACTTTTCCAGTATTTTTTGTTTGATGCCATTGTATATATATATTAGCTTCTTATTCTTAAATAATTATTAATAGTGACATTTACCACACTCTAATCCACCCATTTGAGCTACTGTCAATTTCTCAACACCGTATTTCTCAGATAATTCTTTGTGAATTTTTGCGTAATACTCGTTGTCAGCTAACTTAACGTCAGTTTTTCTGTGACAGTCAATACACCATCCCATTGTTAATGGAGAGTGTTGTCTCATAATTTCCATTTCTTCAACTGGACCGTGACAAGTTTGACATTCTAAACCTGCAACATTCACGTGTTGAGAGTGGTTGTAGTATACAAAGTCAGGTAAATTGTGAATTCTAACCCATTTAACTGGTTTTTCTTTTCCAGTATATTTCTGAGCTGAAGCATCCCAACCTACTGCGTCATACAATTTTTGAATTTCACCTGAGTAAAATTCTGGTGTGTACTTACCGTAATCTACACCCTCATCTCCTGTAAATTCATTAATGTTTTTATGACAGTTCATACAAACATTCAAAGATGGAATTCCTGATGTTTTACTAGATCTCGCTGAAGAGTGACAGTATTTACAATCAATACCATTATCACCAGCGTGAATTTTGTGAGAGAAATGGATAGGCTGTACTGGCTCATACCCTTTATCAACACCAATCTGCATCATAAATCCATAAGCGAACCATGAACCTATTAATACAAAAACAATAGTAGAAACAATTACTAAGAATTGATTCTTAACGAATGCTTTACACAATGGAACTGTTTGACGTACTTCTTCAGTCAATCCATTAGCTTCAACAACCTTGTTTAATACCTTCTTAACGAAGAACAACATTGTTACTAATAGCATCAACACAACAACTAAAGCACCTAAAACAACAACGTTAGAAACATTATCACTGCTTCCTCCTCCTTGTTGTCCTGCAGCAGCACCTGCTACAGCAGCTTTAGGCTCTGCTTTTTGCTCTGACGTATAAGCTAAAATGTCATCAATATCCCCATCAGATAAACCTGGGAAGTCATTCATGACAATCTTATTCCAGTCATTAAAAAGCTTTACAGCCGTTGCATCTCCTGACTTAATAAGAGACGAACTACTTTTAATCCACTTGTGAAGCCATTCAACATCACCATCGTGACGTTCAACTACTCCTCGAAGAGCTGGACCAGTAGCATTTCCATCTAACTTATGACAAGCCGCACAGTTAGAATTAAACAATTCCTTACCTTTTGCTGCATCTTGAGCAAACGAAATTGTAGTAAACGATAGCATTAACGCTAAACAAAAGAATAAAATCTTTGAAAACGAATTATGGTTACCCACTTTTTTCATAGTTATAAAATGATTTTCAACTAAACTTGGTCTTATTTAACAGCCAATTAGACCGCTATCTTATACACCTTATTTACAAACTCCGACAAAAATACAATTTATGACTTACTCTTAAAACCTTTACAGTCGTTAATACATAATTTATACACGTTCTAAATAGGTAAAAATAAGGGCATTTTCAAGAATATTTGTAATTTTGTCCAAATCACTATTCATTATGAGAATTTTAAGAATTTTTATCGCCTTAACTCTTATACTAATTACTAATAACACAATTAGTGCTCAAAGTAAAAATACAGTAATAAATGAGCCTGTGGCTATAAAAGAGTTAGTTAACAAGAAAAAACAGGTTAATACTTCTACAATTGTCAATGACAAATACAAAATTCAGATTTTTTATGGAAAAAACTCTGATGCAAATGCCGCTATTTCAAGATTTAAAAGAAGCTTCCCTTCAACTAATGCAACTATAATTTACACTAACCCTTCTTATAAAGTTTTGGTCGGAAATTATAAAACAAGATTGGACGCAGAGAGAAACTTGAAAATAATTCAAAAAGAATTTGACAACGCTTTACTTATATACCCTGGTAAATAAGTAATAACTACATTTTAATAGAAAAGGCGACAAACGTATGTTTGTCGCCTTTTTCATTTTACTTTCTCTACTTCTCTATTTCCTAATGACCCGTACTGAAATAACTGTACAGTATAAAACAGGATTATCAACTATAACTGTATAGCTATAGTAGGACGAGGCATAATTTTTACATATCATTTAAATAGTGCTTGTATAGTGTATGTATACTCTATGTATAGTGGTTGTATACTTTTTATGTAAAAATATACAATGACTGTAGAAGCACTAAACATAAAATATACAAACACCAAAAATAACATTCGCAAAAAATGTTTTATCGATCAAGATAACTTCTACTATACAATCAAAGTGTATAAAATAAAAAGACAAAAAAAGAGCCCTTGGCAAAACACCAAGGGCTCTTCTGATATAATAGTTGATTAATACTATCCTACTAAATTGATAATCTTACCTGGAACAATAATAATCTTTTTAGGTTCTCTTCCTCCTAATTGTGCAATAGTTCTTTCGTCTGCTAATACAGCTTCTTGAATTTGCTCTTGTGTTAAGTCTAAAGGCAACTCTATTTTGAAACGCATTTTCCCGTTAAACGAAACTGGGTATTCTTTAGAACTCTCAACTAAAAATTCTGGTTTAAATATTGGGAACTCAGCTTCTGAAACAGAAGTTGTATTTCCTAACATTGACCATAACTCTTCTGCAATATGTGGTGCATACGGAGCAACTAATATCGCTAATGGTTCAAGAATAGCTTTGTGGTGACATTTTTGTTGAGATAATTCATTCACACAAATCATAAATTGAGAAACAGATGTATTAAATGAGAAGTTCTCAATATCTTCTGTTACTTTCTTAATTGTCTTGTGTAATGATTTAAGCATATCTGCACTTGGTGCTTCATCTACTACCACAACTCCATTGTCATCTGCATATAATCTCCACAATTTTTTCAAGAATCCAGCAACTCCAGAAATACCTGCAGTATTCCACGGCTTAGCTTGTTCTAATGGTCCTAAGAACATTTCATATAAACGCAACGTATCTGCTCCATATTCGTTACAAATATCATCTGGATTTACAACATTGAAGTAAGACTTTGACATCTTTTCTACTTCGTGCCCTACAATATACTTACCGTTTGCATTTAAGATAAATTCAGCATTTGCGTAGTCTGGACGCCATTGTTTAAAAGCTTCTGTATCTAATTCAGATGAAGAGTTCACTAATCCTACGTATGCGTATAATTGTTGTACTTTTTCATCTTTAATCATATCCTTAGAGATAAAAGTATTTGTTCCATCAATGCGGTAAACAAAGGCAGAAGTACCTAAAATCATCCCTTGGTTAATCATTTTCTTAAACGGTTCTTCTGTTGGCGCAACACCAATATCTTTTAAGAACTTATTCCAAAAACGACTATATAACAAGTGTCCTGTTGCGTGTTCGCTACCCCCAATATACAAGTCAACATTTTGCCAGTATTTCAATGCTTCTTCTGATGCAATATCTTCTGTATTTGAAGGATCCATATAACGCATCCAATACCACGAAGAACCTGCCCAACCTGGCATTGTATTTAATTCTAATGGAAAAATTGTTTTCTCATCAATTAAAGCGTTATCTACTACTTTATTATTTACAGTATCCCACGCCCATACATTTGCATTTCCTAATGGCGGTTGACCATCTTCTGTTGGCAAATACTTTTCAACTTCAGGTAAAACGATTGGCAAATGTTTGTTGTCAATCATCTTAGGCAACCCATTTACATAGTAAACTGGGAATGGCTCTCCCCAATAACGTTGACGAGAGAAAACAGCATCGCGTAAACGATAATTCGTTTTTCCTGCTCCTTTTCCTAATTCTTCTAAAGCAGCAATAACTTTTGCTGTAGCTTCTTTATATCCTAATCCATTTAAGAAATCAGAATTTTCAAGTACAAATCCTTCTTTTTCAGCAAATGCTTCTTCTGAAATGTCTTGATTAAATATGTTTTTAATTGGAATATTAAAGTGTTTTGCAAATGCATAATCACGACTATCTCCTGCAGGAACTGCCATAACCGCACCTGTACCATAACCAGCTAATACGTAATCCCCAATCCAAATTTCAATTGGTTCTTTTGTAAAAGGGTGTTCTGCATATGCCCCTGTAAATACACCTGAAATTGTTTTAACATCAGCCATACGATCGCGCTCACTTCTTTTAGAAGTTGCTTCTATATAAGCCTCAACTTGAGCTTTTTGCTCTGGTGTAGTAATTTTCATCACTAAGTCGTGCTCTGGAGCTAAAGTCATAAAACTTACACCAAATACAGTGTCAGGACGAGTTGTAAACACTTCTATTGTGTCTTCTCCTTCTTTTAAGTTAAAAGTAATTGAAGCTCCAACAGATTTACCAATCCAGTTACGTTGACTTTCTTTAATACTTTCTGTCCAATCTAACGTGTCTAATCCTTGTAATAAACGTTCAGCATAAGCAGAAATACGCATACTCCATTGCTTCATTTTTTTACGCACAACAGGATGTCCTCCACGCTCAGATAAACCATCTTTTATTTCGTCATTAGCTAAAACAGTTCCTAAAGCTGGACACCAGTTTACTTCTGTTTCTGCTAAATATGTTAATCTATATTGTAAAAGCACCGTTTCTTTTTTGTCTGCAGTAAGCGCATTCCACTCATCTGCTGAGAACACAGCGATATTATCTGCACATACTGCCTCTACATTTGCATTACCTTCTTTCTCAAAAACAGCAACTAAAGACGCAATAGATTCAGCCTTATCAGTAGCTTTATTGTACCAAGAGTTAAACAATTGGATAAAAATCCATTGTGTATGCTTGTAATAGTCAGCATTTGATGTACGTACTTCACGACTCCAATCAAAAGAAAAACCAATCTTATCAAGCTGTTCTCTATAACGAGTAATGTTAACATCTGTTGTCACTGCAGGATGTTGTCCAGTTTGAATAGCATACTGCTCAGCAGGTAAACCAAAACTATCATAACCTTGTGGGTGTAGTACATTAAACCCTTTATGACGTTTGTAACGAGCAAAAATATCCGATGCAATGTACCCAAGAGGGTGACCTACGTGTAGTCCTGCTCCAGATGGATAAGGAAACATATCTAACACATAATACTTTGGCTTGTCTGATTCATTTTCAGTTTTGAAAGTTTGATTTTCTCTCCAAATTTTTTGCCACTTAGCTTCAATTTCGTTTGGATTATATTTCATACTATTTAAATATATAATTCTATTCAACAATCTCATTTAGTGCTCCGATTATACGAAAAACCACGTCAATTCACGCAAAAATAAACTATATTTATAACAATTAGAAAACTTTAATCGTTATTGTCTTAATAAAAACATTTTTGTTTGCTATTTTTACGCACTTAAATTCTAATCTATGGCTAGTTCGTACGAAAAATACCAAAAACGAAAATTACTTTCGTCTTATTTTTCAGTCATTCTCAGTATTTTCTTGGTTCTCTTTTTGTTAGGGAGCCTAAGTTTATTCGTTATTAACTCTAAAAAAATCTCCGATAATTTTAGAGAAAACATTCCTATGACAATATTTTTTGAGTCAAATACAGCTAAAGCTGACTTAGATAAGTTTGACAACAAACTTTCTACAGTGGAATACGTAAAAGATTACACATTTGTTTCTAAAGAAGAAGCAGCTATTAGTCACAAAGAAACTCTTGGTGAAGATTTTGTTGAGTTCTTAGGGTTTAACCCTTTACAAGACTCTTTCGACTTACACCTTAAAGGTGATTATGTTGTAAAAGACAGCATTGATAACATTATCAAAGAATTACAGACTATAAAATCTGTAAGCGATATTACTTATGACAAACAATTAGTTGATCTTGTTAACGATAATATTAAAAAAATAACTAATTGGGTTTTAATTGCTGCTGGGATATTGACTATTATCTCGATGTTATTAATTAACAGTTCATTGCGATTATTAATTTTCTCAAGTAGATTTACTATCAAAACTATGCAGATGGTGGGCGCAACAAAACGCTTTATCAGAAGACCTTTTATTTGGCATAGTATGAAACTTGGTTTTATTGGTTCTTTTTTAGCTATCGGAGCTATTGTAGGACTAACTTTTTATATTGACAATAAATTCCCAGATTTAAATATTAATCCTACTGAAGATTATATTCCTCTTGTAGTAGTTGGTCTTGGTATTTTTATCTTAGGTACTATTATCACAAGTATTAGCACATTTTTTGCGACTCAGAGATTTTTAAACCTTAAATCAGATGAACTTTATTAATTATGAAAGATCAAAATAATAACATTCTCCTTTTTACTAAAAAGAATTACACTATGCTAATTATTAGCCTAATTGTGATTGCTTTAAGTTTTGTATTGATGGCAGGTGCTGCAAATGATGACCCAACTCAATTTAATGAAGACATCTACAGCTTTAGACGTATTCACCTTGCTCCAACCGTTTTTTTCATAGGAATTGGACTTGCTGTTTACTCAATTTTCAAAAAAGAAAACAAATAATTATAATAACTTTAAATGGATTTATTACAAGCCATCCTCCTTGCAATTGTAGAGGGGTTAACAGAGTACTTACCAGTTTCTTCAACAGCTCATATGATTTTCGTAAGTTCTTACTACGAAATTCAAAATGACGATTTTGTTAAACTATTTCAAACAGCTATCCAATTCGGGGCTATTCTTGCAGTTGTAGTACTTTATTGGAAGAAGTTTTTCGATTTCACTAAGCTAAATTTCTATGTAAAATTAGTATGCGCTGTAATACCAGCACTTGTTTTAGGAAAGCTATTAGATGAAAAAATTGATGCCGTTTTAGGAGAGACTATTTACATTGCATATATGCTAATCTTTGGGGGATTTGTCTTGTTATTTATCGACAAATATTTCAAAAATCCGAAAACAGTTAAAGAAGAGGATATCTCTATAAAACAAGCTATTGCAATTGGTTTTTGGCAATGTTTAGCTATGATGCCAGGAACAAGTAGATCAGCTGCTTCAATTATTGGAGGTATGCAACAAGGGCTTTCACGTCAGGTTGCAGCAGAGTTTTCTTTCTTTTTAGCAGTACCAACAATGCTTGCTGTAACGGTTTATTCAATTGTTCTAAAAAAATATGAATCAGGTAAAATTGGATATGAACTATTATTAGAACATCCTGACAATATGAAATTGTTTTTACTTGGAAATGTAATCGCTTTTGTTGTTTCTATATTTGCCATTAAATTCTTCATTGGAATTATTAAAAAATATGGATTTAAACCTTGGGGATACTACCGTATTGTAGCAGGAGTTATTTTATTAATCTATTTCGGTTATTTAAAGCAATAATGATAAACTATACCGCAGAAGCATTTCAAAACGGACAAATTTTATTGGTTGATAAACCCTTAAATTGGTCTTCTTTTCAAGCAGTTAACAAAATAAAATGGTTGCTTAAAAAGAACTATGGATTAAAAAAGATTAAAGTAGGTCATGCTGGTACTTTAGATCCTTTAGCAACAGGCTTATTGATTGTTTGTACAGGAAAAGCAACTAAGCAAATCTCTGAATTACAAGGACAAATTAAAGAATACACAGGTACAATCACTCTTGGAGGAACAACACCTTCTTATGATCTTGAAACAGAGATAGATCAACATTTTCCAACTGAACATATTACACCTGAACTTTTAGAAGAAGCAAGGGTGTCTTTTTTAGGTGAAATACAACAAAGACCTCCTATTTTTTCTGCTTTGAAAAAAGATGGTAAAAGATTATATGAACACGCAAGAAAAGGGGAAGAAGTAGAAATTCCTACAAGGCCAATTACTATTGAAGAGTTTGAACTTACTGGTCAAACAATACCTAATATTGATTTTAGAGTAGTTTGTTCTAAAGGAACATATATTCGTTCTCTTGCTTATGATTTTGGTTTAAAACTAAATTCAGGTGCCCACTTAACTGCGTTAAGAAGAACAAAAATTGGAGATTATAACATCGTTAATTCTGTTAGTTTAGAAGAATTTGAAGCAGAAGCGGAAAAGAATTCTATCGAACAAAACCAATAATTAAAAAGGCTATTTCTACGTGAGAAATAGCCTTTTTAACTTTGTATCATCTACTCTTCTTTACTTATAAATAACAATTGATAAACATTACCATTATTGTCAATTCCTTCAACTCCTCCTTCTAAAGAGCGTTTTACATCTATATAAATTTCTTTTTTATTATCGCTACATATCCTACCAGCTCCAACATCTCCTTTTAAAGCTATTTTACCTCTATAGGTATTCCCTTCATTATCTACACCTTCTACTGTATAAATTTTTCTTTGCCTAACTATATCATTATCGACACCTTTGGTTTTCTGCTCTTGTTCTGTCAAAGAAACCTCCTTCTCATCTGTGTTAGAATGTTCTTTGCAACTCATTAAAAAAAACACAGAGGTACAAAAAAGACACCTAAAAAGTTGAAACACTTTGTTCTCCATATAAATTTCCTTCTTGTTTTACTTTTTTTGACTAAACTAAGTATAAAAAACAGGAAAAAAACAAAATAAAAAGTGAACTACCTTAAATTTTGAGTAAACTCTAAATTATTCCAATGTAAATCACTTGACTATAAATGTTGTTACCCCTATCTTCGCAATGATAAAATGTTTATTATGAAAAAAATAATAGTATTAATCTTACTTATTTCAAACTGTGTTTGGGCACAAAAAACGACTTTTAAAGAAGGTGATTTTATTTTTCAAAATATAGCTTGTGGCCCTCTATGCGATGCCATTAATGAAGTTACTTTCGGTTATAATGACATTAACTTCAATCACATAGGTATGGTGATTAATTATGAAAACAAATTACAAGTAATAGAGGCAACTTGGCCTAAAGTAGCTATTACGCCTTTAGAGGATTTCTTATCAAAAACATCTAACACAATGTATTTAGGAAGACTATTACCTGAATACACAAACCTTATAACAGATGCTAAAAATTTTGCAATCAAACAGGTAGGTATTCCTTATGACGTTAATTATTTAATGAACAATGAAAAATACTATTGTTCTGAATTAATCTATGATGCATTCAAGTATGCTAATGAAGATAAAGAGTTTTTCAAACTTTACCCGATGACTTACAAATCAAAAACAACAGGAGAATTTTTCCCAGAGTGGTTAAGCTATTTTGAAAAACTTGGACAAGAAGTGCCTGAAAATTTATTAGGTTGCAATCCGGCAGGATTATCTTTATCAAAAAAAATCACTATTGTAGGCGCAATCGTACAATAGTGATTTTTTAAAATATTATTTATCAAGGGACAACATTAGTTCAAGAACCTCATTCTGAACTTCTTGTCCTTTGTTCTTTGTATACCATTTTTGAAGCTCAACAGCACCTGTTTGATCAAAACTACCGTGTTCTGCTTTGTAATCAGCAACTAATTTTGTAGCTCCTGCAGGGCGTGGTCCCCAATCTCCTAAAACTTTTAATGTCTCTGCTTCAACGATAACTAACTTAGGAATTGATCTCCCCCCATTTGTTAAAAACTGATCCATTAATTCTAAGTTCTGATCGCGGAAAACAATCTTCATCTCAACTTTATCTGTTATTTCTGCCATTTTATTTAACATAGGTACTGACTGAGCTGCATCACCACACCAACTTTCAGAAATAACAATCCAAAGATACTTTTTAGTTAAATTTTTCAGACTCGTTGTCGCTTCCTCTGAAACCTTTAATGTCTTATCTAATCGATGTAATCTTGCCTCATTTAACTCAGCATAAGCAATATAATCATCTTTTATATTTAGTGCAGCCTTGTCATTTTGTAATGCTTTCGTTACAAACTCACGAAAAGCAGAATAAGTTAAACTATTATCTAACGTTTTTTGTTCGATATGTCCCATTTTATGTAAATTTATTGTTCGTTTCTATCAAAGATACTATTTTAAAACCAAAATACCATTTACACAATGAATACAAAATCTATAGGCTTATCTTTATCTGGAGGAGGATTTAAAGGAATTGCTCATGCAGGGGTATTACAGTATTTAAAAGAAAAAAACATTACACCAACTGCAATCTCCGGAACGAGTGCTGGATCCATTGTAGCAACCTTATATGCCTCTGGTATTAGTCCAGAAGAAATATTACATTTATTCAAATCAGTCAACATATTTAACTGGCAACATTTTACCTTAAAAAAAGCAGGTATAATGGATGTAAATACTTTCGATAAATACATTAAAAAAGCTTTTGAAGACAAAACATTACAAGACTTAAATATTCCCGTTTATATCAACGCTACCAATATAGCTACTGGAAAAATCCACTTCTTTGAACCCAATACAAGAATTGTCGATGCTGTATTAGCATCAAGTGCTTTTCCTGGAGTTTTTTCACCTTACTTAATTGGCGATAATTTATATAGTGATGGTGGTATTTTGAACAACTTTCCTACTAAAATTTTAAAAGACCAATGTGATTTTGTGATCGGTAGTAACGTATGTCCTATACAAACCGTTCCACAATCTGATCTAACAACCATTCGCTCAATAACCTTTAGAGCTTACGATCTAATGACAGCAATGAGCAATATTGTACACGGTCGCATTTGTGATGTCTTAATCGAACCAGAAGAGTTAACATTATATTCCACATTTGAAAGAAATAAGAAAAAAATGG
Organism: Myroides phaeus; assembly: GCF_900099675.1. Classification (GTDB taxonomy): domain Bacteria; phylum Bacteroidota; class Bacteroidia; order Flavobacteriales; family Flavobacteriaceae; genus Flavobacterium; species Flavobacterium phaeum. Next base: position 75,767 of record NZ_FNDQ01000003.1, read on the forward strand.
ATGAGATGTTTGCTATTGGTTATCAAGAAGCTAAAAAATCATTTGAGAAGAATTCAGATATTTTCAAAAAAGCTATTTTATAGAAGTATATAATCTTTATATTTGCAAAACTTTAAAAAATTATCTTTCAATGAAGTACAAAAGAATTCTACTAAAATTAAGTGGAGAAGCATTAATGGGAGATCAACAGTATGGTATTGATCCTAAAAAATTAGCAGAATATGCTGCTGAAGTAAAAAAAGTTCACGATTTAGGTGTTGAAATTGCAATTGTAATTGGTGGAGGGAATATTTTTAGAGGTGTTGCTGGAGCAAATGTCGGAATGGACAGAGTACAAGGTGATTACATGGGAATGCTTGCAACAATTATCAATGGTATGGCATTACAAGGAGCTTTAGAAGCAGCAGGAATGTTAACAAGACTGCAAACAGCTTTAAAAATTGAAGCAGTAGCAGAACCTTATATCAAAAGAAGAGCAGTTCGTCACTTAGAAAAAGGTAGAATTGTTATTTTTGGAGCTGGAACAGGAAATCCTTATTTCACAACTGATACAGCTGCAGTTTTAAGAGGTGTAGAAATCAATGCTGATGTTATCTTAAAAGGAACACGTGTTGATGGAGTTTACACTGCAGACCCAGAAAAAGATCCTACAGCAATTAAATTTGAAGAAATTACTTTCTCAGATGTATTAACAAAAGGATTAAACGTTATGGATACAACAGCATTTACATTGAGTAGAGAAAATGAACTACCAATTGTTGTATTTGACATGAACAAACAAGATAATTTATTAAAAGTTTGCAAAGGAGATGATTCAGTAGGAACTACTGTATCTGTAAACATTAAGTAATTTTATATTATGACTGAAGAATTAGAACTAATTATTGCATCTGCAAAAGAGTCAATGGATAATACTATTGCTCACTTAGAAAAATCTCTTTTAAACATTCGTGCTGGAAAAGCTTCACCACAAATGTTGGGATCTGTTTTTGTTGATTACTATGGATCACAAACTCCTCTTTCTCAAGTAGCAAATGTTAGTACTCCTGATGCCAGAACACTTTCAATTACTCCTTGGGAAAAAAATATGTTACAACCTATTGAAAAAGCAATTATGATTGCTAATTTAGGGTTGAACCCAATGAATAATGGTGATAATATCATCATTAACGTTCCTGCATTAACGGAAGAAAGACGTAAAGATTTAGCTAAACAAGCAAAATCTGAATGTGAAGATGCAAAAATCGGTATTAGAAATGCTCGTAAAGAAGCTAATAACGACATCAAAAAAGAAGAAAAAAATGGAACTTCTGAAGACATCTGTAAAGGTGCTGAAGAAAGAATTCAAAAATTAACTGATAACTTCGTTAAAAAGATAGAAGATATTCTGTCTGCTAAAGAAGTAGAAATCATGACAGTTTAAAAAATATCCGCAAGTATGCGGATTTTTTTTTTTAATTTATTCAATATCTTTTTGTTTGCTTTCTTTAAGCTTTAACATTCCCACAACAAACTTATCACACTCATAATCAATAGTTTTTCACTACCTTTATAATCGTACCGTTTAATTAAACACGGTTATTTAATAACAAAAAAAAGCTATAATTATGACCACAAAAATTTACTCCCCTGAAGAACTTCAAAAAATAGCCCCCGTTTTTGGACAACTTTCTTTTGACAATCACGAACAGATTGTTTTTTGTCACGACAAAGATTCAGGATTAAAAGCAATTATTGGAATTCACAATACAACCCTTGGCCCTGCACTTGGAGGAACAAGAATGTGGAACTATGCTTCTGAATGGGAAGCTTTAAATGATGTTTTAAGACTCTCACGAGGAATGACCTATAAATCTGCTATTTCTGGTCTTGATTTAGGAGGAGGAAAAGCTGTTATCATCGGAGATTCTAAAAAAGATAAAAGTCCAGAATTAATCAAAGCATTTGCTAAATATGTAAACTCTTTAGGAGGAAGATACATTACAGCAGAAGATGTTGGTACTACTACAGATGATATGGACTTAATACATAGTATTACTCCCCACGTGACGGGTATTTCTCAAAGCCTTGGAGGATCTGGTAATCCGTCTCCCGTAACAGCATATGGGGTTTTTATGGGCTTAAAAGCAGCAACACAATTCCAATTTGGCTCAGACGATTTAAATGGAAAAAAAATACTTGTTCAAGGTATTGGAAATGTTGGAGAGACTTTAGTGAAGCATCTTGTTGAACACGGAGCATTAGTACAAATTACAGACATCAATCAGGACCGCGTAACCCAGATAGCAGAAAAATATAATGTGCAAAAATTCACTGGTGACGATATTTATAGTGCAGACGTAGATATATATTCACCTTGTGCACTTGGCGCAACTATCAATGACGATACTATAGAAAAAATAAAAGCCAAAGTTATAGCTGGTGCTGCTAACAATCAATTAGCTGTCGAAGCCAAACACGGAAAAAGATTACAAGAAAGAGGTATTGTTTACGCTCCTGACTTTTTAATCAACGCAGGTGGAATTATAAATGTATTTGGAGAGATCGTTAAATACGATTTAAATGAAGCTCTTAGAAGAACAGAAAACATTTACAATACGACATTAGAAGTACTAAACTATGCAAAACAGCACGGATTAACTTCGCAACAAGCAGCTATGAAAAAGGCTGAGGAAAGATTAAATTCAAAAAAATAACATACAATGAAGGCTAACATATATTGATAAAATGTTAGCCTTTTATTTATTAACCACAAGTTACTTTGTTTGCTTTTAAAACCTGAAGCTACTTTATAAGCAAAAGACCTTAAAGGCTTATTTTTAAATAAGCACAAAATATAAGTTACTTTTATTCAATTCTGTTTATTTCTTTCCCAATTCTTCCAATTTTGAACCTAATATCGACTGAATTACAAAAATCTCTATTCCATAATAGACAATATTTTACTAAATTTGCAGGTATTTTATAATATCCAAATCAAGACACTGATTACTAAAAATATAAATCACGATGAAACATACGAAAATTATCGATCTTTTAGGTGGTAAAGGCCTTCTACACGAAGTAAAAGCAAAGGGATGGGTAAAAACGTTTAGAAACAGCCAGTTTATAGCGTTAAATGATGGATCCACTATTAACAATATTCAATGTGTTGTTGATTTAGATAAGTTTCCTGCAGAACAATTAAAAAGAATTCACACAGGAGCAGCAATCTCAGTTAGAGGTACACTTGTAGAAAGTAGAGGAGCAGGACAAAACGTAGAAATTCAAGTTGAAAAACTTAAAATATACGGAGAAGCAAATCCTGAAGAATATCCAATTCAACCTAAAAAACACTCTTTAGAGTTTTTACGTGAGAATGCTCACTTAAGAATTAGAACGAATATGTTTGGTGCTATTATGCGTGTACGTAGTACTATTGCATATGCAGTACATAAATACTTCCAAGAAAATGGTTTCTTCTATTTCAACGCACCTATTATCACAGGTTCTGATGCTGAAGGAGCAGGAGAAATGTTTCGTGTAACTTCTTTAGACTTAAACAATCTTCCACGTACAGAGCAAGGAGAAATTGACTACAAAGAAGATTTCTTTGGAAAAACAACAAACCTAACAGTATCTGGACAATTAGAAGCAGAAACTTATGCAATGGCATTAGGATCTGTATATACATTTGGACCTACTTTCCGCGCTGAAAATTCGAATACATCAAGACACCTTGCTGAATTCTGGATGATTGAACCAGAAGTAGCCTTTAATACTTTAGATGACAATATGGATCTTGCAGAAGACTTCATTAAAAATGTTATCAAGTACACTTTAGAAAAATGTGAAGACGACTTAAAGTTCTTAGAAAAACGCTTATTAGAGGAAGAGAAATCTAAACCACAAGCTGAGCGTAGTGAAATGTCATTAATTGAAAAGTTACGTTTTGTAGTTGAAAACAACTTCAAACGCGTAAGCTATACAGAAGCAATTGACATTTTAAGAAACTGTAAGCCAAATAAAAATAAAAAATTCAACTATATCATTAACGAATGGGGAGCTGACTTACAAAGTGAGCACGAACGTTACTTAGTTGAGAAACACTTCAAATGTCCTGTAATCTTATTTGATTATCCAGCAGATATCAAAGCATTCTATATGAGAATGAACGAAGATGGAAAAACAGTTCGTGCAATGGACATTCTTTTCCCTGGAATTGGAGAAATTGTTGGTGGTTCTGAAAGAGAAGAACGCTACGACGTATTAATGGACAAAATTGCTAAAATGGGAATTGATGCAAAAGAATTATGGTGGTACTTAGATACACGTAAATTCGGAACTGCACCTCATAGTGGTTTTGGACTTGGATTCGAACGTTTAGTGTTATTTATGACAGGAATGACAAACATTAGAGATGTAATTCCTTTCCCAAGAACACCGCAAAACGCTGAGTTCTAATTTATTTAACAACATATAAAAATGTTTACTTTAATCGCATTTTTTTCTTAAATTTGAAAAAGAGGTGTTTAGAGTAAACATTTTTTATTTCTATTAAATTTCTTAAAAATGCTAAAACAAAGTTTACAACTTAAATTATCACAAAAATTATCTCCTCAACAAATTCAGTTGATGAAGTTAATTCAATTACCTACGTTAGCATTCGAACAAAGACTTAAAGAAGAACTTATAGAAAATCCAGCTCTTGAAGTAGGAAAAGAAAATGAATTAGCAGAAGTTGAAGATTATACAGAAGATTTTGAAGATTATGATAGTGAACGCATTGAGGCAGAAGATATCAATATCGATGAATATTTAAGTAATGATGAGACTCCTGATTATAAACTTCAAGCGAATAACTATAGTAAAGACGATGAAGACTATGAAGCGCCAATTATTGCTCACGAAAGTTTTCACCAAGACTTACTCAACCAATTAAACACTTTTATTCTTTCAGATTCAGATAGAGTAATCGCAGAATTTCTTGTAGGTAGCATTGACGATATGGGATATATCCGTCGTGAAACACAAGACATCGTTGATGACTTAGCCTTTACACAAGGTGTCTACACAGACGAAGAAACAGTGGAAAGAATATTACTTTTAGTGCAAGAACTTGATCCAGCAGGAGTTGGAGCACGTGATCTAAAAGAGTGTCTATTACTACAATTAAAACACAAAACTCCAACTGAATCTATCGATTTAGCTAAAGATATTATCGAAAATCAATTTGATGCTTTTACTAAAAAGCATTACGATAAACTATTGCAAAAATATAATGCTACAAAAGAGCAATTGAGAAATGCAATTGATGAAATTGAAAAATTAAATCCTAAACCAGGAGGGGCATATATCGGCAATGATCGTGCAGTAGAGCACGTAGTTCCAGATTTTACAATTAAAATTACTGAAGGAGAGCTTGAATTAGTTTTAAATGGAAGAAATGCACCTGAACTACACGTTTCTAAAGATTACCAAGAAATGTTACAGTCTTATAAAGACTCTGCTAAAATTAGCAATGCTCAAAAAGATGCCGTACAATTCATCAAACAAAAATTAGATGGTGCTAAATGGTTTATTGATGCAATTAAACAACGACAAGAAACTTTAATTGTTACGATGAGTGCTATTCTTGAATATCAAGAAGAATACTTTTTAACAGGAGATGAAACAAAACTAAAACCAATGATTTTAAAAGACATTGCAGATTTAGTTGGTTTGGATATTTCAACCGTTTCACGTGTTGCTAACAGCAAATATGTAGATACACCTTATGGAACAAAACTGATCAAAAACTTCTTTTCTGAAGCTATGATAAATGATCAAGGAGAAGAAGTATCTACTATTGAAATTAAAAAAATACTTCAAAACATCATTAGAGATGAGGATAAAAAGAAACCTTATCCTGATGATAAATTAGCAGAGTTATTAAAAGAGAAAGGATATCCAATTGCAAGAAGAACGGTTGCAAAATATAGAGAACAACTTGACATTCCAGTAGCAAGAATGCGCAAGCGTATTTAATTTTATACTATCGTCAAATGAAAAAATTATTATCTCTTTTTTCATATATATTTCATCCGATATTTGTTCCTTTTTATACGGTATTGCTATACTTTAGTATTACTTACTTTTATTTTTCAAAACTTGAGATTTCAATAATACTCGGGCAAGTACTCATTTTGACTTGCTTAATTCCAATTAGTATCTACTTCTTATTAAAATCATTGGGAATTATTAAATCTTCTGTAATGGTAAGTAAACCAAGCGAAAGAATAATACCTTATGTTATAAATATATTTCTACTTATAACATTAAAGTATTATGTTCTTTACAACAATAGCGCTTATGCGATAAATTTTTATATATGGGGATTAATTTACAGTTATATCGCTTTATTAATTTTTATCTTTTTCAGACTTAAATGTAGTGCCCATATAGCACTTTTGGGAAGTTGCTTTTTGTTCTTTATTACACAATTAATAGAATACCAAAACGCAAACTTAATAGGAATTATAGCCTTAATATTTATTATTGGATTTACTGCAACGTCACGCTTGTACTTTAAAGCTCACACATCTACAGAAATGATATTAGGCTTTCTTATAGGGGTAATTCCACAAATATTTTTCTTTTCACTTACCTATAATATGTAAAACATCACCCCTACATTAAGTAAACGCAACTTGTTTTTATCATCTTGGATAACATCCTTTTTATAAACATTATTTAAACCATAATACATATAAAAATTCCACGTATTAAATCCTGCGGACATATACACGCCGTATAACCACTTATTAATATCCTCATCTCCTTTCATTGTTGTTGAATACTCTGTTGTAGTAGTTTTACTTCGATCACTAAAAACATAACTCGCCTTAAAACCTAAGTGAACTCTCCAAAACTTATGTGAAAAAGGTGTAGAAGTACGCCATCTAAATTCAACCGGAAAATCAACTGCGTGTAATGAAACACTACTTTTCTTGTAAGAATCAAGAATTATATGGTCGTGTTCAGGAGTTAATCCAAGATTTCCTCTTAGGTTTAAATAAGAATACCCCACACCAGGAGCAATCGCCATTGTCCTTTTTTTATTAATCGGAAAATCACGTAGAAATCCACCATTTATACCAATCGAAACAGAATTAGGTGAAAAATGTGCTGGTTTATCTTGAAGCAACGTATGAGTAATACCAAAATAAAATTGATCCTCTCTATATTTTAAATCAACATTTTGAATACTATCACTCTTATGCTGAGTAATACTTTCAAGTTCTTGAGCACTTACACATATATTTCCAACAAAAAATAAAACAAAAACAATAAACTTTTTCATTTGATAACCTACTAATTAAAATGAATATACTAAACCTACTCCAAGAGTTTGTTTAAACTGAACCTTAGGCCCTTCTAAAACTTGAACACCATCACGTTCAACCTTGTTTTTAACATTGTCATCGTAAATCATATAAGCACCAACATTGGCTCTCACATAATTATTCACTTTCAAGTCTAACTTGAACTCCCAGCTTACATCAATATTTCCAAAATGATCAACATAATCACTGTAAAAAGTCAATTTATGTTCAATAAAAATATTCTTAAATATTTCTTTTTTCCACTCATTACTCAAAAGGAAACCAATCTCAGCTTTATACTTTTTACCCCTTCTAATTATGTTACCCAAATCATCTTTCTCTGCTTTTTCAACACCAAATGCCCCTTGATCAGCTAAACGTTGATCATTCACAAACGTTGCTTTATAAGTAACAGGTGAAATATAAAACTTCATACCAGTTTTAGGAGTAACATATTCCGCCCCCGAACCAACAAATAAATAAGCTGGAGCAAACCATCTTGACACTGGATCATCTGTATTTGGATAATTGTATCCATCTGTAAACTGAGACTTAAAATTTAGCTTAGCAACATAATACCAATCTGAAATTGCTGTTGATTTATAACCAAATGTAGAATTATACTCCAATACGTCATCAGACTTACGAAGTTCACGATCAGACTGCTTATTTACTCCATAACGGACATTTAAAACATTATCCCAACTCAAACGTCCTTTTATATATTTACGTGCAAATTCTCCTTTAAAAAGGCCTGCAATTGAGTTTTCCCCTCCAGCACTCCAATTGACAAAAGCTATCTGATTGAAATCAAGTCCTAACTTATTTTTCTTCTCCCAATATCCAATGATTTCATTGTTTATAGGTAAAACATTCAGATTAATTAATGGATTAAATGTTGCTTTAATAGGATTGACCTTCGGTTTTGCTCGCTCTACAAATATCTCTGGTTTAAAGAAAGGTACGTCTCCATAAACATTATTATTCCCGTAAGAAATAATATTTTCATTATAATTCTTTGCAGGCAAAAACCCCATCAATGGGTTAAAAGGATTTTCTTGCAAACTGATTGTATCGCTTTTTATGCTTTGTATATCTCTTTTTGTTTCTGTTCCTTGCACAGGTATATTCTGCCCATAAGAAGACAAAAAGCCTCCTAAGAAAACAGTTATAAATAAACGCGTATTATACTTTCCCAAAACTTAATTATTAATAATTTTCACAATACTTTCAACATCAATTTCACATTCTTGTTGCTGTTGTTCAACAGTTGCCTGTTCAACAAACGAGTCTTTTACCCCCCTAACATCAACCGATATACCTGGATAATTAAAACTAACAAATTGTGCAATACTACTTCCAAATCCACCAATTGTAGTTCCATCTTCAAAAGTGACAATTCTTGAATACTCTTGACATATTTGATGTAACATCTGCTCATTTAATGGCTTTACAAAAAGAAAATGATAATGAGACCAAGCATCACTGTTAGTTCTCTTACAAGCCTCTATAACATTATTTCCTATTGTACCTGTTGTAATAAAAACAAATTTATTCCCTTTTTGCAACTTTCTGACAAAAAGGTCCGTAATTTTTTCAAAGGGTAATTTCCACGAATAATTGATAAATCCTTTACCTCTTGGATAGCGAATTGCCCAAGGTGAATTAACTCCCAATTGTGTTGTGTATAATAAATTTCTCAATTCAAGCTCATTCAAAGGAGCAGCTATAACCAAACCTGGAATACAATTTAAATAGGCAATATCATATACCCCTTGATGAGTTGCCCCATCCTCTCCTACTAATCCTGCTCTATCTAAACAAAATACAACGGGCAAATTTTGTAGCACGACATCGTGAATAACCTGATCATATGCACGTTGGAGAAAAGTTGAGTAAATTGCACAATAAGGTATAAATCCTTGTGTAGCCATACCAGCAGCTAAAGTCACTGCGTGTTGTTCAGCAATTCCAACATCTATTGCTCTTTCTGGTATTTCGTCCATCATATATTTTAAAGAACTACCAGTAGGCATTGCAGGAGTAATACCAATAATATTTTTATTCTCTCTTGCTAACTCTAAAAGCGTCAACCCAAAAACATCTTGAAACTTAGATGGAAACTCATCTTCTATTTTTTTTATCAGTTCCCCTGTAACTTTATCAAACTTTCCAGGAGCGTGATATTTTACCTGATCTTCTTCTGCCTGTTTAAGCCCCTTACCTTTCGTAGTTATAACGTGTAAAAACTTAGGTCCCTTTACTTTTTTCAAGCGTTTCAACTCTTTAATAAGACGAGGTAAATCATGTCCATCTATTGGTCCTTTATAATCAAAATTCAAAGACTTTATCATATTGTTCTCACGAGGGTTAGTACCAGACTTGACAGAAGTCAGATAATCTTTCAAAGCACCAACACTTGGGTCAATTCCAATAGCATTATCATTCAGAATTACAAGCATATTAGCATCAGTAGCCCCCGCGTGATTCAGGCCCTCAAAGGCCATACCTGAAGCAATTGAAGCGTCCCCAATAATAGCAATATGTTGTTTTTTATAATCTCCTTTTAAGTTAGAGGCTAATGCCATTCCTAAAATTGCTGAAATTGAAGTAGAGGAATGCCCTACGCCAAAGTCGTCGTATTCACTTTCTGTTCTTTTTGGGAAACCACTTATACCGTTTTTTTGTCTATTGGTATAAAAAACATTTTGTCTTCCTGTAAGAATTTTATGACCATAAGCTTGATGTCCAACATCCCAAACCATAAGATCTTCAGGCGTATTGAACACATAATGCAAAGCAATTGTCAGTTCAACAACTCCTAAACTTGCCCCTAAATGTCCTTCTTTTGTAGAAACAATATCAATTATAAAACTTCTAAGTTCAACCGCTAATTGCATAAGCTCATCCATAGATAGCTTTTTCAAATCTTGCGGGTTATTTATTTGCGGTAGTAACTTTTTGATCATTATAAAGATAAATAAAAACAAATTTACAATTTTGTTTCTATTTTTGACTTTACAATTATGTTAACACACAAAATGAGTACATTTTTTACAAATGAATATTTTATGCGAATAGCCTTAAATGAAGCTAAATTAGCATATGAAAAAGGAGAAATACCAGTAGGAGCGATAGTAGTTGCCAATAATCAAATTATTGCAAAAAGTCATAATCTAACAGAATTATTACACGATGTAACAGCACACGCAGAAATACAAGCAATCTCTTCTGCAGCTAATTATTTAAACGCTAAATATTTGAAAAACTGCACTTTATTCGTTACTTTAGAACCATGTCAAATGTGTGCTGGAGCTCTTTATTGGAGCCAAATAAGCAATATTGTTTGTGGTGCTGAAGACCCTAAAAGAGGGTATCGTGCTATTGGGGGACAAATACACCCTAAAACAAAAATAACCTTTGGTATTCTTGAAGAAGAATGCGCTAACCTTATGAAATCATTTTTTGAGAGTAAAAGATAAATTATACTAATATGAGAATTAGAAAATTATTATTGGTTTTCTGCTGTATGCTTTTTGTACTACAGTCGTGTAAAAAAGATAAGGGAGAACATTTGAATCTTTCTAATCCAAAACTATTTAGTGAATACATTCTTGGATTTACTTCTGGAATTATTTCAACAAAATCACCAATTGATATTAACATTCCAACTAATTGGAAAAATTGGACACCTAATGAAGAATTAGACAATAGCTTGTTTACAATTACACCTGCCATTAAAGGAAACGTCTATTACCTTGCAAATGATGTAATTCGCTTTCAACCGAGTGAAAGACTTAAACAAGATGAAAAATACCATATCACTTTTCACCTAAATAAAGTTGTTGATACTGAAGAAGCTTTAAAAGATTTTACTTTTATGCTTATGACTGTACCTCAAATTTTCTCTACTGAATTAACAGACCTACAATCTATTAATGATGATGAATACACATTAAATGGAACAATTAATTCAAGTGATTTTATCACTACGGAGGATATTAAAAAGGTGGTTTCTGCAACTCAGGAAAAACAAAAATTAGACATTAACTTTACATCTGACGACAAAACAGAAGCTAAAGAATTTCCTTTTACTATCAATAAAATAAAAAGAAACACAGAAGAAAGCACTGTATCTGTTGAGATAAATGGTAAAGCTGTTAAAGCAAATCAAAAAACAACTGAAAACTACATAATTCCAAAGAAGGATAAATTCTATTCATTTAAAGCTACTCCGGTTCCAAATGATTCTCAATCATTTTGGTTAAACTTTTCAAACCCTCTTAAAAAAAATCAAGATTTTGAAGGGCTAATTGACTTAGATAATAGTGATGCTAAACTAACTTTTTCAACCGACGGAAATGTCCTAAAAGTATATAGTGATAAACCATTCCTTGAAACTGTTAACTTACGTGTTTTTGCTGGAATTGAAGATAACAAAGGGAACAAAACAGAGAAAACAGAGAAGTATGAATTAAAATTTGGCATACTAAAGCCTGATGTACAGCTGCTTAAAAACGGAACCATTTTACCAAGTTCAGAAAACTTAAAAGTGAACTTTCAGGCTACTACTCTAAATGCTGTTGACGTAAAAGTGTACAAAATATATGAAAACAATATTTTACAGTTTTTACAAGAAAACAATATTGATGGTAAATATAGCTTGTATAAAGTAGCTGATCCTATAGCAAAAACAACCATTAAACTTACTAATGCTGATCCAAAAGCATTGTTGAGATACAATTCGTATGCGTTAGATTTATCTACTCTTATCACTCCTGATCCGGGAGCAATATATCGCGTGGAGTTTTCTTTTAAAAAATCTTATTCACTTTATAATTGCCCAGCAAATGAACTTGAAAATACACAAGATAACGATGAGGAAGAAGATATTTTTACGCAAGATTTAGAAGATGACGACGAAGATTATTACTATTACTACTTCGATTGGAATGAAAAAGATAATCCTTGTTCAGACTCATATTATTACTATCACGAAAAACCTGCTACCAATATTTTAGCAAGTGATCTTGGAGTTATTATCAAAGGAGGAAACAATAATGTTTATACAACAATTGTTACAAACTTATTAACTACTGATCCTGTAGGAGCAGCAACAGTAGAGTTTTATACTTTTAAACAACAGTTAATCACTTCTTCTAAAACTGATAATACTGGTATATTAACTGTTAATCTTCAAAATAAAAAACCTGCTTTTGCAATTGTACGAAGTGATAAAAATACAACGTATGTGAAAATTGATGGAGCTAATGCTTTATCTATGAGTAATTACGATGTTGACGGATCTTCACTTCAAAAAGGCATCAATGGTTACATCTATGGAGAACGTGGTGTTTGGCGTCCTGGTGATAATATTTATCTTGATTTTATTTTAGATGATTTAGCTAATCCTATTCCATCTAACCACCCAATCAAGCTAACTTTTTCAGACCCATTTGGAAAAGTAGTGGACCAAATTGTCTTAAAAAAGAACAAGACAAATCACTATTCATTCAACTTAAAAACCAATACTGAATCTCCAACAGGAAATTGGCAAGCAGTTATAAATATTGGTGGTGCTAAATTTTACAAACAAGTTAAAATTGAAACTATTAAGCCTAACCGCTTAAAAATTAAAAACAATATTGAAGGCAAAACAATTAAGAACAATAATAACCAAGTTATAGTTGACTATAACGTACAATGGTTACAAGGAAGTATTGCTCGTAATTTAAAAGCTGATGTTGTTCTAAAATTAATTCCACAAACAACTACGTTTAAAGATTATAAAAATTACCGCTTTGACAATAGTTTAAGTTCTTCTGGCTCACAAGAAATTAATGCATTTGCAGGATCGACGAATAATGAAGGTGATTTTGCATTTCCAGTGAACTTAAATAATGTTCCTCAAAATGCAGGAATGCTGAAAGCTATTTTTACAACAAAAGTTTATGAAAATGGAGGAGATATGTCAACAGATGTTTCTACTGCTACGATATCACCTTACCATACTTATGTTGGAATAAAAGCTCCTGAGGCTAATAAATACGGGTACTATGAAACAGATAAACCTTTAAACTTTAACCTAATTACAGTTAACGACTCTGGAATACCAACTTCTGGTGAAATTGACGTAACTGTATACAGACGTAAAGGTTATTGGTGGTGGGGATCAAATAATGAAGGAGCGTCAAGCTATAGCAGTTCAAATTACTATTCTGTGTACAAAGCTACATCAACAATTTCAACCAAAAATAAAGGACAAGCAAATTATTCTATTACAGTACCTGAACAAGATTGGGGCACATATGAAATTGTTGCTACGGACAAACATGGTAAACATATTGCATCGTCAACATTTTATGTAGATTGGCCTTATTGGTCAGCTAAAACAAAGCACTCTCAAGGAAAAGAAGCAATTTCTTTAGCTATTGCAACGGATAAAAAAGATTATAACACAGGAGAGAAAGTAAAAATATCATTCCCATCAAGTGAAGATGGTAGAGCACTAATTTCTGTTGAAAATGGTTCAAGTGTTTTAGAAACGCATTGGGTAAAAACTCAGAAAGGAGAAACTACTTTTGAGTTAACTACTACTGACGCTATGTCTCCAAATATCTATTTGAATATAACGGCAATTCAGCCTCACGCCTCTACATTAAACAACTCTCCTATTCGTATGTATGGTATTTCGGCTATTAATGTCTTCAATAAAAAGACAAAGTTAGAACCGGAAATAATTATGCCTGACAAATTAAAACCTGAAGAAGAATTTACTTTAAAAGTAAAAGAAAAGAATGGTAAAAACATGTCATATACAATTGCGATTGTAGAAGATGGACTATTAGATTTAACACGTTTTAAAACTCCTACACCTTGGAATACATTTTACAGCAAAGCAGCTTTAGGTGTACGCACTTGGGATGTTTTTGACGATGTAATTGGTGCTTATGGCGGAGCGATAAACCAAGTATTCAGTATTGGTGGAGATGAAGATTTAGGAGCAGGACAAGTAAAAAAAGCTAACCGATTCAAACCAGTGGTTATTCACTTAGGTCCTTTTGAACTTGGAACAGGAAAAACAGCAAACCACAAAGTTAAACTACCAAAATATATTGGCTCTGTAAGAACAATGGTTGTTGCTTCTGATATAAATAACAAGGCATACGGAAGTACGGATAAAACAGTTAAAGTTAATAATCCTTTAATGATATTAGGTTCTTTACCTCGAAGAGCTGTTCCTGGAGAGAAAATAACACTTCCTGTAACTGTATTTGCCATGGAGAACCATGTCAAAAATGTAACTGTAAAAGTAAAAGTAGACGACAAGTTTCGCTTAGAAACAAGTGCTATTCAAGAATTATCTTTTACTGAACCAGATGAAAAAATAGCGTATTTTGACTTAGAAGTCTTACAGAAAACAGGTGTATCTAAAATTGAAATAGAAGCTGCTTCTGGAAAAGAAAAAGCAACTTATGTAGTTGAGTTAGATGTGATAAATCCTAACCCTATAACTGTAAATAGTAAATCTGTTATAATAGAACCAAATTCATCTGCATCGTTAGATTGGGAGAAATTTGGTATCACTGGTAGTAATAAAGCTACTTTGGAGCTTTCTACTTTCCCAGGTATTAATCTTACATCAAGGCTTAATTACTTAATTGGTTATCCACATGGTTGTAGTGAACAAATCACCTCTGGTGTTTTCCCGCAATTATTCTTATCAGATTTTGTTAACTTAAGTAAAACGAAAAAAGAAAATGTACAGCGCAATATTAATGAGGGGTTAAAACAATTAGCTCAACGTCAATTATCAGATGGTAGTTTCCGCTATTGGAGCAGTGATTCATATTCTGATGATTGGACAACTTCCTATATTCTTCATTTCTTCCTTGCAGCAGAGAAAAAAGGATATGCGCTTCCTGTTGGAAGCAAAACTAATGCTATTACATATCAACAAAAAGCTACTCGCCAGTGGTCTTTTAATAGTAGAAGTGCTAATGATTTTGCTCAAGCTTATCGATTGTATACACTTGCCTTAGCTGGTAATGCTGATTTAGCTTCTATGAACCGTTTAAGAGAAACAAATGGAATTTCTACAAATGCTAAATTGCGTTTAGCTGCTGCTTATGCATTAGCTGGACAAAAAGATGCAGCTAACAAGCTTATCGCTAATGCTAAAATCAGCGAGAATGCAAATACGAACTATTATTACTATGGCTCATTTGAAAGAAACCTCGCTATGGCTTTAGAAACTTATGTTTTAACGAAGTCAAATAAAAATACCGCAAATGAATACGCTATTGAATTAGCTAATCGCCTTGGTTCAAATAGTTGGATGAGTACCCAAACTACTGCATTTAGTTTACTTGCTATTTCTTCTTATGTTTATGTACAAGGAAACAAATCGAAAGAAGGAATTGCAGTAGACTATACATTCAACAATAGTGCTAGTAACATCAATACAAAAACAGATTTCTATGAAAAAGAATTGTCACCTATTAATCAAACAAATGCTATAAATATTAAGAACAACAATAGTTCGACTGTTTATGCACGAGTTGCTTACAGTGGTATTCTTCCTGTCGGAAAAGAAAATGTTGAAGAAAGTAAATTGAGTATTAAGTCATTGTACCAAACGACATCTGGCCAGCCAATAAATCCGACTCAACTACAACAAGGTACAGAATTCGTTGCTTATATTACCATCACAAATACAAGTGCAATGAATGTAAACAACGTTGCGTTAACGCAAATTGTTCCTTCTGGTTGGGAAATAGTAAACTTACGTTATACTGATGCTGGTGGTAACAACAATAGTGTGCAACATACAGATATTAGAGATGATCGATCTCAGTTTTACTTTAGTCTACCAAGTAGAAGTTCTAAAACACTAAAAGTCGTTCTTAATGCTTCTTATTTAGGAAACTATTATATGCCAGGTATTTTTGCAGAAGCTATGTATGACAATACCTACAGAAGCAGAACAGCAGGTCAATGGATTCAAGTCGTTAAATAACTAAAATAAATATCAAATAAATACAGGGATTAGCTTCCCTGTATTTTTTCTTTATATGAAAATTACACAATATTTTAATTGGAAAAAGTGGAGTTTGAAAAAGAAAGTATCAATAGTTTTTCTGTCCATACTTGCGATTATTTACTACTTCTCTATTCCTGACAAACTTTTTGACAAACCTTATTCTACTGTTATTGAAAGTAATAATGGTCAACTTTTAGGTGCTCAAATTGCAACTGATGGGCAATGGCGTTTTCCAGAAATTGATAGTGTTCCTTATAAATTTAAACAATGTATAATTAACTTTGAAGATGAGTACTTTCGTTATCATTGGGGATTAAACCCTGTATCTATTACAAAGGCACTTATTTCAAATACGAAAGCAAAACAAATCAAACGAGGAGGAAGTACTTTAACCCAACAAACTATTCGCTTAGCTCGTGATGGTAAAAAAAGAAGTTATGCTGAAAAACTAATTGAAGCCATTCAAGCAACGCGCCTTGAATTCAAATATAGTAAAGACAAAATTCTAAGTCTATACACATCACATGCTCCTTTTGGAGGAAATGTCGTTGGTCTTGATGTAGCAGCGTGGAGATATTTTGGAACTACACCAGAACAATTATCGTGGGCAGAATGTGCTACTTTAGCTGTCCTTCCTAATGCTCCGAGATTAATATATCCTGGAAAAAATCAAGAAATATTACTAAAAAAGAGAAATGCTCTCTTAAAAAAACTATACGATAAGAATATCATTGATGAGAATACTTATCAACTTGCCCTAATAGAACCATTGCCTCAAAAACCCCATGAACTACCCCAGTTAGCTCCTCATTTATTACAATTAGTCGCTAAAAAAAATAAGGAGCAATGCATTACTACAACGCTTGACTATAATATTCAATCGCGATTAAACGATATTATTAAAAACTACTATAACAATTATAAGCAATCCGAGATTTACAATATCGCAGCAATTGTTATAGATGTAGAAACAAGAAATATAATTAGTTATGTGGGTAATTCTCCTACAACAATTGACCATCAAAAAGATGTAGATATAATTCAGGCGCAAAGAAGCACAGGGAGTATTATAAAACCATTTTTATATGCAGCTATGTTAGATGAAGCAGAAATACTTCCTACAACATTAGTAGCCGATATTCCTGTCGTAATATCAGGTTATAAGCCCGAAAACTTCAATAACTCATATGAGGGAGCTGTTCCTGCTAATGAAGCTTTATTTAGATCTTTAAATATTCCTTTTGTACTAATGTTACAAAAATATGGCATTTACAGATTTTACAATCAGTTACAAAATTTACAATTTAAAAGCATTAACAAGCATCCAAATCACTATGGGCTATCATTAATTTTAGGGGGAGCAGAAAGTAGTTTGTGGGAAATTACACGTGCTTACGCAGGTTTAGCTGCAACATTAAATTATTATAATACTTCTCAAGGAAAATATAGAGTAAATGAAATTCAAAACCTAAATTGGAATAAACAACTCACTAATAGCTTTGGAAAAGATACATCGGAAAAAAGCACCTTAGGAGCTGGAGCTATTTACAACACATTTAAGGCCTTAACTTTAGTAAATCGACCAGAAGGAGACGAAGCGTGGAGACATTACGAATCAGCGGTTAAAATAGCTTGGAAAACAGGAACAAGCTTTGGAGGCAGAGATGCTTGGGCAGTAGGAGTTAATAAAAAATATGTTGTAGGTATATGGGTTGGAAATGCTACAGGAGAAGGGCGCCCCTCTATAAGTGGTGTTAGAATGGCGGGGCCTATTCTTTTTGACACATTCAATCTACTACCTAAATCCAATTGGTTTACAGCTCCTCTAAACGACTTAGAGGAAATTGATATCTGTATACTATCAGGCCATTTAGCTGGACCAAATTGTTTATCTAAAAAGGAAATTATTCCTTATAGAGCTAAAAAGACAATGCTTTGCCCCTATCATCAATTAATACATTTAGATAATAGTAAAACATTTCAAGTTAATAGCCAATGTGAACCTATAGAGAACATTGTCAATACCTCTTGGTTTGTATTACCTCCTACAATGGCCCATTTCTACAAAAAGTTCCATAGTGAATATAAAGAGGTTCCTCCGTTTAGAGAAGATTGTTTACAAATAAATGAATTGAATACTATTGAATTCATATATCCTAAACACGGAGATATAATCTACCTTACAAAAGATTTCTATTCTCAATTACAACCATTCATTGCTAAAGCTGCAACGAATAATTCAGAAAAAACATTATATTGGTACTTAGACAATCAGTTTTTAGGGCAAACGGATCTGTTTCACGAACAATCAATACAAGCAGAACCTGGAGAACACTATATCACTATTGTTGATACAAAAGGCAATAGTAAAACAATACAAATTACTTTAAAGAAAAGTAATAATCAATAAACAAAAAACCCGCATTCAAAAGATTGCGGGTTTTTCGTTATTCTGAAAGTTCATTTCCTTTATCATCAAAGAAATGGTATTCTAGGTACGTGTAAGCGTCACGCGGTATTATTTTTACCCACTTCTTAAATTCTAAGAACCATTTAGCTCTTATAGAAGGGAATCCTTTAGTTAAATATGCAGCAACGAATGGATGCGTATTAAGGAATATTTTTTTCGAGTTATCTTTCGAAATAATGCTTTCTAAGTCAGCCTTGATTTTGTCAATTACAAGAATTGGAGCTGCGATTTCCCCATGTTCATTAGGGTCCTCTTCTCTTGTTTCAATATTAACTTCAGGTCTAACACGTTGTCTAGTAATTTGAATTAATCCAAACTTACTAGGAGGCAAGATTTTGTGCTTTGCTTTGTCATCACTCATTTCTTCTTTTAAGAAATCGTAAAGAGTTTTTCTATTCTCTGGATTACCCATATCAATAAAATCCACTACGATAATACCTCCCATATCCCTAAGTCTTAACTGTCTTGCAATTTCTGCAGCGGCAATAAGATTAACTTCAAGGGCTGTATCTTCTTGAGATTGAGCTTTGTTTGAGCGATTTCCACTGTTCACATCAATCACGTGAAGTGCTTCTGTGTGTTCTATGATTAAATAAGCTCCCTTACTCATAGAAACTGTCTTACCAAAAGAAGTTTTTATTTGACGTTCGATATTGTATTTCTCAAAAATCGGAACTTCTAAAGATTGGTAATGTTTAACAATAGAAACTTTTGAAGGAGCTATCTCTTGCAAATAATCCTTCGTATGATAAAACATATCTTCATCATCAGTAATAATACCCGTAAAAGTATCATTAAAAACATCCCTTAATATAGACGAAGCTTTATTAACTTCCCCTAATACTTTAGAAGGATGATGAGCGACAGTTAATTTTTTGCACATATTGTTCCATCGAGTCATCAAGTTTTGTAAATCTCTATCGATATCTTCAACTTTCATACCTTCAGCAACCGTACGTACAATTACTCCGAATCCTTTAGGCTTAATAGACTGTAATAGTTTCTTTAGCCTTTCCTTTTCTTCTTTAGATTCAATCTTTTGAGAAATTGAAATTCTATTTGAAAAAGGAACCAAAACCACATAACGCCCAGCTATTGAAAGCTCAGAGCTAATACGTGGCCCTTTTGTAGAAATAGGTTCTTTTACAATTTGAACCAATAAAGACTGATTAGCACTTAAAACATCAGTAATAACACCATCTTTATCAATTTCTTCTTCAAAAGGAAAATTCTTTAAGGAGTAATCTTTTAATTTACCTCCGCTTACAAGTTTAGTGAACTTTAAAAGAGTTCGAAGATTAGGACCCAAATCGTGATAATGCAAAAAAGCATCCTTTTCAAATCCCACGTGAACAAATGCAGCATTTAATCCTGCAACTGGTTTTCTTATTTTAGCAATAAATATATCGCCTACTTGAAAGCCATCATCTTCACTCTCTTCTCTTTCTCTATGAAGTTCAATTAGTTTTCCATCTTTTAATAAGGCAAAATCTACTGTATCAGAATTCGACCTAATAACTAGCTCTTTATTCAAACTGTACATTTTTATCCATACTCATTCATTACATTCTTATTATTCTATAAACAACAAGAAATGAGTTTGTATAGATGGATTAAACATTAATTGTAGGAATTACCTAAATACTCACCTTAAGGCGCGTATATAACAATAACCTTTTTCTAATAAAAGAAAAAAGTAGTTTTAAACTACTTTTTCTTTTTGTGACGGTTAGCTCTCGCTCTTTTTTTACGTTTGTGCGTTGCTACCTTATGTCTTTTTCTTTTTTTACCACTTGGCATAATGTGTGTAATTTAGAGATTAATAAATTATTTTACTTTTACTTCTGTGTTTGACTTAACGCCTTCTACAAACACCTTAGCTGGTTTGAAAGCTGGGATGTTGTGCGCTGGAATTCTAATTGTTGTATTCTTAGAAATGTTTCTTCCTGTTTTTTCAGCTCTTGTTTTAATAATAAAACTACCGAATCCTCTTAAGTAAACATTTTCACCAGCTTCTAACGACACTTTTACTTCATCCATAAAAGATTCTACTGTCGCTTGTACTTCACCCTTTTCAAGCCCTAATTTTTCTGAAATTTTAGCTACAATGTCTGCTTTCGTCATTTTAGATATAAATTATTTTGTTGTTGTCTGATATTTTTAGAGTGTGCAAATATATTAATTTATATCCCAATAATTCAACCTTAATTGATTAAAATTTAATTATATAAAGTTTTATGTTTGTACCCAATACTTTTAATAATGCTTTTTCATAATAAACTCATTGCTTGGTACTTACAAAACAAACGTTATTTACCATGGCGCGAAACTAAAAATCCATATGCTATTTGGCTGTCAGAAATTATTCTCCAACAAACGCGAGTAGCACAAGGTTTGCCCTATTTTGAGGCTTTTTTAACAACATATCCTACAGTTTTTGACTTAGCTGATGCAAAGGAAGATGATATTATGCGTTTATGGCAAGGCTTAGGATATTACAGCAGAGCTAGAAACCTACACGCAACCGCTAAAAAAATAGCTTATGAACGCAATGGTGTATTCCCAGACAACTATAAAGACCTCCTTACATTAAAAGGTGTAGGTGAATATACGGCAGCAGCTATCGCTTCTATCGCTTTTGACCAAATTGTACCCGTAGTAGATGGAAACGTTTTTAGAGTGCTTGCAAGAATATATGGTATTACCTCAGATATTTCTGCTTCTTCAACTAAAAAAGAATTTCAACTACTAGCAAGTGAATTAATTTCTCCTAATGAGCCTGCTACATTTAATCAAGCTATTATGGATTTTGGAGCAATTCAATGTACTCCTAAATCTCCCCTCTGCCATAACTGCCCTTTTACAAATGACTGTGTAGCGTTTCAAACTAATCAGATTGAAAACCTTCCCGTAAAGTTAGGAAAAGTTAAAGTAAAAAAACGTTATTTAGACTTTTTTATATTTTTAGACAACAACAAAAAAACTCTAATTGAACAAAGGACTCAAAAAGATATTTGGCAACAATTATACCAGTTTCCTATTGTTGACCGATTTGTTGATAATAAAATAGATGTTCACTCTATATTACAAGACAAGTATCCTTCTATAAAGTATGAAAATATTACATTATTAAATACAGAACACATTATTCATATATTATCTCATCAAAAACTGCACATTCATTTTTGGTTAATAAACACCTCTGAAAATATAGATAAGGGAACGTATTGGAAGGACTTAAATAACTTTGGTTTTCCAATTGTAATTCATAACTTTATTAATTCATTAAATCTTAAACACTTAACTAAACAATAGTATGAACGGCACATTAAATAAAGTAACTCTAATAGGACATTTAGGCGATAATGTAAAAATGCACTATTTTGAAAATGGAAATTGTATTGGTCGATTTCCAATTGCTACTAATGAAGTTTATTTAAATAAAACAACAAATGAAAAATATACTTCTACGGAATGGCATAATCTTGTAGTAAAAAATAAAGCTGCCGAAATGTGTGAAAAATACTTAAGTAAAGGAGATCGTATTTATGTTGAAGGTCGTATTCGTACACGTCAATGGCAAGCCGAGGATGGGACTCAAAGACAAACAGTAGAAATAATGGTTACTGAATTTATGTTTTTAGATACTAAAAAAGATAACGACAACAAAAATAAAACTGCTTTTGACGCTGAGAAAAAAGCAAATATTGATAACTTTAACATCCCTAAAGAATCAAATAACGATGATTTACCTTTTTAGGGTAGTGCCTTAATTTTTAAAATTTAAAATTTAATGAAGTTATATTTTATAGGTTGTTTATTTCTATTGACTCTTTTTGCATCTTGTAAAGAAGAAACAACCCCTAAACCAAATGCTTTCTTAGCTTTAGAATACCCAACACAAGAGTATTCAACATATGTTAGTAATTCGAATTATCAATTCGATCAAAATAAATGGGCTCAAATAAAAGAAGGAAAAAAGAATTCTTTAGAAATTCATTATCCACAAATGAAAGCTACAATCTTTTTAAATTATAAACCTGTTGAAAACAACTTGAATCTATTATTGAAAGATGCACAAAAATTGACTTATGAACACTTTGTAAAGGCTGATGAGATTGTAGAACAACCTTTTGTAAATCCAAATGCTAAAGCTTATGGTATTTTTTATGACGTAAAAGGAAATGCTGCTACCAATGTACAGTTTTACGCAACTGATAGTGTAAAAAACTTTTTAGTAGCTTCTCTATATTTCTACGCAAAGCCTAATTATGATTCGATCTTACCAGCTACTGACTATGTTAAAAAAGATATGAGGAGAATTATGGAGTCTTTAGAATGGGTAAACAATACACCTTTATCCAAATAGAATAAATAATTCTTTTACCAATATTATACAAGCCCTCTGAAAAAGCAGGGCTTTTTATATGTTTTATCATTACAAATTGAAGTCTATACAGTTAAAAA
Organism: Myroides phaeus; assembly: GCF_900099675.1. Lineage (GTDB taxonomy): Bacteria > Bacteroidota > Bacteroidia > Flavobacteriales > Flavobacteriaceae > Flavobacterium > Flavobacterium phaeum. Next base: position 99,090 of record NZ_FNDQ01000003.1, read on the forward strand.
TATGTTTTTATATATAGTAAAATCTCTCAATAACAATTCCAATCATCTTTTATATGGCTTTTGCACTAATATAAATTACTAAACACTAATTTATATTGAGATAATTCAATCTCAACTAAAAACAATCTATAACGATCAAATAACTTATAACTATTATTGACAACAATAGTACAAATTAGATTATCGACCGATATAAAAAAAGTAACCAATAAAAAAACTATTTTATTGGTTACTAAATATATTACACTCTCATACTATTTACTCTCTTCAACTTGCATATTCTCTACTTTGTAGATTCCGTTTGCAATTTTCTCTACTGTCTTTGTTAATGACTCTGAGTTTTGCTTAGCATCATCAAATTCAACAATAGCCGTTTTAGAATCAAAATCAACTTTTGCTTCTTTTACACCATCTAAACCTGCTAATTTTCCTTCAATTAATTTAGCACATCCTATTTCGCAAGTCATTCCTTCAATCTGAAATGTAGCATTCTCTACTTTTCCAGCAATTTCTTTAGAATCTGTAGCAGTTGTTGTTTGCTCTACTATTTCTCCTTCTTGTACTTTAGTTTCACTCTTACAACTAACCAATGCAGTTGCTCCAAGAATTGCTACTAAAACTGATTTTGTTACTTTCATTTGAACACTTTTTTTAAATTCTACTAATATAAAGGTACAAAAATAAAAAAAAGCAACTGAAATTCAGTTGCTTTTTTATTCTTATGATTTAGATTATCAATTATTTAAAATCTGCGTCTGTTACTCCTTCGTTAATTTTAACATCAGAAACATTCACTTCTAAATCAAATCCAACATTCATAGTTTGTTTGAACGGAAACTTTATTCCTTTTACTTCTTTATAGTCTCCCATATAAATAGCTTGAGTCATAGTTTGTCCTCCTTGTTCTACAGTTGTAATCGTAGCTACTTTAAGTCCAGAATCGACATCGTAATAATGCACTGATTTACCAACTTTTAATCCTATTGCATCTTTACCGTTAATTGCTTCAACTCCTGTTAAAGTAACAGTAGTATCTTTTTTCCAGTTCAACTCTGCAAAAGGTACTGCTCCCTGTTGTGCTTCAATTAAGTCTGCTCCTTCTAATGGTATTTTTTGTCCTTGTGCAAGAACAAAACCTTCCTTAGGAGTAACTATTTGTTTTGACATTACATTCCCCATCATCTTCTGTTCAGACATAGCATATCCTTTCTTAACTTTAGATACAATTTCTAATGTCATCCCCTGTACTGATGCTGAACTTACAGATGCAATACTCTTTACATCTAACAATTTCTTTTCTCCACCAATTGCAGTGATGTATTTATCTAACAAAGTAGCTACTGTAACTCCTGCTGGAATTTCTTTCTTAAAAACAGGTTTTTCAACAGCGTCTGCCTCTTTACTATAGAAATATACTGGTAATCCTAATTTTTCTAATCCGTCAATTACTTCTGCACCTTTTCCTACAATAATAATACGCATATTATCTTTCAAGAAATATTTTTGAGCTGCTTTTTGAACATCTTGTGCTGTTACAGCATTAATGTTTTTAATATAGTTCTCATAAAAGTCTACAGGTAGCTTGTGTAATTCTTTATTTAATGCATAACGAGCAACGGTAGCTGGTTTCTGAATTTCCATAACGAAGTTACCTACATACTTTGCTTTAGCCATTTTCAGCTCTTCGTCTTTAACTAAAGTCGTACGCATCAAGTCAATTTCTTTAATAAATTCAGTTACGGCACTATCTGTAACAACATTACGTACAGACGCACCCGCTCTAAATTTACCTGGATATTTACGAGCTGAACTGATTGACGAATATGCTCCATACGTCCATCTGTGTGCTTCACGTAAGTTTAAAAACAAACGTCCTTCTCCTCCTCCTCCAAGAATTTGATTTGCTAAAATTGCAGCAAAGAAATCCTTGTCTGTCATTTTTAATTCCACTTCATTTACCAATGCAATCTCTGATTGAACAGCATTTGGCATATCTACGAAGTTAATTTGCGTTTTTGCAACATTTCCTTGCATAGTATATTTCTCGTACTGAGTTTTATTACTTTTCCACCCTTCAAATAATGAACGAACCAATTTCTCAGTTTTCTTATAGTCAATATCTCCAACTACTACCAAATAAGCATTCTCTGGAGAGAAATACTTTTTATAATAATCTTGAACATCTGCTAAAGTAATATTTTGAATGCTTTGTTCTGTTTCGAACTCACCTGCTGGAGAATTTTTTCCATACAATAAAGCATCTTCTACACGACTTGCGATTGCAGACACACTCTTTTCTCCTGATTTAATCCCTTCAATAGCCTGAGCTTTTACTTTTTCAAATTCCTCTTCTGTCAAAATAGAATTTAAAGCCCCATCAGCTAATAATGAAAGAATTTTTTCATTGTATTTTGACAACCCACTTGCAAAAGCACCATTTGAACTAAATCTAATATTTGCCCCTAAGAAATCAATCTCTTCAGTGAATTGCTCCTTCTTCATTTTCTTAGTTCCATTTCCTAACATTTGAGAAAACACAGATGATACACCTGCTTTATCTCCTTCAAAAGTTAATGGATTATCTATCGTCAACGAATAAGACACTCTCGGTAATTTGCTATTTTGAACAACCAAAACTTTCATTCCATTTTTTAATACAAATGAAGTTGGTTGATTAACGTGAACAATTGGCGCTGGTCCTGGAGCTGGCTGTTTTCTTTCTTGTGCTTGAGCTTGCATAGCAACGAATGCAAAAGCTAAACTCGCTGCATAAATATGTATTTTTTTCATTTTACAGTTTCTATTTAATTAGTTATTAGCTTTTTTCTCTGGAACGTAATCTAAAAGTAATCTTTGATTTTTGTTCAAGTATTTTTTAGCTACTTCACGGATCTCCTCTCTTGTTACACTTCTATAAATATCTATATTAGTATTAATCAAGTTCACATCTCCATATAATAAATAGTAAGTTGCCAAATTGTGTGCTAAACCTTCTACATTGTCATTTTGATCAACATATTGTTTCTCAAAAATGTTTTGTAATTTTTGAAAATCGCGTTCAGAAATCAACTCTGTTTGTAGCTTTTCAATCTCTTCATCAATCTCCTTTACTAAGTCAGCTGATGTAAAACCTTGCATTGGAATTCCATAAATAAAATAAATTCCATAATCTTCTTGACTAAAGCTAAATGAAGACATTTCCAAAGCCATTTTCTTTTCATCAACTACCTTTTTGTAAAGTCTTGAACTTTTACCCCCAGATAAAACAGCAGAAATCATATCTAAAACTCTTGCTTCACGTGTTTTCATTGATGGAGTTCTATACGCTTCAACAACCATTGGTAATTGAATATTTGGATCTTCAAATTCAGCTCTTATCTCCTTTGTAATTGCATCTTCTTCTACTTTTGTACGAGTCACAGATTCACCTTTAGCAATCGGTCCAAAGTATTTTTTAATCCAATTCTTTGCTTGGTCTTTTTCAAAATCACCTGCAACAACTAAAACCGCATTGTTTGGGATGTAGAACTTTTTATTAAACGCTAAAAACTCTTCTAAAGTTGCAGCATCTAAATGTTCCATTGACCCAATAGGAGCCCAACGATAAGGATGTTTTTTAAATAAATTCTTTTTAACTTCCGTAAATAATTGTCCATAAGGTTGGTTATCTACACGTAGTCTCTTTTCTTCTTTAACTACTTCATTTTGTGTATCTACACCAATTTGATTAATTACTGGATGCATTAATCTTTCAGATTCCATCCATAAAGCTAATTCTAAATTATTCGAAGGAAATACTTCATAATAATAAGTTCTATCATCTGACGTATTTGCATTATTTTGTCCTCCGTTTGCAGTTACTAATTTAAACCACTCTCCGCGTTCAATATTTTTTGTTCCTTCAAATAATAAATGCTCAAAAAAGTGTGCAAACCCAGTTCTTTCTGGATTCTCGTCTTTTGCACCTACGTGGTACATAACTGAGGTAATAACTACTGGTGCAGACTTATCTTGATGTAAGATAACGTGTAGACCGTTGTCTAAAGTGTACTGATCGAATTCCACTTTTTGAGCTGAAGCCGATATTCCAAAGAATAAAGCACTTAAAATCAACAAAGATTTTTTCATTCTACAAATATTTTGAAATTAGGTTATAATCGTATTAGTATACCTTATAACAAATATGTTACACTTTTTATAAAATATTTTTCATATTATCTCATGAAAACATAAAAACTCAATCATCCAGTGTGATTTATAAAAAAACACATACGACATAACACAAACAAAATACGCTATTTATAGACTTGATATTTCTACAATCAATAGATATAATTTACAATTGTTTGCGCTTTTAACGTTGACTAACTGAAAATCATTCATTTACAAACAAAAAATACTAAAGGTTGTCTTCTACTTTCTTTTGTATATAAAAAAATAAGTTTATATTTGCACCCTTAATTAACATCTTAATTTATTGTTATGTACGCAATCGTAGAGATAGCAGGGCAACAATTCAAAGTTAGCAAAGACCAAAAAGTGTATGTACACCGTCTTGCATCAGAAGAAGGAACTCAAGTTACTTTTGACAAAGTTCTTTTAATTGATGACAACAACAACATCACTTTAGGCGCCCCAGCTATAGAAGGTGCTTCTGTAGAAGCTAAAGTTTTACAACACCTTAAAGGTGATAAAGTAATCGTTTTCAAAAAGAAAAGAAGAAAAGGTTACAAAAAGAAAAACGGTCACAGACAATCTTTAACTCAAATTGTTATTGAAGGAATCAATGCAAGTGGAGCTACAAAGAAAGCAACCAAAAAAGAGGCTGTAGCAGCTGAGTAATTAACATCTAAATTTTAAAACGTCATGGCACATAAAAAAGGTGTAGGTAGTTCTAAGAACGGTAGAGAATCAGAATCGAAACGTTTAGGCGTTAAGATTTACGGTGGTCAAGCAGCTATCGCTGGAAACATCATCGTTAGACAAAGAGGTTCTAAGCACAATCCTGGTGAAAACGTTTACATGGGTAAAGATCATACTTTACATGCAAAAGTTGACGGAGTGGTTAAATTCCAAAAGAAAAGAGACAACAAGTCTTACGTTTCTATTTTACCATTTGAAGCTTAAGAATCATTATTTGTTCTTTTAGAACAAATATTAAACATAAGAAAAGGCGCCTAATTAATTAGGCGCCTTTTTTTGTACATATATAGAATGAAATTAAAATTCATAATTAAGAAATAGTTGTATAGCTTAACTTCTTTATTCTACCCCAAAATCTAAAACAGATCACCTACAAAAGTTAGGGATTCATAAAAAAAGATTAACTTATCCTACTTTCCTTTCCTATCGAAGAGTTTTATAAAAACATTCGTATGCCTACAATTAAAGTTATCAATACTTTTATAAGAACGTTATTTCAAAAGTGCTTAAAACAGAATTAACGCAATCTTATTATAAACTTCTTTGATACTTATTTCACACAAGTACCACTCAAGTACCACACACTTTCGGAAAAAAGACTTTTTTCCGAAAGTGTGTGGTACTTGAGTGGGAGATGTATCGAACAAAGTACGTCTAATACCATACTTAATTATAGTCTTTATCATAATAACAATTCAATATATAACATTTTAAGGCTACGCTTAATTTATTTCTTATTGCAAAAAGATATTTATACTTACTTTCCAAATTTTGAGCTTAATCATCGAAAACAGTATTCAATTTCTATTTCGCTCAATAATATTTATAATCATTCTAAAATAAACTCTTTTAGTAATTTATTTTTCTTTACTCACACTACTTTATACACTATAATTCCCCTAAAAAACAATACAAATAAAATCATAAACAACTAAACAACAGCAATTTATAATTATTATTTAGAAATAATACAAATAATTATTGTTTATTGATTATTATTATTTATTTTTGGTCTAAATAATTATAACATAATAACACTATTAAATATGAAATTAACCAAACTATTTTCAGCATTTGCAATTTGTGCCTTTTTACTGACAAGTTGTTCTAATGACGACAGTAATGAACCTATTAGAGTTGATCAAAAAGACCAACAAGAAATAGGAAAAGAACTATCTTTTAAAGGTGAATTCATTTATGCACATTCAGGAATGCCTATCCCTTTTACATTTGAAAAAAATTCTATTACAATGAATATGTCACAAATGGCTGGAAGCGGACAAGGTGATTACAAATACAACATTCTAACCGTATACAAAAACAAAGAGGGAGTATTAAAAGTTGTAACTAAACACGAAAAAGAGTCACAATACAAAGCTTTTTTCCTAAGAAATATAAAAGACGAATCATTAGATATTAATATTGATTACACTTTTAAATCCGAAATAGAAGCTATTAAAACAAATTACCCTTCAAAAGCAGGAGGAGCTTTAGACCACGCTAATAACCAATTTGGATGGTTATTACTAACTAAAAAAGGTAGTCAATCTACTGCTATCAACTTACCCGTAAATGGTAAATATGTTTTCACACAAGGACAACATTCTTATTATTACAACTTCACTAATGAAACTGTAAACTTTAATGGAAGCTACGATATGAAAGTTTTAGCTCACAATACATCAACAAATAAAATTTTACTTCAAGGTGTTGATACAGAAAGAAAAGATTTCTTCTATGTTATACAATTAAAAAACATCAAAGAAAATAATGTAGATATAGCAAGAGCTACTTTTAATGAAGGAGAAACTAAAAAGTTAGCTGAAAAAGAATTTGCTGGAATCGAAGAGTTAAAAAACAACTTTACAACTTATACTAAAGAGGATAAATCAGGTACTGTTATTAATTTAAAAGGAACTTATGGTTCAGAAATAATAAAAGATAAAACAACTGGTAAACCACAAGCACAGTATGTATTTAAAGTTGGTGAAGGTACAGAAGCATTCTTATTTAGAGCTGATATGGGATCAGGCTTCGGTGATTCTGCTTCTTTTACTCTTAAAAAAGTAGCTACTGATGAGAAAAAAGGTCAATTAATTTACGAAATCACAGGTTCAACAGGATACTATTCAGGAAGAACAGGGCAATTTCTGACAATTTACTTCAAAGATATTTCTGCTGATGGAAACAAAGCAACCTTCGCTATTGCAACTAAAAATGGTAAAAACTCTGTATCATCAAGTCAAGGTGATGTAATCGGTAAGACTATCGAAGAAGCTAAGGCTATCAAGGCTCCTGAAACTAATCTAGTTTGGGAAAATGATATGATGAAATATGCACATTTGTGGATACCTACAACTAAAGAGTAATCTTTTCATAATTTTTAAGCTTCAATAAAAAGTGCACTACATTATAAATAATGTAGTGCACTTTTCTATTAATTATGATCTACTCCCTTTATCATATGATACAGCTCTAAGGCTTTACCATCTGTTAGCATAGATATAAAATGACAAATACTCATTAAGCGAACATATAAACTATCACTTTCCACTATATACTTATCTGGTAATAAAGTTAATATCAACGAATCGTAGTGTGTCTCTTCACCGTAAAAACTATTATTTGTTGCTGTTGTAAAACTATCCAGCAACGTATTAATAACACGATACCCTACAATTTCTTTTTCAATTACCTCTTTACTTTGATAAACCTTATTAATACTAACTGCTAAAATATCTTTCATCTGAGCAATATAGCTACACTTTTCAGTTAATGCATGTGGAAACTCCCCTGCCATAATCTTATCTTCATTTTCTAAGAAAACACGACTTACATCTTGAATAAGACTCCCTACAGCTAACGCTCTTAAATAACTAACCCTATCTTCTTTTGAAGTTAATTGAGAATAGGTTTGTGGATTAATGCTATTCTGTACAATCTTGATTAAAAACTCTAAAGCATGTTCTTCAGGAATCCATCCTAAATTAATTCCATCTTCAAAGTCGGTGATAGTATAACAAATATCATCTGCTGCTTCTACTAAGTATGCTAAAGGATGACGGAAGAAAGCAACCTCCGTACGATCAGCTTTCATTAACAATCCTAACTCACTTGCAACATCAATAAAAGCCTCTTTATCTCCTTGAAAGAAACCAAACTTCTTATCAGACACATCACGAGTTGGTTTCTTAGGCAAACTCTCTTTTGGATATTTCATAAATGCACCTAATGTTGCATAAGAAATGCGTAATCCTCCAGAAATACCTGACCGACTTTTCGTAAGAATACTAAAACCATTGGCATTCCCCTCAAAGTCAATCAAATCTTGCCATTCTTTATCTGATAAGTGTTGCTTATACTTCTCTCCTTTACCTTTTTTAAAAAAATCACCAATAGCTCTTTCCCCTGAATGTCCAAAAGGCGGATTACCAATATCGTGTGCTAAAGATGCAGCTGCTACAATTGCACCAAAGTCATTAACTGTATAACCAAATTCTTCCGCTAAGTAAGTATATTTATTTAAAATACTTGATCCTACTATTCTACCTAATGAACGACCTACAACAGATACTTCTAAACTATGTGTTAGGCGCGTGTGCACGAAATTAGTTTTTGAAAGCGGTATAACTTGTGTCTTATCTTGTAAACTACGAAAAGGTGATGAAAAGATAATTCTATCATAATCGACTTCAAAACCAATTCTTGTCTCACTCTCATCTAATCTATGTCTTACAAAAGTGTCGCCATGTTTTTTCAACGAAAGCAACTTTTCCCATTTCATCATAAGCTTTTTTATTCTTTTTAATTACCTAAAGCTATCTGCTTTGTGATAATGTTATCTTTAACTGTCTTGTGTATATGATTTTTTGCTTCTGCATACGATATATTATAAATACGCTCTATTTGACAATACTCCTCTGGATATTGACTTAACATTTTATCATAATACTTATCTAATGCAACTATTGAGGGAGCTTTATACTCCAAATGGATTTCAAAACGTCTTATTAATGCCTCATCAATCATATGAATTTGATTTGTAGCTGCCATTAAAATAGACTTTTGTGGTAAATTATCTATCAATTGTAAAATAGCATTAACCACACGTTTCATTTCACTATTATCCTTATTGTCATAATCACGAATCTGTCCTAAAGAATCAAACTCGTCAAAAAAGAGTACAGAACTTTCATACTGAATCTCTTTAAAAAGACTTTCAATATTTTTAGCTGTTTCCCCTAATTTAGAAGAAACTATAGTTGCTAAATTGACGATAATAAGTTTTTTATCTAATGTTTTAGCAATAGCTTTTGCAGTCATGGTTTTCCCACATCCAGTCTTACCATAAAGTAATATTTTATTGCTAACGGGCAAATTATACTTAGTTAGTATTTCCCTATACTTATATTCTTTTAAAAATTGCTCTATTTGCGAAGCCACATTTTCATCAAACATTACGTCATCCAAAGACACTTTGGTTCGATCTATATAATACAAAGAACTCATAAACTTAATAATAAGATTAGAACATTAATGCAAACAAATATACCGCTTAAAATCCGCAGATTATAATTGTAAAAAAGATAATAGAATTAAATATGAACAATTTGTTCATATCTCAAATAGAAAAGCTTCTAAACTCTGTGTATTAATGAAAACATACTAAGAGAAGTCTTATTATAAGAAATTTCCCCGAAGTGTAATTTTATATAAGACCATTTCACCTTTTTTATCTCTAAAAAAATCAAAATGATTATTGCGGTATTTTCCTTGATTTTCCTCTTTAACAATTAGTTCAAACATTGGAAACAATTCCCTCCTCCACACATTTGTGGTGTTATAATAATAAACAAAATCTTCAATGTCTATCTGTCCATCATCGACATATCCTCCCCAATTATCAACTCCATAACTCAATTTAATACTTTCCTCTCCTACTTGATCTACTAACTTAAAAAGCCTTTTCAACTCCCTACCATATTTACTCAATAAAGCTCCACCTTTGCCTACTTCATAATCCCCAATACTTCCATTGTCAATCTCTATATTAACTATTGTATTCTCATTGGTAAAATCAAGCCACTCTTTCCCTTTACTTTTTGGTAAAAACTCCTCTTCAATAAATTTCTTGAAATATCCTTCTAAATTTAAAAAGTTATAATATTTACTGTTTACACCTAACAAACTCGAATAACATTCGTCTTGAATAGGTTGATCTGTAATTGATAAACTATACATATCTAAAACTTTATTTGGCTCCAACATCTCATCAACCAAGACTGTACCATCAGGCTTTATCAACCTCGTTTTGCCTCCTTCAAAAACAATATGATCATCTCCACTACGTCCTATATTTCTAACTTTTACATCACTTAATGCATAAAGTACTCCATTGTGAACTCGAGATAGACTGCTGTAAATCGGTAAAAGAACAATCTCTCCTTTGTCGTTATACAACCCTACTAAATTCGTTTGCTTATCTCTAAAGCGAATATACCCCTCACTTTCAAAATCAGGGGCTCCTACATCATAATAAAAAACTTGTTCTTGATTAATCACTAAATCACTGCCATCATCTTTTTGAATCAAATAATAAGTCGATATCCCTTCTTCATTATCATCCATAATTGTTCGAATACGATTAGATGAAGCGATACAACTTGATATATCAACTACTTTTCCGGTACTGTATATAATCTTTTGCCCAAAAACAGATAAACTTCCTAATAGAAACAAATAAGCTCCAATAATCTTTTTAAACATATTATTTGCCTTTTAAAACAATAAAAATACACTAAATAAAATATGTTTTAGTGAAACTCTTATAAACAACAAAGCCCAAGTGTATATACTTGGGCTTTGTAAATATTTTAAACGCTGAAATTATGCACCGCACATTTCACAATCATCTTCTTCATTAGATGCCATCTTTGCTCTTTCAACCATTACTCGATACTCTTCAGCTGAAATTGCAGAAGGTTCTACTACATTAATTGAATTTGCTTTCTTTTCATTATTCAACGTAAACTTAATTGCATCAACCGCAGACTTTGTTCTCAAATAATACATACCTGTTTTAAGTCCAGACTTCCACGCATAGAAATGCATTGATGTCAACTTAGCATAATTTGCTCCTTCCATAAACAAGTTCAACGATTGAGATTGATCGACAAAATAACCACGTTGACGAGACATATCAATAATGTCTTTCATACTCAATTCCCAAACTGTTTTATACAATTCTCGAATATCAGCAGGAATATAATCAATGTGTTGAATTGAACCATTTGCTCTCATAATTTCTTGCTTCAAGTCTTCATTCCACAAACCTAAATCAACTAAATCTCTCAATAAATGTTTGTTTACAACGATAAACTCTCCTGATAATACACGTCTTGTATAAATATTAGACGTATAGGGTTCAAATGCCTCATTGTTTCCAAGTATCTGAGATGTTGACGCTGTTGGCATAGGTGCTAACAACAAAGAGTTTCTAACCCCATTTTTAACAACTTCCTGACGTAAAACATCCCAATTCCATCTACCACTCAATTCTTCGTCTTTAATACCCCAAAGGTTAAATTGAAATTCTCCTTGTGAAATCGGAGATCCTTCAAATGTGGAATATGGTCCTTCTTCTTTCGCCATCTCCATCGATGCAGTTACTGCCGCAAAATAAATAGTTTCAAATATCTCTTGGTTTAATTGCTTTGCTTTTGGACTTGTAAACGGTAAACGCATTAAAATAAACGCATCTGCCAATCCTTGTACTCCTAAACCAACTGGTCTATGACGCATATTCGAATTATAAGCCTCTTCTACAGGATAATAATTACGATCAATAACTTTATTCAGATTACGCGTAATTCTCTTTGTAACGTCAAATAAATAAGCGTGGTTAAATTCTCCATTCTCAACAAACATTGGAAGTGAAACTGACGCTAAATTACAAACTGCTACTTCATCAGGAGAAGTGTACTCCATAATTTCTGTACACAAGTTTGACGAACGGATTACACCTAAATTCTTTTGATTTGACTTACTATTCGCAGCATCTTTATAAAGCATATAGGGTGTTCCTGTCTCAATCTGGGCATCTAAAATAGCTTCCCAAAGTTCGCGTGCTTTTATTGTACGGCGTCCTTTTCCTGCTTGTTCATAAGACAAGTATAATTGTTCAAACTCTTCTCCATAAACATCACAAAGACCAGGGCATTCATTAGGACACATCAATGTCCAAGTACCGTCAGTCTCAACGCGCTTCATAAATAAGTCGTTAATCCACAATGCCAAGAATAAATCACGAGCACGCATTTCTTCTTTACCGTGATTTTTACGTAATTCGATAAAGTCAAATACATCTGCGTGCCAAGGTTCAATATAAATAGCGAAACTACCTTTTCTCTTTCCTCCTCCTTGATCTACATAACGTGCTGTATCATTAAATACACGCAACATCGGCACAATACCATTTGATGTACCATTAGTTCCTCTAATATAAGAACCTGTTGCTCTAATATTGTGAATTGATAATCCAATTCCTCCAGCTGATTGAGAAATCTTCGCTGTTTGTTTTAAAGTATCATAAATTCCCTCAATACTATCATCTTGCATTGTTAACAAGAAACAAGAAGACATCTGTGGTTTTGGCGTACCAGAATTAAATAAAGTTGGTGTAGCGTGTGTAAAATACTTTTTAGACATCAACTCATATGTTTCTAAAACTGAATCAATATCATCTAAGTGAATACCTACGGCAACACGCATTAACATATGTTGGGGTCTTTCAACAATTTGACCATTTAAACGCAATAAGTAAGAACGTTCTAATGTTTTAAAACCAAAGTAATCGTAATTAAAATCCCGTTGATAGATAATCGATGAATCTAATCTATCTGCATTATCCATAATTACACGATAAACGTCGTCAGCAATTAATGGTGCCTCTTGACTCGTTCTTGGATTAACATAGCGATATAAGTCCTCTACAGTTTCAGAGAAAACTTTTTTCGTATTTTTATGTAAATTAGAAACTGCAATTCTCGCGGCTAATAAAGCATAGTCAGGATGAGATACTGTCATAGACGCTGCAGTTTCAGCTGCTAAACTATCTAATTCAGACGTACTAACTCCATCATATAATCCTTCAATTACGCGCATAGCAACCTTTACAGGATCAACCAACTCATTTAATTCGTAACATAATATTCTGATTCGATCTGTAATTTTATCAAACATCACAGGCTCTCTTCTACCGTCTCTTTTTACTACAAACATCTCTTTCTTTTAGCTATTTATTATTAATTAAAAATCAGCGTCGAAGCTAATTTTATTACCACCTTCTTCTTTACTGATAACTCCCGCTTTTTGATATTCTGAAACTCGTTTTTCAAAAAAGTTAGTTTTACCTTGTAGAGAAATCATATCCATAAAATCAAAAGGGTTACTTACGTTATATTCTTTCTCGCATCCTAGTTCCACTAATAATCGGTCTGTAACAAACTCTAAGTACTGTGTCATTAAAACAGCATTCATTCCTATTAAACTTACTGGTAACGATTCAGTGATAAACTCACGCTCAATATCTAAAGCATCAACTAAAATCTCTCTAATACGCGCTTTTGGTACTTTATTAATCAAGTGGTGGTTGTGTAAGTGAACTGCAAAATCACAGTGTAATCCCTCATCTCTTGAAATCAACTCATTTGAAAAAGTTAATCCAGGCATTAATCCACGTTTTTTTAACCAGAAAATTGAACAAAAAGATCCTGAAAAGAAAATTCCTTCTACAGCTGCAAAAGCAATTAAGCGCTCTGCAAATGAATCTGATTCAATCCATTTCAATGCCCACTCTGCCTTTTTCATAATAGCAGGAAACACTTCTATTGCACGAAATAATTTATCTTTTTCTTCTTCGTTTTTAACGTAGGTATCAATTAGTAAAGAATATGTTTCACTATGGATGTTTTCCATCATAATTTGGAATCCGTAAAAAAACTTTGCTTCTGGATACTGTACTTCATTTACAAAGTTCTCTGCTAAATTTTCATTTACAATACCATCAGACGCAGCAAAGAATGCAAGAATATGTTTAATAAAATAACGTTCATCTTCATTCAATTTATTATTCCAATCTGATAAGTCTTGATGTAAGTCAATCTCTTCGGCAGTCCAAAAACTTGCTTCCATTTTTTTATACCAATCCCAAATATCATGGTGTTTAATTGGAAAAATAACAAAACGATTTTTATTCTCTGTTAAAATAGGTTCTTGAATACTCATAGGATTTTCATTATAAAGATTTAGACAATTTTCAACATATGAAATGTTTACTTAACGATGTTAAGTAAACAAAGATTGACATTTTTTATATGATACAAAATTGAACACCGAATAACTTATCCACAAAAAAACAAAGTTATTAACAATACCTATAAGTCAAGTAGTTACACAAACCACTCATTTACAATAACTTATTGTGATCAAAAAAACACAAACTCAACAAACATCAAGGATACAAGCTATCTAATTGCACATTGCGTCAATAAGTAGCATATTGCCATTTTCAACTTAACACAAAAGAAAAAGGCTAATCTCAACAAGAGATTAGCCTTTTTCTATATAGTACGTAAAACTTAATTCTACTAAAGTTCTAATGCTTTTTTAGGATTGTTGTCCATTAACAATTCAACCGGATTTTCTAAAGCTTCTTTAATAGCCACTAAGAAACCAACTGACTCACGTCCGTCAATAATTCTGTGATCATAAGAAAGAGCTAAATACATCATTGGGTGAATTTCAACTTGTCCATTTACTGCGATAGGACGCTCAATAATATTGTGCATACCTAAAATAGCAGATTGTGGAGGGTTGATAATTGGAGTAGATAACATAGATCCGAATACACCACCATTAGTAATTGTAAATGTACCTCCAGTCATTTCATCAACTGTGATTTGTCCATCACGAGCTCTAATAGCTAAACGTTTGATTTCAGCTTCAACTCCACGGAAAGATAATAACTCAGCATTTCTTACTACTGGTACCATTAATCCTTTTGGTCCTGATACAGCGATAGAAACATCACAGAAATCGTATTTGATTTGCTCTTGACCATCAATCATAGAGTTTACATCTGGATACATTTCTAAAGCACGAGTTACAGCCTTAGTAAAGAAAGACATAAATCCTAAACCTACACCGTGTTTAGCTTTAAACACTTCTTTATACTCGCTTCTTAATTTGTTTACATTAGTCAAGTTAACTTCATTGAAAGTAGTTAACATAGCTGTTGTGTTTTTAGCCTCAACTAAACGTTCAGCAACTTTACGACGTAACATAGACATTTTTTTACGCTCTTCTCCTCTTGATCCTCCTGTTGGAGTACCCATTGAATGTTTAGCGTTTAAAGCGTCTTCTTTAGTTATTCTTCCATCTTTTCCTGTTCCTGAAACAGTTGCAGGGTTGATGTTTTTCTCATCTAAAATTTTCTTAGCAGCTGGTGAAGCACTTCCTGTTGCATAAGTTGTAGCTGGAGCTTGCACTGGTGCAGCTTTTGGAGCTTCTGCTTTTGGAGCCTCAGCAGCTGGTTTAGCCTCTGTAGAAGCACCTCCTGCAGGTTTAGCAGCACTCATATCAATTAGACATACTACTTGACCAACAGCTACAGCGTCACCTTCTTCTGCTTTCAAAGTGATAATACCACTCTCTTCTGCAGGTAACTCTAAAGTTGCTTTATCTGAATCTACTTCAGCAATCGCTTGGTCTTTTTCAACGTAATCTCCATCTTTAACTAACCAAGTAGCGATTTCAACTTCTGTAATTGATTCACCTGGCGAAGGAACTTTCATTTCTAAGATGCTCATCTGTATATTCTTTTATTAAATATTGTTTTGTAAAAATACTGTTTTTCTTATAAATTCTTATCGAATACTTTTGCTATCGCATAAGCATAACGTTTTTTAGAACGTGTAGAACTTCCAGAAGCTGGAGCACTATATGCTTTTGTACCTGCATAACGTAAAGGTTTCTCGTGGAAATTCATTAACATATGTCCATATGCCCCCATGTTTTTAGGTTCTTCTTGAGCCCAAACATAATCGTCTGCATTTGAATATTTAGCAATAACTTCTTTCATTTGTTCGATAGGTAATGGGAACAATTGCTCGATACGAACAAATGCAATATCTTTTCTACCTAACTCCTCACGTTTAGCTACTAAGTCATAATAGAATTTACCACTACAGAATACTAATGATTTCACATCTTTAGCTTCAACTCCATTATCATCGATAACAAATTGGAATTTACCGTCAGTAAACTCACTGATTGAAGAAACTGCTGATGGATGTCTTAATAAACTCTTAGGAGACATTACGATTAATGGTTTTCTAAAATTAGTAACCATTTGACGTCTCATTAAGTGGAAGAAGTTTGCAGGAGTCGTACAGTTTGCTACAAACATATTGTGCTCAGCACACAATTGTAAATAACGTTCTAAACGTGCTGATGAGTGTTCTGCTCCTTGGTTTTCATACCCGTGAGGCAATAACATCACAATACCATTTTGACTTGTCCACTTATCTTCCGCAGCAGAAATATATTGGTCCATCATAATTTGCGCACCATTAGAGAAATCTCCAAACTGTGCTTCCCAAATTGTTAATGTATTTGGATTTGTCAATGCATAACCATATTCAAAACCTAAAACAGCGTATTCAGCTAGCAATGAGTTAAAAATTCTCATTTGTCCTTTTTGGTTTTTCAATTGGTTTAACAAGATGATTGACTCTTCTGTATCTTCTGTTTTAACTACTGCATGACGGTGAGAGAAAGTACCACGTTCTACATCTTGTCCTGACATACGAACATCATATCCTTCAGTCAATAAAGAACCATAAGCTAATAATTCACCCATTGCCCAGTCTAACTTATCCTTTTCGAAGAACATCGCTTGTCTGTCTCCAATTAGACGTTTAACTTTATTGATGAATTTTTTATCTCCTGGTAATTCAGTAATTACATTTGCGATATCAGTTAAAACTTCTTTTGATACTTTTGTATCATAATCAGCTAACATTTCTTGAGCTCCAGCAAGTTTAAATCCTTCCCAGTTCTCTTCCATAAATGTTCTAATTTTAGCAAATTCGTTTTTACGTGAAATCTCTAAATCTTCCTCTAAAGCTCCTTTATATTGTTGTTCTAAAGAAGTAACGAAATTATCGTCAACGACTTTATCTTCTAACAATCTTGCATTGTAAATATTACGTGCATTAGGGTGCTTAGCAATTAATTTATATAAAATTGGTTGAGTGAACTTAGGCTCATCACCTTCGTTGTGTCCATATTTACGGTAACCTACCATATCAATAAATACGTCACGACCAAATTCCATACGATAGTCTAACGCAAATAAAAATGCTCTTACTGCAGCTTCAGTATCATCTGCATTTACGTGAAGTACAGGACATCCTGTTACTTTTGAAATATCAGTAGAGTAAGTAGAAGAACGACCATCTGTATAGTTTGTAGTAAATCCTACTTGATTATTCAATACAATATGAATTGTTCCTTCCGTTTTGTATCCTCTTAATTGTGCCATTTGCACAATTTCATAAACAATACCTTGTCCAGAAATAGCAGCATCTCCGTGTAAAGCAATTGGCAATACTTTAGCTGGATTAGCAGCGAAAACTGTATCTTGTTTTGCTCTTGAAATACCTTCAATAACTGCACCCACAGTCTCTAAGTGAGAAGGGTTAGGTGTTAAGTTTACTTGAATTTCTTTCCCTGTTCTTGTTTTACGAGTTGATGTAAGACCTAAGTGGTATTTAACATCTCCATCAAATCCTTCCTCTGTATCGTAATCTTTTCCGTCAAACTCAGAGAAAATCTCTCTTGCTGGTTTCTTGAAAACATTCGCTAAAACGTTAAGACGCCCTCTGTGTGCCATACCCACTACGATTTCCTCTACTCCCTTTGTAGCAGCAGAATCCATCAAGAAATCCATTGCTGGTATTGCAGCTTCAAGACCCTCTAATGAGAAACGTTTTTGTCCAACATATTTTGTGTTTAGGAAGTTTTCAAATGATACAGCTTCAATCAACTTATGAAGAATCTCTTTTTTCTCCTCACTATTAAATCTCGCTTCTGGTGCTTCGTAATGATTTTGAATCCAATTTACTGCTTTTTCATCAGTAATATATTTGTATTCAATACCTAACGTTGAACAGTAAACTTTTTCTAACTGTGCAAGAATTTGTGATAAAGTTGAAGTTGGAAGTTGTATTGTTTTAGCAGCTTCAAAGCTAACATTCATATCAGCTTGAGAAAGACCAAACTTCTCTAAACTCAAATCGGGATGTTCAACTTTTCTATCTCTTACTGGGTTTGTTTTAGTTAACAAGTGCCCGTAAGTTCTATATGCGTCAATCAAGCGTAGTACAGCAAACTCTTTTTGAACTTGCTCTAACTGACCTGAATTATTTACACTAGCATTGCTTGTCGGTGAAGTATATGCTTGTGACAACCGTTCTACAGGCCCATCACTGAATTCATTTGCGAAGTCAAAACCCTGAAAAAATGCTCTCCAACTTGGCTCAACACTATCAGGACTTTCTAAATATTGATCATATAACTCAGCAAAAAATGCAGTGTGCGCCGCATTTAAAAAGGAATATCTATCCATAATTTCGTCTAAAGACCTTTTGTTTAAATATTATACATACAAAAATACAAACTCTTTATGAGAATACTCTAAGTTTTTACTTATTTTTATCTCATAATTAATCTACAAAACAGAAATGAAAATATTTAATGTCAACTCTTTATTGCTTTTTTTGTCAATATCGTTTTTTTTAAATACCTCTACTTCTATTCTTGCACAAGAATCCAAAAATAATACCAAAAATCACGATTTTAATAAAAATTGGAAATTTGGGGGTGGTTTAGGTATAGGGTTTGGAAGCGGGTATACTGATATTATGATTGCTCCAAGTGCTATTTACCAAGTAAATGAGTATTTTAGCGCTGGTGTAGGTCTACAAGGTAGTTACATACAAAGTAAAGATAGGGGGTACTATTATTCTTCTATAAAAGAATATGATTCGTGGTTATATGGAGGAAGTTTAATCGCTTTGTCTAACCCTATTCCTCAATTACAGCTTTCTGCTGAACTGGAACAGTTAAGAGTTAATAATAATTACACTTATTACGATAGAGAAAAAGCAAGCGATAACTTCTGGAATACTGCCCTATTTTTAGGGATAGGTTATAGCAGTGGCCCTGTTACAATAGGTATCCGTTATAATGTTCTTTACAAAGAAAAAGATATGGTTTACGGCGGGGCTTATATGCCGTTTGTTAGAATGTATTTCTAATAACCACCTTTTGAAATTCTCGTTTTAACAACAAGAATGCAATGCGTTCAAGATATTCTTCTATATCTTGACTTTTAATAGCTTTGACATCTGCTTCTGCTACATCAACCCTATATAAAAGGTTGGAAAACTTTGAAACAGATGTCGAAGTTATTACTCTATGTAACTCATTGACTACCTGAACAACTAATTCTGCAGGAGTCTGTGCTGTAAATTCAATATCTAAATCAACGGCCATCTGAAAGTCTTTCTGAACTTGTTTAACCAAGTCATCAAAAAAATGGGTTTCGCTAATTTGTTGCTCTAAGTATTCTACAGCTTGTAACATAATTATCTTATTTAAACTCTTCTATTCATTAATTCATTACTGAATACTTGTAGTAATTCTTTCTTTTCTGCTGGAATATCCATTCCATCTAAAATACTAAGAGCTTTTTCAGTATAGTCTTTAATCAACGTTTGTGAATCTGTTGCTGAGGTAGTCTCTACAAATAATTCTTTTACGCGTTTAATTTTTGCAGCTTCATCTCCTTCTGTTGTAGAGAAATATTTCGTTAACTCTTGTTTCTGCTCAGCAGTCCCATTAATTAATGCTTTCAAGTATAAATACGTTTTCTTGTTTTCAAGAATATCGCCTCCTATCGTTTTTCCAAATGTTGCTTCGTCTCCAAAGGCATCTAAATAATCGTCTTGTAATTGGAAAGCTAACCCTAAGTTTAATCCAAAATCATAAATGTCATTCGCATTTTTCTCACTTGTCTTAGCTACTATTGCTCCCATTTTTAAAGCAGCTCCTACTAAAACAGCTGTTTTATACTCAATCATTTTTAAGTACTCCGGAATCTGAACATCATTTCTTTTTTCGAAACAAATATCCCACTGCTGACCTTCACATACTTCTATCGCTGTTTTGCTAAACAATTTTGCTAAATCTCTGAATGTCTCTGGCTCATACTCTTCAAAATATTGATAAGCCAAGATTAACATTGCGTCTCCTGATAAAATAGCTGTATTTACATCCCATTTCTCATGTACTGTTGCATTCCCTCTTCTCAATGAGGCATCATCCATAATATCGTCGTGCATCAATGAGAAATTGTGAAACAATTCGATGGCAGTAGCCGCATGAATCGCTTTATTAGCTTCTATTCCAAAAACTTCAGCTGACATTAATGTCAATACCGGACGAATTTGTTTCCCTCCAAGGGATAAAATATATGAGATAGGATCGTATAAATCCTTAGGGGATCTATCTAAAGAAATAGACTCTATAAAAGCAGATATCTGCTCTTTGTATTTAACGATTGATTGCATTTCACTAAAAATTTTGTGTAAAAATACGCGTTTTTTTTAAGTATAACGACTATCCTAACATTAATACTTCTAAACACGGAAACTTTTTAACAAGTTAAAGTTTTCTTAACACCAAGGAAACTATAAAACTTAATTAGTTTCCATAGTATATTTGCCTCCACAAAACAAGAACTTATGGAATCTGAAATTTTATTAAAGGCAACAGAAATGTTTTTAGCTCAAGGGTATAAGACTGTTACAATGGATGATATCGCATCTGAATTGTCTATCTCTAAAAAAACAATCTATCAATATTATAGTTCAAAACCTGAATTGATTGAAAAGAGTTTAGCTTATTTAAATCAAAAGTTCATTGAACAATTAGAAATCACTATTGCTAAAAACCACGGAGCTATTGAAGAAATAGTTATGTCTCACGAAGACATTGATAAGATTTTTGCCATTGATACTTCTGCTTCTTTGTACCAACTGAATAAATACTATCCTAAAGTTTGTGAAAAACAAAAAGCTTTTCACCGTAAAAAGTATTTACATATCATCCAAAGAAACTTAGAGAAAGGAATCAAAGAAGGAGTTTATAGAAATAATATAGACATCGAATATGTATCAAGATTCCACTTGGCTTCGGTTTGTGCTATTGATGATATTGAATACTTTCCAATAGAAGAGTTTGATCAAAAAGAAATACACAGCCAACATTTAGAATACCATATCAGAAGTATCGCTACAGAAAAAGGGGTACAATTATTTGAAAAATTAATTAAAGATAAAAATACGAATGAATAGATACACGCTAACGTCTGTACTATTGCTCTTCAGTTTTTTTGCTATTGCACAAAATAGAGAGCTTTCACTTAAAGATGCTTTACTGCACGCTTTAGAATTTAAAGCTGAAGCTAAAATTGCTGATTTAGATATCACAAATAGTCAATATCAAATCGAAGAGGTCCGAGCAAATGCTTTGCCTCATTTGAATATTGAAGCTAATGTAGTTAACAACCCTCTTATTCAAAAAATGCCACTGACTTTAGGAGATCAAACTCAAATGATTCCGGTTAACTTAAAGTGGAACTCTCAAGCTACTGCTACGGTTTCACAGGTATTGTTCAACCAAGCTGTTTTTATGGGCTTGAAGGCAGCAAGAACGGCTAAAGATTTTTATATCATCAATAAAGAGCTGACTGATGAATTAATCATTGAGAAGGTTTCTACTACTTATTACCAAGTTTTTCAAGCGAAAGAAATGTTGTCTACAATTGAAACTACTATCGCCAGTACAACGAAAATAATGAAGATTATTGAGGACTTACATAAAAACGGTTTGGCAACTCAGATTGACTTAGATCGTACTAAAGTGAGCTTAAGTAACCTACAAGCACAAAGACAGCAAATCGTTAATGCGGTTGACTTACAACAAAACGCTTTGAAGTTTTTAATTGGAATGGACTTAAATGAGGAAATTACCTTAGCTAACAACTCTTTCGAGATTGATGAGTCTATTGTACTATTAGACAATAAAATAGACAATAGAACCGAAATTCACTTGCTTGAAAAACAAAAGGATTTACTGAATTACAAGAAAAAAGCAAGCCAAGCAGACTACTACCCTTCTCTTGCTGCTTTTGGTACGATGAATTACCAAGGAACAGGAAGTGAGTTTGTATGGGGTAAGAAACCAAGTGAAGGTGTATTTTGGACTAATAATGCAATGGTTGGATTAAGCTTAAAGGTTCCGGTGTTTAACGGTTTTGAAACAAGGGCTAAAGTAAGACAAGTTAAAATTGAATTAGACAAAATAGATGTGCAATTACAAGATACGAAAAACGCCTTGACATTAGCATTTAAAAATGCACAGAAATCGCTTGAAAACTCTCTAATTTCAATCAACATTCAAAAAGATAATGTCGAATTGGCTAAAAGTATTTTAAGCAATATCCAAAACAATTATAAACACGGATTAGCTACTTTAACTGACTTGCTTAATGCAGAAAATGCTTTTACGCAAGCAGAAAACAATTACACTACATCTATACTTGATTATAAATTATCTGAAATACAATTGATAAAAGCTCAAGGAGAATTAAAATCTTTACTTGACTAACACCTAATACTATGAAAAAAATAATTACAGCTCTTGTAGTGATCGCACTACTTGGTGGTACTACCTATATCTTGACAAGCAATAAATCTAAAAATGAAGCGGAAACTACAATTGTAGCAGAAAAAAGTACTATTATTTCTGTTCGTGCAGAACAAGCTAAAATTCAAAACATAAATGCTAATTATAAAGCTAATGGAAACTTTATGCCTTTTCAAGAGGTAATTATCTCTGCTGAAACTCCTGGACGCGTTATCAAATTATTGGTTGACGAAGGTACTTCTGTGCGAAAAGGACAAGCTTTAGCCTTGATAAATGTTGACCAAATAAATGTGCAATTACAAAATGCAGAAGCTGCTTATGCTACTGCTAAAGCTGATTTGGCTCGCTTTGAAAGCGCTTTCAATACAGGTGGGGTAACTAAACAGCAATTAGACCAAGTGAAATTATTAGTGAAAAATGCGGAGGCTAATCTTAACTCTGCACGAATCACAGCTAATGATACACATATCAAGGCTCCTATAGACGGGATCATCAATAAAAAACACGTTGAGTTAGGAACTTTCGTTGCTCCAGGTGCTCCTCTTTTTGAATTAGTAAACGTAAATCAATTGAAATTGAGAGTTAATGTTGACGAACAACACGTTGCTAACTTAAAAGAAGGTGATGTAATCAAGGTTAAAGCAAGTGTATTGTCAAATGAAGAGTTTCAAGGTAAAGTTACTTTTATCGCTCCTAAGGCTGATGCTGCTTTAAACTTTCCAGTGGACTTACTAATTACAAATAATGCCAATGCTAAGTTAAGAGCTGGTATGTATGGTTCTGCTTATTTTGACTCCGAAGAAAACCAAGCTACTCCTATTTTAATGGTTCCAAGAAATGCCTTTGTAGGTAGTGTTAGCTCAAATCTAATTTACACTGTTGTTAATGATAAAGCGATTGCCAAAACAGTTGTTTCAGGTAGAAACTTTGGGGACTTCGTAGAAATTTTAGACGGACTTAAAGAAGGGGATACAGTTATCACTTCAGGACAAATTAACTTAACAGATAACGCATCTGTTACAATCATTAAATAACATCCCTAAAGGATTTACTTATGAAAATAGCAGAAATATCAATAAAACGACCAAGTATTATTATCGTTTTATTTATCGCTTTAATTTTAGGAGGTATTTATAGTTACAAAAACTTGAGCTATGAATTAATCCCCAAATTTGAAGTTAACGTAATTACAGTAGCTACTGTTTATCCGGGGGCTTCGCCTTCTGAAATAGAAAATACTGTAACCAAAAAAATAGAAGATGCAGTGGCTTCTTTAGAAAATGTAAAAAAGGTAGAGGCTATGTCTTTTGAAAGCTTATCTACTGTAATGATTGCATTAACTTCTGAGGCTGATGTGGATTTATCTTTAAATGATGCGCAACGTAAAATTAATGCCATCTTAAAAGATTTACCAAAAGACGTTGACCCTCCTTCTCTTCAAAAATATTCCCTAAGTGACTTGCCAATTATGACATTGAGTGTTACGAGTAATTCAAATGAAAAGGAGTTATATGATTTATTAGACAAGAAAATCCAACCTATCTTCTCTCGTGTAAACGGAGTGGCTAAAGTTGAATTAATTGGTGGTGAGGAAAGACAAATCCAAGTATTACTTGATCCAAAGAAAATTGAAGCCTATGGTTTAAACGTACCTGCGGTTCAACAAATGATATTGGCATCTAACCTTGACTTCCCAACTGGAAACGTAAAATCAAACGACAAACAAACATTAATCCGTTTAGCAGGTAAATACAAGAACGTAGAGGAAATGCGAGAACTTGTTATTGCTTCTAAAGGAGGAATTGACATTCGTCTAAGTGATATTGCTGATGTACAAGATGGTATTAAAGAGATTGAGAAAATCGCGAGATTAAATCAAAAGTCAACTATTTTAATGCAAATCATCAAACAATCAGATGCGAATGCTGTGACAATTAGTGAGCTTGTACACCAAACTATTGCTGAAGTAGAAAATAACAATAGTGATATTGATTTAAAAATACACATTGCTAACGATACGTCTCAATTTACATTGAAGGCGGCAAACTCAGTTATTTTTGACCTTTTCTTAGCAGTTGTTTTAGTGGCTTTTGTAATGCTTTTCTTCTTACATAGTTTCAGAAATGCCTTAATTGTAATGGTAGCAATTCCATTATCATTAATCGCAACATTCCTTGGACTATATTTATTTGGATACTCATTAAACTTATTGAGTTTACTAGCACTATCGTTAGTAGTTGGTATTCTTGTGGATGATGCCATCGTGGTAATTGAAAATATTCACCGCCACATGGAGATGGGGAAAAACAAAGTACGTGCTTCTTATGATGGTGCAAAAGAAATTGGGTTTACTGTAACTGCAATTACCTTAGTAATTGTTGTTGTATTCTTACCTATTGCAATGTCATCAGGATTGGTTCCGAACATTATTAAACAATTCTGTGTTACGGTAATTATTGCTACAATGCTTTCTTTATTGGTATCATTTACAATTGTTCCTTGGTTGTCATCGCGTTATGGAAAAATTGAAGTAATTAAACCAAGTTCTTTCTTTGGAAAAATCTTGCACAACTTTGAAAAAGGATTAAGCCGTTTTACGCACGCTATTTCTGACTTATTAGTGTGGTCATTAAACTCTACACGTAACACAATTATTGTATTGATCGTAGTAGGTATCACTTTCTTTGCATCAATTGCTTTAGCGCCAATGGGATATATCGGTTTCGAGTTTTTCCCTAAAACAGATAAAGGAGAGTTCCTTGTTCAATTAGAATTGCCAAAAGATGCATCTGTTGAACAAACAAATAAGGTAACTCAAAAAGTAGAAGAATACCTACAAACAAAACCTGAGATTCAGGATTTAATTACCACAGTTGGACAATCTTCTGAAGGGTATGGAGGAATTCAAGGGACAAAATATAAATCGGAAATTCAAGTTGTATTAGTTGATAAAAAACAACGTAAAGACAACTCATTCGTTTATGCTGCAAAGTTGAAAAACGAATTAGCACCACTTGTTGTTGATGCTAAAATCAAAACCGTTCCTGTAGGATTAATTGGTGCTGAAGAGGCTCCTCTTTCCCTTACAGTAACAGGTTCTTCTTTAGACGATGCTATGGATTTTGCTATTCAAGCTAAAGATATTTTAGAACAGATTCCAGGTGCTATGGAGGTTAAACTAACTTCTGAAACTGGTAGTCCAGAGATTAATGTACAAGTTGACCGTGATAAAATGGCTGCTTTAGGGTTAGATATGTATACGGTTGGTATGACTATGCAAACGGCATTCAATGGAAATACAGATAGTAAGTTTAGAGCTGGTGAATATGAATATGATATCAACATCCGTTTTCAAGAATACGCCAGAGGAACAATTGACGATGTAAAAGATATTTCGTTTATGAACAACATAGGACAAAATATCAAATTACAACAATTCGCAACTGTTGCTTATAGCTCAGGACCATCTGTATTGGAAAGAAGAGATAAAACGCCATCTGTAACCATTAAATCACAAACGATAGGACGGGATCCTGGCCAAATCGGAAACGAATGGTTAGCGCAATTTGATCAACTAGAGAAAAAAGCTGGGGTAAACTACCAGTGGTCTGGAACAATGGAAGATCAAGAAGAAGGTTTCGGTACATTAGGAGTTGCTTTATTAGCTGCAATTATCTTTGTTTACTTGGTGATGGTAGCTTTATACGATAGTTTCTCAAAACCATTTATCGTAATTTTTGCTGTTCCTCTTTCATTTATTGGAGCTTTATTAGCCTTAGCAATTGCCAATATATCGTTGAATATCTTTACCATTTTAGGTATCATTATGTTGATTGGTTTGGTATGTAAGAATGCTATTTTATTAGTGGATTTTGCCAACCATAGAGTTGAAGCTGGAGACAGCGTACACGATGCATTAATCGCTGCCAATCACGCGCGTTTACGTCCAATTTTAATGACTACAATTGCAATGGTAATCGGAATGGTGCCTATTGCATTAGCAAGTGGGGCTGGTTCTGAAATGAATAACGGATTAGCTGTAGTAATTATTGGGGGACTACTTTCTTCTCTATTTTTAACCTTGGTGATTGTACCTATTATCTATTCTATTTTTGATAAAATTGGAAATCGCTTTGGAAAGAAAGAAAAGGTAGACTTCGCTGCATTGATGGTCAAAGATTATACAGTAAATGACAACTTCGTAGATGAGTTTGCTTCAAAAACAGATTCTTCTAAATAAAAGTATTTATGTATTAGATTAAGGGAGCTTTTTAAAAACTCCCTTTTTTTGGACTTACCCTTTTAGGCTAAACACATAAAACATTAGCAAACAAAGTAACTAACAAAGGTTTCACTCAATTTTTTTACCGGGTGCTTCCATAGTGTGCCATAATGCTCCCATAAGAATTATGGTAATCGTTTCTATTCATTATGTATACACTGTGTTTTCAGTAAGAGAGTATGCTTTACACCCCCTATCTCCTTGCTATTAAATTGCTACGTACACAAAGGTTCAACTTTCACTTTACTCCTAATTTATTATTACTTATTAATGATTAATCCCTAACTATTCGTTACTTTTATTTTTCTTAAAAATCCTTTATATTATAGTGAATTCAGACTTCGTACAGGTCTATTCTTTAGACAATATTACAGACAGATACAAGCATATCTTAACAGATAAACGCCTTGCTATTTTTGAAATTGGTCCAAAACACAATCAATATTTTGTTGTAGATAGACCCTATCAGTTCAATGTTTTTGGACTTATTTTAGTTACGCGTGGAAAATGTGAGATTACTATTAATTTCGAACCTACTATGGTAAAAAAAGACGATTTACTTGTAGTTCTTTCTAATCAGTTGTTTGAAATAAAAAAATGTACTGATGATTTCACAGTCAAGACTCTTTTTGTTGATGCTGATATATTTTTAGAGGCAGGTTTCCACATTAAATCAAATAATCTTATTCAATTTCTATCATCACAATATCCAAAGATTATTTCTTTAGATAAAACAGTTATTAGTAAGATTAGAAATAATCTAAAAGAACTTTCTAAACTTTGTTTTAGAAATGAACATACTTTTGGCAAAGACCTAATTCTAAACTATTTCTCTATTCTTATGTATGAATTAGGGCATTTTTACAATAAAACTATTTTAATACAAAATAACGGTAAACAACTTCGCAAAGAAGAAACAACAAAAACATTCCTTTATTTAGTAGCAACGCATTTTAAAAAAGAGCATAGCGTACAATTTTATGCTGACCAAATGTATATCAGTCGAAAACACTTAACAAAAACAATTGTAGATGTTTTCAAAAAGACTCCTAAACAAATTATATCAGAGACTATTATATTGGAAGCTAAAGTTTTATTGAAAAACCCTCGTTTATCTATTTCTGATGTGATAAATGAATTAAACTTTCAAGACCTTTCGGTATTTAGTAAATTCTTTAAAACCCATACTGGTATTTCTCCGACAGAATTTAAAAATAACAATTAACTTTTCTTTAGTAGTTCTCCGTATAATTGCGTCTTTTTAACAACTTAATCCGTTTAATTATCTACTTAAAAAAACAAGAAATATAAGAAATTTGGGATGTTTTAAGTCAGTATATAGTCAAACAGAACTTAACAACTTTATTTGATATAAAGACGCGTGAAAAATGAAAGAAATTAATAGTAAAAAACAACTATTTGCATCCATTACAGCTATTGGAGGATATGTCCCAGAAGAAAAAAGAACTAATGCTGACTTAGCTTTAGTAACTGAAACTTCTGATGAATGGATCACTAAAAGAACAGGTATTAAAGAAAGAAGAATTTTGAATTCCGGGCTTGCTACTTCTGATATGGCAGTTGCTGCAATCAAAAACTTACTTGCTACTTATCAAAAAGATATCAAAATGGTTGATGCTATTATTGTAGCAACTTCTACTCCTGATATGCCTATGCCCGCTACTGCAAATATCATTTGCGAAAAATTAGGCTTAGACAATGTATGGGGATTTGACGTTAATGCTGCTTGTTCTGGTTTTTTATATGCTCTTGACCTTGGGTCTTCTTTAGTAGAAACACGTCGTTATAAAAATGTACTTGTTGTTGGGGCTGATAAAATCAGTGCTTATGTAAATATTAAAGATCGTTCTACTAATATTCTGTTTGGAGACGGAGCTGGTGTAGTATGGTTAGAACCTTCTATGGAAGAAGGAATTTTAGATGCAGTTATGCACAGTAACGGACAAGGGAGAGAGTTCTTAAATATTGAAGGTGGTGGTTCTTTATATCCTACTTCTGAAAATAAAAATATAGAAGACAAAAAATATATTAAACAAGATGGTAAGGTTGTATTTAAACACGCTATACAATCTATGAGTGATGCTTGTTTAGATGTACTACAAAAAAATGATTTAACTATTGAAGATGTAAATTGGTTAGTACCTCATCAAGCTAACAAAAGAATCATTGATGCAGTAGGTAAAGAAATTAAAATTCAACCTGAAAAAACATTGGTTAATATTGCAAATTATGGAAATACGATTGCTGCAACTATTCCATTGTGTATTTGGGAAAATACAAATCAAATAAAGAAAAATGATTTAATCTTACTAACGGCTTTTGGAGCAGGTTTCTCTTGGGGAGCAAGTATCCTAAGATGGTCTATATAAACAAGAAAAGAGATGTATATACATCTCTTTTCTTGTTTATACCTATACCCCTTTCTACTCAACTATCCTCTACTTAAAGAAATAATAGAAAAATAAGGTATGCTATTGTCTGTATTGTCTTAAATAAACTTCTCTGGAAAATCAATTCCTCTTTCCATTAAATAAGCTATCAACCCTTTGTGTTTTGCATCAATATCAAAATGACAATCGCACGCAATTGGACAAATAGTAGCAGGAGAAATTTCCAATATTTTAGCAATTTCATTCAACACTTCGCTTTTTAGCTTTGTTTTCCCACTCTCAATATCAGAATAAGCTTTTTGAGAAAGTCCTAACTTACTCGCTACAAATTCTTGAGAATACCCCAATAATTTTCTTCTACTTTTAATTTTATCAATTTCCATAAACTTAACATTAGCACATTGTTCTGTTTAATATTTAAACACGAACAGCCGTATTTTTAAAACAAAAATAACAATTATAAATTCATAAAGTAAAAGATATGAAAAATATCATTACTTTTGTACTAACAAATTTTCATAAACAACAAAGCCGGTCAAGCTCAAAAAGTGATTATCTTTTAGTCAGAAATAATTTAATCATATAGCTTAGCCAAGAAAACTGCTTTCCCCAAGCAGTTTTCTTTTTTTATATACTTACCTATTCTGTTCACTTTCAAAAAAAAACTGTTCATATCTGAACATGCTTGTCTTAAAATAATAAAACAAAACACTACAAATCAACTGGTTACAAATTTATTTTTCATTGGCATATTTATAGACTTTTAGTCATCAAAAAAAAATATACTATGAAACATTTTATACTAACTACTTCACTATTTTTAATTACACTTATCGCTAATGCTCAAAACAGTATTAAAGGAACTGTTATTAATACAGCAAAAACACCCGTAGATTTTGCTGAAATATATTTATTGGATAGGAATGGAAAGTTAATTCAACAGACATTTTCCAATGAAAAGGGGGAATTCAATTTAGATAACGTAGAAAATAATGCTTACTTATTTCAAATCCATAGCTTCGGTATTCAATATCTCGAAAAAACAATTGAAGTAACTACTCCGGTAGATTTAGGTGAAATAATAATTGATACTAATAATAACTTAGACGAAATTATTGTTAAAACACAAGCGAAAGTTTTTGAACGAAAAGTAGATCGAACGGTTTTCAACATTGAAAATTCTGTTCACGCTACTAATAACAATGTAACTGACCTACTTAAATTAACTCCTGGAGTAAAAGTAGACGACCAATCAATTGATTTAATTGGAAAAGGCGCTGTTAGAGTAATGATTGATGATAAAATTGTTCATCTGTCAGGGGAACAATTACTAAACTATTTAAAAACAATTCCTTCTGATAATATTAAAAAGATTGAGGTAATTACTGCACCTCCTGCTAAATATGAAGCAGAGGGACAAAGTGGACTTATCAATATTGTTCTAAAAGAACCTAAACAAGATGCGTGGAGCAATCAAATATCTACTGGCTTAATGGCCTCGCAGAAAGCTATATGGAGAATTGGTGATGTATTCAATTACAATAAAAATAAAGTATCTATTAATGCAGGTATTAATGGAACAATAGGTTATGCTGCTGGAAAAGATAAGTCTATTCTCTCTTATCCTACTCAAACTTGGTATTCAACTAATAATAGTAATTCAAATAATGGTAGTATTTCTGGCAACTTTTTAATTGATTATAAAGCTTCTGACAAAACTTCTTTTGGAGTACAATACAGAGGTGGTAAAAACACACCAAGTGAAGATGATTACACAACTACACTTGTTAATAACCCTGTTGATAACTTAATAAAAACAATAACAACAGACGGGAAAACTAAAAATATTACTAACAATCATTCTGTTAATGCACACCTTACTCAAAAGTTTGATACACTGGGAACTAAATTAAATTTAGACTTTGATTACTTTTCTTTTAATAATGATAAAAGTAGACTTTTCAACACAAATGAATATAGTGTTGATAACTTTGTTAACAAAGCAATTATTGCTGAGAGTACTGGAGAACAAAATATTGATAATTACAGTGTTAAAGTTGACGTTGAACAACCGTTTAAAGACTTCAAACTTTCTTATGGAGCAAAGGCAAGTTTCACAACTACTAAAAACAAAACAAACTTCTTTGATCTAACTTCTGGTAGTCCTGTTCAAGATGATAAACAGAAAGATAATTTTGAATACAAAGAGAATACACAAGCTCTTTATGTTAGTGGAAACAAATCTTTTGGAGAAAAATGGCAAGCACAAGCTGGTTTAAGATTAGAAAGCACACAAACAGAAGGTTTTTCTAAGATTTACAACACAACGGATAAGAATGATTACACTAAACTATTTCCGAGTTTATATGTGTCATACGAGATGAATGACGATAATATATTCTCTGTGAATTACAGCCGTCGCATTATGCGTCCAAGTTTTTGGCAGTTAAATCCTTTTCGTTGGTATGTTAACGAATATAGTTTTGTAGAAGGTAATCCTAAATTACAACCTATTTTCTCTAATAGTGTAGAGCTTACACATACGTTTAAAGGGAAGTTGATAACTTCTCTGCGTTATGCTAAATCAAAAGACTCTTTTTCTCAATACCCGCTTGCAGATCCAGAGACAAATACACAGATGTATTTAAACGATAATATTTTCGATATGTATTCTTTTAACGGATCTATCACTTATGCATTTAATACATTGCCTTGGTTACAATCACAAAACTCATTCAGTGCATTTCACAATAAAACAAAACTTATCAAAGATCTGGATTTTGAAACTTTGAATGGTTGGGGAACTCATTTTTCAACTAACAATACGATTACTCTAAATACAGAAAAAACATTACAAGCTCAAGTTGATTACTGGATACAACCTAAATTTAATGTTTTGATGTATAATCTTAGTACTATGTCCTCATTAAATCTTGGTTTAAAATACGCTATGGTAAATAAAAAGCTAAATATGTCGTTATATGTAAATGACATATTGCGAAGAAGTGCACAAGTTGCTGTAACAGAAACTAACGGAGTGCGACAAACATATAAAGCAAATACACTAACTCGCTATGTTAATGTTGGACTTTCTTACTCTTTTGGAAACTCGAAAATTAGAGTAACGGAACATCAGGGGGGAAATAAAGACGAAATCAACCGAAAATAACCTACTAACTAATTATGAAACATTTATTGACAACTACTATTCTTTTTTCTTTGTTTTGCACAACTACTTGGGCACAGCATTGGGTTAAAGGTAAAGTAACCAATGAGAACAACACACCTATTGACTTTGCTGAAATTTTATTAACACAACCGAAAGACGTCTTGATTAAACAAGTATTTTCTGATGAGAATGGAACTTTTGTAATAGAAGATATACCTTCTGGTGATTATGACTTTAAAATTGTGTACTTCGGCAAAAACCTCAACAACCAAAAATTATCATTGACAGAGAGTATTGATTTAGGAGTAATTCAAATTAAAGATAATAACCAATTAGACGAAATTGTTGTACAAGCAGAAAAAAAGCTAATCGAACGTAAAGTGGATCGCCTTGTATTCAATACAGCTAATAGTATTTCATCTCAAGGTATGAATGCGATTGAAGCATTGACCAATACTCCTCTTGTAAAAGTAGTAGATGATAAAGTGAGCATTGTTGGTAAAAGTGGTGTTACTATTATGGTAGATGATAGACCTCTTTATTTATCAGGTGATGCATTAACTAACTATTTAAAAACATTGCGCTCTGATGATATCGAGCGTATTGAAGTGATAACTTCTCCCCCTGCCAGGTATGAAGCTTCTGGTAATAGTGGAATGATAAATATTGTGTTGAAAAAAAATAAGACAATGGGATTATATGGTACTGCAAGTGGTTCGTATTCCTATAATAACAATCCAAGCTATAACGCAAATGGGAGTGTAAACTTTCAAAATAAAAAGTGGAGTATAATGTTGAAAGCTAATGGTAATGACGGCCACTACCAATCTGAAAACAATTACACTTATACTGAAGCGACAAAAGGAATGGCTTCTAACTCAGATTGGAATTCGAAATACAAATCTGTTGGCGGAAACTTAACTACAAATTACCAAATTACAGACAATGCATTAGTTGGTATAACGTACGACATCACACGTATGACAAACGACTCTAAACGCCATAACAAGACTATTTATAGCACATATCCTCAAGCTGTCATTGATTCAACAATAACATCTTTAAGCAATGGTGATTCGAAAAACTATTATCATACATTAAATACCTTCTTTGACCACAAGTTAGATACCTTAGGTAGTAAGTTGTCTTTAGGAATAAATTATTTTGCTAATATTCCAGACAACACAAACACAATTGTGGACTATAACGCTATAAGTGCTATTAGCAATCAAATGTATTACACGAATAAACTTGATTATAATGTGTGGAGCGCAACTGCTGATTTGTCTTACAAACTAAAATGGGCTGATGTTGAAATAGGTGGTAAATATACCAATTACGACAACAAAGCAACTGTAAACTATTACAACTGGAAGAACGATGATTATGTTTTAGACAACAAAAAGAGTAATCGCTTTAACTATGCAGAAGATAATTATGCTGCTTATTTCAGCTTAAGCAAAAAATTAAGTGACAAATGGCAAGTAAAAGGAGGGCTGCGCTATGAACAAACAGAAGTAAAAGGTCATTTGTTAGATACAGATGAAAAGTTTACCAAGTCTTATGGTAAATGGTTCCCTACTGCTTATATATCATTTGACCCTAATGACAATCACTCGTTTAGCTTTAATTACGCAAAACGCATCAATAGACCTTATTCTAACATTCTAAATCCGTTTAGATATTATGAGAACAAATATTCATACAACAGTGGTAACCCTGAATTAAGTCCTGCTATTACAAACAATTTTGAATTAAATTATGTATTCAATAGCACACTGTCATTCACACTAAACTATAACAAATTGACGGATTCATTTGATCAATTAGCAACATTTGAAAATGGAATAATGGCGTCAACATATTACAATATGCTTAACCAAGAAAGTTATGGTATTGATGTGTCTTATAGTAATAAGATATTGCCTTGGTGGGAAACTAATACAGGTGCAAACTATTACTATGCTATTGCGTACTATAGAGCACAAGAAGCATCACAAGTACCTCAGAATGGACCAACTTTTAGCTATTACTCACAGAATACATTTAATGTGAATAACGCTAAAACAGTAAAACTGTTCTTAAACTGGTATCACCAACTGCCTAATAAAGAAGACAACACAAAATATAATAGTTACAAAACATTATCAACAGGAGCTAAGTTTGCTCTATTAGATAAGAAGCTTAATATAAACGTAACCCTTTCTGATATATTCAACACAGGAAAATCAAGTGGAACAATGTATTATGAAAACAATACACAGACATTTGCTAACAAATGGAATTCAAGAAGACTAAACCTTAGTGCTTCGTATTCTTTTGGAAATAGCAGCAATAAAAAACAAATAAAAGAAGCCAACTTCGAAGATAAAAATAGAAGTAATTAGTTAGTCTTGATTACAGAAAAAACGCCCATTAAAGCACTTGCTTAATGGGCGTTTAAATTTATATACAAACTTTTATAAGCTTTTTTATGTACTTGTATAAGCTAATTATATTCTATTTACTCATCTACTTTTTATTTTTGTTTTTACACCCAAACATTCTCTTCTCGTATTCCGTTATCTGCTAACTGGTTTGACAAAGCATCAACTCGACAACTAAGTAACTCACTTCTTCCTTCAGGTGTTCGCGTGTAAACAATGCGCGTTGGACCTACATATTTTGCCCATCTTCCGGCGAAGTAATCTACCATCTTTCTATTCATTCCTAAACATTCTGGTACTGCGTGAAAATCAGAGTAACTATCTGCATGGGCTAAAAAAGAACGCCTTTCAATTACATAACGTGGATTATCTATTGGAGCTAATATCTCATTTAAACAGCTAACGAATAAATTACCTTCCAAAACAGTTGTTCCTTTTACAACACAATATATGCTGCCAAATACATCAATTCTACTGATAATCTCTATTTCTTCTTTAGGTGTTGCTATCAATTCAAACTTACACAGTGTATCCAATAAAGCTGTTGCGATATCAAGTACATCTAAGCTAATATCTCTATACTTTCTGGCAATCTTATAATTTCTATAAGCTTTCTTGCCAAACTTTAAAAACACTCCCATAAAGAATGTGTTGAATAGCCAAAACAAGAATCCTTCTTTATTCATATCACCCCAAATAACCACATTTAACATTAAAAAATAAAACTGGTTAATCAAGAAAGTACCAATTAATACACCTAAAGAGAATAGTGCATTCGCAATTGTTTTACGAGTATAAAAAGCTTTCACACTCTCTAAAGTACGATTGTCTTGAGTTGGGATAAAAGGAATTTTAATCGTATGTACTAAATCCGTTCCCTTTGCTATTCCTTCATTCCATCGGCTGTATAGCGCTTCCCTATTCTTTGCTTGTTCAAAGGTTCTTTTATTTTGTTCCGCTATCTCTTCATATGTTTGTAATGAATAAGGTAATAACAATCGCTGTGTACCATTGCTAATAACAACTTGTTCTTCTTCCTCGTGATTTGATATTCCAACAAAGCCACGAAAACGGCGTGACAATACATTTCTATCATTCCCTCCGTGTTCTACATCTGGGTCTAAACAGACTAAATGCCAAATATTTGCTGTCTTTGTTGGATTATTACGCTCCGTACGAATAGCACGTCCCCTCATTTGATTAGAGGAAACATATGAGCCTACGGCACTGGCAAGGATAAGCGCATTAATAGCAGGAGCATCCCATCCTTCTCCTAAAAGAGCTTTGGTTCCAACTAATACTTTTATTTCCCCTTCTTCAAAAAGCCGAGTAATAAGATGAATCACGTCATTTTTGAAATGTTCTCTAATACTTATTTCAATATAAGAACTATCATAAGCTACAGGAAGAATGGCTACTTCCCTTATATTTCTCTCTTGCATTAACGTCACAAGTCGCTCTTTCGCTGAAACAGGGATAATCACTAATGCTCCTGTTAATACTCCTAATTTAGTAGTATAAGACGTGTTCCTTCTCAAATGTTCAAAAATCGATACAACGCCAACTTTACTCAAGGTACTATCATTTATTTCTTTCTGAACGTGGTATTCCTTGCGTATATAATCCGCTAAGATGACTAAACGCAATTGGTCTTGCAAACATTGCTCTTCAAAATTAACTATATCTAAAATACTACTTAGCTTATTGACACTTGCATTAAGTAGTCCATTCTCTTTTTTGCTATTCCCAAAACGTATTTGACGGTGCTCCATCGCTCCATAACGACGAAGTCTGTTAATTATCTTCTCAACTCTTTCTTCATACCCTTCAATGTCTTCAAAAAAGATCTTTCCCCTAAAACAATAAAAGTTTAAAGCCTTTTCCATCCATTCATATGTCAGAATTGGAACTGTCGCTTCTTCATCTCCTAAAACCTCTAAATGTACAGATGGCAACGTTCCCCTAAAGTCGTTTATCAATACCAAACACGCCATATAATTAGCAAGGTTTTCATATATCCAATCAAGGTACTCCATTGGATTTTGATAAACGGGGGTTTGTTCTAAATCAGCTATTAGCTCTCCATTCTGACGCAACTTAGTATAAATCTCGTGGACATTATTCCGTATTTCAAGTATAGCCTCTCTTTCGTGTAGCTCAGGCATACTAAAATAAATATAGTCTTGATGAGGGCACAAATCTCCTTCTCCAATTAATTCAGGAACAAAAATCTCCTCATCAATTGGTCCGTTTAATGAGATGTAACGATTCCACTCAAAACCAGTAACATCATAAGGAGGAGTAGCCGTAAGTCCAACAACGGTTGGCGATAACTTCTGTTCTAAAAAATCTAATGACTTCCACCATTCCTTTTTTAAATGATGTGCTTCATCTACAATGATAGTTGAAATACCTACTTCTTGTAGCAATTGAATAATATTATCTCCATTCCTGTTACCATAAGAAACGGTTCTCTCTACCTCTTCTTCTTCTAATACTTCCTCCTCTTCTTTTAGATTATTAAAAGCAGCGTGAAGTCCTTGATAAGTTGATACCGTTAGAAATTGTGATTTGTATAAATCTCGAGATATCCAATTAGGAACCTCATCTACTTGTAAAAATAATTCACAAAAGCGTTCTACCCATTGATTGCGAACAGCCAATGTAGGAGCTAAAATTAAGGTTGGTTTATTTAATCGCAACATTACTTCAAGACCAAGTACTGTTTTCCCAGAACCAGGAGGTGCGACGATATGAAGTTTGTCATCACTTAAATGCTGGTCTAACTGGTCTAATACCTTTTGTTGGTAACTACGCCAGGTATATTTAAAACAAATATGGGAGGGGAATTCTTTCACTGTTATGAATTAAAAGGAAAAGATACAAAAAAAATCAACTATACTAAATTACATAATGCGAGTTTTAAAAGTACTAATCTTCTTTATGTTATAAGCTACATTACAAAACGACATTAACTTTGTCATATTAACAAGGTCTTAGTTCTTACATCAAACACAACAATTATTCTAAATAGATAAACTAACTGTCTTAGAAGTAATTTATTTTTAGAATATAATCATAAAAAAAGCAAGCAGAAACTTTTGTGTTTCTGCTTGCCGAATTCAAGAATTACAATAATATTTTTATAGCTCAGCTACTCTACCTTCTATTGCTCCTTTGGTAGATAACTGTTTTAAGTTATCTAAGGTAATATAAGATATTTGTGACAATGCTTCATCTGTAAAGAAAGCTTGATGAGCTGTTACAATTACATTCGGGAATGATGTTAACAACTGCAATCTCTCATCTTCTAAGATAGTTTCGGACAAGTCGCGGAAAAATACTTTCTCTTCTTGTTCATATACATCAATAGCTAATGCACCTATTTTCTTTGCACGCAAAGCTTGAATAGCTGCGTGTGATTCAATAAGCTTTCCTCTACTTGTATTTATCAAGAACACACCGTCTTTCATCTTAGCAATAGTGGTTTCATTAATCAAGTGCAATGTATCAGGCGTCAAAGGACAGTGTAAAGAAAT
Organism: Myroides phaeus; assembly: GCF_900099675.1. Classification (GTDB taxonomy): domain Bacteria; phylum Bacteroidota; class Bacteroidia; order Flavobacteriales; family Flavobacteriaceae; genus Flavobacterium; species Flavobacterium phaeum. Next base: position 137,675 of record NZ_FNDQ01000003.1, read on the forward strand.
AATATCAGACTTAGCATAAATATCCTCTAAACTTACATATTTGATACCTTCGTTTTTCAATTCTTCGTTTTCATAAATATCATAAGCTAATACTTCTGTACCTAAAGCTTTCATCATTCTGCAAAATACTGCTCCAATATTACCAGTACCAATAATACCTACGGTCTTTTTGTAAATATTTGTTCCTAATAACCCATTCAATGAATAGTTTTGCTCGCGTACACGGTTATATGCTTTATGAATTTTTCTATTTAATGTAAACAATAAAGCTAATGTATGCTCAGCTACTGCTTCAGGAGAATATGCTGGTACTCTACAAACTTTAATATTGTGCTTATGTGCCTCTTCAAGGTCAACATTATTAAAACCAGCACAACGCAAAGCAATGTACTTCACATTCTTCTTTGCTAATTTTTTAATAACCTCAGCATCTACTTTATCATTAACGAATACACATACAGTATCCGTTCCTTCTGTAATAAGATTTACTGTTTGTTCTTCTAATCCTGTATCAAAATATTCTAACTCAAAACCGAAACTTTTGTTCTCTTTATTGAAGAAAGTAATATCATAAGGCTGCGCTGAAAAGAAAGCAATTTTCATAATTTTATTTTTTTTGTTATAACACAATTAACATACCATAAGAACCTATATTCTTACCAAGAATTAAAGTTACTCATTAAATTTAACAATCCTCCTCTTTCTTGCCAAATAATCTCATTTTGCCTCTTTTATAAAATATATTTTCTTCTTCTTACAGTAAATTATATCTCTTTGAACAAGGAAATAATTAATTAAAAAAACTTTATGCCTAAACCAAAATGTCATTTTATACTTTTATACTAATTCTTATCAGATAAGCCCGCTTCTTATAATAATATTTTCAGCTTATTTCTTATTACTTACAATATTTTTTCATTATTTTGTGTACTTTCTTAGAAACTTATAAAACAGCTTTTTCCAAACACAAAATGATCGCAAAAATTCAACTTAAATTAAATAATGATGTTCTTCTTACAGTTATAAAAATGGTTCAACAAACTGATGATTACGCTGTAAAAAACATAACAGATGCTTTGCTTATAAGCACTAAAGAAGATCTAATTACTAAGTTGGAAGAGAAAGCAAAAAACATTCAAAAACAGGTTTCTATTCTTGACCATAATAAAAAGCATTCTTTAGTTCTAAAGTACCACGAAGCTTATTCTTTATATAAATTATTGGATGCTGTTTTTAATAAACAATTATTTAATGATAGCCCACATATCAAAAGGATAAAAAGACTTATCAATGAGTTGCATACCAAGGTGGATATTTTTGCTAAAGAAGAAGATTTTGCAGTAGTTGATGTTGAGCATAATGATGAGGTTACTACTCCCGTTATTGCTACTAATCTTGTTGAAACTGAACTTTTCGTAAATGAAACTACTGACCAGCAGGTGGAAATAACATTAGAGCCAGCTGCTTTTGAATCGTTAAACTTTAATAATGGAGTAACGGATGAAACTCATTTGAATTTATTCACTGAAGCTACTCAAGAAAACATCTTTTCTGTAAACAACAAAAGTTGTTCTCAAGCAGATATTGATATGGAAGAAGAAAAAGAAACTATTGCTTGGGAGGAAACGCTTGAACTTGATAATCTACCTGTTCAGGAAGAAATAGACAGAGATTTGTTTTCTATTGAATTCACAAATGAAAATACAATCCCTAAAATGGACTGGGAGATTATTAAAGCAGAAGATTCTATTCCTTCTGATTGTCCTCCAAGTGCGGCGGCATTAGAACAACAATCATTAAACGATTCTAAGTTTAGCGAATTTTTTAATATTGCTAAAAAAGGTATCAATGCTGAGGAAAATGATTTAGCTCAAAAAGAGACTAAACCTTCTTTTCAGAATAAAACAACGTTGTTTGAAATACCTGCAATGGAGCTACCTTTAGTAGATAACAAACCTCAACAGGATATAACAACAAGAGAGCAGCCGTCAGTAGTAGAAGACGACGCAACTATAGAAAGTGAAGCTACCTTGTTTGAAATACCTGCAACGGAGCTATCTTTAGTAGATAACAAACCTCAACAGGATATAACAACAAGAGAGCAACCGTCAGTAATAGAAGACGACGCAACTATAGAAAGTGAAGCTACCTTGTTTGAAATACCTGCAACGGAGCTACCTTTAGTAGATAACAAACCTCAACAGGATATAAATTCAGAAGTAGAAAAGCAAAACACTACTAATACGAAAGATGTTATGCAAATTGAAATCTTTGACGTAGAGACAATTGTTACAGAACCAATTGAAAACAAACCTAAGAAAGAAAGAAAAAGAGAGAAGAAAATCTCTTCTTTTGACCAAGAAGGACAAATCAGTTTATTTTAAATAATAAAGGGCTATTTCATGTAGAAATAGCCCTTTATAACTATATATTTTTACCTATTTTTCTAAATGAGGTATAGCAAAAAGATGCCTTGCTTCTTTTGTAAAATTATTATTACCATTTCTATTATCAAAGCGAGTAACTAAATCAAAAGCGCAGTCTTTAAAATAATCACACAATACTTCTAAATTATACTCTCCACTTTCTTGATAATAAGGTAACGACACTGGAAAATTAAACTTCTTTGTTCCTCCCTCTTTTAACAGACACATAGCGTGTTTAGTAAATATTAATGAATAATGACTATCTGCTTCATTCTCCCAGATACAAAACTTTTCAAAGACATCCCAACAATCTTCTTCTCCAAACTGCCACGACAAGTACATATAGAAAATACGTGATCTAAAATGTGTTATTGGGTCATTCTCATCATAGATTGGCATCTTACGCTTAGCAAGCTCAAAATATTCACGCGCCTCATTCACATTTCCACGAATAAAATATTCATAAGCAAATACTATATAAGTTTCAAAAGCCGTCTCTATAAACTCAAAGCGATTTGCAAACAAATCTCGTGCTACTATTTTAGCCTCGTCAAACTTCCCTTGAGCTAAAAGATTATAAGTTTTCACAGCATGTTCAAAAGGAGGGTTATCACTTAGTTCATCTACCAATTCCTCTCCCATTAATTTCACTATTTCCATAGCTTTATCATACTCACGCAAATGCTGGTGCCAAATAGCTAAAATGTGGTAATATCCACGAATACTATATCCATTTTTCAGCAAACGTTTATGAAAATCTGTTGATATCTGTTCTAACTGTTCCTTCGTAATAGCTGGATTACCAGAAGAAATTGCATACATCCATTTATACTCATATAAAAAGTCTTTCTCTTCAAAATACCCTTCATTGCTATCACTTGTATTTAATATCCAAGTAAAAGCAGGATAACTTAAAACTGTACGTGGCGTATGATTCTCTGTGTTGATTAACAATAACCTTAGATCAAATCCCCAATCAATATCATTGTGTTTATCTGCAATAGCAATAGCCTCTTTAATCAATACTAATTGATCGGCTATAACCTTTGTTTCATTAATCTTTAAAACTATTTTCTGTATATCCAGTGTATAACTCATGTATTTTCTATTATCACTTTTAACATATTCTTGTTCAAAGTTACTATATTAATCCGCGTTAATCCTATAAAAAAAGGCAAGTAGAAAAAACCACTCACCTTTGCAATATTGTATTAAGCTAACATTTCGTCAACTTCTGTTTTAAAATTGTCATTACCATTGCGCTGATCAAAACGATTAGCATAGTCATAAGCTATATCTTTAAAATAAACATATAACTCACCTAAATCATACTCACCGCTTTCTTGGTAATATGGAAGTAGTGACGACAACTCCAGTCTTTGTTTACCACCTTTTTTCATAAGTGGTGCCATATATTTAGCAAAATTAAAAATATGTAGATCCTCTGCTCCTAATTGCCAATCTGCAATCTTTTCAAAAAATGTCCAAGTATCAGGGTGATTTTTTTTGTGCATATAAGCAACTAATAATCCCATTGAATACCCAACAGAACTATCATATTGATCGTGTGCGTGATACTCCTCCATTGCTTTGTCAAAATAGATACTCGCTCTATCATCTCCTGCTTGTTCTAACCAATAAGCAAAACAGCAAAATGTTTGAAAAGGCATTGAATAACACGTCAGTTTTTTATTAATCAAATCTTGCGCTTTGATTAGAGACTCTTCAATAAATCCTTGATACAATAGCGTTTCTACCTTTGTATCTAATTCACAAGCCGGACAATTAGTCATATCATCTATGATTTCAGCATCAGCTAAATCAATGTACTCTTGTGCCTTTTTATAATCTCTAAGGTGTAATGACAAACCAGTCATAACATTATAATAAGCGCGAAGACTAAAACCATTCTTAACTAAACGGCGTTTTAAATCTTCTCCTATCTCTAAAACCTGCTCCATTGGAATAGCTGAACTGCGATAAGCAGAACAAAACATCCATTTATATTCCCATAAAAAATCAGCCTCATCGAAGTAGTCGTCATTTTCATCACTTGCATTTAAAATCCAAGCAAAAGCAGGAAAACTCTCCTCACATTTAGAAGTATTGCGCTCTTGTCTAATTAAGTCCAAACGCAAGTCAAACCCCCAATCTATATCATTATGTTTATCCGCAATTGCAATTGCCTCTTTTAAAGCCTTTACTCTATCTGAAAAATTCTGCAAATCATCCAGCTTTAATAAAATCTTTTGAATCTCTAAATTATAACTCATCCTTTTATTTTTTTGGTTGGTTTTCTTCTTGTAATTGCTTCAGCTCAGTACAGCAATGATTATTGCCATTTCTTTGATCGAATTTAGTAGAAAACGACTCTGCTATAGAATAATAATAAGCCGCTAACACTGCTAAATCATAAATTCCTTCTTGTTTATAATAAGGCTGTTTAGGTGATATTTTTAATTCTCTTACACCTCCTTTTAAAAACACCGCAGCAATATGTTGACTAAAAGCCATTTGTAAAAAATCCTCTGCCCCCACTTGCCAATCTACTACTAATTCAAACATACTATAAAGAAGTTCGTCTTCTAACAAGTGTAATGTGTAAATAAACCTTGTCATACTAAACAACATCGAACTATTTACCCCCTCTACCTTATAAAATGCTTCCTTTGCTTTCTCTAAATAAATAGAAGCACGACTATCACCTTTTCTTGCCATAAAATAGGCCATTGCACAATAGCTTTCAAAAGGTAATGAAAATGCAGAAAGCTTCTTTAGTTCCATTTGATTAGCTAAATATATAGCCTCATCAAAGTCTCCTATAATAGATGCTCTTTCTACAGAATAATCATACTCTACCACCTCATCTTCGTCATCTTCTTTAGGTTCAAGTTTTGCTAAATCTATATACTCACATCCTTTTGCAACATCTCCTCTATTCTGAGCAAATTCAGCCAAACAAAAGTATAGCCCTCGCTTACTCATTCCGTTTTTCTCTAAACGCCTTTCTAAGTCAAGCGCTACAGTATGGGTGTGTTCTAAAGGAATATTTGTATTACAATTCACTGCTCCAAGCATCCACTCATATAAACCTAAAAACTCAGCATCTGAAAACTCCTCAGGATATTCATCACACACATTCAAGATCCAAGCAAAAGCAGCCGGACTATGAATACACATAGACGTTGCACTTTCTTTTCTTATTAAATAACTGCGCAAATCAACTCCCCAATCCAGATCATTGTGTTTATCTGCAATTTGAATTGCTTGCTGTAACAAAGCAATACAACGATCGTAATCGCTGTAATGCTCTTCTATTTCTAAAGCTAACTTTTGTATTTGTAATCGATACATTAAAACTTAGGTAAAAAATTAGACATACCTAAGATCATAAACTGATACAAAGCATCATTAAACGTATCCATCTCTTTTTTATTGATTGTATATCCACCCAACATTAATGCTTGAACGTACAACACATTGATTAATGCTTCAAACAACTCTTGATCGTCAATATGCATAACTTTCGTTACCAAATCACTTTGTTGATTAAAACACAACGTCGGCATTACTTCCTCTTTTTTCTTAAAATGATGTAAAGTCGACGCAAAAGGATTTGACGTTTGAGAAAGACTCTGAATATTCTTAGAAGCTATTGCATCTTCATTAGCTATATAGATAGCTGTTGTATCTTTTGGTTCAAAGCGCTTAACTTCAGCTCTACAAAAATGCTTCTTCAAGATTTTATTAGCCGCTAATACAAACTTTTCAATCAACTCTTCAGATTCAACTGCATCTTCAAACTCCTCCAGAATATCATTTGGATTAATTTTCTCTATGCTTAACTCAGGATGACTGCGCTTAATTTTTTCAATTAAATCTGTTTCATAACTATAAGCAGCATTAATCACTAATTTCTTTTGAGAACCAGCAATACGTCTTATCTGTCTAAAATCATCTAAAGAAGGCGTAAAGTATATTTTATCTACAGACTCTTTGATATCCCCAAAAGCAAGCATCCCTTGATTGGTTTCAAAAGGTAAATAATCCTCAAATAAGTTCATTATCTCAGAATCAGATGCCGCCAATGCCTTAATAAACATATGGTGAATATTGATTATCTTTTCTAAGGTATCAATGTCTGTTAGAGATAATGACTTCAAATAGTCTTTAAAACAAACACTCAACTCTTTCTTCGTTTCTTGAAGAACCGTATTATTCATTAACGACTCTCTTGACGCTGTTGGTTGTAAAGCATTGGCATTAATTACACAACGTACAAAAGAAGTCCACTCTGGCAATAAATTACTTGCTTGATCACACAAATACATTCTTTTCAAGAATATTTTATGCTCTTTTGTAGCAGTTGTGTTTACTTTATTAGGAATAATAAAAGCAACTCCTTGTAGTTCTCCAGCATCAGACTGTAATCGGAAAACATCTAAAAACTTTGTTTTAAATACTTCCTTTCCGTAAACTAAAAGTTCTTCTTTTGTACTTTCTGGATCTAACCAAACAGGATTACCATTTAATATTTGATCTACTTCACCGTTCTCAATTAAATTTACTTCAATTGGTAAAGCACTTCCGTAAAACAATATATTTTGTTTAACCTCATCTTTTTTAAACAAGGACATCCAAGCCTTCTTTGCATCCAAGATTACTTTTGTTCCAACCTCTGGAAGTAAGTCAATCATTTCAACATTATAAGTACCATCTGCTCTTCCTGTCCAACGAACAGACTCCTCTCTATAAAGAGAACGAGATTCAACAACAATAGCTTCACTTACTACTAAACAAGATAACAGACCAATACCAAACTTTCCTATTAAGTCTTTATCTGCTAATTCACCTCTTTTAGAACTCTGTCCAATCACAGATAAAAATTGGTGAACATCCTCTTGTGTTAGTCCAACACCATTGTCTTGGAATATTAATCGATCACCTTCAAAAGTAACATTAATAGCCCCTTTAAACTGTTCATCTATACCTTTGCGTACAGTAACAGCATCCATTCCATTTTGCAATAATTCCCTGATAAAAACTGTTGGCGAGCTATAAATATGCTCTGACAACAGTTCTATCATTCCTTTCATATTTACTTGAAACTGATATTGTTTCTTATCTTCCATTATCTTCTTCTTTTACGAGGTCCTCCTACAATTTTTTGAGCATCTTCATTTCCATTTTCAGCTGCTTGCTGATACCATTGCATTGCTTGCTCATCACTTTGAGGAACACCCTCTCCTTTTAAATAACAATTTGCTAATTCATACTGTGCACTGTCAATACCTGCTTCTGCAGCTTGAATTAAATAACTTACCCCATATTCAGGATCTTTATCTGTCCCTTCTCCTTTGATAAGCATTGTTCCAACATAACTTACTGCATCCATATAACTATTGTCAGCAACTGTTTTTAAATAGTAAAATGCCTCTACTAAATCCTTATCTACACCATTACCATAGTAGTAACATAATCCTAATCTAAACATTGCTGCATCATAATGACGCTCAGCCGCTGCTTTATAAGCTTGGAAAGCTTTTTTATCATCTTTTTCAACTCCAAAACCAAACTGATAACAAATACCTATTCCCTCTGAAATATAATCTCTCTCCTCAGCCATTTTGTAATATTCAAAAGACTTTTCATATTCTTGATCCGGTCCATAACCATATAAATAATAGTCTCCTAAAGCTAACATTCCTAAAGGCGAACCATTTTCTACCGCTTTTTCAAACCACTTCTTTCCTTCTTCACTATTTCTATCTTCTAAATAACCATATGAATAGTAAACACCAACTTTATATTGTGCATAACTAAAACCTGCTTCAGCTCCTTCTAACATATATTCAAATGCTTTAGCGTAATTTGGCTCACCTCCATTTACACCTTCTTCATAGAACAAAGCGATATCAACATTAGCATCTACAAAACCAAGATCTAATGCTTTCTCAAATAATTCAAAAGCCATTTCTTCATTTTTCTCACCTCCTATTCCATAACGATAGAAACGTGCTAAATGATAAACTCCCTCTGCAATATCATTATCTGCAGCAATCTGGAAATACTTACGAGCTTCCTCTAAGTTTGGTTCTCCTGCAGCACCATCTTCACTCATAAAACCTAAACGCAAGGCTGCAAAGAAATACTCATTGTTTAAAGCATCAATATACAAAGCTTGTGCCTCCTCTGCATTAGCATCCACACCTTCCCCTCTCTCCAACATCATCGCCAACTCAACTTTACAGTAGTTAGATCCGTGCTGTTCTATTCCTTGTTGATAATAAGCAATTGCTTTTTCTGTATTAGGTTCTCCTGCATATCCATAACGATTATACTTACCTGCATATTCCAAGCCCATTCCGTTATTTCTTTCAGCAGATAATTCAAAATACTCAAGTGCCTTCTCATAATTTGGTTCATCTTCAAACTCTGCATTTTGATAAGCAATACCTAAGCGATAAGGCGCATAATCACTACCTAATTTAGTAGCCTCTTCTAACAAAGCTTTCGCTTCCACTACATTGCTTTCAATCTCATCTGAATCTAACAAAACATAAGCCTTTTCAGACATTGCTCTTTCAAAACCGTTCTCAATTGCTCTATCTAAATATCCCAGTCCTTTTTCAATATCTTTATATTCCTCATTGTATAGACGAATGGTTGCTAATTCTAACAAAGCTTCATTTGAATCATAAGCAACTGTTTTCTCTAATAGAGCAACTGCAGTTTTAAAGTCTCTTTCTCCTCCATTAAGAGGGTACAAATAACTATACGCAAGTACAAAACCACTATATACAATTCCGTAATCGAAAGCATAATCAAGTAAATCACGTCCTCTTTCAACAGTATATCCCAAACTTTCAAATCGTCCATTACAGCACATCATTCCTAATAAATAAGCGGAGTAAGCACTTTTATTGGCAATCCCTTCTTCTAATACCTCTGCAGCTTTAGCATCTTGCTCTTCTCTTAAGTAATAATCAGCTAAAACATATAATCCTTTCTTTTGATTGTGTAATAAGTCTGAATATTTTTCAATAACCTGCCATCCTTCCTCTGGAGAATTACAGCTACGAAACTCTATATTCAATAAAAACAACTCCCCTGCAGCAATCTTTGTATTTGCTACAACGTGCTGTAACAATTGCAAACCTTCATCTTGATTCTGTTCATATCCTAAGTTGCCATAATATTTACTATACCCTACATGACAAGTACATAAGTCATCTCCTAATTCATATCCTTTTTGTAAATATCCTTTTGCAATCTCGTCATCTTTATAGCTAAAACGCGCATTTAAAAACAACTCATATTGAAACCCATAAGCTCTTGTAAAACCTTGGTTTATAAATAAATTATTTAACTCTCTAACATCTGTAAACCAAGTAGCATAGTCCTCTGCATTTAAAGACATACTACTATGAACACAATTAGAATCTTCATTTAATTGAATATATAATTCTTCTATTACTTCATTACTTTTTGCTTCTTTAACCGCTAACAGACATATTCCATAAGCTTTATACCATTGATTAGGATCATTATAATCATTTACTTCTATAAATGATTTTGCTTGCTCTGTAAGTGATACACTATCAACCGCAAAGTCATTTACGTAGCTTTTATATTCATTAAAAGAATTTCTCATAATTGTCTGTTTTATTGTTTTTTGTAAACTAAATATCATTCTCAACTAACACAAATGTAAGAAAATGACATTCAATAAAAGTCATCATTATGACTAAGCATAATTTCTATAATTGTGGATTACTAAAATATTTACAATATTTCAATATGACACTACAAAATCAATAAAAAACAGAAGTGATGAATAAATTACACCAAGAAAAGAATAACCAAGAAGATCTAAACCGATAAAAATTAACGATTATTTGTTTGCTTGCAAATAGTTATGATTCACACGAGACGACGCTATTAACGACGCTATCAATCCTAAGAAAATGATTGACACAAACACTAAAACTAAGTTCATTAAATTGAACTCAACAGGATAAGCCATTCCCTCTCTAATTGAGATAAACTGAAAATGTGCTTGAAGTAAAACAAAAACAACTCCTAAAAAAACACCTATAAAACTTCCTAAACCACAAATAATCATTCCCTGAAATAAGAATATTTTTCTTAAATCAGTTAGTGGTGTCCCAAGTTCGTTTAAGGTTTTAATATTAGATTGTTTCTCTAAAATAATCATAATCATTGCTCCCACTAAAGTAAAAAGAGCCATTATAACTACTAACACAAAAATAAGATAAACAACAAGGTTCTCTGTATTCAACATACGATACAAACCATCATTTTGTTGTGCTCTATTCTTGATAATAAAATTTTCTCCCAATACTTCTTGTACCTTACTTATCGCTTTACTTTCAGATACATTATCCGCTATAGCAAGCTCAAGATTAGTAACCTCATTGGCAGGAATAAACAATAAGTCTCTCGCAACATCAATGTCTACGAATACATACTTATCATCTATGTCATCGTTTTGTAAAATATAAACACCGGTAGGGTTTAAAGTCTTTTTAATAAACGCATCTTCTGGATTATTAATCACCCCTTTACCTGGTTTCATTGCTAAAGCTTCAAAAGCATTTTCAGTGTCAAAAAGCCCCATTGAAAGCACAGCACTAATGCCGATACCTACAACAGTTTCATCTGAATCTGCTTCAAGCCAATTACCATATTCTACTTTACTCTCGAAATCGCTAACATTTGAATAGTCAGAATCTACGCCTTTTATTGTAGAAACTGTTTGTTTTTCTTTAAAAGAAAATAAAAGGCGGTCTTCTACTACTTTAGCAACTCCTTTAAAATAACCTGAATCTTCTAAGTCTAAAATCTGTTTGTCTTCCACTACAAAGCTTTTGCCTTTTTCGCTATACACTTTTAAGTCTGGATCAAGATCATTGACAAACGAAAGACTAAAACTCCTTAACCCACTAAACACAGACAAAACAATAAACATAGCCATAGCACTGACAACAATTCCAATGGAAGCTATTGCAGTAATAACGTTTATCGCTTTGCTCTTGCTTTTACTAAAAGCATATCGTTTAGCTATGTAAAGAGAAAACTTCAAATTATTTTTTCTTTCTTTTTACTAATAAATCACGGTCAGTGATTGGATTTTCTTCACCTTTTAAAGCCTTATCGATTTGGTCAATATACTCTAAACTATCGTCGATATAGAAAACTAAATCTGGAACTTTTCTCAATTGGTGTTTTACTCTTTGTGCTAACTCGTGTTTAATTAACGGAGCATTTGATTGAATTGCTTTCAATAATTCAGGACCTTTCTCTGAAGGAAAGATGCTTAAGTATACTCTTGAAATTGATAAGTCAGTTGTAATACTAACTTTAGAAACCGAAATTATCAAGTTTGATAATCCGTTCTTACGTACCTCTCCTTGCAAGATATCAACGATATCCTTTTGCAACAAGGTCCCCATCTTCTTTTGTCTATTTGTTTCCATAGTGCAAAAATACAATTTTTTGCATATCAAAGTTTTTTATCTTTGTTTATCAACCCAAAAAAACTGAAATGAAAAAAATTGAACATATTGGTATTGCTGTAAAAGACTTACAAGCTTCTAATGCATTGTTTGAAAAACTATTTGGAGCTCCAGCTTACAAAGAAGAGAGTGTAGAAAGTGAAGGTGTAAAAACTTCTTTTTTTATGAATGGTCCAAACAAAATAGAGCTATTAGAAGCTATAAATCCAGATAGTCCAATTGCTAAATTTCTTGAGAAAAAAGGAGAAGGAATTCATCACATCGCTTTTGATGTTGAAGATATTGAGGCAGAAATGAAAAGACTTTCCGATGAAGGCTTTATCGTTTTAAACGAAAAACCTAAAAAAGGTGCTGATAATAAATTAGTTGCATTCTTACACCCTAAAACCACAAACGGAGTATTGATTGAACTATGTCAAGAAATCAAATAAATGCTAAAAATTTCTTGCATAAACCAATAAAACGGAGTAATATTGCACTCGTCAAATTATGTTTGACACTGGTCCTATAACTCAGCTGGTTAGAGTAGCTGACTCATAATCAGCAAGTCCCTGGTTCGAGCCCAGGTGGGACCACGATTACAATTTACAGGTCAATTCAATAGACCGGTCCTATAACTCAGCTGGTTAGAGTAGCTGACTCATAATCAGCAAGTCCCTGGTTCGAGCCCAGGTGGGACCACAAAAGAACCCCTCATTACCTTGGTAGTGAGGGGTTTATTTTTTTTAGGGGTTATATAGGGGCAACGATATACTTTTACTATCCTATTTTATCTTCTAAATATTAGGTTCTGGCGCATTTGCACCTAACGTTTTCTTTAAATCATTTAAGATTTCTTGTAATTTATAGGCATCTGAATTACTAACAAACTTACCTTTTTGGTAATAAAACAACTCTGGAAATCCTTCTCCTATTTCAAACTCTTTGCGTTTGCCTTTATACATTTGCTTAATCTCTTGAATGATATTTTGTTCTTTATTAAACTGAATCCAATGCTCATCAAGAATTCCAAATCTCTTAAAACTACTTCCCTTGCGGTAATTCTCCATACGAATTGCAGGGTCAGCATATAAAGCAATAAACTGAAAATCTTTATTTTCAGGATTTGACGCTATCTTATTTGCCTCTTCAAAAAACGTGACACAAGGTCCGCAATTAACAGAAGTAATCAAGTAAATTGTATTCTTCTTAGTGAAATCAGCTATATTTACATCCTTCCCATCAATCGTGGTATAAGTCACTAACTCTGGCCCCATCACTGTTTCTATTCCTAAAGAATCAACTGATATTACATTACCATAAAATCCAATCATATCTGAGCTAATTCTATAGTCAATACTATCATGTTTATCACCAGTCCCTTTTTTTAATAACTCAAAGTTTCGTCTTTCTAAATTACCATTTTTATCAAAGGCCATACTTTCTACAAACTCTTTATATTCACTCTCACTTAAATTCTCCTTTAACATAGGAATACGCTTTTCTAAATAAGCTTCTTTTGTTTTCAAAGAGTTATTGCAACCTGTTAGCATAACTAAAACTGCAATAGTTCCTGCTATATAATTAATTCTTTTCATATAAGTACGGTAATCATTTCAATTATTCTATTTAAGAAAGATATAAATAATATTCTTTTTAAGTAAGGTATAATTAAAAAGGAAAGTTAAACATTAATTTGATTCAACGATATAGATATCATTTTATCTTCAGCCTTAAGCTCAAATAGCATTCAGAAGTAGAATTAATTTACAAATCAAAAGTAAAAGCTTCACAGAGACCTCAGATTAGATCTTCTTACAGTGTCTATCAAATAGCATTAAAAGCTTGGAATAGTAATAAGATTGAATTATTAAAACAGTTTAAAGCACTTATGCTTTCAAACAACATAAAGTACTTGGAGTATTAGAAGTTTCCACAGGAGGAATAACAGGTACAATAGTAGATTTAAGAATTATTTTCTCCGCTCTTTTAAAAGCGCATGCTACAGCATTCTTGATTGTACATAATCATCCGTCAAGAAAATTAGCTCCAAGTGATGCTGATAGACAAATCACAAGAAAGATTAAAGAAGCAAGTAAGATACTTGATATTAATCTTTTAGATCATTTAATTATAACAGCAGAGAGTTACTACTCTTTTGCAGATGAAGGCATCTTATAAGGTGCCTTTGTTATTTTAAAGAAGTAAAACTGTAAAGATGCTTTTACAGTTTTACTTCTTTAAAAATTATTTACTTTATATACCAATGTATATCTAAGTTTAAACCAATCATGAAATTAGTTACATTAAGTAAATTACTCAGTTTTATATACTCTTATTTTGCACCTTCGTATCTAACTAAAAGTATAACTCAATTAATTTTTCTTAGAAGCTGTATATCCCCTTTATCAAATAAAAAAAGTCTGATTTTAAGCAGTTTAAATTTTTAAACTATGTTCCTATCAAATAACCATCAAATAAGATTTATACAGAACACAGAAATCAATCAAATAACTATCAAATAAAAAAAGCTTGATTTTAAGCAGTTTAAATTTTTAAACTATGTTTCTATCAAATAACCATCAAATAAGATTTATGCCCAATATGGAATATATTTTGCGTATTTACGAGATTTGCTTTCTGGATCTTCTAACTTTATAACTCCCTCTTCTAAAGCATCTTTAATAATTCGAGATGCGGTAGCCGCATTTTGGTCCTCTATCTTAAAACGATCACGTAAAGATTGATTTGTCATTTTATCATTAGACACATATTTTAAACAAGCATGCTGATAACATGCACGAATTTTTTCTTTTTTATCTAATTCGTTTAAGCTTTTATAAGCATAAATCGTTACTCTTGTTTTGTTTTCAACAACAATAACATTAATTGGTGGTAACTGATATAGCTCATTGTAGAAAAAAACTTTATCCATACCTGAACCTTTTTCTTCACAAAAGCCCATTCTTCTCATTAAATCAGCTAATTTATCATTACGAGAATTATAAGCATCAATAAAACGATCTGGGTTAACAATAGGTTCTCCTGGATTAGTAAATTCTATACGATCTGTAAAAATTTCAATCATTGGAAAACCTTTACTATTTAAATCCTGATGAATTAATAAATTTCCAACTAATTCACGTATAGCTATCTCAGGATACATTCTTGATTCAGTTCTAAGTACTTTACCTATCTCTTCATTAGCTGGTAATTGACCATTTATCCAATTGACCATTCCTGCAAACCCTAACGCATATCCCTTAGCTCCAATCTGTTCACGAATTGTTTCAACTTTATTCGTTCCTTTATAAACAATTACTCTCACAGATTTACGCTCTACCGTTTCGAAATCTTTCAATTCCTTCGCAAATAAAAGAGCTCCAAGATTGGTGATTGCATATTTTGAATGAATTTTTACAACAATATTATCCTCTATCAACTTCTCAATTACTCCTTTTTGATCAGATGGATATGGTATCTTCATTAAATCAAAATATGTTTCTGTACTTAAATATCTTACCACATCAGGAATACTTAACCCTTCTTTAGCAATTTCTAATTCGTAAGGTTTTCCAGTATTACGCCAGATTTTCGCTTGCTTTTCAGGGAATTCATTCAATAATTTAGTATAACTACCTATTCGAATATAAGACTTGTGAATAAATTCAATTGGTTGAGTCTTTGCGGCAGGAATTATAAAAATAGAAATATGTTTATCATTATAATCAAACTCATAAATTTGAAAATCGATACGTGGTTTTAATCTTGTAACTAACCACATTTCTAATTCTTCGCCACCCTTTTTATGCGACTTCGCTTTGAAAGAAGTACCAACAACATTATGAGTTCCGTCCTCTATACCAAAAACTAAATAACCAAATTCTTTATTTAAAATACATGCACTATTTGATAATGCAGAAATACGCTCACCTATTTCTTCTGGTGAGTGAAAGTTTTGTTTAAACTCCACCCATTCCGATTCATGAGGCTGTTGAATCAAATCTTCTACAAGCTTTTTTAAATCAGTTTCATTCATATCAAATAATAACTATTATTTTTAAATTAAATAATCTTAAGGAATATTTTTTTGTTTTTAGCTGTCAAATCTATTATTTCATAAGTTTTTATAACTAAGTCCTAAGCAAAAATGTTTACATAATTATGAAAAGTCTATTAAACCGCAAAATCCGGTATGCATCAAGACATATCGGATTTTGAAATTCTTTTCTCCTATAATGGTAGAATGAACATATGCAAATATAAACGTTTTTTATGCAAAAACAGGAATTCAATCTAATAAAAATGAATGCACCTAAAACTATGATTATCAATTTTATGATAAGGGAAAAAACGTAAATTCATAAACCTCTTCAGCACAATAGAACAGATTTGTTAATTCATAAAAAAAACTCGTTTTAATCATTTTAAACAAGGCTATATATCTACGTTTTTACGTCAAAAAGAAGTTGTGCAACAGTTACTGATGTTATGCGCTCGTGCTATCTCCAATTTTGAGAGATATAACATTCCCTAAATTTCACCGTAAATTGTTGTAATCCAGAAACGTTGAAACATATCTTAGAACCATCTTCGTCATTAAACTCATAGTCCATATTCTCATAGATTACGACTCTTGCATGTCCCAGAGAATTTCTAATTTTTCTTATTAAGAACTCAAGAGTCATATTCGCTTCATTCACTACAGTCTCAACACCAAAAACCACTTTGTCCTTTCTCGACAGAGTTGAAGGAAATGATTTGAATTTATAATCTCCCCAGTCTTTTTTATTTATTTCGTCAAGTTTAATTGTCGGTATCTCTTCTTTGAAAACTTCTTTAGGATAAATAATAAGTCCATAAAGATGGGTAAGAATCAACCCCTTGGTTGATAATTGAATAATTTTCAGCTTTGTCCCAACGAATTGATTTTTGCCAATCTTCAACAAAGTTAATAAGTGTTTTTTGAGGGTTATTTCTCAATTGAATCACTAAATTTCCAAGCAAATCCATATTAATACTGGTTTGAATGGCGATAATTTTTTCGTCTATTTTATCCATAACTGTTTTTTTAGCATGACGCATAACGTCTGGAAGATTTGCGAAGTGATTTGCATTTTGCAAATCGCTTGTTGTTGGACAGTCCCGAAGGGCTGTTCAGACGCAAATCTCCCAGACGTTGTAGGGATCTCAACTTGTCTTTTTTATCCACGTTATAAGAAACTAATGATGAAATAACTGATACTCCAGCACCTGCTAATAAAGCTTGCGGTAATGATAAACCCAATAATGTCATTGGAATTGCTGTTGCACTTGTCGAGAAGAAAGAAACTTTCATAAAATTGTCAGCTGTCCATTTAACTCCAGCACCGTCCAATGATTTCTTAAAGTTGTTATAAGCTGGTAAAAATTCATCATTATAAACATCTTCGATTTGTTGTTTAAATGCTTCAATGGAAGTATTTTTAGGTATGTCCTTCGTGAGTTTTGAAATGTTTGTTCTGAACAGACCTAATTCGTCACGGTGGCGTTTCTTAAAATTCACAACGTCTTCTAAGGATAATGTCTTTGAAATTTTTATCCCCTGAATAATTAAGTTAATCAACAATCCTTGGGCAAGTTGAAGATGTCTTTGATTTCTATGATGATTGTAGAAGTCGTAATCCCCTCCCTTGATAGCGATTTGATTGTCAAGTCTAACTAAATCTGAAAGGTTTGAGGTTAAAGAGTTGTCTGTTAAAAGGGCAATTGACTTTTGTTCACAAATTTTATTTGCAAGAAGTGTCATATAGAAAATGGCAAAATTACTGTCTACACGAAACCAGCCTTCTTCGGTCATACTTCGGCGAAGTTGATGTTGAATTTCATAAGGGAGTTTTTCAGGGTGAATATCAAAAAACAGAGCTGATGAATTACTTCAACAATACTTAAATAAAGGTGATGAAATAACACAAATCATAACGACAAAGATTAATTATATAGCACCTAAATAGAACGTATATATTTCGTTTTTTTGTAAAAAACAATAGTAATCTATTGTATAGTAGCGTATATTATCGTACTTTTGCATAACAAAATAGTGTCCCGTTATTCTGAAACATGCTTTAACGCTGCACTTAAAAAAAAGAAATCACAACCTCGGACTCGCTCCGAGGTTTTTTTATAACTTAACTTTTATATTCTTTTCGATTTTTAATATCGAAAATGAAACATTCTCCTCTCCATAGCAGGATAACAACTCCCATAAATCTTTTACTTTCTCTAAAAACAAGAGATCAATAGAAAACAACCTCATTGGAATAACACGATAAGTAAACATCTTTCTCATACTTCAGGAACTAATGCAATAAACTGCTTACAAGTAAGCCGGTTGTCATCACAAACTTCTTCAGCCTTGTCGCTAAAAAATACAAGTATAAACCAACCAAAAAATACCCAATACAAAAAACACTTTTAATCAAAGATACTCCGACAATAATCTGACTATTGTCCGACTATATCCTTATAAAGCCAGTATTCTCGGAACATTGTCGGAGTATTGTCGGAGAAATGCCCTTTAAGCCTAACAAATGCGTATATTAAGTAATGGGATACAATATACTAATTACCAGGCAAAATAAAAATAAAACACTAATAACCAATTACTTATAAGATAAAAAACAACATACTAATAACAATAAAAAATCACTCATTTTTATATATTTGGGGAATAAAATCATAAAAACACAACTCTTTTTACTCCAAAAACATTCTTTTTCTAATAAATAATGAGTAAGAATATTACAATCCACCTATAAGTAATCGCCTTTCACATAACTATTCATTAATTAACTTTTAAAGAAAAAGTCTATTCTTAAATGAATTTATTGAGACAACAAAAAATAATCAGTAGTATTCACTTAACTTTTAAAAACAATCCTATAATACCAGTTCACTCACCAATGATAGATCATTAATAATCGCAATATTTACCAATACAATTAACTATAGTAATACACAAAAAAACAACTTGTGTTAATAAACACAAACATTTACACAGATAAAGACAAAAAGAATAAATCTAAATCAAAAAATTAATAATTTACTTTAATATACTACAACAATGTAGTAAATTGCAATAAACTAAATAAAGTGCCGTTATCATTCAACAGCTATAATTTGCTTAATAAGAAATTATTTCTTCAAGTCTATATATCTTATAAGAATTGGACTATTGATAACCAATTATATAGGTTTAAAAATATTTGAAATAAAATCATATTTTTTATATTAAATTTGCGAGAGGTTAAAACAAAATTGTTATTTGAATTAATAAAATAAAGAAAATGAAAAAGGTTATATTCTTATTTTTAATATTAACATCACTGAGCTCAGTGTATGGACAACGTAAATCGAAAAAGGTTGAAACCAAGCCAAAAATCGAATACTTAGATATCAGAGAAATTCTTGAAAACACTTCTGAATTAGGATTGACATCTAAACAAACTGCTGCTTTTACAATCAAAAATGAATTCATTAAAAGAGATTTACAAAATCTTAATTCAAAAACAGATCTTGATCCAGCTGAATTAAAAATGAATCGTCGTGACCTTGTTATTGGATATACTCAATTCATTGAGCGTACATTAACAGAGGACCAACTTGAGAATTGGACAAAAATCAAAAAAGAAATTGAGGAAGCTAAAGCTGGTGAAACAGATTATAAAACTGAATTAAGAGAGTTAGAAACTGAATATAAAGCTAACGTTAAAGAAATTTACAGAAGATATAGTAAAGACCGCAAGATTTACTACGCTCAAAGAGATATAGCAAGAAAACAACTTGAAGGTAAAAAACTAAAACTTCAAAAGAAATATGAAGTTGCTAATTTAGAAGAAGGAGCTGAAGATGAAAAAGTGCTTTCTTTAGAAGAAATTGCAAACTTAACTAAAGAGTTTGATGATTATTATAACGAACCTACTCAAAGAAGTCCTCTTGAATACTTAGAAATAAGAGAAGAGAATTCAAATGGAAATGGGGAAGTACAGTATAACGAAGAAGAAGGAGATTATTAATCTCCTTTTTTTTTGTCCTTTTTTATCTATAATCCTTATCTAACCAAATAATGTCCGAATTTTACAAAAATACAAGTGTATTAAACGGATTGAATTCATATTTTTTCACGAAATTTGCACAAAAATTAGATTATGTCTTATATCAGTAGAGTTGTTAGCGGTAAGTGTCCAAACTGTGGAAAAGAGAAGATTTTTCACGATAATGGAAATCCTGTTACGTTCAGAATGCCGAAAATGACTAAAGATTGTACTTCTTGTGGATATAATTTTCACAGAGAAACAGGTTTTTATTTCGGTGCTATGTATATGAGTTATGCTCTTACAGTAGCTGAAATGGTAGCAGTAATGGTAATTCGCTATATTTTAAATGCAGGTTTTGGCCTGAATATCAATTTACTACAAACTTTCATTGCAATTGTCTTCGTAGTCTTTATTTTATGGACGTTCAACTATAGATTATCAAGAATTATGTGGTTGAATATGTTTTATAAAAAAGAGTAGGATTATTAAATAAAAGTTCTTTATATTTGCACCACTGAAAAACACAAACGGGTGTAGTTCAAGGGTAGAATAGCGGTCTCCAAAACCGTTGATGGGGGTTCGAATCCCTCCACCCGTGCAGATCAACAAAAAACTCCTTAAGAAATTAAGGAGTTTTTTTTTATTCATATTTCTTCATAAAATCTTTCGGAGTATAGCCTGTTTTCTTTTTGAATACTTTTGAAAAATAAGAGTAATCTTCATAGCCTAAAATCACTGCTATATCACTAAAACTTTTGCCTGTATATAAAAGCATACGTTTTGCCTCAAGCACTACTCTATCCAATATTATATCTGTTGTCGTTTTATCAACAAGTGTCTTACAAATTCTATTTAAATGCTTTTGCGTCATATTCATCCACTCTCCATATACCGCAGCAGACTTCTCTGTTCTAAAGTTCTTTTCTAATAAGTCTTCAAAATGTTGAAAATGGTTATTGTAATGCATATTTGCAACTACCTTAAATGATTCTCCGTGTAACAACATTCTGTTTGCTTGTACATAAAACAAAGAAGCTAAACTTACCAATACATTATTTTTCTTCCATTTTGCACTTTTAACCTCAGCAACCATCTGCTTCATTAAATAAACAATAGAATCAATCTCCTTTTCTTCTACAACAAAACCATTTGGATAAATTGCAGATTTGAAAACAGGATATTCGCGTACTGTCTCTCTTACAAAAAACAAGTCGAAAAACTCCTGTGTATGAAAAAAGATATAACCATCTATATCAGCTGACAATTCCCAACTATGTGTTTGCCCTGGTGCAAGCATAAAAACAGCACCTCTTTTTACCTCAAAACTATTAAAGTCTATCTCGTGTGTCCCTGATCCATTGGTAAATATCATACAGGTATAAAAATTATGTTTATGAGGTTTCTCAATATGTGTATGATTTGAGATTAGATGCTTAGGAATTGTATTTGCATAAAAATCAGCACGAAGTACATTCTTCGTCAAATCACGCATTTGTAAGATAGTTATTTCATCCATTCTCAAAAATTAAAGGTCAAAAGTAACAAATAAAACAATAATCGCTTACTCACCCCTATTCTCCATACGTGAAATACATACAAAATATTCGCAATTACAAAATAAGTCAAAAAGGGGCAGCTACTATTTTACCTCCTTTTCTTAGCAAACTTTATTATCTTTAAGCCTTTAATTGAATTTCTTATGAAATATATATTACCTCTTTTAT
The DNA here is from genome assembly GCF_900099675.1 of Myroides phaeus. Taxonomy (GTDB): domain Bacteria; phylum Bacteroidota; class Bacteroidia; order Flavobacteriales; family Flavobacteriaceae; genus Flavobacterium; species Flavobacterium phaeum. The sequence goes on from NZ_FNDQ01000003.1 coordinate 159,418, forward strand.
TCGTTTTTACATTAGTTTCTTGTTCTGAACAAAAACAAAACAACTTAGAACCTATTGACAAACAATCTGCCAGAGAAGTTACACTGAAAGCTGTGGTTGTTGGTGATAGCATCTTGCATATTACAAGCCAAAAAATATGGGCTAACGGACAATTAGTTGCACAAAAAGTTGATACTGTAAAAACACCTAAAGAAATTACTGTGTGGGGAGAAAAAACACCTACTACATTAGTGAAAACACCTATTTATGTAACTGTTGAATAATTGAATATGAGAAGGAAAAGTAGTAAAGCAGTTTCTCTTGTACTGATTACGGCGACTTTAGCCGCGTGTTCTAAGCCACAAGAAAACCAAGAACAAAAGCAACGTGTCTATATGCGTGCTGATAGTAGCGCTCCTTATACAGAGGTAACAGACCAATACCAACAACAAAGAAGTGGTGGTATGGGAATGGGTAGTGCTTTTTTATGGTATATGGCTTTCCGCCCTATGATGGGTGGTGGTATGGGCTATACAAGCCAAGGAATTGCTCCTCAATCAAATGTTGGTAATAATACGCACAAAGCAAATGCTTATGCCAAAACTCAATCTGCAAGAGGTGGTTTTGGAAAAACGGCGACTGCTAAAAATAGTAGTGCTTCTTCTTAACGATTGAAATGAAAATAAAATATTTAACTGTTGATGTTAATTGGCAACATCGCTTAGAACAAAATGGTTTTGGTTATCATACGGATGATGAAAACACTCCGTATTGGGTAGAAAACTACTATTATAGTATTAACGAAGCTTTTGCTGATGAAGTGTATACTGCAACAGCGGATTTATGGACAATGTGCTTAGAAGCTGTTGACCACGTTATTTCAAACAAATTATACGATCAGTTTCAAATTCCTGTCTATATTCATCAATACATAGAAGATTCTTGGGAAAATGACGTGCCGAGTATCTATGGCCGCTTTGACTTTGTCTTTGATGAACAAAAAAAACAATTAAAGGTGTTAGAATTTAATGCTGACACGCCTACTTCATTGTATGAAACTGGTGTTGTACAATGGCAGTGGATGCAAAACTACTTTAAAGATAGCGTTGACCAATTTAACTCTGTTCACGATAGATTAATTGAGTCGTGGCAAGAAATTAAACCTTATTTAAAAGGAGATACCCTACATTTTAGCTGCGTTAGAGAGTCGCTTGAAGACTTAACTAACTTAGAGTACTTAAGAGACTGCGCTATGCAGGCAGGTATAAATACAAAGCTTATTTACATCGATGATATTGGTTGGAATGGTGATACATTCACTGATTTAGAGGAAGAAGTTATCACTGATATCTTTAAGCTTTATCCTTGGGAATGGTTAATCTACGAACCGTTTGCTCTGCATATTCCAAATGATACTGCAAAAGCAAATTGGATTGAACCAGCTTGGAAGATGATTCTTTCTAATAAGGCGATTATGGCTGTGTTGTGGAAATTATATCCTAACCATCCTCTTTTATTGGAAACGTACTTTGACGAACCTAAGGGAATGTCTGATTACGTAAAGAAACCTTTACTTTCAAGAGAGGGTGCTAATGTTACAATGTATAAAAACAACCAAATTATCGAGGCTTCTGCTGGTGAATATGGTGAAGAAGGATACATCTGTCAAGAATTAGCGCATCTTCACAAAGAAGAAACCGGGTACTCTATTATTGGTAGCTGGGTAATTGGTCAAGAACCTTGTGGTATCACTTTTAGAGAAAGTGATAAGCTAATTACAACGGATAAAAGTAGATTTATACCTCATATTATTGAATAAGTCTTGGGTATTATTTATAATTCTCAAACATAAAAACAAACTTAGATGACCCCAGAATTTATATACGACAAGACATACGAAAACACTGTTTTCAACTTTAACGACATTTCTTTTAGAGAGTTTGAGAACTGTAAGTTTATCAACTGTGACTTGAGTGCTTGTTCTTTTTTAGCAACCTTGTTTATTGATTGCGACTTTACTGAATGTAATTTTAAAGATGCTGAAGTGAACTATGTTGGTATTAGAAACTGTAATTTCAACAAGTGTAACTTTACAAGAGTAAACTTTGCAATGATAGATCAAACTATTTTTGAGTTTACTTTTACGGATTGTAATCTTGAATTTACACAGTTCTATGGATTAAAACTGAAACGTCAACTGTTTTCAAATTGTAGTTTAGTTAGTGCTGACTTTATGGAGGCCGATTTGACAATGGCTATGTTTGACAATTGTAACTTATATCGCGCTGTATTTACTAAGGCTAACGCAGAAAAAGCAGACTTTTATACAAGTTATAATTACGAAATTGACCCACAATCTACTAAGCTTAAAAAGGCTATTTTCTCTGCTCAAGGATTAGCAGGATTACTAACGCAACATCAATTAGTTTTAAAATAATTTAAGTTTACTTCATTTTTTTGTAACAAAAACGTACCTTTATTACGTTTTAATATAGAAAATATATGAAATTAACTTTCGGTAAAAGAATATTCCTTTACGGAGGAATATTCTTCTTAATTGTTTACTTCTTCGGGCAAACTTTCTTAAACAAATTTGTCAATACGAAATTACCCGAAATTATAGCAGACAAAAACGATACTCCTTATAACTTTTCCTACAAAGACGTAGATTATTCTTTGGCGCTACGCAAACTTACTGTGTCTGGAATTGAGTTAACCCCTAAAGAATCTCTGAAACAAGAAAACAAAACTTATATCTCTGGTACGGTTAAAAAAATCGTAGTTCAAGGTGTTGGTTTTAAAGAGTTGTTTAGAAACCATAACTTAATTGCTAATAAAATTAGATTAGTTGAACCTGACTTTACAGTGATGCAGAGCGATAGTGTTCCTCCTCCTGCCAAAAAGTTTGACCTTACTAATAGTATTGATATCAGCAAAATATTTGTTGAGAATGCACACGTAAAAATCAAAGCAATTAAAGACAATCACCTCATCAATGAAGTGTTTAATTTTAATGCTGATATATTAGGGGTGCACTTTGGAATGGAAACTAAAAACAAGCCTATTCCTTTTACATACGAAAAATACACAATGTCTTGTGATTCTGTTTACAATAGGTTGAACGATTTGCACAGATTAAAAATTGGTAGCATTCAGATAGACCCTGATAAGTTTATCGCAAACAAAATTACTATTCGTCCTATTCGACAACAAATTGACTCGCTCGAAAAAGACAACTTATTATTGCTAAACATTCCTAAACTTGAATTATTAGGAACTGACTGGGGATATAGAGACAACCGTGATTTTTATGTTGAAATAAGTACGATACAAACAGACTCTACTTCGTTTAAAGTTTTACAGAAAAAACAAAAAACACAAAAAGAGCTAAAAAAAACAACTCAAAAAGTACTCCCTCCTCTTATTCCGTTTGACTTAAAGATTGGGGATATTAAAATTACTAATTTTCACTTCAACTCTCTTGATGTATGGAATACAAACAGAGCTAATCTGTGGATCCACAATATCAAAAACAGTGTATATGACACACTCCGCATTGATAAAATAAAGTTAGAGAATGCACTTGTTACACATACACCTAAAGAGAAGTTTAATGCGCCAAAAGCTAAATTAAAACAAATTGACGACCGTATTTTTATCGACTCTCTTGTTCTTAAAAATGCTAATTACGTTTTAAAGGAAGAGAAATACGAGAAAAACACTTTAGAACTTAACAATATTAATGCAACTATTCAAGACATTAATATCAATGAACAAACAACCTTAGAAAAGGTTCCGTTTACTTATAAGAACACTCTTCTACAGGTAGATAAAATCTATTATAATACACAGAAGTTTTACGACATACACGCTGATAATCTAAATATTACTGACAACAAGTTGGTAATGAAGAACTTTGCAATGAAACCTAAATACTCTCGTAAAAAAACGGTGAGTATGTTTAGATATGCTGACGATATTTTTAATTTATCTGCCAATGAAATAGCCTTAACTGACTACAAATGGGGATTTGATAAAAATGGCGTGTTCGATTTTTACACTAAAAACATCCACATCGAAAATATTGATGCTAACATTTTTAGAGATAAAGCGCCTGAATTTAATATGAGTATTAAACCGATGTTTAGTAAAAAACTAAGGGACTTAAAATTCGGAATGCAAGTAGATCAAGTTACCATTCGCCGTTCTAAATTAGTATATGAGGAAACAGATGAAAAAGCCATAGCCCCTGGTAAGATCTTATTTACCAATTTTAGTGCTACAATCAACAATGTTTACAGTGGCTTCAATAGAACGAAAGTTCCACGTACTACAATTGCCGTAGATGCGCGATTTATGAATGCAGCACCAATTCGCGTTGATTGGTCTTTCAATATATTAAACAGACGTGATCAGTTTAATATTCAAGGAGTAATTACTAACTTTCCGGCAACGGCAATGCACCAGTTTTTACAACCTTACGTCAAAGCTTCAACAGAAGGTACATTAGATATTGTCAAATTCAATTTCAACGGAAACAATACCTCTGCGACAGGAACTTTTGGAATGGAATACAAAGATTTAAAAGTTACCCTTTATCGCAAAGATGGTAAAGCGAAGAGACGTGTTCTTTCAGCTTTGGGTAATCTTTTTATTCGCAAAAACACAAAAGGAGATGTGAAAACAGTAGACATTAAAAAGGTAGATCGTATTCAAGAGAAATCTTTTTTCAACTACTTATGGCTTTGTGTAATGCAAGGATTAAAACAAACAATATTATAAATCAACAAAACACGATATAAACAAATGAAAACAGCCTTAATAACAGGAGCTACATCCGGAATTGGAAAAGCAACTGCTGAAACGTTAGCTCCTAATCACCGCTTAATTTTATGTGGTCGTAGAGCAGAGAAACTAAATGAAATTGCCCAAGAACTTTCTAAAGTAACTGAAGTAACCACACTAACTTTTGATGTTAGTCACAAAGAAGAAACGTTTGCAGCAATTAACTCACTACCGCAACAATGGCAACACGTTGATGTTTTAGTAAACAATGCTGGAAACGCACACGGTTTAGCAAGCTTTCAAGAGGCAGATATTAACGATTTAGAAGCGATGATAGATATCAATGTTAAAGGAGTTATCTATGTTACAAAAGCAGTCTTACCATTGATGATGCCAAATCAATCTGGGCATATTGTAAACCTATCTTCTATTGCAGGAAAAGAAACGTACCAAAACGGAACTGTTTACTGTGCTTCAAAAGCGGCAGTCGAAGCTTTATCTAAGGGAATGCGCTTAGATTTATTAACAAGTGGTATCAAAGTAACCAATATTGCACCAGGAGCAGTTGAAACAGAATTCTCTGTTGTTCGCTTTAAAGGAGACAAAGAAAAAGCTGATCAGGTTTACAAAGGATACACACCACTTGCAGCACAAGATATCGCTAATGCAATTGCTTATGCTGTAAACCAACCTGAGCACGTACAAATAGCTGATATGACGGTATTTCCAAAGGCGCAAGCAGGACCTTCTGCCTTCAATAAAAAAGTATAATTTTTTTCTTTTTAGTCTCACTTTAAAGAATACATTTGTGGCACTATTAGCGCACTTTGTCCTATGAAAAAAACAATAGCAATTAGCCTATTTTTGGCATTATATTGCACCAATAGTTGGGCTGTTAAAAAGTCTTCTATTAACTATGAATATCTTGTTGAAAGTACTTTCAAAACAGATACTATCTTTATTGACTTAAAGAATGATCCAGACTTTAAGTTTAAAAAAGGATTGCGTTGGTATCAGGATCCTGAATTGGAATTATTCGGTATCAAAAACGCGCAAGATGAAATCTATATTGAACCGTTGTTTTATCAAATCGAATCTTTTATAGATGGCGTTTCTATTGTTACCACAGACGACTTTCAAGGAGCTATAAACGACAAAGGAGAGGTTATCATTCCTTTTTCTTATGAAGAACTACAAACAAGTAGTGAATTTAAAATAGCCTATGTAGATGCTGATAAATGGGGGTTCTTTAATACGAAAGGAGAAAAAGTGATTGATGCAGAATATGACTTTGTAGGAAGTTTCTCAGACGGATTAGCGCTTGCTTCAAAAAACAACTTATTTGGGTATATCAATCACCAAGGAAAGACAGTAATCCCTTTTCAATACGATTATGCAAGTAACTTTGAAGATGGTGAAGCACGTGTTGAAATAAAGTTCCGCTCTTTTGTTATCAATAAAAAAGGAATAAAAATAGCAGACTAAAAATAAATATTGCGTGTCAATACTATTTGCTACTGCAACAAAAAAAAGAAAGGTCATAAAAGCTAAAAACTTTTATGACCTTTTTTATTGACTTCTAAAGCAAACCTCATCTTCCTTCTAAATAGTGTATAACAAAAAAGCAACCTTACACTCTGTAAGATTGCTTTTCATAGCTAACTATAATCAATAATTCCGAAGAACTATAATCCATTAAATTTAACACCTAATGTAAACCATCTGCCAGGCATTGGTACTACCCCAGCCTCGTTGTATGTTGTATTGAAGATATTTTGAGCATCTACATAGAAATTAAACTTTTCTAAAGTATAACTCACTCTAATATCATTCACCCAATAACTCTTATAGCTTAATCGGTCGTTAAAACGATTGACAAACGCTGTACTAAAGTTTTTATACTTATAATTAATTGTACCAACTACTTGATGTTTTAAAGCCTCTGAAGAATATTTAGAAATTTTATTCTCTGCTCTATTCTCAAGTTTTGGTGATAAATAAGTATAAGCTAAACCAAGATTCCATTGAGATACATCATTTCCGAACGCATATTTGAATGTTGTATTAACTCCTGTTGTTTTATTCTTAGCAGCATTTACAGGCTCAAAAGGTTGAGACACATCTGAGCGTACCCAGTGAATAAACTCATCTATATCGCGGTAAAACACAAATGCTTCAGCAGAGAATCCGTCTTTAATATATTTTGCTCCCCCTTCTACTTGGTAAGCTTTTTCTGGATCTAAATCAGGATTACCAACATTCCCAGGTCTTTGATTTAAATATAAATCAGTAAACGATGGTAAACGCTGACTTGTTCCTGCACTAAATACAGCCTTCCAATTAGAATTGAATGCATAACTCATATCAATCCCTGGAAACACTTGCCAACCATATTGTGTATTATAATTCACATAAGCTCCAAGATTAATATCTAAGCTATTGAAAAACTCACGTTGAAACTCTGCAAAGAATCCATAATTACTCTTGCTGTGATCTCCAATATTAGTAGAATTAATCTCCTCATATCTCATTTCAGCACCTACGTTAAACTTTCCAAAGTCAACTTCATACTGTCCTTTTACATCTGCTGTAATAGCGTGTGTATAGTGTCTACTACGTGCAACATCAAGTTTATGTCTAAAATATTGATAATCGTCAAAGTTGTAGCGGTAAGCTACACTTGGCGATAATAAAAACTTATCACTTAAGCGATGTTTAGAACTAAAGTTAGCAAATGTAGTACTAACAATTTCTTTTGAGTTTTTATCCCCTGGAGCAGCATAGAAACCATTTGCACCAAATGAACTTCTTGCATATCCCCCTAACACCATAATAGAGTTGTTTTCATTTGGAACAATATTCCCTTGATAGAAAACCTTGTTATTATGAAATGCCGTATTATATCTATAACCATTACCCGAATCGTGTGTTCCAAAAAGCATGTGGTTATGCTTTTTCTTAAGCACAGTTCCACCTACTTGTACTCCACGTCCGTTAAACATATCTCCGTGGTCATCTTCTTTATCCTTCTTAAAACTTGTCCCTCCATAAACGTGTGCAAACACACCATCTTTAGAAGGGTTTTTAGTAACGATATTAACTACACCAGTCAAACTATTCACTCCATATAAACGGGCAGATGGTCCGCGTAGAATCTCTACTCTTTCAATTGCCTCTAAAGGAACTGGAATATTTAACGCATTGTGGCCTGTTTGTGGGTCTGTTAACTTTTGTCCATTTAACAACAATAAGTTTTGTTCAAAACTACCTCCATCAATACTCAAATCTGCTTGTGTTCCAAAAGGACCACGTTGGCGTAAATCCACACCAGCTGCATAACTAAGCAATTCATTCACAGAAGAAACAGGTAATTGCTTTATCTGTTCTTTGCTTAGAATAGTGATGTTTCTATTTTTCAACGAACTTGCAAGTTGTAAACGTTGATTATAGATAACAATCTCTTCAATATTATTAGTAATTTCTTGTTCACTTGTTGTTTTCTCTTGTGCATAAACACCAGAAATAGCAGAAAGCATCAGTGATAAAATAACACTTCTCTTAACCATTTTAATATAATTTTCAGCAAAATTATCCTTATATCACACGACAAAGGTAGTCCGGTTTTAAAATAGAAAGTAGTCCGGAAATAACAATCACAAATTGGCTCTTTTTAGCAAAAAAAAATCAAATTATAGCACATCACTGAAAAAACAAGTAAATTTGCCGGATATATCCTTTGCTATGAGAGAAATATTATTAAGTTTTTTAGCAACATTTTTATTAATGTCTTGCAAAAAATTTGATGCGATGGCCACACAAGTGGTGTACAGCGATTCTATACACGCTAATCCACTTGACGATGACACATCCATCAACATTGATTCCCTAAAACTGGCGAATCTTCCTAAAGACCTGCAACAATTTTACCACGACAACGAGTATAAAATTGCCTGGTCTGAAAAAGATAACAGAGAGCAATTATTAAGAGCTTTAAACGAATCTTACTTAGATGGTATTAAAGTAAAAACGAAAGAAATCGACAAACTAACTTCGCTAAATAACAGCTATGTTGATTTACCTGATAGTTTAAAAATTGAAGCTGACTTTCTTTATTCTAAAGCATATAATAGTGCAATAAACAATTTGTTCAACGGTGTATTAAATCCTCGCAGATTATACAACGATTGGGATATTGATAAAAAAGAAATCAACATTCCTACTACAATGCTGATTGCATTAGAGAACCAAGAAGTTTACACAAGCTTTGACAGCATTAGGTCTCCTTCAAGTATGTACAAAAACTTAAGAGGAAAACTTGTTCGTTTTTATGAGTTAAAGAAAGACACTATTCAAATTACTGCTACACCTGCTCCAAAAGTAAACGATACTGTAATCGGTTTAAACAAGCTAAAAAAACACTTAGCTTTTCTTAATTACTATGCAGATACTTTAGACATCAATGATATCAATACGAAAGAAGTTATTGCTGGTTTAAAAAAGTTCCAAAAGAACAACAAGCTAATTGAAACAGGTACTGTCAACAAGAAAACAATAGATGCTATTACTATCGAAGAAGAAGCAGTTAAAAAACTATTAGTTACCAACCTTGAACGTTGGAGATGGTTTCCAAGGGATTTAGGTAAAAACTATATTCTAATTAACATTGCTGACTTTAGCCTTGTAGCTGTAACACAGGGTGACACCATCAAAAAACACAAAGTAATTGTTGGTACAACTGCCAGAAAAACGCCTATTCTTTCTTCAGTATTAAAAACAGTAGTACTTAATCCAACATGGACAGTACCTCCTACCATATTGAAGAATGATTTAGTACCTAAAGCAGTTAATAATCTCAGCTACTTTAGCAGTAGAAATTTCACTATTTACGACAAAAAAACGGGAAAAGCTGTTGACCCTGCTAATTGGGATTCATCAAGAGCAAGCTCATACAGATATGTTCAAAAAGGTGGTCCAGGGAATACGTTAGGTAGAGTTAAATTTATGTTTGACAACAACCACGCAGTTTATCTTCACGACACACCAAACAAAGCAAACTTTAACAGAGCTTCTCGTAACTTGAGTTCAGGGTGTGTACGCGTTCAAGATCCGTTTGATTTAGCGCAGTTTATTTTTGATGTACAAGAAAATGAAATTTCTAAAGATGAAATAACGTCTATTTTAGACTCTGAAAAAACGAAAAATATATCTACTAATAAAACAGGAATTACTATTCACCAATTATATTGGACAATTCAAGTAGATAATCACGGACAAATAAAGAGATTTAATGATGTTTATGGTTTTGATAATGACTTATATCAAAAACTAAATTAATTACAAACTAACGTAACTTCTGATAGAGAAGATACAACAAACAAAGAAGCCCATTGTCCTATGAGAACAATGGGCTTCTTTATTGTTTATAAACAACTATTAACTAAACAAGTTTAGAGCGATTTGTATAATCTTTACTTGGATAATAGATGAATAAACAAGACTTATCTTTGATTAATTCAATCAATTCTTTATTTACCTCTTGTGGCACTGCAGGACAGCCATAGCTACGACCTAAACGCCCTTGTGCATCAATAAGCTTGCGAGAAGCGTAATCCGCACCGTGAATAACAATTGCGCGTTTACGTGCATTGTCATTAATTCCAGATTCTAAACCATCTAAGCGAAGTGAAAAACCATTTCTACCACTATATGTTTCTCCGGTCGTATAAAAACCAAGACTACTCATATGTGAATTCTCTCTATTTGAAAATGTAGTAGCAAACTCATCTCCAGTCTTTCTACCGTGCGCAACATAAGATTGCAACACAACTGCATTTTCTTTTAAATCAATAACCCATAAACGAGGAACAGAAGACGAAAGACTAAAATCTACAATTGTCAACTTCTCATTCTGTATTTTTCCTGATTCTGCTAACTTATAATATCCTTTCAGCGCTTTTGTAAAAACGTTTTGAGAAGGAGCTTCAAATCCTTTTAAATCTAACTTTGAAAACAAAGAACTCGCCTTCGTTTCAAAACTCGCTTCTTTCGTTTCTTCAATCTTATATGTTAAATTATCACTTTTACTTTTTGCGGCATTTAAAGTACTATTTCCTACAAAATTTCCACATAGCATAATTGCAATCAAACTGCAATAAAACGTCTTATTTTTCATTTAACCTGTTCATTAATAGTATTTCACATTCATTTTTAAGATTTGTAAAAATAGAAAAAATAATTATCTATCCATACTTTCTTTTAAACAATTATCGTGCAATTCGTCTTTTTTAAAAGTTAATTTTTAAGATTTAGCAGAACTATGCGTAAATTTGTCTTACACAACTCAAATATTAAATATTTTTATCATGAATAAAAAAGTTATTTTAATGATTTTAGATGGTTGGGGACAAACGCAAGACCCTAAAGTTTCTGCCATCGAACACGCACAGACTCCTTTTATAGACAGCTTATATACACAATATCCTAATACTTATGTTTTAACTGACGGACTTAACGTTGGACTTCCTGAAGGTCAAATGGGAAATTCTGAAGTTGGACATATGAACTTAGGTGCGGGTAGAATTGTTTACCAAGATTTAGTGAAAATTAATATGGCTGTTGAAAGTGGTACTATTGCTAATGAAGCCGCTTTAAAAAATGCGTTTGACTACGCGAAACAAAACAACAAGAAAGTTCACTTCTTAGGATTACTTTCTGATGGTGGAGTTCACTCGCACGAAAAGCATTTATATGGTTTAGTAGATGCTGCTAACAATGCAGGAGTAAAAGACATTTTTGTACACGCATTTACTGACGGACGTGATGTTGACCCTAAGTCTGGTATCAAACACGTACAACAATTAGAAAACCACTTACAAACTTCTAATGCTAAATTAGCTTCTCTCGTTGGACGTTATTACGCTATGGACAGAGATAAAAGATGGGAACGCGTTGCTAAAGCATACCACTTATTAGTAAACGGAACTGGTGTTCATTCTACGAATGCTGTAAAAAGTTTAGAAGAAAGCTACGCTAATAATATTACGGATGAGTTTATTGAACCAATCATTATGGTAGATCAAAATGATAAACCATTGGCTACAATTCAGGCTGATGATGTGGTTGTCTTCTTCAACTTCCGTACTGATAGAGGTCGCGAATTAACTCACGTTCTTTCACAAGAAGACAATGCTGAATACAATATGAAGAAACTACCATTGTACTTTGTTACCTTGACAAATTATGATGATACGTTTAACAATATCCACGTTGTTTACGACAAAGATAATATCACAAATACTTTAGGAGAGGTTCTTGAAAAACACGGTAAAAAACAAATCCGTATTGCAGAGACAGAAAAATATCCACACGTTACTTTCTTCTTCTCAGGAGGGCGTGAAGTACCTTTTGAAGGAGAAACAAGATTGCTTTGCCCTTCTCCAAAAGTAGCAACTTACGACCTTAAACCAGAAATGAGTGCTTATGATTTAAAAGACGCTCTTGTTCCTGAATTGAAAAAAGGTGAGGTTGATTTTGTTTGTTTAAACTTTGCTAATGGTGATATGGTAGGACATACAGGTGTGATGTCTGCTGCTATCAAAGCGTGTGAGGCTGTAGACGAATGTGTAAAAGAAGTGGTTACAACTGCTTTAGAAAACAATTACACAACTATTATCTTAGCTGACCACGGTAACTGTGAAACAATGATTAACCCTGATGGTACGCCAAACACAGCGCATACTACTAATCCGGTGCCAATTATTATTGTTGATAAAGACATTAAAGAAGTTAACCACGGTGTGCTTGGTGACTTAGCTCCAACTATCTTAAAGTTGATGGGAGTACCTCAACCAGAAGAAATGACAAGACATTCATTAGTATAATGAATTACTCATAAACAAAAATAGCCACAATACTGTGGCTATTTTTATTTTATAAACTTTCTATTTACTTAACGTTCGGTTGTAATACTCACGTACAATTTCTTCTCTAAAGTTTGGATGTGCAATATTAGCTAATGCCTCAACGCGTTGGTCAATTGACTTCCCTCGTAAATCAGCAACTCCAAATTCAGTTACTATATATTGTGCGTGCGCTCTTGAAGTAACCACTCCTGCCCCTTCTTTTAGGAACGGAACAATTTTATTTGCCCCTTTTTTAGTTGTTGCAGACATCGCAATAATAGCTTTTCCTCCCGGACTCATAGTAGCACCACGCATAAAATCAACCTGACCTCCTACTCCTGAATACAAACTATGTCCGATTGAATCAGCACAAATTTGTCCTGTTAAGTCAATCTCTACCGCAGAATTAATAGCCACAACATTTGGGTTTTGTCTGATAATAAAAGGATCATTTGTATAAGAACAATCCTTCATTATAAAGAAAGGATTATTATCCATATATTTATAAATACGCTCAGTTCCCACAAAGAAAGTAGACACTGCTCTACCTTTATTAGCTACCGTTTGCGTACAATCTAAAGCGCCTGCTTCAATCAAATCAATAACCCCATCTGCAAACATCTCTGTATGTAAACCTAAGTGTTTGTGATTTTTCAATTTTTGCAATACTGCTTCAGGAATATTACCTATCCCCATTTGCAACGTACTACCGTCTTCAATTAACTCAGCAATATACTTTCCAATCTTATCCTCTTCTTCACTAATATTCACTGAATACTCAGTCAAAATTGGCGTATTATGTTCTACTAAAACATCAATATTAGAAATGTGAATTGTACTATCACCAAATGTTCTTGGCATAAAACTATTCACTTGAGCAATAACAATTTTGGCATTTTCAATAGCAGCCGGTGTAGCTTCTACTGACGCCCCAAGCGAACAAAAACCGTGTTCATCTGGTGCTGAAACTTGAATTAAAACAATATCTAACGGTACTAATCCCTTTCTAAATAAACCAGGTAGTTCACTTAAAAAAACAGGAGTATATGTTCCATTTCCTGCTTTAATCGTATGGCGAACATTTCCACCAATAAAAAAAGAATTCACGCGAAAACTTTCTTTTAAACTTGGATCAGCATAAGGAGCCTTCCCTAACGTGTGAATATGACAAAACTCTACATTTCTAAGTTCTGACGCTCGTGCTACAATAGCATCGATCAAATGGTTAGGAGTACAAGCTACTGAGTGTACATAAATTCTATCTCCTGATTTGACAAGCTTAGCAGCCTCAAGAGCCGACGAATATTTCATAATAAATTACTGTGTATTAAAAATCAAATTTTTACAATTAAAAACATCTAATAGGCTAAGTTAAAGTATTTCTATTTGATTGTCCAAGAAAAAACAAATTCTATTAATTTTTTTCATTCGTTCCAATAGCGTAATTTTGTACCACTTAAAAATTTAAAGTATGATCATTCCAAAAACTCCAGAAGAAATTGAGTTGATGAGACAAAGTGCCCTTCTTGTTTCCAAAACATTGGGTATGCTTACAACAGAACTAAAGCCAGGAGTAACGACTTTAGAATTAGATAAAAAAGCAGAAGAATATATTAGAGATCACGGTGCTGTACCAGGATTTAAAGGTCTTTACGGATGTCCTTCTTCTATTTTAACAAGTGTAAACGAACAAATCGTTCACGGTTTACCAACAAACAGACCTTTAGAAGACGGTGATATCGTGTCTATTGACTGTGGTACTGTAATGAATGGTTTCTACGGTGACCACGCTTATACTTTTGAAGTAGGTGAAGTTGCTGCTGAGACTAAAAAGTTATTACAAATTACAAAAGAATCGCTATATGTAGGTATTCGTGAGTTCCGCATTGGAAATCGCGTAGAAGATGTTGGTAGCGCTATTCAACGTTTTTGTGAGGCTGAAGGATATACTGTTGTTCGCGAATTAGTAGGACACGGTGTTGGACGCAAAATGCACGAAGATCCTGAAATGCCAAACTACGGTAAACCAGGAAGAGGTAAGAAATTTGTAGAAGGAATGGTGGTAGCTATTGAGCCTATGATCAACTTAGGTACAAGAAACATCAAACAATTAAATGATGGATGGACAATCGTTACTCGTGACGGAAAACCATCTGCTCACTTTGAACACGATGTAGCTCTTGTTAATGGTAAACCAGAATTACTTTCTACTTTCAAATACATCTACCAAGCTTTAGGTATCGAAAGTAATGAAGAAGATGAATTTAGAGCTAATCCTTTAGTTTTATAATTCGTTTTTCTTTTATGAAAAAACTTTTCAAAACAATATTGAACACTGTACCTCGACCGATTTTAATTCGGTTGAGCTACCTTGTTCGCCCTATTATTGCCTTTTATTTAAAGGGTGATACGTATACGGACCCTATTGACGGAAAGAGTTTTAAAAGTTTTTTACCTTATGGGTACGCTAAACAGCGAAACAATGTTTTATCACCAAGTACCTTGTCTTTAGAAAGACATCGCCTGCTTTGGCTTTATTTAAAAAATGAAACAGACTTCTTTAGTACCCCTAAAAAAGTACTGCACTTTGCTCCTGAACAAGCTTTCTACAAAAGGTTCAGAAAGCAAGCTAATTTAACCTATACTACAACCGATTTAGAATCGCCTTTAGCTGATGTAAAGGCTGATATATGTAACTTGCCTTTTGAAGACAATAGCTTTGATATAATTTTGTGTAATCACGTATTGGAACATATCCCTGACGACACAAAAGCAATGCAAGAGCTATACCGCATTCTTAAGCCAGGTGGAATGGGTATTTTCCAAATTCCACAAGATTTAAATCGCCAAGAGACATTCCAAGACGACTCTATCACCGACCCTAAAGAACGTACATTAATCTTTGGACAATATGACCACGTTCGTATTTATGGTAGAGATTACTTTGATAAATTGCGAAAAATAGGATTTAATGTCAAAGAGGTTGATTATACCAAAACACTATCTAAACAAGAAATTGAAAAATATTGCTTAGCAGAAGGAGAAATAATTCCCGTTTGCTTTAAATAACCTTTTATTTATAATTGAGTAAAATCTGTTATTAATCAAAATAACAAACTTTTTACTTCAGACATCAAAAGGCTAAATCAACTCTATTTTGACTTTCTTCTTCAGGTGTAAAACCACAATTTAATACTTATCAATATTCATTTATCAGCTATATTCTTCTAAGGATATAACACTCTTTGTGTTGTTTTATTTTGAGTGTATGTATAGTGTATGTATACTCCTTGTATAGTCAATGTATAAAAACTATGTGAAACTTTACAAGCACTTTACATAGAATACACAAAAGATATACAATCACCTAAGCTATGATTAATTAAAAACAACCTTAATAGTTTATCACCATTCATTTTCACAGGCAATTCTCTGTGTATTACTTTCCTTTGGCTGTTTACTAAAGCTATTGCTACACATTAGCCCTTACAATTTCATTTAGAACAGCTACTCTATATGATTAACCACACATTCTCCTTCGCTATCCACATTGATTTACTTATCTTCGTCAATACTTAAATATTACTATTACACGCATTTATGATTAATACCGTTTTATTCGATATGGATGGAGTCTTAATTGACTCAGAGCATTTTTGGCAACAAGCAGAAAAAGAAGTTTTTACTTCAGTTGGAGCTATTTGGGATGAAAAGATTGCACAACAAACAACTGGTCAAACAACCAGAGCTGTTACTGAATTGTGGTATAAAATGTTTCCTTGGGAAGGAAAGTCAATTGAAGAAGTTGAACAAGCTGTTATTGATCGCGTTGATTCGTTAATTCGTGAAAAAGGACAAATTAAAGCTGGCGTTCTTGATACGTTAAACTATTTGTCAGACAATAACTTTAAAATTGGTTTAGCTACTAACTCACCTGATTCATTAATACACACTGTTTTAGACAGATTGGAAATTAAAGAATACTTTCAAACCATCGTTTCTGCTCTTCACGTAAAAGAAGGTAAACCTGCACCTGATGTTTATTTAACAGCAGCAAAAAACTTAGGAAGTAATCCTGAAAACTGTTTGGTTGTAGAAGATTCTTTTACTGGGGCTACTGCTGGAAAAAGAGCTGGTATGACTGTTGTTTCTGTTCCTGACCCTAAAGAATTTAACGACCCGAAATTTGATATTGCTGACATAAAAATCAAAAGTTTAGACTTATTTCAAGAAAAAATCGTACCTTTTTTCTCTAATTAACTTTTTTTATATAAAACGAAACTTTATAGCAATGCAGAAAAACTTTTTCTTTACTTGCTTTGCTATTTTACTTTGTTTAATAGTACAAGCACAAACTCCGCAAAACATAACAGCTGACTATATTAAGTCCGCTGCTTTTATGGAAAATAATAGAGCTGTTAATCCTTTTTTTAAATTAGGAAACTCATTTACTATTGCTTTTGATGATTTATATGGAGATGAAAGTAACTATTACTACAGAGTAAAAGCATATGATTACGATTGGAAACCGTCTAAGTTGAAACAAATTGATTACATAGACGGAATGGACAACCAACGTATTCTAAACTATGAAAACTCATATAATACTTTACAACCCTACACACATTACAGGCTAACCTTACCTAATTCAATGTACAGAATTACTAAAAGTGGAAATTACGTTTTAGAAATTTACAATGCAGATGATGAGGTAGTAATTAGACGAAAATTTGTGTTGTATGAGAATGCTGTTTCGGTTCCTATTCAAGTGAAAAGAACGCGAAATTTAGATGTTTACGATACAAAACAAAACTTAGACTTTACGATTCAACTGGGCGAAGTATTATATAATAATCCTACTAACAATATAAAGGTAGCTATCTTTCAGAATGGCAGATGGGACTCGTTTTTAAACAATGTTAAACCACAATATACAATTGGCACAGATTTAGTATATAAATATGATGAACAGACGCAGTTTTGGGCTGGTAATCAGTACTTAAACTTTGACAATAGCGATATAAAGCAGGTTAACAATATGATTGGTTCTACCTACGTTAATAATGGTATATACAATACGTTTTTATATACTAATGAAAGTAGAGCCACAAAAGGATATACCTTTTTTCCTGATATCAATGGAAGTTTTTATCCAAGAAATATCAATGGAAAAAATCCGAATAGCGAGGCAGAATATAGCTGGGTTTACTTTTCGTTTAAACCAACAGCAGAAGCTCGAATTGGATTAGATTATTATGTTACGGGGATGTTTAACGACTATGAACTTACTCCAAACAACAAATTAAAATACAACGAGGAAAAAGATTTGTACGAACAAGCAATCCTTATCAAACAAGGTTTTACAAATTTTAGTTATACTGCAGTACATAAAAATAGAGTTTCACCAGAAAATGCGGCAGATGGAAATTATGCATTGACGACCAATAAGTATCAAGTAATTGTATATTACAGAAACAATATCGACCTATATGATAGAGCAATTGGTTTTGGGGAGGCAAGCGCAGAAAATATTATTTATTAAACATAGAAACAACTTAATATACTACCTATGATTTCACAAACCACCAAAGGAATCAAGATTTCTGTCGAAACACAGTATGAAGGCAGCTTTTTTAAGTCAAAAGACACTTGTTATGTTTTCAATTATAAAATTACAATTGAAAACACAACTGATGATACTGTACAAATATTATCAAGACATTGGGAAATTTATGATTCTTTAAAAAATACGGAAATAATAGAAGGTGAAGGAATTATTGGCGAGACACCAATTATTGCTCCTGGAGAAAAACACACTTATAGAAGTGGTTGTATTTTAAAATCGTCATTAGGCTCAATGCAAGGCTATTACAACGTATTAAACCACACGCACGCACGCCTATTTAAAGTTACTATTCCTAACTTTAAATTATCTGCAGACTTTGTGTTAAACTAAGCAAAACATAAGTTTTTCTGAGGGAGAGGCAAAATCGCTTTAATTTTTTTTAAT
Organism: Myroides phaeus; assembly: GCF_900099675.1. Lineage (GTDB taxonomy): Bacteria > Bacteroidota > Bacteroidia > Flavobacteriales > Flavobacteriaceae > Flavobacterium > Flavobacterium phaeum. Next base: position 178,093 of record NZ_FNDQ01000003.1, read on the forward strand.
TATATTTGTAATTATTCAATTCATTAAACTACTTAAATACGAAACATAATATGTCAAACGGATTCTACAAAGTTCCTGCTGCCGTTAATGAGCCAGTTAAGTCTTATGCGCCAGGATCAAAAGAAAGAGAATTAACTTTGAATTCTTTCAAAGAACAATACAACACTCAAGTTGATATTCCATTATTTATCGGTGGAGAAGAGATTAGAACAGGTGATACAAAAGATTTGTTCCCTCCATTTGATCATAAACATAAATTAGGTGTTTACCACCAAGCAGACAAAGCATTAGTAGAGAAAGCTATTTCTACTGCTTTAGAAGCTAAAAAGAAATGGGCTAATATGCCTTGGGAGCACAGAGCTTCTATTTTCTTAAAAGCTGCTGAGTTATTAGCTGGTCCTTACCGTGCTAAAATCAATGCTGCTACAATGATCGCTCAAGCAAAAACGCTACACCAAGCAGAAATTGATTCAGCTTGTGAGTTTATTGACTTCTTGAGATTTAACGTACAATTTATGACTCAAATTTATTCAGAACAACCAGCTTCAAGCGAAGGTGTTTGGAATAGAATTGAGCACAGACCTTTAGAAGGTTTCGTTTACGCAATTACTCCATTTAACTTTACTGCAATTTCTGGTAACTTACCTGCTTCTGCAGCTTTAATGGGTAACGTAGTAGTATGGAAACCATCTGCAACTCAAATTTACTCTGCAAGAGTAATTGTTGAAGTATTCAAATTAGCTGGATTACCTGACGGTGTTATCAACGTTGTTTACGGAAACTCTGCTATGATTACTGATACATTATTAGCAAGCCCTGATTTCGCTGGTATCCACTTTACAGGATCTACTGGTGTTTTCAACAGTATGTGGACTAAGATTGGTCAAAACATCAACAACTACAAAACTTACCCAAGAATTGTAGGTGAAACAGGTGGTAAAGACTTCGTTATTGCTCACCCATCTTCTTGTGCTAAAGAAGTTGCTGTAGCTTTAACAAGAGGCGCTTTCGAATACCAAGGACAAAAATGTTCTGCAGCTTCAAGAGCATACATCCCTGCTTCTATGTGGCCTAAAGTAAAAGAATATATGGGAGCTGACTTAGCAACAATTAAAATGGGAACTCCTGAGGATCCATCTAACTTTGTTTCTTCTGTTATCTCTGAAAGTTCTTTTGACAAATTAGCTAAATACATTGATCAAGCACAAGCTGATAGCGATGCTGAAGTAGTATTTGGTGGTAAATATGACAAATCAGTAGGATACTTCATTGAGCCAACTGTAATTGTTACTACAAACCCTCAATACGAAACAATCAAAACTGAATTATTCGGTCCTGTATTAACTATCTACGTTTACGAAGATGCTAAATGGTCTGAAACATTAAAATTAGTTGACGAAACATCTGTTTACGCATTAACAGGTGCTATCTTCTCTAAATGTCGTTACGCTGCAATTGAGGCTACTGATGCTTTAGTAAATGCTGCTGGTAACTTCTACATTAATGACAAACCAACTGGTGCTGTTGTTGGTCAACAACCATTTGGTGGTGCAAGAGCTTCTGGTACTAATGATAAAGCAGGTTCTGTATTGAACTTACTTCGTTGGGTTTCTCCAAGAACAATCAAGGAAACTTTTGTTCCAGCTACTGATTATAAATATCCGTTTTTAGGATAATCTAAAATATTTAAAAACGGTTACTCTCAAAAAGACGTAACCGTTTTTTTATTCAATTCAGTGCTTTTTATTAGGATCGTTTTTAAGTGAAAGATTTCTTTATGCTACCCTAACTTATAAAACGTCTAAGTAAAAAATACACTATTATATTTTGCTTTATCATTTTTTCACATTTGAAATAAATGATCCTTATTACCTTCAAAGTACTGGGTTATAATTATTAATTTAAATAGTATAACTCATGTTAAAAAAATTAATTGACAACAAACAATTAGTTATTAATCCTCCTGTATTCATTACTTCAATTTTGCTTATTATCGCTTTAATTGCAGTATGTGTCTTATTCCCTACAAAAGTAGGTTCTTGGTTTGCAATTGCTCAAAATTCTGTAACTACTAATTTTGGTTGGTTCTTTGTGCTAACTGTAAACGTTATTTTAATCTTTGCTATTTATCTTGCTTTTAGCAAGTTTGGTAAAATACGCTTGGGTGGCGAAGATGCCGAACCTGAGTTTAGCAAAGGATCTTGGTTTGCCATGTTATTTAGTACAGGAATGGGAATCGGTATTATGTTCTTTAGTATCGCAGAGCCTGTTTCTCACTTTGGTACTCCTCCCCGTCCGGTGGACAATGAAATTCAAGGAGCTATACAAGCAATGGAATTTACAAGTTTACACTGGGGACTACACGCTTGGGCCATTTATGCAATGGTAGGTTTAGCCCTTGCCTTTTTTGGTTTCAATAGAAAACTTCCTATGACCTTCCGATCTCTTTTTTACCCTTTCTGGGGAGAGAAAATTCACGGTTGGTGGGGACACGTTATTGACATCTTATCAACATTAGCCACTGTTTTTGGTCTTTCTACTTCTTTAGGTTTAGGAGTTACCCAAATTACTGCCGGACTTAATTATTTATATGGATGGGAAATCTCTCCATTAATGCAAGCCGGAATTATTCTTGTGGTTATTTCAATTGCAACCGTTTCTGTATTCTCAGGTTTAGATAAGGGTGTCAAAATATTAAGTACCGCTAACATGTATATCGCTTCGGTATTTATGTTAATGATATTTTTCTTAGGACCAACCTTATTTATCTTAAAAGGTTATGTACAAAATACGGGGTCTTATTTAGCTAACTTTATTGATATTAGTACGTGGAACGAAACGTATTTAGGCAATGGTTGGCAAAATGTATGGACTATATTCTACTGGGCTTGGTGGATCGCATGGTCTCCTTTCGTAGGTAGTTTTATTGCACGTATTTCTAAAGGAAGAACAGTTAAAGAGTTTATCTTAGGTGTTTTAATCGTACCTGGACTAATTACTTTACTTTGGATGAATGTTTTCGGTGGTAGTGCGTTGGAAATGATTTTATCGGGTGATTTATCAATGGTAACAGCAGTAAAAGAAGATATATCAACTGCGTTATTTGTGTTCTTAGAACACTTCCCATTGGCTAAATTTCTTTCTATTATAGCAATTATTCTTATTTTCTCTTTCTTTATTACCTCATCTGACTCAGGGTCTTTGGTTGTAGATAATATTACCTCTGGTAGTTTTGGAGAATCTCCTGTATGGCAAAGAGTTTTCTGGTCATTTACACAAGGATTTATCGCAATCGTATTACTTTGGGGAGGAGGTCTTGATGCACTGCAAACAGCTGTTATTATAACAGGACTGCCTTTTGCCGTAATTCTATTAGTTATGTGTTATAGCTTGCAAAAAGGGTTACAAGAAGAATTAAATAAACAGCATAAGAAACAAAAGTCGAAACAAGAAAAAAGTTATAAAGACATTATTTCTGAATTAATCGACGAACAACAAAAATAAAAAGAGATGACAATTAATAAACCTTTAAATGTAATCGTAGGTATTGACTTGTCTGAAATGGACCATTACCTTATTGAATACACACAGGTGTTAGACCATATTTTAAATATTGACAAAGTAACTTTTCTGCATAATTTAAAACTTGGTGAACTACCAAAAGAACTATTACTTCCTGAACGCATTGAGTTAATTCAATCGAAAATAGTACAACGTATTACCAAACAAATAGAAGAGTCTGGAGCAACGTATGGTTTTGAGGTTTTAGTGAAATTAGAAAGTTACTCTGAAATTGCTTTTATCAATATTTCTAAAAAACAGCAATTTGATATGCTTATCTTAGGTAACAAACAAGAGCTTGAAGGAAATGGGGCTTTAGCACAGAAGTTAATCCGTATTTTGCCTTCTGCGACCTTATTAGTACCAGAAACATATCACATACCTATAACTAATATTATTGACGCTATCGACTTCTCTAAGTACACCACGCCTATTATGACGTGGGCTGATCGATTCAAAAACAACTCAAAAGGACAAAAGATTCAACATTCGGCTATTCATATTTCTAAATTGTATTGGGGATTTTACTCAAGTATGACAAATAAAGAAATTGAGAAAATATCAAGAGAGGATATTGCTGAGAAGAAACAAAAATGGGATAAAAAATATGCCAACTACTCAGATATTGAAATAGTACCTGCTGAGGACAAGAGTATTTCGACGGCTTTATTGCAATATGCAAGAAGACAAAAAGCTGACTTAATGATTTTAGGAGTTAAGGGATCTACAGGAATAAAAGAAATCTTTATGGGAAGTGTGGCAAACCACCTTTTCCACAAAGCAACAAGCACTTGTTTACTCTTTGTAAAAGAAACTAAATAATAGCTAAAAAAAGGGCTGCTCAATGAGCAACCCTTTTTGTTTAGTAAGACACTTGCCTAACTATACTATTTGAATCCAAACTATTGCTTATTTTACGTGTAAAATAAAGTAGTTTTTCTTTCCTTTTTGTAATAATACGAATTGATTATTAATCAAATCATTTGTGTTGATAACGTAATCTTCAGCAACCTTTTCTCTGTTTACAGAAATAGAGTTTGCTTGTAAAGAACGACGTGCTTCTCCATTAGAAGGTAAGAAGTTAGATTTTCCAGCTAATGCGTCAACAATTGTTAACCCAGCTTCAATATCAGCTCTCTCAACCTCTGCTTGTGGTACACCATCAAATACTTCTAAGAAAGTTTGAGCATCTAATTGCTTCAAATCATCAGAAGTAGAGTTTCCAAACAAAATATTTGATGCTTTAATAGCATTCTCTAAATTCTCAGCTCCGTGAACCATTGTAGTAACTTCAGCAGCTAAACGTTTTTGTAAAACGCGTAAATGAGGTGCTTCTGTATGTTCTTTTATTAAAGCTTCAATCTCTTCACGAGAAATGAATGTAAATATTTTGATGTATTTCTCAGCATCTGTATCAGATACGTTAACCCAGTATTGGTAAAATTTGTAAGGAGAAGTATATTCTGCAGATAACCAAATGTTACCACCTTCTGATTTACCAAACTTAGTACCGTCAGCTTTTGTAATTAATGGACAAGTTAAAGCATACGCTTTCTCACCAATTGTTCTACGGATTAACTCAGTACCTGTTGTAATGTTCCCCCATTGATCAGACCCCCCCATTTGAAGCGTAATCTTCTCGTTTTGGAACAAATGTAAAAAGTCATATCCCTGTAATAATTGGTAACAGAACTCTGTAAAAGACATACCATCTTGGAACTCTCCATTCAGACGTTTTTTCACAGAATCTTTTGCCATCATATAGTTAACAGTGATGTGTTTACCGATAGTTCTAATAAACTCTAAGAATGAAAATTCTTTCATCCAGTCGTAGTTATTTACTAAAACAGCAGCATTTTCAGCACCTGAGTTAAAATCTAAGAAGCGGCTTAACTGATTCTTAATTGCATTTTGATTATGACGAAGCGTTTCTTCATCTAACAAGTTTCTCTCATTAGACTTTCCAGAAGGGTCACCAACCATACCTGTAGCACCACCTACCAAAGCATAAGGCTTGTGCCCTGCTAATTGAAAGTGCTTCAAAAGCATAACACTCACTAAATGTCCAATATGCAATGAATCCGCTGTTGGGTCAATTCCCACATACGCTACACGCATCTGCTCCATCAAATGTTCTTCAGTGCCTGGCATAACGTCGTGGAGCATTCCTCTCCAAGTCACTTCTTCAATAAAATTTTTCATTTAATTATATTTTCCACAAAGATAGCCCAAAACCCTACAGTATGGAATAAAATTCCTCAAACCTTGCTCTTTTATTCGTTTTTTATTTTTATTCATTAGATATTGATAATACGGGCGTTGATTTTTAAGTTTCTCCTATAATTTTTCATATTGTAAAACATATCACTTATTTTTGTCTAAGGATATGATACTAATAACAGGAGCAACAGGTTTAGTCGGTACGCATTTATTGCTACATCTTCTTCAAACAGAAGGTGCGGTTCGTGCTATCTATAGAGATGAAGACAGTATTAAAAAAACGAAATCTTTTTTCTCTTTAAAAAAAGCAGACCATTTATTTCTAAAAATTGAGTGGGTAAAAGCAGATATTACAGATATTCCTGCTTTAGAAGAAGCTTTTCAAAATATTGAGTATGTATATCATTGTGCTGCGCTTGTTTCTTTTGACCCAAGGGATGAAAAAAAACTGCGTAAAACAAATATTGAAGGTACAGCAAACTTAGTAAACCTATCGATTGACTTTAAAATTAAGAAATTCTGCTTTGTTAGTTCTATCGCCGCATTAGGAGAAACCTTAAACAAAGACAATATCATTACAGAAAAAACAGATTGGAATCCTGAACTTTACCACAGTGACTATGCTATAACGAAGTATGGGGCTGAAATGGAGGTTTGGCGTGGTACACAAGAAGGTTTAAATGTAGTAATTGTTAACCCAGGTATAATCTTTGGCGTTGGTTTTAATAATGAAGGAAGCAATGAGTTCTTTCACAAGGTATCTAAAGACTTCCCTTTTTATACGAAAGGAATGGCAGCTATCGTTAGCGCAACAGATGTAGTGAAAGCAATGACGTTACTAATGCAAAGTGATATCGTAAACGAGCGTTTTACATTGGTTTCAAATAATATCAGCTACCAAGACCTTATCAATGATATTGCAGACTTAATGGGAAAGAAAAGACCAACTATCAACGCAACAGTTACACATTGTAATTTAGCTTGGAGACTGGATCATTTTGTTTCTATGGTAACCAGAAAAAAAAGAAGCTTTACACGATCAATCGCGCAAGCTTCTCATTCTAAATATATTTATGATAACTCAAAAGTAATTCAAGCTATTTCTTTTCAGTTTGAACCTATTCAAGTTTATTTGCCTCAAGTAGCAGCATATCATCTTCAGAAATTAAACGATCCTTCTTCTCTTTAAGTTCAGAAGAATTTTTCTCGTTTAATTGCTTTTCTAATTGCTTTCTGACAATATCATTCTCCTTATCTTTTTCCTCTTCTTCTTTGGCAATTAATGAGTCTGTTTTTACTTTTAAAGCTTCAAGTTTTCTATTAATATTCTCTTGCATATTGTGATAAACACCTTCTTTTAATTCGATGTAATACTTATTGTTTTCAACAAAAGTTAAGCTATCAATATCATATTTTTTCAACACAGAATTCATATTCAATTGAGGCATACTATCTTCTCTTGAATAAGCACTAACACTTTCAATAGAATACAACAAAGACATATCAAATAGAATATCTTCCATTTTCTGTTCTTCAATAAAAGGGGTTGGCTTCTTAGACTCATTACCACACGAACCTAAAACTAATGCTGCTAATATTACTAAAAACTTATTCATTTATATCTTTTTATCTAACAAACAATAAACGTTGTCCCTTATGTTCTTCTTTCACTTGACCATTTTCGTAAGCTAAAAACCCATTGACAAATGTATGTGTAATTTTAGAACTAAATTGCTCTCCTTCAAATGGAGACCATCCACATTTATATAAAATATTTTCTTTATTTACTTCCCAAGATTGCTCTGTATCAACAATAGCAATATCTGCGTGATAACCTTCTTTAATAAACCCTCTTTTTTCAACTTGGAATAATATAGCAGGATTATGTGCTGTTTTTTCAACAATTGTTTCAATCGACAATCTACCTTGTTTATGAGCTTCAAACAAAGAAACCAAAGCGTGTTGAACTAACGGTCCTCCTGAGGGAGCAGAAGTATATGCTTTGCTTTTTTCTTCAAGTGTATGAGGAGCGTGATCAGTAGCAATTACATCAATACGTCCATCATTCAATGCTTTCCATAAACCTTCTTTATCTTGCTCTGTCTTTACAGCTGGATTCCACTTAATAAAATTTCCTTTTTTATCATAATCTTTATCAGTAAACCAAAGGTGGTGAACACAAACCTCTGCAGTAATTTTTTTATCTTTTAAAGGAATATCATTTCTGAATAACTCGGTCTCTTTAGCAGTAGAAACGTGAAATACGTGTAATCTTGCTCCTGTTTTCTTAGCTAACTCAATTGCCTTAGAAGACGAAATATAACAAGCCTCTTCACTTCTAATAATTGGGTGATACTTAACAGGAATATCATCACCATATTGCGCTTTATATTCTGCTAAATTTCGTTGAATAGTTCCTTCATCTTCTGCGTGAACAGCGATAAGCATTGATGTACTTGAAAAGATTTTCTCTAAAACATCTTGGTTATCAACTAACATATTCCCCGTAGAAGACCCTAAGAACAATTTAATCCCTGCAACGTTTCTTGGGTTTGTTTTTAAAACCTCTTCCAAATTATCATTTGTTCCCCCCATCATAAAAGAGTAGTTAGCAAATGACTTTGTTGATGCGATTTGATATTTATCTTCTAAAATCTCTTGCGTAACAGCATTAGGAACTGTATTTGGTTGTTCAATAAAAGACGTAATTCCCCCCGCAATAGCAGCACGAGATTCCGACTCGATATCACCTTTATGTGTTAAACCAGGCTCTCTAAAGTGAACTTGGTCATCAATCATACCAGGAATTACATAACTTCCTTTAGCATCAATAACCTGCACATCATTAGATACCTCAATTGAAGAACCAATTTTAGCAATTACCCCATCTTTAATTAAAATGTCAGCATTAAAAATCTGACCTTCATTAACAATTTTTCCGTTGGTAATTAAATAGTTTGTCATTATAGTGTGTTTAGTAATTTGCGTAATCGTAGATTAATAACGCCAAAAATAGCTTCCTTTATAATTCCCCCAGACATTTTTGACTCTCCCCTTGTACGGTCAGTAAAAATGATAGGTACTTCAGTTATCGGGAAGTTTTTAACGAAAGTTCTATATTTCATCTCAATCTGAAAAGCATAACCCACAAAGCGTATTTGATTAAAATCAAAACTTTCGAGAACTTGACGAGAGAAACAAACAAAACCAGCAGTTGTATCTTTTATCTTCATTCCTGTTATCATTCTAACATAAATAGAAGCTCCATAAGATAGTAATACACGGTTTAAAGGCCAATTAACCACATTAACTCCCGTAACATAGCGAGAACCTATTGAGAGCCCTTTATTAAGCTTACAAGCCTCTAAAAGCTTTCCTAAATCATTTGGGTTATGAGAAAAATCTGCATCCATTTCAAAAATATATTGGTACTCTCTATTTAGAGCCCAACGAAATCCGTATACATAGGCAGTTCCTAACCCATTTTTTCCCTCTCTCTTTTCAAGAAACAAACGGTTCGCATATTTATTTTGCAATTTTAGTACAGCGTCAGCCGTACCGTCCGGTGAGTTATCATCTACAATCAGAATATGAAATTGCTGAGGCTGAGCCATTACAGCATCAATAATCAACTCAATATTTTCAATTTCATTATACGTGGGTATAATGACTAATCCTGATTCCATTTTATAATTGGTTTGCCACAAAAATAACCTTTTTCTATAAAGTTAGCACTTAAATAAAATACAAAGTGAACTCAATCTTTTTTTTTGCTAATTTTGTAGCCATTATGGAGAATATAATTTTATTAGACCGCATAATTCCAAATAAAGATTGGGCTACAGCTTTATTCTTTATAGGGTTTTCTATTATTGCATTTAATAAAACAATCTTCGGTGTACGTTTTGCTGAATTTACAAGACTTGCTGTATCAGATAAATATTTAAAAATATACAAAGACAATACTAACTTACGAAATAGTTTTACATTATCTTTTTTATTAGTACAATTATTATCTGTTACCTTCTTTATTCAAATAGTTTTAAAATCATTTGAAGTAATTCCTTTTTATACATTTACTTCCTTTTTACAAATTCTAAACTTTGCTGCAACTTTTATTATAGGAAAATATCTAATAGATAAAATTATTTCTATAACATTTGGCATAGAAGAATTTGCAGATGCATTAAACCTCCAAAAAGCAACATATAGAAATTATATTGGAATGTTACTCTTAGGAGTTGATGTTTTACTTTTCTATAACAATATTAGCAATAAGATTATTATTGCAACTATTCTTTTTGCATTAATAGCAACAAATACCCTTTTATACATAGTTTTTATAAAAAACAATCAAAAATCAATATTAAATAAGTTGTTCTATTTTATTTTGTATCTTTGCACCCTTGAAATAGCCCCTTATTTTTTATTGTATTTCTGGTTTAAAAATATGGGAGCAATATAAGAAAGTACAATTATGAAAGTGAAAACAATTTTGGTTTCTCAACCAGAGCCTAAAGTAGAAAACTCACCTTACTTTGAATTAGAACAAAAATACAAGGTAAAAATTGACTTTAGACCCTTCATCCACGTGGAAGGTGTTTCAGCCAAAGAGGTAAGACACCAAAAAATTGATCTAACCAATTTTACCGCGATTATTTTAACAAGTAAAAATTCTGTAGATCACTTCTTTCGGGTTGCTGAAGAAATGCGTTTCAAAATACCTGAAACACTTAAGTATTTTTGTCAATCAGAAGCAGTAGCATATTACTTACAAAAGTATGTTGTTTACCGTAAAAGAAAGATTTATGTTGGTCAAAAAGATTTTACTGAATTGGCACCATTGATCAAAAAGTATAAGGATGAAAAATTCTTATTACCTGCATCTGATCAATTAAACAGTGATGTACCAGCGACATTAAATGAATTAAAAGTAAATTGGACACCAGGAACTTTTTACAGAACAGTAATGAGTGATTTATCTGATTTAGCTGATGTTAAATACGACGTATTAGCATTCTTTAGTCCAACTGGAATTAAGTCTTTATTTAAGAACTTCCCAGACTTTACACAAGACAATACTCGTATTGCTGTATTCGGAACTTCTACGCAGAAAGAAGCACTTGATAACAACTTAAGAGTTGATATTATGGCTCCTGCACCTGAGACTCCATCTATGACAATGGCTCTTGAAAAGTATATTCAAAAAGTGAATAAATAACAATAAAAAAACCTCTATAGATATCTATAGAGGTTTTTTTTATTATTAAAATTAGAGCCAAAAAAAGCTTGCAAGAAATTGCAAGCTTTTTTATGGTATATATTATAACTGTGGACCAGCAGCAACTAATGCTTTCCCTTCTGCATTGTTTGAATACAATTCGAAGTTCTTAACAAATAATGCAGCTAAATCTCTAGCTTTTTCTTCCCATTCAGAAGCATTCGCATAAGTATTACGTGGATCTAAAATATTAGTATCTACCTCTTCTAAAGCTGTTGGAACAGCAAAATTGTAAATAGGTACAATTGTAGTTTCAGCTTTCTCAATAGAACCATCTAAGATACGGTCAATGATAGCTCTTGTATCCTTGATAGAAATACGTTTTCCAGTACCATTCCATCCTGTGTTTACCATATATGCAGTAGCATTGTGCTCCTCCATTTTCTTCACTAATTCTTCACCGTATTGTGTTGGGTGTAAAGATAAGAAAGCTTTACCGAAACAAGCAGAGAACGTAGGCTCTGGTTTAGTCACTCCACGCTCAGTACCAGCTAACTTAGCAGTAAAACCTGATAAGAAGTAGTATTTAGTTTGTTCTGGAGTTAACTTAGACACTGGAGGCATTACACCAAAAGCATCAGCAGTTAAAAAGATAACTTTAGTTGCATGTCCTGCTTTAGAAACAGGCTTAACAATGTTATCAATATGATTAATTGGGTAAGATACACGTGTATTTTGTGTAACAGAACCATCATTAAAGTCAATTTTTCCGTTAGCGTCAACAGTAACGTTCTCTAACAAAGCATCACGACGAATAGCCCCAAAAATATCTGGTTCATTCTCTTGGCTTAAGTTAATTGTTTTTGCATAACATCCACCTTCGAAGTTAAATACACCTTCGTCATCCCATCCGTGCTCATCATCACCGATTAATTCACGTTTTGGGTCAGTAGATAAAGTTGTTTTACCTGTACCAGAAAGACCAAAGAAAACAGCAACATCACCATCTTGTCCTTTATTAGCTGAACAGTGCATAGCAGCCATTCCTTTTAAAGGTAAGTAATAGTTCATCATTGCGAACATTCCTTTTTTCATCTCTCCACCGTACCAAGTACCACCAATAACTTGTACTTTCTCAGTCAAATTAAATGCAACATAAACTTCAGAGTTTAATCCAAAATCTTTGTACTCTTTGAAAGTAGTTTTTGATCCGTTCATTACTACGAAGTCAGGCTCACCAAAGTTAGCTAACTCCTCTTTCGTTGGGCGAATAAACATATTCGTAACGAAATGAGCTTGCCAAGCCACTTCCATAATAAATCTAACTTTTAAACGAGTGTTTTCGTTAGCACCACAAAAAGCGTCAACTACATACAATTTCTTTCCAGATAATTGTTTTACAGTGTTTGCTTTTAAAGCATCCCACGTTTTGTTATCAATCGGCTTGTTGTCATTTGGAGACTCAGGAGAATTCCACCAAATTGTGTTTTCTGTTACTGAATCTTTAACAATGTACTTGTCTTTAGGTGAACGTCCTGTAAACTCTCCTGTCATAACATTAACAGCACCAAGCTCAGTTACTACACCTTTGTCATACCCTGTAAGATTTGGGTTTGTTTCTTCATTATATAAAACGTCGTAAGAAGGATTATAAATTACTTCTACAACATCTTTAATACCATATTTTTCCAGTGAAATTGATTCAGAATTATCCATTTTCATTATTTATGTTGTGTATTAATTTGTTTGCAAACTTAGAAATAAATTTAAAATATAAATATACAAAAGAATTATTTAATAGCATCTTTCGATTTAAGTACCTGAATACCAATATATATCCATGCTGCTATAAATAAAACTCCGCCGATAGGTGTTATTGGACCGATTAATCTTAAGTCAATAGAAATCAGGTCTTTAAAGGTAAGTAGATAGATAGAACCTGAAAAAAACAATATCCCCAACAAAACCAAGTACATAGCTGTTTTTTTAGCCTTGTCTGAAATAAAATTACATAGTCCTATAAAAAGTAAGAATATTGCGTGATACATTTGGTAGCGCACACCTACTTCAAAGGTAGCAACCTGCGTTTCTGTAACCACTTTTCGTAATCCATGAGCTCCAAACGCTCCTAAAATGATACCTATAGCCCCTATAAAGGCTGCTATAGCAATAACTTTACGTCCCATCGATTTTTCTTTCAAATATACAACTTATCATACAAACTGTTAAAGTTTTTTTCACTAAAGAATTTTGACAGCTTTAAGAAATCATTATTTTCGTATATTCATAAACTAACCAACATATTATGACAAAAGAAATTCTAATTATTGGAGCTGGTAGATCGAGTTCCTCTTTAATTAAGTATTTACTTGAAAAATCAACAATAGAAAACCTCCACTTAACCATTGGAGATCTTTCTTTAGAATTGGCTAAACAAAAAGCTATGGACCACCCTAATGCAACGCCTATTCAATTTGATTTATTCAACGAACAAGAAAGACAAGCTCTTGTAAATAAAGCAGACATTGTCATTTCAATGCTTCCTGCCGCTTTACACATCGAACTGGCAAAAGACTGTATCAAGTTTAAAAAACACATGGTAACTGCTTCGTATATAAGTGAGGCAATGCAAGAATTAGACCAACAAGTGAAGGAAAACAACCTTGTTTTTATGAATGAAGTTGGTCTTGATCCTGGTATTGACCATATGAGTGCTATGAAAATCATCCACGAAATCAAAAAACAAGGAGGTAAAATACTTTCTTTTGAGTCGTTTTGTGGAGGACTTATTGCTCCTGAATCCGACAACAACTTGTGGAATTACAAATTTACCTGGAATCCAAGAAATGTTGTCTTAGCCGGACAAGGTGGTGCAGCAAAATTCCTACAAGAAGGACAATACAAATACATCCCTTACAATAAAGTGTTTAGAAGAACAGAATTTCTAAACATTGAAGGATACGGCAAATTTGAAGCCTACGCCAATCGAGATTCCTTAAAATATCAACAAGCATATGGACTTGATGATGCTAAAACAATTTTTAGAGGTACAATTAGAAGAGTTGGCTACTCACGGGCTTGGAATCTTTTTGTAGAACTTGGAGTTACTGATGACACATATAAAATTGATAATTCCGAAAATATGACGTACCGAGAATTTATCAATCTTTATTTGCCATACCACCCAACAGATACAGTTGAAACAAAATTACGTCTTGCTTTAGGTATTGACCAAGATGATATTGTTTGGGAAAAACTCTTAGAACTTGATTTATTCAACGCTACTAAAAAAATTGGTTTAAAAAATGCTTCACCTGCTCAAATTTTAGAGAAAATTCTAAACGACTCGTGGACTTTGGATAAACAAGACAAAGATATGATTGTGATGTATCACAAAATAGGCTATTTACTGAATACTGAAAAAAAACAAATTGACTCTACAATGATCTGCATCGGTGATAACCAAGTCTATACTGCAATGGCAAAAACTGTGGGATTACCTGTTGCCATCGCTGCTTTAAAAATTTTAAAAGGAATTATAAATACTCATGGAGTACAAATGCCAATTAAAGAAGAGGTTTACCTTCCAATCTTAAAAGAGTTACAAGAAAATGGTATAATCTTTAACGAATATGAAGTACCTTACGAAGGTTATTAATTGATCTTTTTCCCCTTTACACAAGGGGAAAATATCTTAAATATTATATATGAAGTTACTATTTACATTTATTTGTTCCGCTATTATCTCTGTAGTAAGCTTTGGTCAAAACATCAATTACGCTTACTTTGAATTAACACAAGATTCAAAAAACGTACAAACCATTGTATTAGAAATAGATGATCTAATTTTTAATATCTATCAAAATGGAACAGATTTTACTTTTAATCAAAAACGTCCTCAGTTTAAAAGAGACGACTATTACGACTACTTTGACCCTGAACTTGACTACATTTCAAGAAACAACTCTGTAGAATATTACACCAATACATTTGATGAGTACTTAAAAAACCGAATCAAAAGAATAAACAATCTAAACATCACTTACATTGATCGCTTTAGTATGTATAACAATGGTAAAATAAAAAACATCGGTTCTATTTCTTTTGAATACTATGACCGATTTGATTGGAGTGAATTAGAAGGTAAAATAAAGAAAATAGGTCCTTATAAAATAACTTACTACGATCGTTTTGATCGTAAAGAATTAGAAGGAAAAGTAAAATCTATTGGCGATGTAACATTAGAATACTATACAGTATTCGACAATAAAGGAATACCTGGCAAGCTTAAAAGAACTAAAGGCAACACGAAAACTATGCACGTAATGCCTGCTCCATCATATATTCCGTATTAATATATTATTTCGGAATAGCCTGAATTAACTTTTTAGTATAATCTTTTTTAGGGGAACGATACAAGACATCTGCTTCAGCAATTTCTTCTATCTCCCCTTTATTCATTACCAGAATATTGTCCGACATATATTTAACAACAGCTAAATCGTGAGAAATGAATATATAAGTAAATCCAAAGTTTTCTTTCAGTTCATTTAACAAATTCAACACTTGTGCTTGAACAGAAATATCCAATGCAGATACAGACTCGTCACAGATAATCAGCTTTGGTTGTACAGCTACCGTTCTTGCAATACCGATACGCTGTCTTTGTCCTCCCGAAAATTCGTGTGGATACCTATTATATACACTTTCATCTAACCCTACTCGTTCCAAAATATCAATCACTTTCGCCTTTCTCTCTTTATCAGAAGCATATAATTTATGAACAATCATTGGTTCTAAAATAGCCTCACCCACTGTTTTACGTGGGTTTAATGAAGAATACGGGTCTTGAAAAATAATTTGAATATCTTTTCTAAGCCCACGAAACTCGCTACTACTCAATTTAACAATATCTTTTCCTTTGTAGAATATTTCTCCTTTTGTAGCTTTATCCAACTGCAAAATCACGTTTCCAAGAGTTGATTTCCCACAGCCACTTTCTCCTACCAAACCAAGCGTTTCACCCTCGTAAATATCGAAGTTAATATCTTTTAAAGCGTGAAAAACTCCTTTCTTAAATAAGCTACCTGCTGTAATATAATCTTTATAGATATTCCTTACGCGCAACAATGGCTCACCACTGTAAAGCTGTTGATGCATTTGCTGTCTTTCCTCATCAGAAATAACATCATTAACAACCTTATTATCTAAAAAATCTTGAATAGTAGGCAACCTCTTTAATCGTTCATCCATAGAAGGACGAGAAGCTACCAACGCCTTAGTATATAATTCTTTTGGTTGATTGAAGACTACTGAAGACACTCCTTGTTCAACAATATCCCCTTTATACATCACTAATAACCGATCACTGATAGCAGAAACAAGATTTAAATCGTGAGAAATAAACAAAATACTCATCTGTGTTTCCTGCTGTAATTCCTTCAATAAACTAATAATTTCATTCTGAACAGTAACATCTAACGCAGTAGTTGGTTCATCCGCTATAAGCAAAGAAGGCTTACAAGCAATAGCCATAGCAATGATAACACGTTGCTTTTGACCACCTGATATTTGATGAGGATATTTATTATAAACTTCTTTAGGATAAGGCAATTTTACTTTTTCAAATAAACTTACCACCTCTTTCTTAAGTTCAGAACCACGTAAACCGGTATGTTCTATTAAAATTTCAGACACTTGCTCACCACAAGTAATAGAAGGATTTAGAGCACTCATCGGCTCTTGAAATATCATAGCAATTTCCTTTCCTCTTAAAGAGCGAAATTCACTATCCGATAAATGAGTAATATTTTGGTTTTTATAAAAAACATCTCCTTTAGAAATGCGAGAATTTTCTTTTGGTAATAAGCCCATTAAGGCTAATGAAGTAACGGATTTACCAGATCCTGATTCCCCTACTACACCCAATATTTCATTAGGCATTATATCAAAAGTACTCCCCTTAATAATGGTATTCCATACTTTTTCTTTTAAGAAATCGATTTGTAAATTACTTACAGATAAAATAGGGGTTACATTGTCCATTATTACTTTTGATAAAACGTGATTAACAAAAATAATATAATAATTGTGATATAGATATCTATTGATACGAAAGCTTGTAAACAATAAAACCTATACCACAATTTTCATATAGACAGTCACCATATTAAGCTACTTTTACTTGATCATATTCTTTAACCAAAGTAACTACTGTTGGTGTTTTTTCTTTAAAATTACTAAATACAGGACACGCCAATTTCACAGCATCCATCCATTCTTTAAGCACTACAATAGAAGCCTCTGTAGTCGGCTTAACCATTACATCAATTCTTTTAAACTGTTGGATATCCTCTTCTGCCAAATCCTTTAGATTTACTTCACCAGAAACCTCAATTTGAATAGATTTCAAATCTAACCCTAAAGTTTTACCAATTAAATTACCAATTGCGTGAATACTTCCTGCTAATTTAGCAAGTAACAATTCTCCTGAATTAGCATTTTCATCTCTTACTAATTCTCTACCATCCTTTACTGTAAAAGAAAAATTAGCCGTTTTTACTGCAAACTGCTGTTCTCTTACTGAAAATCCCAAAACTTTTAAAACTTGTTTTCCCATCTCTTTTTTAATTAATTCAATTACTAAATATTATATATAAAAAAAGGTTCTTTTAGCACACATACCAAAAGAACCTTCTATCAATTCATAGCTTTACAGCTTACTTACAAATAAATCAAGATATCACATTTGGCAACACACGCACAGACGAGGTATGTACTAGACACATCCACTTATACGACGGCATAAACGATAAATAATTAATAATTGATTTCATTTGTAATTCTTATTAGTTCAAAAAAAAAGCCCCTGTTATATACAGAGGCTACCATTTATATTTTTAAATATTCAAAATATTATAATACAGATAGCCTAAGCTGAAATGGAAGTACCATCAACTTAATCGAAGACCATGAATATGTTTGAATATTTTTCACTTTTATATCTTTATTTGTTTCAAAAATAGTAAAAATATATTTTAGCACCTACTACTAAACTAAAAAAATTAATATTTTTTTAACTTATACAGATAAAATCTCATCTTCAGTCAACAATTCCTCTTGTCTAAACTTAAGCAAAACTTGTGCCACAGCAACAACATCTTTTTCACAATAAATGATAATTCTATCTAAATTTTTCTCTTTATAGTACACTCTTGCCACCTCACTACCGTCTATATCGTCTTTTGGCGAAGGAATACCTAAAATCTTAGTCAAAAGTCGCAAAGATGTATAATTTTTAAAATCTCCTAACTTCCACAATTCCATTGTATCTAAGTGTTGAACCTCCCACGGTTTTTTCCCAAAAACACGCAACTTATTGGGGATTTTAACCCCATTTATCAACATACGTCTAACCAAAAAAGGCACATCAAATTCCTTGATATTATGCCCACATAACAACTTTTCTACTCCTCCAAAATACCCCTCTAATAAATTCGCGAAATTTACCAGTAAATCCTTTTCTTCACCAGCATAACTGGTTGTTCTAAATTGCCGCTCTCCATTCTTGTAAACAAAATATCCAACCGAAATACAAATGATCTTTCCGAACTCTGCCCATATACCTGCTTTATTATAAAACTCTTCTGCTGTAAATTCGTCCTTGCGTTGATATGCAGTCTTTGCTTCATACAGCATTTTCATTTCATCATCTAATTCAGAAAAATCAGCACATTCAGGTACTGTTTCAATATCTAAAAACAAAAGGTTTTCAAGAGATAATCTATCAATCATACGTTATTTTTTAGTCTGTTCCATCATATTATATGCCTCATCAATATACAAGTAAAGATCATTGCTATGCGGGTCTTCTTCTGTTTGTAAACCTTTTATATGACCAAGGCGAACAATAACAACATTGTCTTTCGGAGAAACAATTACAAATTGTCCTAAATGCCCCCTCATATAGAAGAAATCTTGCCCCCTATGCTTTACCAACCACCAACCATAACCATACTCTGGTCCATTAGCAAACTGTTGTGTAATTGACTTTGCTACAAAAGTACTATCTAAAATCTGCTCACCATTCCACTTTCCATAATCTTTGTACAATTTTCCAAATCTTGCAAAATCACGTGCATTACTTGTAAAACAACAATACGATTTTTCAACCCCGTCTCCTTCGTGATCTATTTGCCACAAAGCAGGCAACTCAGCTCCCATTGGTTTCCAGAAATATTCTGATACATAATCTGACAAGTACCTACCTGTTGCCTTCTCTAAAACCATTGTCAACAATTCCGTATCACCACTTTTATAAATAAACTCCTGTCCTGGCTTGTCCTTTATCTCGATCCCCAACATTACATCTCGCAAGTTTTTATCAAAATAAACTCTTGTCATAATAGAAAATGCACTATAATATGATTCATCCCAATCCATTCCAGAAGACATCGTAGACAAATCTCCTACCGTCAGTTCATCTTTATACTTCCCTTTAATTTCGGGTAAATAATTAACCACAGGTTCGTCCAAACTCTTAATCTCTCCTCGTTGCAAAGCCTTCCCTAAAGCAGCAGAAACAACACTTTTCGCCATTGAAAACGAATTCGTATAAGAATTTTTTCCGTAACCATCATAATAACTCTCGTGCCATATACTATCATTTTTAATAATCACATAAGCTATTGTCTCCAACTCCTTGTGTGTTTGCTCCAGTTTTTCACTTGGCTTAACCGTATTATACTCTTTAGAAATTGGCCAAGGTTGTCCCACTGCATTCTCTATCTTTCGAGTAGGAAAATACTTGTAATCGTCTAAAAAAGCCGTTTTATACCCATTAAAATAGATAGTACGAACGGCGGTAAACAAATAATCAACTTTAAAAATATAAGCAAGGGCTATAATTGCTACCACTATAACAGCAAACCACTTTAAAAACTTTGCAAAGAACTTCATAATAATCATAATTGGTTGAATTATATAAATTTAGACAAATAAAACTTCCTCAACGATACTATCTGAAAATATTCCCAACATTATCGAAAAGAATTATCTTTGCACCCACGACAATAACATTATCGGATTAATATGCATTTTATATCACCTCAATTAGAAAAATACGCAGCAGATCATACAGAAAACGAACCTGTATTATTAGCTAACTTAGATAAAGAAACACACCGTAAAGTATTACAGCCAAGAATGCTTAGCGGGCATTTTCAAGGCCGTTTTTTAAGCATTGTAACAAAACTTATCAATCCTAAACACATTTTAGAGATTGGAACTTTTACAGGATATGCAACATTGTGTTTAGCGGAAGGATTGCAAGAAGGAGGTACAATTGATACAATTGACATCAAAGAAGAGTTAATCGACTTTCAACGCAAGCATTTTGACGCCTCTCCATACGGAGCTCAAATACATCAACACTTAGGTAGTGCGTTAGACATTATTCCAACTTTAGACAAGAAGTTTGACTTAGTTTTTATAGACGCTGATAAACCTAACTATTCTAATTACTTTCATCTTATTATTGACAAGATGAATAAAGGAGGAGTTATTCTTTCTGACAATGTTTTATGGTCAGGGAAAGTTTTAGAAGAAATTCAAGAAAACGATAAAAGTACAGTTGAAATTGATAAATACAACAAACTTTTAAAAGACGATCCGAGAATAGAAACAATACTATTACCTATCAGAGATGGTTTAACAATCTCAAGAGTAAAATAAACAAAGAGGGCTTGATTTTCATCAAGCCCTCTTTCGTTATATATCTTACACTAATTTGTCTTTATATTTCACTTCTATCCATTTAAACAACTGATAGAATAATGTTCCGAATACTACACCAGCACACATTCCTACGAAAATATCTCCAGGGAAGTGCATTGACAAATAGATTCTACTAAATGAAAACACCAAAGGAAAGATAAAAACTAAAAATGCGTATTTATAATATCTTCTCAAAATTAAAAACAAGAACAACATTGTTGCTGTTGAGTTAGAAGCGTGTCCTGAGAAGAAACTCAGTGTTGGACTACACTTAACAATACGCAACATATCTTTTATATCCTCCGTATTACAAGGTCTTGGTCTTGCAACCGTATACTTAACTAAATTTGTCATTTGATCTGTAAACGCAATCAAACAAGCTAAGCAAAGTAAAATAACACCTAACTTTTTAATCGAAACCTTTTTGTAAACCGTATATAAAAGGAGAAGAAAAAAAGGCAACCAGTTAATTTGTTTTGTGATAAACAACCAAAACGGATCATAAGTTGGCGATCCAATATTGTTTAACGCAATCATTAACTCTTTGTCAAATTGTACTAATGTTTCTAACATTAATTTTGTCTTTTAATTGGTCCTGTAATGCTTTCTAAGTCCTCTTTTTGCTTTTCAATCTCTTGTTGAATATCTTTCATTGGATTGATATCTACATCAAAAGTTTCCTTTATATCTTTTGTAATACCTGATTGATCAGCTGTTTTATTAATTTCTTGTTTGATGTCATTAGTAGCGTTTTTCAACTGCGCCATAAACTTACCAAATGCACGTGCCATCTCAGGGACTTTATCAGAACCAAAAAACATAAGTATTATTAATATGATGAAAAATAATTCACCACCACCGATTCCGAACATATCACTCTATTTTACAAGTTTATAAGGCTACAAATCTACAAAGTTTATTAATTTATAGCACAATAATTTAGAAAAGCATTTGTTAAACTATTGAATAAAATTACTCTTTTTATCCTCTTCTAATTTTTCTCGTATTAATTCCAAAAACTCTAAAGCTAATTCACCTGTTCGCGTTTCCACCGCATTTTTATTTGGAACAGAAGCGTTTAACACAGACGACATCAATTCATCTGTCGCTACATAGTAGGCAAAACCAACCAAATAGTCTTTCGGAATACTATAATCCTCATTTAATTTCTCTTCAGGAATCATCATTAAAAACTTCTCTTTACGCATTTCCTGTTTCTCGTAAACCAACGCTTTCTTCAACATCTTTGTTCTACCAGAAATCCAGTTAACAACAGCATCAATTGGAATTAAACCACTTCCCGATGTTGCAGTGTAAAGTCGTCTCTCTGCTGGCGTATATTTCTTTATGCCTTTTGGTACAATGCCAAGAGATTCTGAGGTAATCTTTGTAATTACAATTTCATCTAATTCCGTATAAAGCTCATTAGCCTCTAAGGGAAATAAAACAATATCACGTTTCAAATCTACATCATCTATTGCGTGTCTGTAACCAATAAAGAAAGCACCCGAAAACATAATAGTATCCGCCTCTCTCACCATCATATTAAAATATCCCCCTTTTTCAGTAGTTAGTGATTCTCCTGTGTTTATATTGGAAACATAAATACCTTCTAATCTTTTTGAGCGAGAAACAACTTTCCCACTTATCATTTTACGCTCTTGTGCTTCTACGTAAGAAAAGCTAAGTACAAATAAAAGCGCTAAAAATATTCTCATCATACATTTATATACTTAATAGTAAAAATATCCTATTCCGCAAGACTTTAAAACTTTCACAAAGCAAACTTATGTTAAATCTACAACCACCCCTGTTTATAGATATTTTGAAAACAGAATGTTAACAATAGTCAGCTTTTTCTATTGTAATAAACTAAAACATAATTATATTGTCTCCACAAATTTTTTAAAAGAAGAATTAGAAATCCTTAATTACAATTAAACGAACTATTTTTGTAAAAATTACTATCATTATGAAAAATATTATCATTGCAAGTACTTCTACAGTTTACAATAGTGACTATTTAGCTTACTTATTACCTACATTAGAAGAACACTTCAAACATACAGATACAATCTTATTTATTCCTTATGCACGTCCAAGTGGCATTTCTCACGACGATTATACAGCAAAAGCAAAAGAGGCTTTTAAAAAAATAGGGAAAGACGTTAAAGGAATTCACGAATTTGAAGACCCAATTCAAGCTGTAAAAGAAGCTAAAGGTATTTTTACAGGTGGTGGAAACACTTTCTTACTTGTTAAACAATTATACAGAACGGAAACAATTACTGCTATTCAAAATGCAGTAAATAACGGAACTCCTTACTTAGGTTGTAGTGCCGGTAGTAATATCTGTGGGCTAACAATGGAAACAACTAACGACATGCCTATCACTTATCCCCCTTCATTTAAAACATTTGGGTTTGTGCCTTTCAATATCAACCCACATTACTTAGATCCAATTGAAGGTTCTACACACATGGGAGAAACAAGAGAAACGAGAATTAATGAATTTCACACCTTAAACACCCAACCAGTTGTAGGCCTTAGAGAAGGAAGTTGGATTGAAGTAAAAGGAGATTCATTTATTTTAAAAGGAACACTTACAGCGCGTATCTTCGAACAAGGAAAAGAAGCCGTTGAAATTGCCCCAGAAACAGAATTAAATTACTTAAAATAAAAAAGAGTCCTTGAGTTAATACTCAAGGACTCTTTTTGCATATTATTGTTTACAAAAAAAGCCTAAGAAAACTTAGGCTTTAGAGCGGAAGACGAGGCTCGAACTCGCGACAACCAGCTTGGAAGGCTGGAGCTCTACCAACTGAGCTACTTCCGCAGGTGATGATATTTGAAAACTTTCATCAAGTTTTGGAGCGGAAGACGAGGCTCGAACTCGCGACAACCAGCTTGGAAGGCTGGAGCTCTACCAACTGAGCTACTTCCGCAGGTGATGATATTTGAAAACTTTCATCAAGTTTTGGAGCGGAAGACGAGGCTCGAACTCGCGACAACCAGCTTGGAAGGCTGGAGCTCTACCAACTGAGCTACTTCCGCAGGTGATGATATTTGAAAACTTTCATCAAGTTTTGGAGCGGAAGACGAGGCTCGAACTCGCGACAACCAGCTTGGAAGGCTGGAGCTCTACCAACTGAGCTACTTCCGCTTTTGTGGATGCAAATATAAGGCTATTTTCAAACTTCTTGCAAGCATTTTTTAATATTTTTTTTCTAACAAATCATAATTTCATTCCAAGGAAGAAACCTACACCTCTTTCTAAGTTCTACTTTATATACTGAATTGTAGAAGCTAATAAAAATTAAAAAAAACCAAGCCTCCCTTAAAAACCTAATTAACAATATAATAGATAATAAATTAAAAAATATATCATTATCTTTACACAATGCTTTCTTCAAGCAGTTAATGCCTTCATAAAAGGTAATTATTTTTAAAACTGTCCAATATTCTATTAAATTGGATTTCCAAAAAGACTCTTTCTTTCTTCATTTATTAATAGGCAAGTCTACTTTTAGCAAACTCTTAATTAGGCTTTCTTCGGAAAAGGGGCCTTTTTTCCGAACCTCTCTCGAACCATTCCCGAACAAGTCCCGAACAAAGACACAAAGAAACCTTCATTTTTCTACTTTTATCGTCCTTACTAATACTTCTTCTCTTTTATTTTAAAAGAAACAAGACACAGTTATCTTAAAATTTTAACATTAACTTATAAGTCAACCTCATATTAATCAGTCCATTATAATTACTTTTACAGTATAAGACTTATAAACACTATAAAAACGGACCAAACTCTGTTTGCATATATTTTAATATAACTTTTTAGTTTGTTTAGTTCGGTAATTACAAAACTAACACTATATTTGCAACTTAATTATGTAATATATAAGATGCAATACGATCAAAGATTAGTTGATTTATTTCAAGATTACTGTGCCCATCACGAGTTAGTTTACCACTTTTCTCCTTTAACAGCACAGATTTACACTTATATTATGTTTAACAATAATAGAGATGGTGTGACTTTTGATGAATTAGTTGAAAAACTAAACGCAAGTAAAAGTTCTGTTTCTACAAGTTTGAACCTATTAATTTCAAACAATCAAATTGAACATTTTAATAAGATTGACGAACGTAAACGTTTTTTTAGGTTAAACCCTAATTATATAACGATTAGACTACAATTAATTAAAGACTTACTGGACAGAGAACAAATTCTGAGTTTGAAAATGAAAAACTACTTAGAAGAAGGAATAATTAATTCTAACAACTGTCAAGGGAAGATGAATTTATACATTGAACACTTAGAAGAAAGTATATCACAACTCACAAAAACAATTGAAAAACTAAAAAGTACAAATTAAGTAATTATATGAAACGTTATTTCTATACTACAGTTCTTGCAGCGCTTGCAATAAGCGTTACATCTTGTGGAAAAAAAGATCAGCAAGCTCCTGCACATGGCCCAATGCCATACAAAGTAATTGAAGTACCTACACAGAATGTTATAGGTTACAATACTTTTCCAACAACAATTCAAGGTAAAACGACAAGTAGTGTTAGAGCTAAAATTGCTGGATATATTCAGGAATTATATGTTGACGAAGGTTCTATCGTGAAAAAAGGACAACCTCTTTTCAGACTTGAAACAAATATGCTTAATGAAAGTGCTGATGCTGCTAAAGCTTCTATCAGAACTGCGGAAGCTCAAGTAAGCGTTGCTCAAGTTAATGTTGATAAACTAACACCTCTTGTGCAAAAGGGAATTATCAGTGCTATTGAATTAAAAACTGCTGAGGCAAACTTAGCAAGTGCTAAAAGCCAATTAGCTGCTGCTAAAGCACAATACCAAAGCATTGTTGCTAATATTGATTACTCTATCATTAAAAGTCCTATTGACGGAATTGTTGGAGCTATCAATTACCGTGTTGGTTCTCTTGTTAGTCCAAGTGATCCTAATCCCCTAACTATTGTTTCTGACGATAGCGAAATGTTTGCCTACTTCTCAATGAATGAAAAAGATTATTTCAACTTCTTGGAAAATATTCCTGGAAAATCTTTGAAAGAGAAAGTAGCTAATTTACCTGAAGTAAAACTTGTACTTGCAAACGGACAAACGTATGAAACACCTGGTAAAATTGAAACAATTACAGGGCAAATAAACACTGCTACTGGTACTGTTCAAGTACGTGCTCTTTTCCCAAATAGCGGACATATTTTAAGCAACGGAAACAGTGGTAAATTATTAGTTCCTCAAGAACATAAAGATGTTGTGGTTGTTCCTGAGTCTGCTACATTCGAGCAACAAGGACAAGTATATGTGTTTGCAGTGGTTAACGATACAGCTAAAGCAGCTAAAATCGAAGTTATTGATCGTGTAAACAAACTTGCTGTTGTAAAAGAAGGACTAAAACAAGGAGACAAAATTGTTGGTGCTGGTTTAGGTACATTAAGACCTGGAACTGCTATCACACCACAACCAGTGAAATTTGAGTCTATTAATGAAAACATTCACACAACGTTTTAAACTATGTTAAAAACTTTTATTGAAAGACCTGTATTATCTACAGTAATTTCTATCTTAATAGTAATCTTAGGGGTGCTGGGACTATCAGCACTTCCTGTGACGCAATATCCTGATATTGCTCCACCGACAGTTCAGATTGCTGCAGCTTATCCTGGAGCGAATGCTGAAACGGTGATGCAATCTGTGATTATCCCAATCGAAGAACAAGTGAATGGGGTTGAAAACATGGACTATATCACATCTACTGCAAGTAATGATGGTAGTGCAAGTATTCAAGTTGTATTTAAACAAGGGGTTGATCCTGATATCGCTGCGGTAAACGTACAAAACCGTGTAGCTCGTGCTACACCTTTATTACCGGCAGAGGTAACTCGTTCTGGGGTAACTACTCAGAAACAGCAAACCAGTGCTTTAATGTTCTTGTCTTTCTACTCTACAAGTCCAAATTACGATGCTATCTACATTCAAAACTACATGAATATTAACGTTATTCCTGAGTTGAAACGTGTTAGTGGTGTTGGAGATGCACAAGCATTTGGATCGAGAAACTACTCGATGCGTATTTGGATTGACCCTGTAAAAATGAAGGCTTATAACTTAGTTCCTTCTGATGTTGTACGTGTATTAAACGAACAAAGTTTGGAGGCTACGGCTGGACAATTAGGTGAAAATAACGGAGAGGCTTTCCAATATGTTATCAAATATAGCGGTAGATATAAAACACAAGAACAATATGAAAATATTGTTGTTAAGTCATTAAACAACGGACAAATTTTAAGATTAAAAGATGTTGCTAATATTGAATTAGGAGCTCAATCTTATGTAGGTAGTTCTGCACTTGATGGGCATCCTGCTGTTGCTATGGCGATTTACCAAACGCCTGGTTCTAACGCACAGGAAATTATTCAAGACTTACACGTACAATTAGAGCGATTAGGTAAAAACTTACCTGACGGTTTAGAGTACAAAGTGTTGATGGATACAAACGAATTCTTAGATGCATCGATTAGCAAAGTGGTTCACACCTTAATTGAAGCTTTTATCTTAGTATTCGTAGTAGTTTACATCTTCTTACAAGATATTAGATCTACGTTAATTCCTCTTATTGCGGTTCCTGTAGCAATTGTAGGTACATTCTTCTTCTTGAATGTATTTGGATTCTCATTGAACTTACTTACGCTTTTCGCACTTGTACTGGCCATTGGTATTGTGGTGGATGACGCCATTGTTGTTGTCGAGGCCGTTCACGCAAAAATGGAAGAAACAGGCCAAGAAGCTTTAGACGCAAGTATCAATACAATGGGTGAGATTTCTGGAGCAATTATCTCGATCACTTTAGTAATGTCGGCGGTATTCATTCCTGTAACATTTATCTCAGGTCCTACAGGAGTATTCTACAAACAATTTGGTATTACCTTAATTGTGGCTATTATTATTTCTGCAGTAAATGCCTTGACATTGAGTCCTGCTTTATGTGCGGTTTTCTTAAAACAACACGGAAGTAAAGAAGGTAGAAAGAGAAATTTTATTCAACGTTTCTTCGATGCATTCAACGTAGGATTTAACCGTCTAACACAAAAATATGGTAACTCATTCAAGTTCTTATTAAAACATAAATGGGTAACTTTCTTAATTCTTTTTGCTTGTATTGGAATTACATTCTATGCTTCTAAAACAATGCCTTCAGGATTCGTTCCTAATGAGGATAGAGGGTTTATTATGGGAAACATTGAACTACCTGCAGGTGCATCTCAAGACCGTGTAGTAAGTTTACAAAAAGAGTTCTCTAAAATCGTTGAAAATATTCCAGGAGTTGATGGGGTAACCGTTGTATCTGGATTCTCTTTCATTAACGGACAAGGTTCTAACTACGGTATGGCGATGATTAAACTATTGCCTTTCGAAAAAAGAACTACACCAGAATTAGCTACTGATGTTGTAATTGGTAAGTTATTTGGTATTGCTGCTACGCAATTCCAAGATGCGAGAATGATTTTCTTCCAACCACCAAGTATCCCTGGTTTTGGTATGTCTTCTGGTTTTGAAATGAAATTATTAGATAAATCTGGAGGTGATTTAACGCATTTTGATCAAAAATCTAAAGAGTATTTAGGTGCTTTAATGCAACGTCCTGAGATTTTATATGCACAATCTTCTTTCAATACGAACTATGCACAGTATGAATTAGATCTTAATATTCCGAGAGCAAAAGAATCTGGTGTATTAGTAAATGATATCTTCTCTGCTTTACAAGGATATATTGGAGGTATTTATGCGGCTGACTTTACCCGTTTTGGTAAACAATACCGTGTAATGGTTCAATCATTACCAGAATACCGTTCAGATGTAAATAGCTTAAATGATATTTATGTAAGAACAGCAACAGGAGAAATGACACCGATTACACAGTTCGTTAATTTGAAAAAAGTGTACGGACCACAGTCAATTAACCGTTACAACTTATTTACATCTTCAAACGTAGCTGGGGCTCCAAAACCTGGTTATAGTTCAGGAGATGCTATTAAAGCAATCCAAGAAGTTGCTGAACAAACTTTATCGTCAAACTACAGTATTGACTTTACAGGTCTTACTCGTGAAGAGATTAACGCTGGTTCACAAACTATCATTATTTTCTTCTTATGTGTGGTATTTGTTTACTTCTTATTGGCTGCTCAATACGAAAGTTACTTATTGCCTTTTGCTGTAATTTTCTCTTTACCTACAGGTATTATGGGAGCTTTCTTTGCTCAGAAATTAGCAGGATTAGAAAATAATATTTACTTCCAAATTGCCCTGGTCATGCTGGTTGGTCTTCTTGCGAAGAACGCCATTCTTATTGTTGAGTTTGCGGTTCAAAGACGTAAACATGGTGAGTCAATTGCTGAGTCAGCTATCAACGGTGCGAAAGCGCGTTTAAGACCAATTTTAATGACTTCATTTGCCTTCATCTTAGGATTAATGCCATTGGTGTTTGCAAAAGGTGTTGGTGATGTAGGAAACAGATCTATTGGTACTGGAGCAGCATTTGGTTTATTAATTGGTACTATCATTGGGGTATTCGTTATTCCTGTTTTATATGCAATATTCCAATATCTTCAAGAGAAAATTAAACCAATCAAATTTGAAGAGATTAAGCAAGGATAATATGAAAAAACAAACATTATATAGAGTATTACCGGTTGCGCTTTTAGCACTTACTATGCAGTCTTGTTTCGTTGCAAAAACGTACGATAGACCTGAAGTAATTGATGAGCAATATTACCGTTCTGATAAAATATCTCAAGACACTCTTTCTATGGCAAATATGTCATGGAAAGAGTTATTCTCTGACCCTATTTTAGTTGACTATATTGAGAAAGGATTAGAGAACAACTTAGATATTAGGATAGCATTACAAAATATTAATGCTGCTCAAGCTTATATGCAACAAGGGAAATGGGGATATGCTCCTACATTAAACCTTGGTGCTAACTATACACACTCAAACCAATCTAAAAATTCTATTACAGGACAAATGATTGGTTACACAAGAGTAAAAAACGACTTGTATGATGTTACAGGCTCATTCTCTTGGGAACTTGATGTATGGGGAAAAATTCGTAGTAATAAAAGAGCTTTTGCTGCTGGGTACTTACAAACTGTATCTGCTCATCAAGCTGTGAAAACTCAGCTTATTGCTACTATTTCTACAACTTATTTCCAATTGTTAGCTTTAGACCAACAAAAGAAAGTAACTGAACAAACTATTATCAATAGAACAAACAGTTTAGAAACTATAGAGGCACTAAAAGAAGCTGGAAAGGTGAATGAAGTTGCGGTTAAACAAACACAAGCACAGTTATTCAACGCTAAGGCTTTGCTAATTGACCTTGAAACTAATATCAAACTAACCGAGAATGCTTTTAGTATTTTATTAGGGGGAACTCCTGATAAGGTTGAAAGAGGTAGCTTACTTGATCAAAAACTGAATACAGATCTTTCTGTTGGGGTACCAATGCAATTATTAAGCAATAGACCTGATGTAAGAGCTGCTGAATATGGTTTAGTAAACGCGTTTGAATTAACTAATGTAGCTCGTAGTAACTTCTACCCTTCTGTTCGTTTAACAGCAAATGGTGGATTACAGAGTGTTGATTTCTCTAAATTGTTTGATACAAACTCATTCTTTGCTAATATCATTGGTGGGCTTACACAACCATTATTTAATGGTAGACAGATTAGAACGCAACATCAAGTTGCACAAGCAAAACAAGAAACAGCGTATTTAACGTATAGAAAAGCAATATTAAATGCTTCTAAAGAAGTTTCTGACGCATTGTATTCTTTTGAAAATTCAACTAACAAGTTGACACTGAAAAAACAAGAGTACGAGGCTTATGAAAAAGCAACTGAATACTCTGAAGAGTTGTTAGTGAATGGTATGGCTACTTATCTTGATGTTCTTACAGCAAGAGAAAGTGCACTTGCCGCTCAACTTGCTTACATTAATACAGAATTATCTCAACTTACCTCAATTGTACAATTGTACAGAGCTGTGGGTGGTGGTATAAAATAATTTAATTGTTAATTGTTTTTCATTAAAAAAGAGTAGTTATTTGGTTAACTACTCTTTTTTTTATCTTTGAATTATGAATCTATCAAGACATATTTTTCCGTATCTCTTTCCTAAATATACTTGGAAGCGTATTACTGATCAAAAAGTTGTTTACTTAACTTTTGACGATGGACCTATTCCTGATATTACAGAATGGGTATTACACCTATTGGAAAAATACAATATAAAAGCTACTTTCTTTTGTATTGGAGATAATGTTCGAAAACATCCTGAAGTATTTAGACAAATAGTAGCACATAAACATCGTATAGGAAACCATACATTTAATCATTTGAATGGATGGAAGAATGAAAAAATCACTTATGAAGAAAACATTCTACTTGCAAACGAAGAGATGACAAAACACACTATTTTACCTAAATTATTATTCAGACCTCCTTATGGTAAAATAAAACAAAATCAAGGGAAAGAACTTTTAAAACGAGGGTATGAAATAATTATGTGGTCACATATTTCAAAAGATTACGACAAGAATATCTCTTCTGAAGAATGTTACCAAAACGCTATTTCGGCTATTCAACCTGGTAGTATCATTGTTTTTCACGACAGCATAAAAGCGGAGAAAAATATGAAATATGCACTACCAAAAACAATAGAATACCTTATCGAAGAAGGTTATTCTTTTGGAATATTATAAAGTCTTAGTAACACTGATTAAAGAATTTACATCCATTACACCGCTTTGGCGCCAAATCATTGTACCTCTTTTATACAACATCATTGTTGGAACTTGTTTAATTCTAAGTGCTTCAACTAATTCATTATTTTTCTCTACATCAATCTTAACAATCTTAAGTTTGTCCCCCATTATTGCAGCTACATCGTGTAGGATTGGATTCATTGTTGTACAGGCTTCATTCCACTTTGCAAAAAAGTGAATTAACACCGGTACTTCTGCCGTTACTAAATCTCCAAATTTTGACATATAACTTTAATTTATTTTACTCTAAACTCTTTTTACTCTACAAAAATATTATTTTTCGCAGAATTACCTTACTTTTTTCTCTTTAATTCAATTACGGTTATTTCAGGCCAAATCCCCGTTCTACCTTGGTAGGCGTGGTAACCAAAACCACGATTAACATAGATGTATTTTCCTAAGTTTTCATATAGTCCAGCCCACTGTTTATAAACATATTGTATTGGACTCCACTTAATAAAACCAGGGATCTCTATTCCAAACTGACTTCCGTGTGTATGTCCAGCTAATGTCAATTGAAAGTTTTTCTTGTGTCCGCGTATTTGTGCATCCCAATGTGATGGATCGTGACTCATTAAAATTTTAAAATCTTTCGCCTCTACGCCTTCTGACGCTTTGTCTAAATCTCCATACTGCATAAACTTCACTCCCCAATCTTCTACTCCAACTAAAGCAATGCGCTGTCCGTCTTTCTCAAACCATACATTTTCATTTCGCAATAGCTTAAATCCTAACGCAGGACTAATATCACAAATTGCCTTGAAATTTGCATCTCGTTCTTCTTTAGTATCCCAATTAACATAATCTCCATAATCGTGATTTCCTAAAATTGAATACTTTCCATATCTATAGGATTTTATCTTTTTGAAAACATCAAGCCAAGGTGTCATTTCATCTGCTACACTGTTTACAATATCTCCTGTAAACAATAAAGCATCTGATTCTTGTTGATTAATCAAATCAATTGCATATTCTATTTTCTCCTTGTTGTCAAAACTTCCACAGTGAATATCTGACAAATGTGTAATTTTAAAACCGTCAAAAGCCTCTGGTAAATCGTCAAATTCTATAATGTGTTTATACACTTGAAACTTATAACGCCCTATTGTTATTCCGTGCAATACAGACAAAAAAGGAATTGCAGCAACACCTAAAGCGATATTTGCAACAAACTTTCTTCTTCCTGGTAAAAAACTTTCTTGCTCGCTTCTCTCTTCTTTAGTCCTTTTGAAAAAAGAAAATATTCCTCTAACGACGCGTGTTAAATCTTCAAAAATCAGTAATAGTGCAATTAACAATTTAGGTAAATAAACCAATACCACTAAAGCCATAGCAACCATCGACTGGTGATTTTTAGCGTGATGACGGTCAAATTGTGATAAACCGTAAGCTATATATGCTATTACCAATACAGAAATAATCACATATAGCCTTTTCATTAACTTGCTTTTTGTTATTTGTCTTACCGCTTGAAACGTATAAAACTCACACAAAACAAGAACTAATCCTAAAATAGGAATTGTCTCCATATCAATAATCTATAAATAACAAATTTACCTTTTTGTTTAAAGTATAAAAAAATCTTTAACAACTTTTAATATTCCTAAGAAATTATTAAAAAAGAAACTCATTGTACGCTCTTTTGTCCTTATACAAAATCACTATCTTTGAAAACATTATAATTTAATTCAATAAAAACCATATTCAAAATGGCTAATAAAAACCGCCTTTTCTTATTAGATGCTTATGCCTTGATCTTTCGTGGCTATTACGCATTTATCAAAAATCCAAGAATCAACTCGAAAGGACTTGATACTTCAGCAATATTAGGTTTCATGAATTCCCTTTTAGATGTTATCAAAAGAGAATCTCCTGACCACTTAGCTGTTGCCTTTGACAATGGAGGAAGTAGAGATCGCGTGGCTTTATTTCCAGAATATAAAGCAAACAGAGATGCAACTCCTGAAGCTATTAAAATAGCAATTCCTTATATCAAGGAAATACTGACGGCTATGCATATTCCAATTGTAGAGGAAAAAGGATATGAAGCAGATGACTTAATTGGAACTCTCTCTAAACAAGCAGAAAAAGAAGGTTACGAAGTTTTTATGGTAACCCCTGATAAAGATTATGCCCAACTTGTTTCTGAAAATATCTTTATGTACAAACCTGCTCGTATGGGGAATGGCATCGAGATATGGGGTATTGATAAAGTAAAAGAGAAATTTGAAGTAGAACATCCTTTACAAGTAATTGACTACTTAGGAATGATGGGAGATGCTGTTGATAATATTCCTGGATTACCAGGGGTTGGTGATAAAACAGCAAAGAAATTTATTAAAGAATACGGGTCGATGGAAAATCTTTTAGCTAATACAAATCAGCTGAAAGGTAAAATGAAGGAAAATATTGAGGCTAATATTGATAAAGGACTATTGTCTAAAAAGTTAGCTACAATTATGCTTGATTGTCCAGTGCAATTTAACGCTGATAATTATATTCTTGAAAAACCAGATCTTGAGAAATCTGAAGCTCTATTCAATGAATTAGAGTTTAGACGAATGAAAGAACAGTTTGACAAAATTTTCAATGAAGGTAGAGAGGTTATACCTACTCCAGTTACTGAAGTAAAACCAGTTGCTCAACAAGACGAACAATTCTCTTTATTCGGAACACCAAATGATAGTGATGACACGTCATCAAATAGCTACTTTGCGACACTTGAAACAACGAAACACGTGTATCAAGTTTGTAATAGTCCTATGGCTATTCGCTTGTTAATTCAAAATTTAATGCAACAAAAGAGTGTTTGTTTTGACACGGAAACAACGGGACTTGATGCTTTAAATGCAGAGTTAGTTGGTATTGCTTTTTCTTTTGAAAAGGGAACTGCTTTTTATGTTCCCGTTCCTGAGAATCAAGAAGAGGCGAAAATCCTTGTACAACAATTTAACCCTTTCTTTGAGTCAGAAGAAATCGAGAAAGTGGGACAAAATCTAAAATACGACATCAAAGTATTAAAACAATATGGCGTTTCTATAAAAGGACCTTTGTTTGATACAATGATTGCTCATTATTTAATTAACCCTGATATGCGCCACAATATGGATGTTTTGGCAGAAACGTACTTAAAGTACACGCCACAACCAATTGTTGATCTTATCGGTAAAAAGGGTAAAAATCAAAAAACAATGCGCGATATTGACGTTGAACTGGTAAAAGAATATGCTGGAGAAGACGCTGATATTACAATGCAATTAAAGGAGACTTTCCAACCTAAATTAGTTGAAACATTAACAGCCGATTTATTTAAAAATATTGAGGTTCCATTGGTTAAAGTTTTAGCGGATATGGAAGCAGAAGGAATTCGCTTAGATATTGACTTTTTACAATCTTTATCTGGTACGTTAGATAGTGATATTAAAGAATTAGAGCAACGCATTTATAGTGAGGCTGAAGAAGAGTTCAACTTGGCTTCTCCAAAACAATTAGGAGATATCTTATTTGAAAAATTAAAAATTGGAGGACCAAAACCTAAAAAGACGAAAACAGGTCAATATGCAACAGGTGAAGAAATATTAAGCGACCTGGCTCCAAAACACGAAATTATTCGTGATATTTTAGAGTGGAGACAGCTTATTAAATTGCAAAATACTTATGTAGATGCATTGCCAAAAGTTGTTGACCCAAAAACCAATAGAGTACATACAGAATATATGCAAGCAGTTGCTGCAACAGGTCGTTTAAGCTCAAACAACCCTAACTTGCAAAATATTCCTGTAAGAACAGAAAGAGGTAGATTAGTAAGAAAAGCTTTTGTAGCACGTGATGAAAACTATGTGTTACTGGCTGCCGATTATTCTCAGATTGAATTGAGAATTATTGCTGCGTTGAGTCAAGAGCCAAATATGATTGAATCTTTCAAAAATGGAGAGGATATTCACCGTTCTACTGCTGCTCGTGTATTCAACGTGCCTTTAGAAGAAGTAACTAAAGAACAGAGAAGTCACGCAAAAACAGTAAACTTTGGAATTATCTATGGTGTTTCTGCTTTTGGATTGAGTAATCAAACAAATCTGTCTCGTGCTGAAAGTAAAGAATTAATCGATACATATTATGCTACTTATCCTAAGTTAAAAGACTATATCGCTTCTCAAATTGACTTTGCACGTGAAAACGGATATGTACAAACAATATTAGGTAGAAGACGTTACTTAAAAGATATTAATTCACACAATGCTGTGGTTAGAGGTGCTGCTGAACGAAATGCAGTGAATGCTCCTATACAAGGTAGTGCTGCTGATATCATCAAAATAGCAATGATTAATATCCACAACCGATTGACAAATGAAAACTGGCAATCTAAAATGCTATTACAGGTACACGATGAGCTTGTCTTTGATGCGCACAAAGACGAACTTGACAAATTAAAAGAAATGGTAAAATCAGAAATGGAAAAAGCATTTCAATTAGAAGTTCCTTTAGTGGTAGACTTAGGAACTGGACTTAATTGGCTTGAAGCTCATTAATTGATTGCTAAATATTTTTTTGAAATGCTACTCATTTTTATGGGTAGCATTTTTTATTTAGACTTATTCTTTATTACTTTTGCCGTCAGATTCAAAACTAATATGATATGAAGTCTAAAATTACAACCCTTATTTGCCTATTCTCTGCTTCCTTATCAGTAGCACAAGAGTTACCTAAATACAACCAAACAACTCTTGATTCTATTGCAAACTCCTTAGATGATATTGTTATTGTAGCTTCGCGAAAGCCAACTAATATCTCTGAAATCCCTGGTACGGTATGGGTAATTCCCACACAACAAATTCAACAACAATATAAAAATGGTGTTTCTTTAAAAGAAATGCTTGCCATTCTTGTTCCTGGATTAGATATTGGTAGCCAAGGGCGCTCTAACTATGGCCAAAATATGAGAGGTCGTTCGATGTTGGTAATGATAGATGGTGTTTCTCTAAACAGTTTGAGAAACATTAGCAGACAATTAGATGCTATTGACCCTTTTAACATTGCAAAAATTGAAGTATTATCTGGTGCAAGCTCTATTTATGGAGGAAATGCAACGGGGGGGATTGTAAATATCATCACTAAAAAAGCAAACAACTTTGGTTGGGGAGGAGATTCTGAAGTTTCTGCTCGTTCTGGCCTTGCTGGAAGTACAGACCGCGATTTACGAGTAGCTCAATCGTTGACTTACAAAAACGATAAATTCTCAACGCGTATTTCTGCTGCCTTTCAAGATAATGGTGCTACTTATGATGCGAATGACAAGCAAATTATGGCCGATATAGCGCAAACAGATTTACAATACAACCGTTCTTTTGATTTAATAGGTACGGCAAGTTATAACTTTAATGACGCTCATAAAATTAGTGCTTTGGTTCAATATTACAACTCAAGCTTTCAAGGAGATAAAAGTGCTTTCTTAGGAGACAACTTAGGAGCATTTACAAATGCTGATCCAAGCCAGATTAGTATGAGAAAAGGCTTTAAAACTGACCATAAACCAGGAACAGAGCGCTTTATGACAAATCTTAGTTACAACGGAAATAATATTTTAGGAGGACAAGATTTGTATGTTCAAGTAGCTCATCGTTCCGAGAAACTTACTTTCTACCCTTTTCCTGGCACAGTAAAACTACCTACTGAAAAACGTACATATATGTCTGCTTCCCAACAAAACACGCACTATACAGGGATTAAAGCAGTTATGACTAAAGACATTAACTTTTTAAAATTCACATACGGAGTAGATTTAGACTTTGAAAAATTTGAAGGAAATCAAAATGTGTTTGACCACGATAAGTCACTTCAAAGCGGTGGTCTTGTAAACCAAACTGTTTTTACGATTCCACGTTACCCTACAAACAACTCTTTCAGCTTTGCGGCTTATGCTCAAGCTGTGTATAATATCACAAACCAGTTTCAACTTTCTGGAGGTATACGTTTCCAAAACACAAATATCAAGATTGATGATATAATTGGATCTGTTCAAAACACACAAGTTAATATGGGATACGGGCAATCTGCTGACATTATTCCAGGTGGAAAAAGTTCGTATAATACAACAGCTACAAATTTTGGATTCTTATATAAACCAACTCAAAATCAACAAGCTTGGGCTACATTCTCACAGGGAGTAAGTCTTGCTGATCCCTCAAAATACTATGGGTATGGAACATACAACTTGAACACTACTACCCAAAATTGGGACTTACAGTCGAGCTTAAATGTAAAAGACCAACCTCTTAATGGTATTAAAACAAACCAATTTGAACTAGGATACAGATTTAAAACTGAGAGTGGATTTAAAGGTCAAATTTCTGGTTTTATTAGCCACTCAAACAAAAACTTATCTGTTGATAAAAAGAACTTCCAAGTATTATTATTAGATCAAAAATTGAGAAATATGGGTATTGAAGCGGAAGTTTCATATACCAAAAATGGTTTCTTAGTTGGTGCAAATACATTAATCATTACTTCAGAAGTTGAAAAAAATGACGAATGGAATAAACAAGACATCACTACAGCGAGTCCCTCTAAAGTAATTGGTTATGCAGGCTATGCTTATAACAATTGGTCTTTTAGAGTACAGTCTACTCAAAATATGAAATTGACTGATGAAACTAAAAATACCATCAAAGCATACAATACAACCGATTTAATGGTAGAATACAAATTACCTGTTGGTAAGTTAAACTTAGGTGTACAAAATATTTTAAATACAGACTATCAAAGTATTTGGAGTAAAAGAGCACAAACATTTTACTCTGTTTACAACTTACCGGCATTATTTAACTATAACGGAAGAGGGAGAACTTTTACTCTTACATACTCGTACTCTTTTTAATAAAAGGGCATCATAAAAGTACTTTACTCAAAAAAAGTAGGGTTTCACAAGTTTTATAAAGAAAGTAAATATTCTACGTATTATGTTTGTAGCCAATATAACCTAAATCATTGACTGCAAATAGTGTCATAATACATATTGATATAAATTGCTATCAAAAGGATTAATCCTAACTTTTCCCAAAAAAGAAGTCTTTTTACTAAGACTTCTTTTTTTATAGATATAATTATCCTCCAAATTCATACATTTACCCTTTAAATAAATACTTTACAGAATGAAAAAACTGCTTGGCAAAATAATGCTTGGTATTACAGGGTGGAAATTACAGATGAATGATGTATCTATAAAAGGTGCTAAAAAGTCTATTCTAATTTGTGTACCTCATACATCAAATTGGGATTTCTACTATAGTTTGGCTTGTTTCTGGATTATTGGAGTACCGTTCAAAATGTTTATAAAAGACTATTATACTAAATCGTGGTTTGGCTTCTTCTTTAAAGCACTTGGTTGTATTGGTGTTGATAGAACAAAAAGGCAAAATCTTGTCGAATATGCCGTGACATTAATTAATGAAGCGGATGAAATAGCAATGATTAATACTCCTGAAGGAACAAGAGGTTATTCTGACAGATGGAAACAAGGATTTTATCAAATAGCGAAACAAGCTGATATTCCAATTGCATTGTGTTATGCTGATTACAAAAAGAAAGAATGCGGAATTATGAAGCTAATAAAAGTAGAAGATAAAACATTTGAACAAGTATTAGATGAAATTGCACCATACTACAGCAAAGAAATGGCAAAGTATCCGGAAAACTTTAATCCTAAGTTTTACTAAATTATAATCTTCTATAAGTCATAGAAGACTCATATAAAGAAATCCCCTTGACCTTATTAATAAGGTCAAGGGGATTTTTATTTTATACATAGAATTAACTATTCAATTGTAAACTCAACTGATTTCTGAAAGCTGTGCTCTCCTCCGTTTATAGTTTTTGTAAAGCGATAAGTTCCTTTATCGTAAGTAAAAATATCTTTAAATAAAGACATTTCAAAACTAACTTCTTCATCAACTGGTACAATTTGTAACATCAATGTAAAAGCAGTACCCGTCATATCAAAATCAGTCCATTCCTCATTTTTTAAAACCGCAATTGAATAATCCGTCCCCATATTCAATGTGTAAGTAGAATTATTCTTCATTTTTACTTTCAACATATCTGGTGCTTCAGCATAAACCTCCTTTACAGCTTTAAACTCAACTTGATCTGCTAACTCTTTACTTGTCATCTCTGAATTTGACGTTTCAACTTTTTCTTCTACTTGTTCAGCTTTGCTCTCTTTCGATTGACAACTTGTAAGTAATACACCGCCAAAAGCTAATGCACTAACCAAAATATACTTCTTCATTTTATATTTAATTATCCTACTAAAGTATATAAAAAGGATAAAATAGACCACAGATTTATACATCATTTAAAATAAAAGACTAAAATCTATTTATTGAACCACCAGAAAAACAAAGTGCTTTACCTTATTCATATCTATAACAGACCACTACAATAATTCCTTTCTAATTAACTATACCGAAGTGTCAGTAAATGAGCTTAAAAACAAATTACCCACCCCTAACATTCTAATTTTCAAAACATCAACAAAAAAACATATCTTCGCAATGTAAAAAACAATTTTAATTCCTATACAAACATTTGAATACCAATTAATTCAAAAAATACGGCTATGTATTTGTATAGTAAATAAATAATTGTAATTTTGCACTCCCTTAATTGGGAATGGAATGTTTAATTAAATACAAATTTATTGTGGAAAGTTTAAGCTACAAGACAGTATCAGCTAACAAAGCAACTGCTCAAAAAGAGTGGTTAATTGTAGACGCTGAAGGTCAAAATTTGGGACGTCTTGCTTCAAAAGTTGCAGTACTTTTAAGAGGTAAACACAAACCAAGTTATACACCGCACGTAGACTGTGGAGACAACGTAATCGTTATCAATGCAGAGAAAATCAACCTTACAGGTAACAAATTGGATGACAAAACTTACATCCGTCACACTGGTTACCCAGGAGGTCAAAGATCATTAACTGCTAAAGTAATGCAACAAAAAAATCCTGCATTATTAATTGAGAAAGCAGTAAAAGGAATGTTGCCTAAAAACAAATTAGGAGCACAATTATTCCGTAATTTAAATGTTAATGTAGGTGTAGAGCACAAGCATGAGGCTCAACAACCTAAAGCCGTTAATTTAAACGAAATTAAGTAATGGGAGTTATTCACAAAATCGGTAGAAGAAAAACCGCTGTTGCTCGTGTTTATGTTTCAGAAGGAACAGGAAACATTACAGTAAACAAAAAAGATTTTAAAACTTATTTCCCAACTGGTACATTACAGTACAAAGTTTTACAACCACTTTCATTAACTGAAAATGCTGAGAACTTTGATATTAAAGTAAATGTATACGGTGGAGGAACAACTGGACAAGCTGAAGCAGTGCGTATGGCAATTGCAAGAGCTATGTGTGAAGTTGATGTTGAAAACAGAGCTGTATTGAAACCAGAAGGTTTACTTACACGTGACCCTCGTATGGTTGAGCGTAAGAAATTCGGTCAGAAGAAAGCTCGCAAGAGATTCCAATTCTCTAAACGTTAATATTTATTTATTATTAAAAAATCTAGGTTTTTGTTGCCCCACTTACAATTGCTGTAAGAGGTAGTTTAGCATCTAAATGATTAAGACCGAGAAATCGCTACTTATTCATTGCTAAAGTAACAGAACGTAAACTATTAGAAAATGGCAAACAAAGTAGAAGTTAAAGATTTACTAGAAGCAGGTGTTCATTTCGGACACATGACTAGAAAATGGGATCCAAACATGGCTCCTTATATCTATATGGAGCGTAATGGTATTCACATTATCAATCTATATAAAACTGCAGCTAAAATTGAAGAAGCTAATGAAGCTTTAAAAAAAATCGCTGCATCAGGAAGAAAAGTTCTTTTCGTTGCTACTAAAAAGCAAGCAAAAGACATCGTAGCTGAAAAAGCAGCTGCGGCTAACATGCCTTACATCACTGAAAGATGGCCTGGTGGTATGTTAACAAACTTCGTTACTATTCGTAAAGCTGTTAAAAAAATGGCTTCAATCGATAGAATGAAAAAAGACGGTACATTTATGACTCTTTCTAAAAAAGAGCGTTTACAAGTAGAACGTCTTCGTGCTAAATTAGAGAAGAACTTAGGTTCTATTGCTGACATGACTCGTCTACCAGCAGCTCTATTTGTAGTAGATATTAAAGCTGAACACATTGCGATAAAAGAAGCTCAAAAATTAAACATTCCGATCTTCGCTATGGTAGATACTAACTCTGACCCACGTCAAGTTGATTTCGTTATACCAGCAAACGATGATGCTTCTAAATCAATCGATAAAATTTTATCTTTAGTTACTTCTGCTATTATTGAAGGTAATGCAGAAAGAAAATCTGAAAAAGAAGAAGCTGCTGCTAAAGTAGAAGCTCCTGCTAAAGCATAATTTTTTAACAATATCATAAAGTCGTTATGCTGATAGATGTTTACCTTTGTATTCAACTGTCACTAACGACTTTTTTTAATTATTAACTTTAAATACGACTAAAATGGCGAATATTACTGCTGCAGAAGTAAATAAACTAAGACAACAAACAGGTGCCGGAATGATGGACTGTAAAAAAGCTTTAGTTGAAGCTGAAGGAGATTTCGATAAAGCAATCGAAGTTTTACGTAAAAAAGGACAAAAAGTTGCTGCTAACCGTTCTGACCGTGAGTCAAGCGAAGGTGCTGCTGTAGCTTTAGTTAATGCTGACAAAACTAGAGGTGTTGTTATTACATTAAACTGTGAAACTGACTTCGTAGGTAAAAACGAAGCTTTCCAAGCTTTAGCTAAAGAATTAGCTGAAAAAGCAATCAACTTCAATACTAAAGAAGAATTCTTAGCTTCTCCATACGATGCTTCAATGACTGTTGCTGAAAAATGTATCGAGCAAACTGGAGTTATCGGTGAAAAAATCGAAATCGGTTCTTTCGAAGTATTAGATGGTGCTTTCATCGGTTCTTATGTACACGGAAACAAAATTGCTGCTATCGTTGCTTTATCTGAAGCTGTTGCTAAA
Source organism: Myroides phaeus (assembly GCF_900099675.1). Lineage (GTDB taxonomy): Bacteria > Bacteroidota > Bacteroidia > Flavobacteriales > Flavobacteriaceae > Flavobacterium > Flavobacterium phaeum. Next base: position 220,760 of record NZ_FNDQ01000003.1, read on the forward strand.
GCTGAAGAAATTGGTAAAGATATCTCTATGCAAGTTGCTTCTATGGGAGCTGAAACTTTATCTTACAAAGATTTTGATGCAGAATTCATCGCTAAAGAAACTGAAGCTCGTATTGCTGTTATCGTAAAAGAAAATGAAGAATTAGTACGTTTAGGAAAAACTCTTAAAAATGTACCTCAATATATTTCTTACGCTCAAATTACTCCTGAAGTATTAAAACAAGCGGAAGAAGATGCTAAAGCTGAATTAAAAGCTGAAGGTAAACCAGAAGCTATCTGGGATAGAATTATTCCTGGAAAAATTCAACGTTTTATCAGCGATAACACAACTTTAGACCAAGAGAAAGCTTTATTAGACCAAAACTTTATTAAAGATGAGGCTAAAAAAGTAGGAGACTACGTTAACGCTTTCGGTGTTTCAATCACTGGATTCAAAAGAGCATCTTTAGGATAATCTTTTATTATAATTTAAAAAAGCCTCAGAAATTCTGAGGCTTTTTGTTTTTTTGCGTACATTTACTTCTACGCAATTGATTTAAAATATGAAATTCTTAAAAAAACATCTGCTTTTGCAGATAATCATTGCTATTTTCTTAGGTAGCATATTAGGTAACGTTCTCCCTGAACAAATAGGTAGAATATTCAGCACGTTTAATAGTGTATTCGGAAGTTTCCTTAGTTTCTCCATTCCTTTAATTATTATCGGTCTTATTGTTCCTGCTATTGGAAATATTGGAAAAAACGCAGGTAAACTACTGCTTATAACAACTGCAATTGCTTATGGATCCACTCTTTTTGCAGGATTCATTTCTTATGGAGTAAGTTACTCTATTTTTCCAAGTATCCTTTCTACTGAATCTTTTGAAAACATCAGTGAGAATACAAGAAACTTAGTTCCATTCTTTGAAATTGGTATGCCTCCACTATTTGATGTGATGAGTGCTCTTATACTTTCTTTCTTATTAGGAATAACTATATCAAAAAACGATTTCCCGTATTTAGAAGGGGTTTTTAACGAGTTTCAGAAAATAGTAATGTCTTTAATCAATAAAGCTATTATTCCTTTCTTACCGCTCTTTATTTTTGGTATATTCTTAAACATGACTTATAACGGACAAGTATTTGCTGTTCTTGACACTTTTGTTAAGATCATCGGAGTAATTTTCGTTCTACATATTTTTGTTTTGCTATTCCAATACACGATTGCTGGAGTAGTTAGTAAAAAAAATCCGCTTACTTTAATGAGAAATATGTTACCTGCTTACTTTACAGCTTTAGGTACACAGTCTTCTGCTGCGGCAATTCCAATTACTTTAAAACAAACTTTAAAAAATGACGTAAATCCAACTATTGCTGGTTTTACAATCCCTTTGTGTGCTACTATTCACCTTGGGGGGAGTACACTTAAAATAGTAGCTTGTGCTATTGCTTTAATGCTAGTACAAGGTACTACAATAGACCCTCTTCAAATCGTAGGATTTATATTTATGTTGGGAATTGCAATGGTAGCTGCTCCTGGTGTGCCTGGCGGGGCTATTATGGCTTCTTTAGGTGTATTACATTCTATCTTAGGTTTTGATACTGAACAACAAAGTTTAATGATTGCCCTTTATATTGCAATGGACAGTTTTGGTACTGCTTGTAACGTAATGGGAGATGGTGCAATCGCCGTAATTGTAAACAAAATATCAAGTAAATCGATTGCATAATTTATTTACTTAAGCAAATATACTTCAAGGCAAGAATTTATTTCTTGCCTTTTTTTATACCCTTGTCCCGTCCTAAAATAGGTTTACACAAAATAGACTTATTTATGAAAGAGACAGAAAACACAAGGGAAAAGCGTAGTCAACGAGATTATACTTTA